>NZ_LMUG01000067.1:260000-330876 GCF_009766125.1 Acidisoma sp. S159
CTAGCAATAGGAGGCAGCCAACCACGGTCGGGTTAGCGACTGGGGTGAAGTCGTAACAAGGTAGCCGTAGGGGAACCTGCGGCTGGATCACCTCCTTTCAAGGAACTGTTCTGATTTCCTGCGGCATTTTCGGATGTCGAGGTTTGGAACGGTGTCCAATTGCTTCCGGCGGATGCTGGAAGCGGCTCGGTCGCCTGGTCTTCGATTGGGCGCCATCAACATATCCCTTCCCCGCGACGACTCTGTCTTGGAGTTGTGCGATGCTGTGCATCGTGCGAACCATGACTGAGTAGGGGGCTAGTAGCTCAGCTGGTTAGAGCACACGCTTGATAAGCGTGGGGTCGGAGGTTCAAATCCTCCCTGGCCCACCAAGTATTTCTCGGAGTTTTGTTCTGAGATAAGGTGCTGAGCACTTGGTCCCTGGTTTTTTCTTCTGGTTGTTACTGTCCTGTGAGGGGGTGTAGCTCAGTGGGAGAGCACCTGCTTTGCAAGCAGGGGGCCGTCGGTTCGAATCCGTCCACCTCCATGGGAGCCTTCGGGTGAGCCTGGGTGGGTTGGTTGGGCTGGTGTTCTGACCATCGTCGCGGTGGGAAAGTCTTCGCAAGGGTTAGGAGCGGTGCCGCGAGGCGCTGTGCCGGCTCATGCGGTGCGATCCGTTTGTTCTTCGATTGGAGAGCGGGCGGAATGGTCTTTTGAAATGTGAATCAGGGTTTGGCGCGTCTGGACGCGCCGGCTGCAAGTCTGACCGGAGGAGGCACGCGAGTGCTGAGTCCCCGCAGCCGGGAAGTGTTCAGAAGCGTGGAGGCGGCATGATCGCCGATCTTGGGGGCGCCTAGCCTTCGGGGTTGAACATCATGTCGTGGACTATGTGTGTGCGAAGTGGCGACGTCCATCGGGTTTATTCAGTGTTTCTCGCATTGAATGGAGATCGGTGGCATCGGGATGGGGATAGGTTCATCGATCGGTTGTCTGGAGAGGTCCGGGCAAGACGGGGTTGGATGGTTCCTGTGCAAGATGGGGGTGAGTGGCGCGAGCTGTTCATCTGCGTGGTTGTGAGCATGAGAAGGGCGTTCGGTGGATGCCTTGGCACCAGGAGGCGATGAAGGACGTGGCACGCTGCGAAAAGCCATGGGGAGCCGCGAGCAGGCGTTGATCCATGGATATCCGAATGGGGAAACCCACCCGCAAGGGTATCATGATCTGAATACATAGGGTCATGAGGCGAACCCGGGGAACTGAAACATCTCAGTACCTGGAGGAAAAGACATCAACAGAGATTCCGTCAGTAGTGGCGAGCGAAAGCGGAACAGGCCAGTGGCCTATTGAAATCGAGCAGAACGGTCTGGAAAGTCCGGCCATAGCGGGTGATAGCCCCGTATGCGGTGAGGTTTTGGTAGGTCCTTGAGTAGGGCGGGACACGTGAAATCCTGTCTGAACGTAGGGGGACCACCCTCTAAGCCTAAATACTCCCTGGTGACCGATAGTGAACAAGTACCGTGAGGGAAAGGTGAAAAGCACCCCGATGAGGGGAGTGAAATAGACCTGAAACCGGACGCCTACAAGCAGTCGGAGCCGCAACTGCGGTGACGGCGTACCTTTTGTATAATGGGTCAGCGAGTTTCTGTTTGCAGCAAGCTTAAGCCGGTAGGTGTAGGCGTAGCGAAAGCGAGTCTGAATAGGGCGATATAGTTGCAGGTAGAAGACCCGAAACCGAGTGATCTAGCCATGGCCAGGCTGAAGGTGCGGTAACACGCACTGGAGGGCCGAACCCACGCCTGTTGAAAAAGTCGGGGATGAGCTGTGGCTAGGGGTGAAAGGCCAATCAAACTCGGAAATAGCTGGTTCTCCGCGAAATCTATTGAGGTAGATCGTCGGGTGTTTACCCTGGGGGGTAGAGCACTGGATGGGCTAGGGGGGCCCAAAGCCTTACCAAACCTAACCAAACTCCGAATACCCAGAAGTATAGCCCGGCAGACAGACCATGGGTGCTAAGGTCCGTGGTCGAGAGGGAAACAGCCCAGACCGCCAGCTAAGGTCCCCAAATCGTGGCTAAGTGGGAAAGGATGTGGGAATTCCAAAACAACCAGGAGGTTGGCTTAGAAGCAGCCATCCTTTAAAGAAAGCGTAATAGCTCACTGGTCTAATAGAAATCCTGCGCCGAAAATGTAACGGGGCTCAAGCCACGTACCGAAGCTGCGGGTGTCAAAGACGTAGCTGTCTTTGATGCGGTAGCGGAGCGTTCCGTAGGCCTGCGAAGGGAGATGGGGTGACCCCTCCTGGAGGTATCGGAAGTGCGAATGCTGACATGAGTAGCGACAAACAGTGCGAGAAACACTGTCGCCGAAAGTCCAAGGGTTCCTGCGCAAGGTTAATCCGCGCAGGGTGAGCCGGCCCCTAAGGTGAGGGCGAAAGCCGTAGTCGATGGGAACCAGGTGAATAGTCCTGGGCCTGCTGGAAGTGACGAATGCGAAATGTTGTCGGGGCTTATTGGATTGTCCCGGCTTTTTGAGCATTCCAGGAAATAGCTCCAGCGTATAGACCGTACCCTAAACCGACACAGGTGGACTGGTAGAGCATACCAAGGCGCTTGAGAGAACCATATCGAAGGAACTAGGCAAATTGCTCGCGTAACTTCGGGATAAGCGAGACCCGTTTGTGGGCAACCATGGGCGGGTGGCACAGAGCAGGGGGTAGCGACTGTTTAGTAAAAACACAGGGCTCTGCGAAATCGAGAGATGACGTATAGGGTCTGACGCCTGCCCGGTGCCGGAAGGTTAAGAGGAGGTGTGCAAGCACTGAATTGAAGCCCCGGTAAACGGCGGCCGTAACTATAACGGTCCTAAGGTAGCGAAATTCCTTGTCGGGTAAGTTCCGACCTGCACGAATGGCGTAACGACTTCCCCACTGTCTCCGGTATGGGCTCAGCGAAATTGAATTCCCCGTGAAGATGCGGGGTACCCGCGGTCAGACGGAAAGACCCTATGAACCTTTACTGCAGCTTTGCAGTGGCATCAGGGGAGCACTGTGTAGGATAGGTGGGAGGCTTTGAAGCCGGGGCGCTAGCTCTGGTGGAGCCATCCTTGAAATACCACCCTGGGCGCTTCTGATGTCTAACCGAGTCCGGTCATCCCGGGCCGGGACCCTGCATGGTGGGCAGTTTGACTGGGGCGGTCGCCTCCCAAAGTGTAACGGAGGCGCGCGATGGTGGGCTCAGGCCGGTCGGACATCGGCTGCTGAGTGCAATGGCATAAGCCCGCCTGACTGCGAGAGCGACAGCTCGAGCAGAGACGAAAGTCGGCCATAGTGATCCGGTGGTCCCGCGTGGAAGGGCCATCGCTCAACGGATAAAAGGTACTCTAGGGATAACAGGCTGATCTCCCCCAAGAGTCCACATCGACGGGGAGGTTTGGCACCTCGATGTCGGCTCATCACATCCTGGGGCTGGAGCAGGTCCCAAGGGTTCGGCTGTTCGCCGATTAAAGTGGTACGTGAGCTGGGTTTAGAACGTCGTGAGACAGTTCGGTCCCTATCTGCCGTGGGTGAAGGAGACTTGAGAGGATTTGTCCCTAGTACGAGAGGACCGGGATGAACATACCTCTGGTGCACCGGTTGTCACGCCAGTGGCACAGCCGGGTAGCTAAGTATGGACGGGATAACCGCTGAAAGCATCTAAGCGGGAAACCCACCTCAAAACTAGGTCTCCCTGAGGGTCGTGGTAGACCACCACGTCGATAGGCCGGGTGTGAAAGCGGGGCAACCCGCTCAGCTAACCGGTCCTAATCACCCGATAGGCTCACAAGACACACCATCCTGCACAGCAATCATCCAACCATTCCTTCAATGGTGGACCGACCAATCCCAACTGACAGCATCCGCTGACAGGCAAATACAATCGCCACAACGCACACACACAAACTCCAGCCAAACCCTCACAACCCAACCGTCCCCAGGTGCAAACCTGGAGCCGGGTGGATTGGACGACCTGGTGGCCATAGCGGGGAGCCTACACCCGATCCCATCCCGAACTCGGCCGTGAAAAACCCCAGCGCCCATGGTACTGCGTCTTAAGGCGCGGGAGAGTAGGTCGCCGCCAGGTCTTCCAATCCACCCAACACACATACAAATCCGCAGGCACACCACCGCCCGCGATCACACAGCTACCAACGCGGGGTGGAGCAGCCCGGTAGCTCGTCAGGCTCATAACCTGAAGGTCACAGGTTCAAATCCTGTCCCCGCAACCAAATCAGCAGATCCACCGAACTAAAGGAGGCGCACGGGTTTCCCCCGAAGTCGCGCCGCCGCCAAACCCATGCCACTATCGCTCCAGATTTGGGAGCACCAAAGGTGAGCATCAAAATCGGTCTGATCGGCTGCGGCGTCATGGGGCTCGACCATGCGCGGCTCGTCATGAACGCCATCGGCGGAGCGGATCTCTCAGGCATCTATGATGCCGACCCGGCGCGCGTGAAATCGCTTGCCGAAATGTCTTCGGCGATCCGGACCTTTCCGACACCCGAGGCATTGATCGAGGATCCCGGGATCGACGCGGTGATTATCGCCGCGCCCGACGCGACCCATGCCGCTCTCACGCTCTCGGCGATTTCCGTCCGCAAGCCGGTGCTGTGCGAGAAACCGCTTGCCACCACGCTCGATCAATGCCGGGAAGTCATCGCGGCTGAGATGGCGACGGGCCGCCGACTCGTCCATGTCGGCTTCATGCGCCGATTCGACCCCGGGTACCGCGCCATGAAAGCGCAGCTCGACAGTGGGGCTCTCGGCCAGCCCCTCTTCCTGCACTGCGTCCATCGTAACAAGGTCGCGCCAGATTACGTCACCTCCGATCTCGTCATCGCCAATTCGATGGTGCATGAGATGGACATCGCGCGCTTCCTGCTCGGCGAGGAATTCGCGTCAGTCACCCTGACCAGCGCGCGCCGCAGCCGCTTCTCCTCAGCCCGGCAGCCGCAATTCGCCGTGCTGGAAACCGCAGCCGGCGTCGTCGTCAGCATCGAAATGACACCCGACTCACAATATGGCTATGAGGTGCAAGGCGAACTGGTCTGCGAGGAAGGCACCGTCTCTCTCGCGCCCGCGCCGCCTTTCGCGCTGCGCCAGGCCGGGCTGTCGGGATACCCCGTTGAGGAAGACTGGCGCCCGCGCTTCGCCGACGCCTATCGCATCCAGCTTCAGGAATGGGTCGCGGCGATAACCAGCGGCGAATCCTCTCCGGGATCCACAGCCTGGGACGGCTACGCGGCGTCGTTCACTGCTGCGGCCGCGCTTACTTCGCTAGCGACCGGTCAGCGGGAAGCGATCGAAATGCCCGCACGCCCCGCCTTCTACGACACCTGAGACAGCAGGGCGCCTGCGAAGCCGCGCGCCTAATGCGCGGCGCTCGGTGCCAGCATGTCGGCCGGCCTCACCCAGGTGTCGAACTGCTCGCCGGTGACGAAGCCCAATGTGAGTGCCGCCTCGCGCAGGCTGCTGTTGTCGCGATGCGCCTTCATCGCGATCTTCGCTGACTTCTCGTAGCCGATATGGCGGTTCAGCGCCGTCACCAGCATCAGCGAGTTTCCAAGGTTCTCTCTAAGGCGCGGCAAGTTCGGTTCGATCCCGCGCGCGCAATGCTGCTCGAAGGCCAGCATCGAATCCGTCAGCAGCCCCACGGACTCCAGCACATTGTGCACCATGACGGTCTTGTAGACGTTGAGCTGGAAGTTGCCCTGGCTGCCCGCGAAGGCTACCGCCGCGTCGTTGCCGAAGACCTGCACCGCGACCATCGTCATCGATTCGCACTGCGTCGGATTGATCTTCCCCGGCATGATCGAAGACCCCGGCTCGTTCTCTGGTATCGTGATCTCGCCGAGCCCGGCGCGCGGGCCGGAGGCGTGCCAGCGCACGTCGTTGGCGATCTTCATCAGCGCGCCCGCCAAGGTCCGCAGCGTGGCGCTCGCATGCACCATCGCGTCATGCGCCGACAACGCGGCGAATTTGTTGGGCGCGGAGACGAAGGGATGCCCGGTCTCGTCTGCGATATACCGCGCCGCGACTTCGCCGAAACGCGGATGCGCATTGAGGCCCGTGCCGACGGCCGTGCCGCCGATCGCCAGATCCATCAGCCAGGGCAGGCTCGCCGCGATCGCCCGCTTGCATTCGTCGAGCTGCGTGACCCAGCCCGAAATCGCCTGACCCAGTGAAATCGGCGTCGCATCCTGTAGATGCGTGCGCCCAATCATGATGACATCGGCGTAGGCGCGCGCCTTGGCATCGAGCGTATCGCGCAACACCGTGATCGCTGGAAGCAGCTGCTCGGCGATTTCCTGCACGGCCGCGATATACATGACAGTCGGGAAGGTATCGTTAGATGATTGCCCGCGATTGACATCATCATTCGGATTGATCGGCTTCTTAGTGCCGACAATGCCGCCGGCCATCTGAATGGCGCGGTTCGCGATGACCTCGTTCGCATTCATGTTGCTCTGAGTTCCAGAGCCAGTCTGGAACACGACGAGCGGAAATTCACCATTCCACCGGCCGTCGATCACCTCCTGCGCCGCGCGCACGATGAGCTCCACTTTCTCAGCCGGCAATTCGCCAAGCTCGCCATTTGCGAGGGCGGCGCATTTCTTGAGGATGCCGAAAGCGCGGATGACCGGCGGTGTCCAGGCGAAACGGCCGACACCGATTGGGAAGTTCTCGATCGACCGCTGCGTCTGAGCACCCCAAAGATGATCAGCGGGCACCGCCACTTCGCCGAGCGAATCGGTTTCGATCCGCGTCCCTGCTGGAGGCTGCGTTGCTGGGATGCCGCTCATCTACCCGATCCTTGTCTCGTCGTGGCCGCTTGCTACAGCGAAGTCGCCGCCTCTTCCAGCGCCGCCCGAAGGAGGCCGCCATGGCGCAGGAGAAGAGCTTCGGCGCTCGCCGCGTCCACGTCCTTCCGCACCATCACAAGGGCGAGCTTGATTCGCCCCTGCGCCTCCTTCAGCGCCGCCTCCGCCCGCTTCGTCGAACAGCCCTCGAGTTCGACGATCATCCGGGCGGCGCGCCCGGCAAGCTTCGCGTTGGTCGGCCGCATCTCCACCATCCGTCCGCGATAGATGCGGCCGAGCCGTATCATGACCAAGGTGGAAAAAAGGGTGAGTGCCGCCTTCTGTGCGGTTCCGGCCTTCATACGGGTCGATCCGGCGATCGCCTCAGCGCCTGTATCGAGCAGAACAGCGTGCTCGGCGGCTGCGAGCAACGGCGTTCCAGGACTATTCGCCATGCCGATGACGAGCATGCCGTGCGCCCGGCCCGCCGTCGCTGCGGACACCGCCCAGGGCGTCGTGCCGCTTGCCGCGAGCGCGACCATCACGTCCTCCGGCCTCGGATCAAGGGCCGTGAGCGCCGCGACGGCCGCCGCACCGTCATCCTCGGCACCCTCCGCGGCCCTAAGCAGGCTGGCGGTGCCGCCCGCAATTAGGATGAGACTGCGCTCCGGGGGCCAATCGAAGGTCGGCGGCAGTTCCGCCGCATCGAGCGCCGCCAGTCGGCCGGAGGTTCCCGCGCCGACATAGATCAACCGGCCTCGCCCTGGCGCCAGACGCGCCGCGGCCGCGTCGGCGGCGGCTGCCAGGCCGGGCAGCGCGGGCCGCAGTGCCGCGACAGCCGCCATCTGACCCTCCCACAAAGCCTCGAGCGCGACGGCGCTGTCCCAGAGGTCGAGATCGCGGAAACGCGGTGTGACGCGCTCCGTGGTGGGCAGCGGCGCTGGAGAATGGGTCGGGCTCATGCTCCCCGTTGACGGCAGGGCGGCCGCATCGTCAAGCGGCGCGGCTGGTCAATCGGCGCACTGTGGGTATGCTAGGAGCCTCCGGTCAAAAGGAGCCCATGTCAGCATGGTCGCGCGCATCATCACCGTCGATCCCTTCGATATCGTGGTCTTCGGGGGCTCGGGCGATCTCGCCCGCCGCAAGCTGCTACCGGCGCTCTACCAGAGGGACCGCAGCGGCCAGGTGCCTGCCGAAGCCCGCGTCATCGGCTCCTCTCGCCGCCATCTCACGGATGCCGACTATCAGGCGATGGCACGCGAATCGATCACCGACTTCGTGCCCAAGGATGATATCGACCCCGAGGTGCTTGAGCGGTTCATCGCCCGCGTTGGCTATGTCTCGATGGACGCCACCGGCACGGACGGCTGGAGCGATCTCGTGGACAAGCTCGCGGATGGCGCGGACCGCGTGCGCGTCTTCTACTTCGCGACGTCGCCGGAGCTTTTTGGCCCAATCTGCCAGCAGATCGCCGCCCATCACCTCGTTACACCGCTGAGTCGGGTCGTGATGGAGAAGCCGATCGGCAAGGATCTGGAATCAGCCCAGGAGCTCAACAACGCCATTGGCCGGGTCTTTCTCGAGAGCAGCATCTACCGCATCGACCACTATCTCGGAAAGGAGACGGTACAGAACCTCATGGCTCTGCGCTTCGGCAATTCGCTCTTCGAGCCGCTGTGGAATTCCGCCCATATCGACCATGTGCAGATCACGGTCGCCGAGGATCTCGGGCTCGAAACCCGCGCTGGCTACTACGATACGGCCGGCGCGCTGCGGGACATGATGCAGAACCATATCCTGCAGTTGATGTGCCTGATCGCGATGGAGACGCCGACCTCGCTCGACGCCGATACGGTGCGCGACGAGAAGCTGAAAGTGCTGAAGTCGCTGACGAAGATGACCCCGGACCAGGTCGCGCAGCACACCGTCCGCGGTCAATACACGGCTGGCGCCTCCACGAAAGGCCCCGTGCCCGGCTACCTGGACGAGCTTGGGCGTCCCACGAGCATGACGGAGACCTTCGTCGCGGTGAAGGCGGAGGTCGGAAACTGGCGCTGGGAGGGCGTGCCCTTCTACCTGCGCACCGGCAAGCGCCTGCCAAGCCGCGTGTCGGAGATCGTGGTGCAGTTCCGCGGCGTCCCGCATCGCGTTTTCGAGCATGGCGCCGGCCAGCTACAGGCAAACCGCCTGGTCATCCGCGTGCAGCCGGATGAGGGCGTGCGGTTATGGCTGATGATCAAGGATCCGGGGCCGGGCGGCATGCGCCTGCAATACGTGCCCCTCGATATGAGCTTCGCCAAGGCCTTCTCGGTGCGCAATCCGGATGCCTATGAGCGGCTGATCATGGATGTCGTCAGGGGCAACCAGACCCTGTTCATGCGCCGCGACGAGGTCGAGGCCGCCTGGGCCTGGATTGACCCGATTCAGGATGCCTGGGTCGCTTCGGAGGAACTGCCGAAACCCTACCGCGCCGGCACCTGGGGTCCCTCCGCCGCGATCGCCCTGCTCGAACGCGACGGGCGGACTTGGTACGAGGAATAGAGGTCGCGAGGGGTTGTGCTGTCGGCTCAGTCCGACAGCACACAACGCTTACGGACTCGTCGTCGGGATGACCGAGATCGAGTTGAACGGACTACCTTCTTTGAGGCGGCTGCTGATGGCGAGGTAGATGACGACCTTCTTGTCCGCGTCCAGCATCCGGAAAATGACGAGGTGCTTGAAGAATACCGAGAGGCTGGCGGCGAAGACCTGCTGCTTCTTCGGCAGGTTCGCCGGATAGGCAACCGGCCCGACGGCGCGGCAGGCGATCGAGAAGCGCGACGGATCCTCCGCCAAACCCACGCTGCCCGAGATACCACCCGTAACGGCGCGGGCGAGGTAGCACGAGGCGTTGGGCACATCGGGATCATCGTAGCGGTCCACCACCACGCGGTCATTGGCGCCGAGCAAACGGAAGGTGGTGTCCACACCGCCTACGCGCGTTTGCGCCATCGCCGCAGCGGGCAACAGCGCCATCAGGGTCGTGATCAGGAATTTCGTTCGCACCGGCGCCATCCGTGAAAGTGTTTTCGTCATTTAGCGATGAGGCGCGGCTTTCCCACGCTTGATCGCCCTGCACTTGATCGCTAGGCCACGCTCCTGCATCCCGTCAGGAGGATGCAAAGCGAGGAAGGCATGCCTTCCGCATGACCAAGAAAGCCGAGACCGAGCCGCTCGCGAAGCCAGCGCGATCCACGACCGCTCGCCATCGGTCGCGGCAATGGCGCACCGTCAATCGCCCCATCCTCGCGACGGTCGTCTTTACCTTTGCCGCCTATATGATGGTCGGACTGCCTCTCGCGGTTCTGCCGCCCTTCGTGCGTGGTCCCTTGGGGTTCAGCTCCGTTCTCGCCGGCCTTGCCGTAAGCACGCAGTATCTCGCCACCTTCATCACCCGCGCACCGGTCGGCCGCCTGACGGACTCGGTTGGCCCGAAACACATCGTCATGTTCGGGCTTAGCGCCTGCGCTGGCAGCGGCGTTCTCACCGCCCTCGGTGGGTTGTTCCAGTCGCAGCACGTCCTCAGCCTCGTGTTGCTGCTGCTGGGTCGCCTTTGCCTTGGCACCGGTGAGAGCGCTGTCTCGACCGGCGGCATCGCCTGGGCCATCGGCAAGGTTGGCGCCACGCATAGCGCCAAGGTCATCTCCTGGAACGGCATCGCGACCTACGGCGGCATCTCGCTCGGAGCCCCGCTCGGCGTGCTGATCCAAAGTATCGCTGGGTTCAGCACGATCGGCATCGCGGTGGTGGTCGTCGGTTTGGCGGCGCTACCCTTTGCCGCCGCTGGCCCGATTACGCGCTTGGTGACAGGCCCTCGGATGTCCTTCGGCAGCGTCTTTGGCCGCATCCTGCCCTACGGCGCGGCGCTGGCGCTGAGTTCGATCGGCTTCGGCGCCATCGCCTCCTTCATCACGCTCTTTTACGCGAGCCGACACTGGGGCCATGCTGCGCTCGCACTGTCGGCCTTCGGTGGCTGCTTTATCCTCGCCCGCCTCATCTTCGTCGGCAGCATCGCGCGCCAGGGCGGCAATCGTGTCGCCCTGGCCTCCTTCCTGGTCGAGTGCGCCGGCCTGGCGCTCCTGTGGCGAGCGGGTGATCCAGCCTCCGCCCTCATTGGCGCAGGCCTCGCGGGTTTCGGCTTCGCCCTCGTTTTCCCGGCGCTGGGTGTCGAGATTCTGGCGCGCGTGCCCTCGACCAGCCGCGGTGCGGCGATCGGTGCCTTCAGCGTCTTCCTCGACGTCGCCCTCTGCGTTACGGGACCGCTCGCGGGCTTCATCGTCGGCTCCTTCGGCTACGCCACCATCTTTCTCGTCGCCGCCTTCGCTGCCGCCATCGCGGCCGTGATCCTCATCATGATGGGCGCGCTGCGCACTCCAGCCAGCCGCTAGGGCAGGCGAGCCCGCCTTGCCCAACGCGCCGCCTATGCGGAGACTGGCGGAAACCAAGCGGGAGACGCGCCATGGCGACCGGTCAGCAACCCTTCGAGTTCCGCACAGTTCCCTCGATCCAGGTCGAGTGGTCCGGCGCGCAAAGACTGGGCGCCCTGCTCGCGCCTCGCTTCGCCGCGCGTCGTGCCCTCATTGTGACGGATGGCGGTTTGGTCCGCGCCGGGCTCCTCGGGCCGGTTGAAGCCAGTCTGAAAGCAGAAGGCTTTACCGTGGCAGTCTTCGATGCCGTGGTGGCGGACCCGCCCGAGGCCGTGTTGCTGAGTTGCGTCGAGCAGGCAAAGGCTGCGGGAGTGGACATCGTGATCGGCCTCGGCGGCGGATCTTCGCTGGATGTCGCGAAACTTACCGCGGTTCTGGTGAGGTCGGATCAGCGCCTTGCCGATATCTATGGCATCGGCAAGGTCCAGGGCGACCGCCTGCCGCTCGTGCTGGTCCCGACCACGGCGGGCACCGGGTCGGAGGTCACCAACATCACCATCCTGACCACCGGCGAAACCACCAAGATGGGCGTCGTGGCGCCGCAGCTCTTCTGCGACTACGTGCTGCTCGACGCCGAACTCACCCTCGGCCTGCCCGCGACCCATACCGCCGCGACGGGCATCGACGCGATGGTCCATGCGATCGAGGCCTATACCAGCAAGAACAAGAAGAACCCGCTCTCGGACGCCCTGGCCCGCGAGGCGCTGCGCCTGCTCAGCACGCATCTCGTCACCGCCTGCCGCGACGGGAAGAACCGCGTGGCGCGAGAGTCGATGCTGCTGGGTGCCACGCTCGCCGGCCAGGCCTTTACCAATGCGCCGGTCGCGGCGGTTCATGCGCTCGCCTATCCCTTGGGCGGCCACTACCATGTGCCGCATGGCCTCTCGAACGCGCTCATGCTCGGCCCGGTGCTGCGCTTCAACTCCGCCGCCGCCGCGCCGCTCTATGCCGAACTCGCGGATGTCGTCATCGGCCCGGCCAAGGGTGACGCGCAAAGCCGTGCCTCGGCCTTTGTCGGCGAGATGGAGCGGTTGATGAATGAGAGCGGCGCGCCCCGCCGCCTCCGCGATGTCGGAGTGACCGACAACAGCCTGGCCTTGCTTGCCTCTGACGCCATGAAACAAGGGCGGCTGCTCGTGAACAATCCGGTGGAGGTTACCGAGGCCGATGCCCTCGCCCTCTATCGAGAGGCCTTCTAGGGAGACTGGATCATGCCCGTCAGCGGCCTCGGCAACTATGACGACCAGAACATCTTCGCGCGCATTCTGCGTGGCGAAATCCCGAACCGCACGGTGTTCGAGGATGAGACGGTGCTCGCCTTCCACGACATCGCGCCCCAGGCGGCGGTGCATGTGCTGGTGATCCCCAAGCGCCCCTACATCTCCTTCGCGGATTTCGCGAAAGCACCGGCTGACGAAGTCGCCGCGTTCTGGCGCGCGGTGGGCCGCGTCGCCGGCGAGCTTGGGTTGGAGGAAGGCGGCTATCGCCTGCTCACCAATATGGGCGCCGACGCCGGACAGGAAGTGCCGCATTTCCACGTCCACATCTTCGGCGGCGAGCCGCTCGGCCGGATGATCCAACCGCGGGGCTGACGCGCCCGCGAGTGCGGCGGCTAACGCGGTCCAACGGATAGTCCGTCATGGCATGCGCAGGCATGCCATCCACGCCTTACCTTCGCTACGCGGGTGAAGGCGCGGATGCCCGGCCTTCGCCGCGCATGACATGGTGGGGTACGCGCCGTTCAGACCAAAGTCGTTCTGATTTAGGCACCGCTTCGACGCGGGTTTGACTGGTAATAACGCTTTTAGGTAGGATATTTTGTAATCCACCATATCAAATCTACCAACGAAGGATCAGCGTATGTCCCAAGGAGAATACGCGCTTACGATGCCTCGACGAGGAAGGCGTCGCGCTGTCGCGGCAGGGCTGGTGGCGCTTGGCCTGTTCCTGCTCGGCCTCGTCGCCCATGCCCGCGCCGATGAGGTATTGCGGATCGCCGGGACACCTGGCCCGATGGCGGAGGTGCTGCGTCACGCCGCCGACCTCGCCGCCAAGCAAGGGCTGAAGGTGCAGGTGGTACAATTCTCGGATTGGGTGACGCCCAATGTCGCGGTCAACGAGGGCTCGGTCGAGGCCAATCTCTATGAGCACAAGCCGTTCCTGAACGCGGCCATCAAGGCTCGTCACTTCAACCTCGTGCCCGTCGCCTCGGCGGTCGTGATGCCGATGGGCCTGTTCTCGCATAAGCTCAAAAGTCTGGACCAGCTGCAAAATGGCGAACAGGTGGCGATCGCCAATGATCCGGTGAACCGCGCGCGGGGCCTGCAGCTGTTTGAGAAGGCGAGGCTCATCACGCTCACGCCCGGCATCGGCGATGCCGCGACGGTGAAGAACGTGACCTCCAACCCGAAGCATCTGCGGTTCATCGAACTGGAAGCGCCGCAGCTCGCCCGCGCGCTGGACGACGTGAAGGTTGCCCAGGTGAGCTACACCTTTCTCATCGCATCCGGCGGCGATCCTAATTCAGCGCTGATCGAAGATGGCGCTGGCAACCAGCATTATGCGTTGTTCTTTGTATCCAGGCCTCAAGACGCGCAGGATCCGAAACTGCTGAAGTTCATTCAGATCTTCCGGTCCGACGATGAGCGTGCCTTCATTCTCAAGCGCTACGCTGGCGCCATTTCCCCGGCTTGGTGATCGCGATGGACCAGACGGTTCTCGACTGGCAGCCGGACCACCGTGACCAGTCGGCGCCCGTACTGCGCGTCGGCAAGGTCTCGCGCCGCTTCGGCGGCGTGACCGCGCTCGACGATATCTCCTTCACGCTGGGCGCCGGCCAGGTGCTTGGCATCATCGGTCGTTCGGGCGCCGGGAAATCCACCCTCATCCGCTGCCTCAACGGGCTGGAGCGGCCGGATGCCGGACGCATCGAGATCGAGGGACGCGACGTCACGAACCTCTCCGAACGCGGCTGGCAAAAGGAACGCCAGCGGATCGGCATGATCTTCCAACACTTCAACCTGCTTTCCACCCGCACGGTGATCCAGAATGTCGCGCTCCCGCTCAAGCTCGCGGGTGTAGCCAAAGCCGAGCGGCTGGCGCGGGCAACGGCGCTGCTTGACCTCGTGGGCCTGGCCGACAAGGCCCACGCCTATCCGGCGCATCTCTCCGGCGGCCAGAAGCAACGTGTCGGCATCGCCCGAGCCTTGGCCTCGGACCCCGCGCTGCTGCTGTGCGACGAAGCGACCTCGGCGCTCGACCCGGAGACGACCCTCTCGATCCTCGCTTTGCTCCGGCGGATCAACGAGGAGATGGGCCTGACCATTGTCCTCATCACCCACGAGATGAACGTCGCCCGGCGCATCGCCGACCGCGTGCTGGTGCTCGCCGACGGCCGAGTCGCGGAGGAGGGACCGGTGCGGGAGGTCCTGATGGCGCCGCGCGCCGAGGAGACCCGCCAGTTGCTCGCCGCCGCCAGCCTCGGCTTCGAGGATGCGGGCCGGCCGGTGCGGGAGGTGCCGCATGGCCATTTCGCTTGACGATCTGCTGACGGCGCTGTGGCAGACGCTCGAAATGGTCGGCGTCTCCAGCGTGATCGCGGCATTGCTCGGCCTGCCGCTCGCCTTGGTCATGGTTGCGACCAGCCGGCGCGGCATCGCGCCCCAGGGTGCGATCAACATGGCGCTGTCCGCCGTCGTCAACGCTATTCGCTCGGTGCCCTTCATCATCCTGCTGGTGGCGCTGATCCCCGTCACGCGCCTCATCGCCGGCACCTCGATCGGCACCGAGGCGGCCATCGTGCCGCTGACCATTGCGGCGACCCCCTATTTCGCGCGCATCGTCGAGGTTTCGCTGCGGGAGGTCGATGGCGGTTTGATCGAGGCGGTGAGGGCCATGGGCGGCAGCCGCCTCGCGGTGATGCGGGAGGTGTTGATCCCCGAGGCGCTGCCGGGCCTCATCGCCGGCTTCGTGGTGACGCTGGTGACCATGATCGGCGCTTCGGCCATGGCGGGCGTCGTTGGCGCGGGCGGGCTGGGTGACCTTGCCATCCGCTACGGCTACGATGAGTTTGACACGGGCGTCATCATCGTGGTGGTCGCTGTGCTGATCGCCTTGGTTGCGGGGGTGCAATTCCTCGGCGACCGGCTGGTTGTCCGCGTCGACCATCGCTGAAGGACTTTCGATCGATGAGTGAGGCTCTTCGTGTAGCGCTGCCCACGGCACCGGCCGCGGCCCTCGATCCACGCGCGGCACCGCCGCTGCCGTTGCCGACCGTCCGGCCGCCTTTGCTGAACGCGGTGCAGGCCATCGAGGCTGCTCATGCCTTCGCCGCCTCCATCAAGGATGGCGCGGCGGAACGCGACCGGGACCGGCTTCTGCCCATCGCGGAGATCGAACGCTTCTCGGCAACCGGCCTCTGGGGGCTGAGCATTCCGCAAGCCTATGGCGGCCTCTCGCTGCCCTGGACCGTGATCGCCGAAGTGTTCCGGATCGTCTCGGCGGCTGACCCGTCGATCGGCCAGATCCCGCAGAACCACTATGCTTTCCTCAACCTCCTGCGCGCCGAACCTGACGAGGAGCGGAAGCGCTACTTCTTCGGCAAGGTTCTGGAGGGCTATCGCTACGGCAATGCGCTGGTCGAAGTGGGAACCAAGACGGCCGCCGAGTGGAAGACCCGTATCATCCCGGATGGCGGCGGCTTCGTTCTCGAAGGCACCAAGTTCTACTGTACTGGCGCGCTATTCGCGCATCTCGTGCCGGTGGTGATGCGGACCGAGGACGGTGCTGTGCTCCGCGCCATAGTGCCGCGCAATGCCCCTGGCCTTACCGTGATCGATGACTGGTCGAGCTTCGGGCAGCGCACGACGGCTAGCGGCACGGTCAGGCTCGACCATGTGCGGATCTCGGCTTTCGATGTCATCGGGCTGAATGGATTGGGCGATAAGCCCACCGTTTATGGACCTGTCTCCCAGATCATGCAGGCTGCCATCGATGCGGGCATCGCGGCGGGGGCCCTCGCGGATACGATGGAGTTCGTGCGCACGAAGTCGCGGCCCTGGATCGACAGCGGCAAGGAGAAGGCCGCCGAGGATCCTTTCACCATCAGCCAGATCGGCGACACGCAGATCCGGCTGCACGCGGCGGAGATGATGCTGGAACGCGCCGGTCGCATCATCGATGAGGTGCTGCTGGACGAGAATCCGGAAAGCATCGCCCGCGCCTCCATCGCGGTGGCGGAAGCGAAGGTGGTGACAACGGAGGTCGCCATGCATGCGACGAACAGCTTGTTCGAGCTTGCGGGCACCAGTTCTACGCTGGGTAAATACAATTTCGACCGGCATTGGCGGAACGCGCGCGTGCATACGCTGCACGATCCGGTCCGCTGGAAATACTTCGCGGTCGGCGACTACGCACTCAATGGCACGCCACCCCCGGTGCATAGCTGGATCTGAGCGGGGCCAGCGAAGAGCGACACTTGCGGAACGAGCCGCGCTGATTGGACGCAGATGACCAAGCCCATCCTGCTCAACGCCTTCGCGATGAACACCCTCACGCATCAGTCGCCGGGGCTGTGGCGTCACCCCCGCGACCGTTCGCGCGAGTTCAATCGCCTGCCGATCTGGCTGGAACTCGCGAAGCTGTGGGAGCGTGGGCTGTTCGACGGGGTGTTCCTCGCCGATGTGCTGGGTCCCTACGACGTCTATGGCGGCAATGCGGATGGGGCGGTTCGTAGCGGCGCGCAATTGCCGACCAACGATCCTATGATGCTGATCCCCGCGATGGCCGCCGTCACCCAAAACCTCGGTTTCGGCGTCACCGTCTCGCTCAGCTACGAGCCGCCCTATCTCATGGCGCGGCGTCTTTCGACGCTGGATCACCTTACAGATGGCCGCGTCGGCTGGAATATCGTGACGAGCTATCTCGACAGCGCCGCTCGCGCCCTGGGCCAGCCACGCCAGCGCGCCCATGACGACCGCTATGCCATCGCCGAGGATTATATGACGGCGATCTACAAGTTGTGGGAGCAGAGCTGGGAGGAGGGCGCGGTGGTCGCCGATCCCGTGCGCGGCTATGGCGACCCCAGCCGCGTGCATGTGGTGCGTCATTCCAGCGAACATCTCAGTATGGAGGCGCTGCATCTCTGCGAGCCCTCGCCCCAGCGGACGCCGATGCTGTACCAGGCCGGCAGTTCCCCGCCGGGCCAGGCTTTCGCGGCGCGTCACGCCGAATGCGTCTTTGTCTCTGGCCCCTCCGCGGCGGTCATCGGGCCGCGCGTCGCCAAGCTGCGCGCGGCGTTGGTCGCGGCTGGGCGCCGGCCGGATAGCATCAAGGTTTTCGCCCTCGCGACCGTCGTCGTGGCGCCGACCACCGCCCAGGCGCGCGAAAAACTTGCCGACTACCGCGACTATGTCGATCACGAGGGCGCCCTGGTGCTCATGGGCGGTTGGATGGGCGTGGACTTCGCCGGCTATGCCTTCGACCAGAAGATCCGCTTCATCGAGAACGACGCCGGCCGCGCGGCGATGGAGAACTTCACCCGGGGCGATCCCGGCCGTGAATGGACGGTGCGGGAAGTGGCCGAGCATGTCGCGATCGGTGGCGCCGGACCGGTCTTCGTCGGCAGCCCCTCCGATGTCGCGGAGACGATGCAGGCCTGGATAAAGGAAACCGACGTCGACGGCTTCAACCTCGCCTATGCCCTGCTGCCCGAGAGCTTCGAGGATGCGGTGAACTTGCTGGTCCCCGAGCTGCAATCGCGTGGCCTCTACAAGACGGCCTATGCCCCCGGCACCTTGCGGGACAAGCTGTTCGGCGAGGGTCCGCTCCTTGCCGACCCCCATCCGGCGGCCACTGCGCGCCGCCTGTCGCATTCGGCCGCCGCCGCTGTCGTTTCCGATCCAGTCGCCGTCTGAGCAAAGCGCCAGGAGGGGGCGGGTTGCGCGGGGGCTTCTTGGGACGATAGGAAGGCCCCTGAACTCGTAGCGAGTGTGTGGCGGTGGAGGCCTGATGAAGATCCTGGTGCCGGTTAAGCGGGTGGTGGATTACAACGTCCGCGTCCGGGTGAAGGCGGATGGCTCCGGCGTCGAGCTCGCCAATGTCAAGATGTCGATGAACCCGTTCGACGAGATCGCCGTCGAGGAAGCGCTGCGTCTGCGCGAAGCCGGCAAGGCGACCGAGATCGTGGCCGTCTCCATCGGTCCGCTGCAATCGCAGGAAACCATCCGCACCGCGCTCGCCATGGGCGCCGACCGCGGCATCCTGGTCGAAGTCACGGAAGCGGTGGAACCGCTGACGGTCGCCAAGATCCTCAAGGCGATCGTGGAGCAGGAGCAGCCCGGCCTGGTAATCCTCGGCAAGCAGGCGATCGACGATGATTGCGGCCAGACGGGCCAGATGTTGTCGGCGCTGCTGGGCTGGTCCCAGGGCACCTATGCCTCGAAGATCGAGATCGGAGATGGCCGGATCGCGGTGACGCGGGAAGTCGATGGCGGATTGCAGACCGTCGACCTGAAGCTGCCGGCTATCGTGACGACGGATCTGCGTCTCAACGAGCCGCGCTATGCGAGCCTGCCCAACATCATGAAGGCCAAGAAAAAGCCGATCGAGATGAAGAAGGCGGCGGATTTCGGCATCGACACCACGCCTCGGCTCAAGGTGCTGAAGACCGTCGAGCCGGCGGGCCGTAAGGCTGGCGTTATCGTGGGATCGGTCGGCGAGCTTGTCGCCAAGCTGCGCGACGAAGCCGGCGTGATCTGACGCAAGCACGACGGGACTGAGAACGCCGGCTTGCCGGACGGAAGAGGATAGGCTGATGAAGACGCTCGTTCTGGCGGATCACGACAATGCCAGCCTCAAGGAGGTCACGGCCCGCGCCGTCACCGCCGCTCAGGCGCTGGGCGGTGAGGTCGATGTACTGGTTGCCGGGCAGGGCGCCCGCGCCGCCGCTGAGCAAGCCGCCAAGCTCGCGGGGGTTTCGCGCGTGCGGCTGGCCGAGGATGCGGCGCTCGCCCATCAGCTCGCCGAGCCATTGGCGGCGCTGCTGGTCTCGCTGGCGCCCGAATATGATGTGCTGGCCGCGCCCGCGACAGCCATGGGCAAATCGGTGATGCCGCGCGTCGCGGCCCTGCTCGACGTCATGCAGGTGTCGGACGTCATTCGCGTCATCAGCGCGGACACTTTCGAGCGGCCGATCTATGCCGGTAATGCCATCCAGACGGTGCAGTCGGCTGACGCGAAGAAGGTGCTGACAATACGTACGGCAACCTTCGCGCCGGCGGAGAGCAGCGGCTCCGCGCCGATCGACAGTGTGACGGCGGCGGCGGATCCGGGTCTGTCTGGCTTCGTCGGCGAGAGCCTGTCGCGGTCGGAGCGGCCTGAATTGCCCTCGGCCAAGATCGTCGTTTCGGGCGGCCGGGCGCTGGGCTCCTCGGAAAAGTTTCAGGAGTTCATTATCCCGCTCGCCGACAAGCTGGGCGCGGCCATTGGTGCTTCGCGCGCGGCCGTCGATGCGGGTTATGCGCCGAATGACCAGCAGGTCGGGCAGACCGGCAAGGTGGTCGCGCCGGATCTGTACATCGCCGTTGGCATTTCGGGCGCAATCCAGCATCTCGCCGGCATGAAGGACAGCAAGATCATCGTCGCCATCAACAAGGATGCTGAGGCGCCGATTTTTCAGGTCGCCGATTACGGCTTGGTCGGCGATCTGTTCACGCTGCTGCCGGATCTCGTGAAGGCGCTCTGAACGACTACGTTTGATCAGCGCGTTATCCTCGGCCGTTGACGGCGGCTCGGCCCCGCTCGACCAGCGCCTGGAAGCGGGCATGCTTTATGCTCTCAAGATATTTATTGGTGGGATTTGGGTTTGGGAGCCAGTGGATGCCGTTGAAGCTGTAAGCATCCTGCCGCAACAGGACGGCAGTGGGAAAAGGATTCGAGAAGATATATTTGGTGACGTTTGAAGGCAGGTCCGCCAAATTTTGACTGTAGTTTACTGTGCTTGGTTGAGTGAATGTAATCACGCCTGGAGCTGGCCCTCTATTATAATGGGTCCAGCTTTGCCCATGAACTTCGGACCCGCGAAGGCCCACTTTGAGCAGGTGATCCAGCGAGGGAAAGAAAAACTCGCCATTTGCCCAGTCCTGAGCGGGAATGGTTGGCTGCCGATCAACATCCAAAAAATATTTGTCGATCGCTGACTGCGAGATGGAACTCGTCGTTGAGGTCGTTGAGGTCGTTGAGGTCGTTGAGGTCGTTGAGGTCGTTGAGGTCGTTATTGGCGGCGATGGCAGCAGGCCCGCGACCTGCGCGGATGCCGCCGCTTTCCTTTTGACCATCTCAAAGTTGATCAGGTCGTCTCGAATCGGCAGGCCGCGATAGAGCTCCTTCAGCACGCTGCGCCTGCAATCCGAGAGCGCCTCCTCGACGTACGGCACGAGGCGCCAGTTCTGCGCCATAGCCCAGTAAGTAGCCTGTTCCCGCGTGTTCCTCATCCTGGCGTTGAAGTCTCTGGCCGCTTGCAATGCTTTGAGGACGCCCTGAAATTCACCTGCTCTTTGGCCGCTATTGCCATTCTTGAAGGCAAACCTGACGTCTTCGAGGAAACCATCGACCACCCCGTTGGTGGATCTCGGCGCGGAGCGAAAATCGTCCATCTCCATAAGGCGTTGCACGAGTCCCTCGGTCTGGAGTCTGAGGTAGTAGCTTTGGAGATCTGTGAGATTGTTGCTCGCGATGGGAAGATACGAGGCAGCCGTCTGTCTTACTGCGGGGACCTGCCCGGGAAGCGATAAGAGCTGAGAGCCAATTTGGACGGGGGGAGCCACCGGGAAAAACGGACCAGCGATGGAACCCATTTGCGAACCCGCCGATAGCGGGGTTGTTCCGTTGAGCGCTGGCGCGTACATGCCGACATCCGTCTCATTGAGTGCAAACACCGCAAATACTGGACGAATACTTACCGATCGGTTTCCAATTGCTATCTTCAACGACCATCTTCGCACCTTGTTCAGCGATCATGGCGGTGGGCGTGTTGGTATTGCCCGAGGTGATGGTCGGCATGATCGACGCGTCGATGACGCGGAGGCCCGCGATTCCCAGCACGCGAAGACGTTCATCGACCACCGCGAGCGGATCGCTCGGCAGCCCCATCTTCGCCGTGCCGACGGGGTGGAAGATCGTCGTGCCGATAATGCCCGCCGCGCGATGGAGCGACTCGTCGTCATCGCCCACCGTCGGGCCGGGCAGGTATTCCTCGGGCGAGAAGGGCGCGACCGCCTTCTGCGACATCAGCCGCCGCGTCACGCGGATGGCGTCGGCCGCGACGCGGCGATCCTCTTCCGTCGTCAGATAATGCGGCGCGATCATGGGCGCGTCGCGCGGCTCGGCGGAGCGCAGCCGAACCGTGCCGCGCGAGGTCGGGCGCAGGTTGCAGGCCGAGACCGTAATGGCGGCGAAGCGATGGAGCGGATCGCCGAACTTGTCGAGCGACAACGGTTGAATGTGAAACTGGATGTTGGCGCGCTCCTGTCGCGGATCGGATCGCGTGAAGATCCCCAATTGCGACGGCGCCATGGTCAGTGGTCCTCGCCGGCGCAGCGCGTAGTCGATGCCCATCCAGCCACGCCGGAACAGCGAATAATAGATGTCGTTCATCGTCCGCACGCCGCGCATCTTGTAGATGGCGCGCTGCTGAAGATGGTCCTGCAAATTGCCGCCGACGCCGCGCAGCGCGTGAACCATCGCGATGCCGTGCGGGGCAATCGCCTCCGCATCGCCGACGCCCGAAAGCTGCAGGATTTGCGGCGAGCCGATGGCGCCCGCGCAAAGGATCACCTCCCGCGCTTTCGCCTCGGTGCGCGCGCCGTTACGCAGGAAACGGATACCCGTGGCTCGCTTGCCCTCGAAAATCACGCGCTCGACATGCACGCCGGTTTCCAGTCGCAGATTCGGGCGGTGCAGAACCGGCTTGAGAAAACCGCGTGCGGCCGACCAGCGGCGACCATGTTTCTGGTTGACGTGGAACGGCCCGGAACCCTCGTTATCGCCGGTATTGAAGTCGTCGATCTTACGGATGCCCATCTGCGCCGCCGCCTCACGCACCGCTTCTAGCACCGCCCAGGCGATGCGCGGCGCCTCGACGCGCCAGCCGCCGCCGACGCCATGGAATTCGCTCGCGCCGAGAAAATGGTCCTCCAGCCGCTTGAACGCTGGCAGCACGTCGTCCCATCCCCAGCCGGTCAAGCCGAGCTGCCGCCAATGGTCGTAATCCGCCCCCTGCCCGCGCATCGCGACCATCGCGTTGATCGAGGATGACCCGCCGATGACCCGGCCGCGCGGATAGGCAAGCGACCGGCCGTTGAGCCCGGCTTCGGGTTCCGTGCGGAACATCCAGTCGGCGCGCGGATTGCCGATGGCGAAGAGATAGCCGACCGGGATGTGGAACCAAATCCAATTGTCCATGCCGCCTGCCTCCAGCAGCAGGACCCGGCGGCGCGGATCGGCGGAAAGCCGGTTCGCCACGATGCAGCCGGCGGTTCCGGCGCCTACGATGATGGTGTCGTAATCGCCGTCGAGAAGGCTCGTCATGGACGGTGCCACGACCGAGGGGCCGGTTGCGTCACGCGCTTTTCCTCAACCGGCGTCGCTTGCCATCTGACCAACCTCGTCAGGACCCGCGGTTTCCTTCCGCGCCGGGTTTTCCGCCGGACTATCCGCAGCCAAAGCGCTCACCACCAGCGGATCGATTCCCGGCGCGCCTGCCGCGATCTGCGCCGCGAAGGTGCGTCGCATCTTCGGCGTCCAAAAGGATTCGAGATGCTTGGCGATGCCCGCCATGGCCTCGTCATCCGGATAGGAGCGGAAGAAGCTGGCGATCTGGTTCGCCATGCGGATCAGCTTGTCGTCGCCGCTCACTCGGCGGGCGCCTCTTCGAGCGAGGCTAGGCGCATCAGGCTGAAATCCTCCTCCGCGTTTTTCTCCTGCCAGGCGGAGATATGGTTCGTGCGGCGCACCTGCACCGCCGTCACCTTGTATTCCGGGCAATTGGTCGCCCAGTCGGTGTGATCCGTCGTCACCACATTCGCGCCCGTCGAGGCATGGTGGAAGGTCGTATAAACCACGCCCGGCTGCATCCGCTCGCTGATCCGCGCGGGCAATGTAATGTCGCCCGAACGGCTGGCGAGCGAGACCAGTTCGCCGTTCTTGATGCCGCGATGCTCGGCGTCGAAGGGGTGGATTTCGAGCACATCCTCCTCATGCCAGCGGCTATTCTCGGTCCTGCGCGTCTGCGCGCCGACATTGTATTGGCTGAGGATGCGGCCGGTGGTGAGGATCAGCGGGAAACGCGCGCCGGTGCGTTCCTCCGTCGGCACGAATTCCGTGATCATGAAACGCCCTTGCCCGCGCACGAAGCGATCGACATGCATCATCGGCGTGCCGGTCGGCGACGCCTCGTTGCAGGGCCACTGGATCGAACCCAGCGTGTCGAGCTTCTGATACGACACCCCGGAGAAAGTCGGCGTGAGCCGCGCGACCTCGTCCATGATCTCGGACGGATGCGTGTAGTTCATGGGGAAGCCCAGCGCATTGGAGAGAGCCATCGTCGCCTCCCAATCCGCGAGACCGCCCAGCGGAGTCATGACGCGGCGCACGCGGTTGATCCGGCGCTCGGCATTGGTGAAGGTGCCGTCCTTCTCCAGGAAAGACGAACCCGGCAGGAAGACGTGGGCGTATTTCGCGGTCTCGTTCAGGAACAAATCCTGGATGACGACGCATTCCATGGCGCGCAGCCCGGCGGTGACATGCTGCGTGTCCGGATCCGACTGCGCGATGTCCTCGCCCTGGATATAGAGGCCCTTGAAGCCGCCGCCCACCGCTTCGTCCAGCATATTGGGAATCCGCAGGCCCGGCTCGCCGGAAAGCGGCACACCCCAGATCGCCTCGAAGCTTTCGCGCACCGCGTCATTTGCCACATGGCGGTAACCCGGGAATTCGTGCGGAAAGCTGCCCATGTCGCAGGAGCCCTGCACGTTATTCTGCCCGCGCAGGGGATTAACGCCAGCGCCGAGTTTTCCGATATTCCCGGTCACCATCGCGAGATTCGCCATGGCCATGACGGTGGTCGAGCCCTGGCTGTGTTCCGTGACGCCGAGGCCGTAATAGATCCCCGCATTGCCGCCGGTTGCGTAGAGTCGTGCCGCTCCACGAACGTCGGCGGCGGGAACACCGGTTACGTCCTGCACGGCCTCGGGCGCATTGTCAGGCCGCGCGACGAAGCGCGCCCAGGTCTCGAAGGCCGGCATTTCGCAGCGGGCGCGGACGTAATCCTCGTCGATCAGCCCTTCCGTCACCACGACATGCGCCATCGCATTGAGCAGCGCGACATTTGAGCCCGGCATGAGCTGCAGGTGATAATCGGCCGCGACATGCGGCGTGCGCACCAGATCGATGCGGCGCGGATCGGCGACGATCAGCCTGGCCCCCGCTCGCAAACGCCGCTTCATGCGGGAGGCGAAGACCGGATGCCCATCCGTCGGGTTGGCGCCGATCACCAGGACGACATCGGCATGATCGACCGAAGCGAAATCCTGCGTGCCAGCCGAGGTGCCGAGCGTCGACATAAGCCCGTAGCCGGTCGGCGAGTGGCAGACCCGGGCGCAGGTATCGACGTTATTATTGCCGAAGGCACCGCGCACGAGTTTCTGGACGAGATAGGTTTCCTCGTTGGTGCAGCGAGAGGACGTGATGCCGCCGATCGAGTCGCGGCCATATTCCGCCTGAATGCGCTTGAACTCGGAGGCCGCGTGGTCGATCGCTTCCTTCCAGGTGACTTCACGCCAGGGATCGGTGATCTTGGCGCGGATCATCGGCTTGGTCTTGCGGTCCTTATGCGTCGCATAGCCGAAAGCGAAGCGGCCTTTCACGCAGCTATGCCCGGCATTGGCCTTGCCGTCCTTGAACGGCACCATGCGCACGACGGTCTCGCCCTTCATCTCCGCCTTGAAGGAACAGCCGACGCCGCAATAGGCGCAGGTGGTGACAACGGAATGTTCCGGCACGCCGATTTCGATGACGCTTTTCTCGTTCAGCGTCGCGGTCGGGCAGGCCTGCACGCAGGCGCCACAGGAGACGCATTCCGAGCCCATGAAGTCGGTGCCGCCGGGCGAAATCTTCGAATCGAAGCCACGCGCCAGCATGGTCAGCGCGAAGGTGCCTTGCACTTCCTCGCAGGCGCGGACGCAGCGCGAGCAGGCGATGCATTTCGACGCCTCGAAGGTGAAATACGGGTTGCTCTCGTCCTTCGCGGCGCTGAGATGGTTGGCGCCGTCATAGCCGTAGCGGACCTCGCGCAGGCCCACTTTGCCTGCCATGTCCTGCAACTCGCAATCGCCATTGGCCGAGCAGGTCAGGCAATCCAGCGGATGGTCGGAGATATAGAGCTCCATGACACCTTTGCGGCGCTTGGCGATCTCTGGCGATTGGGTATGCACCACCATGTTTTCTTCGGCCGGCGTTGTGCAGGAGGCCGGATAGCCGCGCCGTCCCTCGATCTGCACGAGGCACAGGCGGCAAGACCCGAAGGGCTCCAGATTATCGGTGGCGCAAAGCTTTGGGATCTGCGTGCCGAGGCCCATCGCCGCCGCCATGACCGAGGTACCGCGCGGCACGGAAACCGCCTGGCCGTCGATGGTGAGCGTCACGCGTTCCGGCGAAAGACGGATCGGCGTGCCGTAATCGGTTTCGCGGATCAGGGACATGCTGATGCCCTCCTCGTTTTCGCCATCGTCATTCGCTTACTCCGCCGCCGCTGGCAGGTGCCGCGCACGATCGAAATCCTCGGGGAAATGGGTAAGGGCGCTGCGCACCGGCACCGGTGTCAGGCCGCCCATGGCGCAGAGCGATGCGTCGGTCATGAGTTCGCACAGATCATCGAGCACCGCGAAGTTGCGGTCGAGATCGACGCCGGCCGTGATGCGGTCCATCACTTCGACGCCACGTACCGCGCCGATGCGGCAGGGCGTGCATTTGCCGCAGCTTTCATGGGCGCAGAATTCGAAGGCGAAGCGCGCCTGGGCGGCGAGATCCACGCTGTCATCGAAGACCGTGACACCGCCATGGCCGAGCAACCCGCCTGCCTTGGCGAAAGCCTCGTAATCCAGTGGCGTGTCGAGCATCGCATCCGGAAAATAGGCACCCAGAGGCCCGCCGACCTGAACCGCGCGAAAGGGCCGGCCGGTGCGTGTGCCCTGGCCCCAATCCTCGACGATTTCCCGCAAGCTCACGCCGAAGGGCAGTTCGATGAGGCCGCCGCGCGCGACATTGCCCGCGAGCTGCACCGGCAGGGTGCCGAGTGACCGGCCCATCCCCAAAGCGGCATAGGCAGCCGCGCCGTTCGCCATGATCCAGGGCACGCTCGCCAGGGAAAGAACATTGTTGACCACGGTGGGTTTGCCGAACAGCCCTTGGATCGCCGGCAGTGGCGGCTTCGCGCGCACCATGCCGCGCTTGCCTTCCAGACTGTCGAGCAAGGAGGTTTCCTCGCCGCAGATATAGGCGCCCGCGCCCATCCGCACCTCGATATCGAAGGCGTGGCCGGAGCCTTGGATATCGGCGCCGAGATAGCCCGCTCGCTGTGCCGCGGCGATGGCGCGGTTCAGCGCGCGGATGGCGTGGGGATATTCGGACCGCGTGTAGATGAAGCCCTTGGTGGCGCCCACGGCCACGGCGGCGATGGTCATGCCCTCGATGAGGGACAGCGGATCGCCTTCCATCAGCATGCGGTCGGCGAAGGTGCCGCTGTCGCCCTCATCGGCATTGCAGACGATGTATTTGCGGTCGGCCTGGGCCAGCGCCACGGTGTTCCACTTGATGCCGGTGGGAAAGCCCGCGCCGCCCCGGCCGCGCAGACCCGATAGCTTCACCTCATCGATGATGACAGGCCCCTCGGCGGCCAGAGCGCGGTCGAGCCCGGCATAGCCGCCATGGGCGCGATAATCCTCGACCGAGGCCGGATCGACGATGCCGCAGCGCGCGAAGGTCAGGCGCGTCTGGCGCGCGAACCAGGGGTGGTCTTCCGGCCGGCCAATCCGCTTGGGATGGTCGCCGCCCGTCAGCATCCCCGTATCGAGCAGACCCACGACATCCGCCGTGGTGACCGGCCCGTAGCCGATGCGCCCCTCGGGCGTTTCGACTTCCAGCAACGGTTCCAGCCACACCGCGCCGCGCGTGCCGGTGCGAATCACATCGAGGGTGAGGCCCCGCGCCGCCGCCTCACGCTCCAGCACTCGCATCACCTGATCGGCGCCGAGCGCCACGGCCGCCGCGTCGCAAGGGAGGTAGAGCCTCGTCATGCCACGGCCTCCGCCGCCAGGGCGTCCGTGACTTGGGCGAGAAGAGGCGGCGTCAGCCGGGCCAGCGGCTCGCCATCCAGCAATGCCGCCGGGGCGCAGGCACAGAGGCCGAGGCAGAAGGCGGCTTCCACGGTCAGCGCGCCATCGGCGGTCGTGCCGCCCCAGTCGAGCTCCAAGCGGCCAAGCACATCGGCGGCCAGGGCGACGGCGCCCATCGACTGGCAAGCCTCGGCGCGGCACAGCTTCAGCACATGGCGGCCGGGAGGCGCCTCACGGAAATCCTGGTAGAAGCTCACCACGCCCAGGACCTCGGCGCGGGAAAGGTTGAGATGCTCCGCGATCAGCGGCACGGCGGCACGCGGGACATGCCCGAAGGCCTCCTGAAGCGCATGCAGGATGGGCAGAAGCGGTCCTTCCAACCCGCCATGCGTAGCGAGGATTTGGCGGGCGGTTTCCTCGTCCCACGGCGCCACGCCCTGCAAAAGCTCGGAGAGAGGAGATGGTCGAGAGATCGTCATGCGCTTCCCGCGAAGAGCTTTCGTTTCGGTTTGCTCGCTGTGCCGGTTTTCGCAGCCGCCACCAACGCTCCCTAGGACGAACCGCCGAGGGAAGGCTTGTCCGTCCCCGTCATACAGCGGGGGAAGACAGACCTAGCCTACCGTGAATCTGGCATGCCAGGCCAGCGCCGTGCCCCAAAGGCCAGCGCGCACGGCCCCGCGACCTGGGCAAGCGTCGCCTGGGCGAGTTGTGGAGCGAGCGTCGCCCCCCTTAAGCTGGCGGACGACCATGGAAAAGCAGCATGAACTCACCCGCCTCGCTCGCCGCCATCCCGCAGACCTATGACTGACCGGACCTACAGCATCCCTGGCCTCACCGGCCCTGCGGAAATCAGGGTGGATCGCTGGGGTATTCCGCATATCCGCGCGGCCTCCCGGCTGGATGCCTTCCTGGTCCAGGGCTTCAACGCCGCGCGGGACCGGCTTTGGCAACTCGATCTTTGGCGCAAGCGTGGCCTTGGCTTGCTGGCGGCAGATCACGGCCCCGGCTTCCTGGCTCAGGACCGGGCCTGCCGCCTGTTCCTCTATCGCGGCGACATGGACGCCGAATGGGCGGCGAATGGGCCGGAAGCCAAGCAGATCGTCACGGCCTTCGTCGCCGGTATCAACGCTTTCGTGACCCTCGCCGAGACCGACGCACGCCTGATGCCCCCCGAATTCCCAGCACTCGGCCTGACGCCGGCCCGTTGGCAGGCCGAGGACGTGGTGCGCATCCGCAGCCATGCGCTCGTAGCCAATCTCGCGTCGGAGGTCGCGCGTGCCCGCGTCACCCAGGCTGGCGGCGATGTGGCCGCCGACGCCCTCCGCCGTCACCTCTCGCCCGACTGGACGCCGATCGAGGTGCCAAAGCTTGATGCGCCGCTACCCCCCGACCTGCTCGCGCAACATCTGCTGGCGAGAGCCGAGCCGAGCATCTCGCCGGAACGCCGTGCGGCGACGCTGGATGCCGCCTGGGCATGGACCAGGCTCGACGACACTGGCCGGGTCACGCGCGGCGCTGGCGGCAACCCGGCGCCGGCGGCCGAAGGCTCGAACAACTGGGTCGTTTCCGGCACGCGTACGGAAACCGGCCGCCCGATCCTGGCGAGCGACCCGCACCGCGCCTATGGCACGCCCTCGCTACGCTACATCGCCCATCTGACCGCGCCGGGGCTGGATGTGATCGGCGCCGGGGAGCCTGCTCTGCCCGGCGTCTCCCTCGGCCACAACGCCGACCTCGCCTTCGCGCTGACGATCTTCCCGGCCGACCAGGAAGACCTCATGGTCTACGAGACGGACCCGGCCGACCCCACGCGCTACCGTTACGGCGACGGCTGGGAGACGATGCGGATCATCACCGATTACATTCCTGTGCGTGGCGAAGCCGACCAGCCGGTGAAGCTCGCGTTCACGCGCCACGGTCCGGTGATCTGCGAGGACGCGGCGCATCACCGCGCCTATGCCGTCCGCAGCGTCTGGTCGGAGCCGGGTGCCGCTGCCTATCTCGGCAGCCTCCGTTACCTCGATGCGAAGACGGCGGGAGAATTCACCGCGGCGCTCGATCACTGGAAGGTGCCGCCGGTCAATCAGGTTCATGCCGATACCGCCGGCCATATCGGCTGGCGGGTCGCCGCCGCCGTGCCTCGCCGCGCGAATTGGGACGGGCTGAGCCCTGTCCCGGGCGATGGCCGTTACGAATGGGATGGCTTCCACCCCGGCGCCGATCTTCCCGGCCGCCTCGATCCGCCGCAGGGCTTCATCGCCACCGCCAACGAGATGAACCTGCCGCCCGATTATCCCAACGCGCAGCGCCGCCTCGGTTTCGAATGGAGCGAGCCATTCCGCGCCGACCGCCTGCATACGCTGCTGGCCGAGGTGAAGCCGATGAGCCTCGACCTGTCGCGGCGCCTGCAGAGCGATCTCGCCTCCGAACCTGCCAGGCGCCTCCTGGCTTTGGTCGCGGCGCGCGGGCTCGGCCATCCGGTTTTCGTCGATTGGGACAGGCGAATCACCGCTGATAGTGCCGCCGCTGCGCTCTTCGAGGTTTGGTGGAGCCGCCATCTGCTGCCCGGCGTCGTCGCGGCACTGGCGCCCTCGCCGGCGGTCGCGGCTTTGATCGCTATCGGCGACGAGGTTTCCGTTCTTGGCGCCCTAGAGCATTCCGCGCCACATTGGACCGAGGCGGCGCGGGATGCGCTGATGCGCGACACGCTGGCGGCGGCGGATGAGGATTGCGCGCGGCTGATGGGTCCGGATCGCGCCGCATGGGCCTGGGGGCGGCTGCACCAACTGCGCTTCGCTCACGCGCTTGGGCAGATTCTTCCGGAAATCGGCGGGCGTAGACTTGACGTCGGTCCCGTGCCGATCGGCGGGTCGAACACGACCGTCGGTCTCGCCGAATATCGCGATACGGATTTCGGTATCATTTTCGGCGCGTCGTTCCGCATGGTTCTGGATGTAGGAGACTGGGATCGCAGCCTCGCCATCAACGCGCCGGGCCAAGCGGGCAATCCCGCCTCCCGACACTATGACGATCTCACGCCGCTCTGGGCCGCCGGCGATTGCGTGCCGCTGTTATTTTCCGACGAGGCAGTGGAGGCGGCAACTGTTGCGCGCATCCATCTGTTACCCAGCGACGGGTTCGGCCGCAGAACGTGACGATCTCATACAGTACCGTAACCCAAACGACCCGACATGGCACACGAAGGCGCGCGGGGGCACCCCGTGCCATCCACGCCTTGCCTTGTCACGCAAGCAGGGCGTGGATGCCCGGCCTTCGCCGAGCATGACGTGGTGGAACGAGCAGGGTTCAAGCTAAAGACATGCCATCCTACTGGTTCGGGATGGAATAAATCTTGCCAAGGTAAGGGGATTTGTCGATCTGATCGAGCGCCGTCACATAAACCGTCTTGTCGTCAGGACTGAAAGCCAGGTTCGGCACTTGAGGGGATGGCAGGCTCAGCGTGCGAAGCAGCTTGCCGTCCGCGTTCACGATAAAGATCTTCCCGACCAGGGGAGCCTTCACGTCACGCGGACTCTGCCCGATGTAGATCTCGCCCTTCGAGTCGATCTTCACGCCATCCGGCCAGATATGCACGACATGGTTGGTAAGATCATCCAGGTTCAGGAAAACGCGCCGATCCGATAGTGAGCCGTCCTCGGCGATCTTGAATTGCAGCAGCCTGTTATCCTCGGTTTCGACGACATAGAGGATCTTTCCGTCGTTCGAGACCACGAGACCATTGGCATTATGCAGATCCACCGCCTCCTGCGTGATGGTTTCGTCTTTGGCGATGTAGAATACCTTGCCGTCGATCACCGGTCCCTGATCGCCCGAGGCGGTGAAATAGATCCCGCCCTTCTTGTCCGGGGCGAAATCATTCGGCCCGACGAACTTGTTGCCATCCTTGTCCTGCGTATAGGGTTTCAGCGTCTTGCCCTCGGCCGAAACTCGCCCGATCGTGCCGTTATCGTAGCAGGTGACGATGAAGTCGCCGCGCACGGTGGGAACCACGGCGGATTCGCCGCAACCCTTGTCGGTATTGAAGATGACGTTCTTCGTGCCGTCCCAGGTTGTGATCGTGTTGCGGTCATATTCGATGTACCAGAGCTTGCCCTTGTACCAAACTGGCCCTTCAGGATAATGCGCATCATTGTTCAGAATCTTGATGCCATCGGCATGAGCAAAAGACGCCAGACTGGTCGCGAAGAACAGTCCGAGCAGGAACTTCTTCAACGGAATCTCCTTGGGTTCGGGTGCTGGCGCACGGCTCAGCCGAAGGTGGCTTGCGACAGGAAAAGGCGGTTGGCGATTGGAGGAATACCGGTCAGGCCCTTCTTCACCGGCACAAGGTAATCGTAGAAATAGGCGAAGATGATCGGCGTCTCGTCGAGCAGCAGCGTTTGGATCTGCTTTGCGAGCACACGTTGACCGCCGAGGTCGGGTGCCTTGCCGTATTGGCCGACAAGCGCGTCATAGGTCGGGTTCTTGAAATGCGCCGCGTTCCAGGTGCCGTCGCTGAGCAGCGGCGCGCGCATGAAGACATTCGGCACGCCGCGATGACCATAATCCGTGATGCCCAGGGTGCTATCGAGCCAGTCGGATTTGCCGAAGACCGCCGTGCCGTAATAGGCGCTCTGATTCTCGACATTCAGTTTGATGTCAATGCCGACATGCTTCGCGAAGTCCTGGATCAGTACGGCGTAGTCCGGAATTTCGATATATTGCTCGGTTGTCAGCGTGACCTTGAAGCCCTTTGGAACACCGGCGGCAGCCAGCAATTGCTTCGCTTTGCCAAGATCCTGCTCGCGTTGCGGCAAGGAGTGATCGGTCATCGGAAAAGCGGGGGCAAAGGGGCTGTCATTGCCGACAACCGCCAGGCCACGGAACAGTCCCTTGACCAGCTTCGCTCGGTTGAGCGTCAGCGCCAGAGCCTGCCGTACGCGCTTATCGGCGAAGGGGCCGACATCGCACCGCATATGAACTTGCTCATGGCCGGAGCTGCGCTCGCGAATGATCTCGAAGCGTGGGTCGTTTAGAAGTGCCTGCCCGCCCGATACCGGGATCTGCGCCAGAACATCGACCTCGCCGCCCTGCATCGCGAGAATCTGTGGTTGCAGATCCGCGTAGAAGGTGAACTCCGTGCGATCAGGCAGTGCCTTCGCGCCCCAATAATCCGGATTGCGTACAAAGGACGCGCCGACCCGTGCCTTGTATTTGTCGAGCTTGAACGGTCCTGTGCCATCCCAGTTGTTTTCGAAGTCGCCCTTGTAGCTCGCCGGGAGGATGACGCAGTTGTAGTTGTCCGAGGACACCACGTAGGGAAATGCGCCATACGGCGTGTCGAGATGGAAGGCGACCGTCAGGTCATCGACCTTCTTGCTATTGCCCGGTGACAGAATACCCTTGAACGCGGAAAGCGCATTGGATGCATTCTTCGGGTCGCAAAGACGATCGATGCTGGCGACGACGTCTTCGGCCTTCATCGTAGCACCGCTGTGGAACTTCACGCCGCTGCGCAGCTTGAACGTCCAGACGGAACCGTCCGAATTATGCGTCCAGCTCTCAGCGAGAACCGGCCGCAACGTGAAATCCGGCCGCAGGACCGTCAGGAACTCGCCGGTCTGGATGAGAAGTTCGAGACCGCCATTATCCGCGATCGTCACCGGATTGATCGAGGCCGCGGGTGTCGTCAGCCCGACACGGATCGTGCCGCCCGGCTTTCCCGCCGCTCGCGCTGCGCTGGGTTCCGCGAACATCCCATAGGCGGAGGCCACGCCACCGAGCAGCGGAAGAGATAGGCCAAGCAGGCTTCCCTGGCGCAGAAAAGTGCGGCGGTCGATGCGGCCCGACGCCAATTCATCAATCAGGTCGTTATCGATTGCGTCAAGCCGGCGGCGGAGTTTCTCGATCGAGTTTCTATCGGCTGCCATGGTGGTCTCCTATTGGGAGGTGCGGCGATGCAGCTCCGTGGTGACGATGTACAGGCGTCGAAGGGGCAGTTCCGTCGGCGCGGCTTGGCGCCTTCCAGCGGTTCCCGCATCAAACACGTTTGTTACAACAAATGTAATGCAGGAAATGGGCCACGGTTTACGAAATATGGCGAACTCCACATACAAGAGAGAAACTTCTGAGGAACGCGGAACGGGAAAACTACGCTACTCAACCCAGGGTTTAAGACCAAGAATTCCGGTCGGCGGCTGAAGAAAGCAAGCCCCGGCTATTCACCCGGTTACTGTCTCGCGCCAGCCCTGCAAGCTTTGCCAATCGGCTTCCAATCGTCGGAAGCGTGAGAGGGAGAAGCTGGAAATATCGGCAAACCCGCAGGCGCCGCGCAAAACAAGATCGCAAATAGCGCGCCCCGATGCCGGAGAAAGCCCGAAGCCGATGCTCGACAATGTCGCGATCACGACATTCCCGGTCGCCTCCGGCTTGTCCAGTATCGGCCGCCCATCAGGTGTGTTCTCGATAATGCCGGCCCAGCTTCGAATGATCCGGGCATGTGCCGCTCGTGGAAACATCCGGGCCAGGCGCCCCGCGATATTCGCCATCAATGGCGTACTGGATGGCGGACCGGCAGCCTCGCCGAATTCAATCCATTCGTGTGGTCCGCCCCCATAGGCGAGGTTGCCACGCAGGGTTTGCCGCCCATACAGGCCGTTGCCGTCAACGCCGCCAATCGGCATCAGCGGCAGCGGCTCGGTCACGATCATCTCGGCTCTAGCGGCAACCATGGGCACATCGAGATCCAGCATTGCCGCAAGCCGCCCGGTTGCCGGGCCTGCTGCGATGACGACCTGATCGCATTCGATCTCGCCCTGGTCAGTCATCACACCAATCACGCGGCCTCCGGCGCGCCGAAAACCCCGCACGCTGGTATGCTGCATGACCCGCCCGCCGAGATCCTGCATCGCCCAGGCATAGGCTTGAACCGTGCGGTGCGGATTAGCATGACCGCCGAAGTCGTAGAAATAACCGCCGACCGCATCCTCACCGGCAAGCGGCACCATCTCGAGAACCTCTCGCGCATCGAGAAGGGTCGAGGCGAAGCCCTGTCGTGCGGCGTTGCGAACGGCGCGTCCGTAAAGCTCAAGCTGGTGCTCGTCATAGGCGATGCGAATCCGCTTTGCCTGGAATTCAGTCGGATAACCGAGCAGCCCATCCATTTGCGGCCATAGTCGCTGCTCCTCGACAAAGAGCGGGCTGAAATGATGCGAGCAGCCTCCGCCGTTGCGTCCCGACGCGCCCCATCCGATGATGCCGCGATCCAGCACAACAACATCCACACCTTCGCGCGCCAGCCACCAGCCCGCGCTCAAACCCGTCGCACCACCGCCGATCACCGCAACAGTCGCTCCGCGCGGAGACTGGGACAGGCTCATTCGCTTGCCACCTCCGCATCCTGATCGCGTTCTCCTGCGGTGTAAGTTTCAGGCACATCCCAATACGGAACATATTGGGACGGCATGCCAAACCATGTGTCCCAGTGCTCTGCCATGGCAGCAGATTCGGAAGAGGCGAGCGCGGCGAGGTTCAGCCGCATAGGGCGAACGGGCGCGCGATGGGTCGCGGCGGGGATGCTCTCCAAAGGAACATTGGCCGCCAGAGCAAGAAGTGCGGCAACTTGTTCGCGGCATCGCCGTCCCTGGCAAACACCCATCCCCGCGCGCGTCAATCGCTTGACCTGATCAGGATGCGGCGGCGAGTCGCCGAGCAGGCTGTGGAGGTCGCGCCGATTCCGCCGCACCGGATCCGCCTCACTCGCAGGCGGCAGGTCCTCCCATCCGAGATAGCGCGGCGGCCGGACTTCGAGAATTTCATGCGCCGTCACTTCCTCGCATTGGCATACGTGGGCGGCGCCTTCGGAGTCGATCACCGCGGCCTGTACCCAGCGAAGACGATACTCGCCGAAATCGGGGGTTGGGCCGCCGCTAGTCTCCGCCTGCACCTGTTCTGTCTGAGATGCGGCGCGGCGCCCTTCCGCGCGGGCGATCTCGGGATCAAGCGTTTTCGCGGCCCAGATGCCGGCGCAGTCGCCAACCGCGAAGATGCCAACTTTGGTCGTGCGCTGCGCGCCATCCAAAACCGGAACGACACCACCTCGTCCGCCGTCGAAAACCGTTTGGCAGCCTACGGAATCGAGCAACTCGATGACCGGAACAGCGCCGACGCCGAGCAGCACCGTATCGCAAGCAATCGTCAGCTCGGCGCCATCGGAATCACTCGCGCGCCACGGAGAAGCGATCACCGCCTCGACGGATTCCTGTGCACCCACCGCTTCGCGCGGCACATAGCCAAACAGCCCCCGCGTTCCGCCAGCCGCCAACTGCGCCCACAAAACTGGCGATCCGAGTGGCTCGAAGACGTGGTCAATGACCGCGGCGATCTCGACCCCCGCATCACGCAGTTCGAGCGCGGACTGCAATGCCTCGGTGCTGCTTCCCAGCACCACTGCCCGGCGTGCCTGTAAGGCGCCATAGCGTTTCGCCAACCGAACGGCGGCCGTGATGCCAACAACGCCGTTCTTCTCCCATCCGGCGAAGGCGAGGCCCATATCGCGCCGGCCCGCCGCGACGATGATCTGCTCCGCGCCGACCATCCAGGACCGATCGCCATCCATCAGCCCCGCGACGGGTCCAGGCAGCCAGCCAACATCGGGTCCAGGCGCATACACCCCCCAGCATGTTGTGCCGAGGCGAATATCGATGCCGGCGTCGAAAGCCTCGCTGAATGCCGGTTCGCTCTCGACGACGGCTTCAAGCATTGCATTGCGGTTGCGCACGGCATTCGTCATGCCGCCACCAAAATGCAGCGGAACATTCTCGCCCATCGTCTCGGCACTCAATGGATTCTCATCAACGAGGATGACGGACCGCCCGAGGCTAGCCGCCTGAAGCGCCGCCGCGAGACCGGCGGGCCCTGCTCCGATAACCAGAACCTGCGTTCGCTCATGCACCGGAAGATCGGTGCCCGCGATCGATTTCGGGTCAGGCCGAAAAGGCATATCGCCTCCTGATCGCAAACAATGAAGGAGGCGTCACGGCAGTGCCCTTTGCGGCAAAGGCGGCGATCGCGACAGCGGGATCGCACTTCCTGCCGCGAGTGAGGTCTCTCGGGCACGCGTCGCCTTTCCGGCGGGGCGCGTTGCCTCGGAACTCGGGGTGCGGCCGAACATGGCGCGATAGGCATGGGCGAAATGGCTCGCATTCGCGAAGCCTGTCGCCAGCGCGACCTCCACCATGGGCATCGGCGTCTGACGCAGCAGCATCCGGGCATGTTCGAGACGCAGCCTTAGATAATAGGCGGCGGGCGTGACGCCGAAATGCCTGCGGAAGAGCCGCTCGACCTGGCGCAGGGAAACGCCCGCGACTGCTGACAGTTCCGCGCCCGTCCCCGGCTGTTCGAGATAGGCGTCCATATAGGCGAGGACTCGCAGGAGAGCCGGGTTTCTGACACCGAAACGCTCCGAAGCGGACATGCGTTGCGGATGTCCACCTTCACGCACTTCGGTTTGCATGAACCAGTCACTCACCGCCATGGCGAGCGCGCTGCCATGTTCGTGGGCAATCAGTGCATGCATCATGTCCAGCGGCGCCGCTCCACCCGAGCAGGTGAGCCGATCGCGATCAATCTCGAACAGACATTTGCGCAAGTTGAGGTCGGGAAATTCCTCGTTGAATCCGGCCGACAATTCCCAATGCAGCGTGAAGCGATAGCCGTTCAGCAGCCCTGCGCGAGCGAGAATGTACGGACCAGCCGAAACCCCGCCCATCCGAACGCCTTGCCGCGCCAGCACCGCCAAACGCCGCAGAGTTGTGGGATCGCGAAAGCTCATGGCCGAGGCACCCGCGCAGACAATCAACCAGTCGAGGTCGCGCGAAGACGCCCAGTCGAGATCGGGCGTCACCGTCAGGCCGTTCGACGCCTCGACCGGCGTTCCTTCCGGTGTCAGGTGATGCCATTCATAGAGCGGGTGTTCCGCGATGGCGTTGGCGGCGCGCAACGGCTCAATCGCGGAAGCGTAAGGCAGCAGCGCGAAGCCGGGGATCAGCAGAAAGCCGATCCGCGTGGTGCGCTCCGATCTGGCGGGGGCGATTATGAAGACCGCCCGTCGCGATTGGGCGACCGGGAAAGGCCATCGAGATGATGGTCAAGCTTCTCGCAATACCAATCGACGAATTTCAGCACGCCCGCTTCCAGGGAGGGCGAATAGGGGCCCGGCCGATAGCCGCTCGATCGGACGCCGGCTTGGTTGCGTTCGACCAGCGCCTTGTCCTGATCATTGGTGATCGTCCAGACCTTCAGAAGATTGCTGAGGTCGTAGTCGCGGCCTTCGACGGCGTCCGCATCGACCAGCCACTTGGTCGTCACCAGCGTCTCCTCGGGGCCGAGCGGAAGCATGCGGATCAGCACTGTGTAGTCGTTCAGGCAATGGTTGAAGGTCGAGGGGTAATGGACCCAGCGCAGCGAACCATAAGCATCCGCCGGCGCCTGGCCGAGTGGACGGCCAACCGCGATCTTGCCGTCCATCGTCATGGACCGGGCATCGCCGGTGAGCGGCAGGCGGACGGCCCGGTGGGTTGGCCCCTCGCTGACGCTCGGCCCGAATCCCGCGGTTTCCCACTTGTCCCAATAGGACCTGATATTCGTCGCCTGATCCGGATTGGCGAAATCGTAGATGTCGAGGAACGTCAGCATCAGCTCGTCATGGCCGGTGGCGCAGTGATAGCACTCGCGAGAGTTCTCCATCACCATTTTCCAGTTGCCGTATTCGACAAGATCGGCCTCGAACGCCACCTTCGCGTGTTCGAGTGCGTGTGGCGCAAGCTGTTGGGTCAGCGCCTCCTGATAGGGCGCGAAATCCGGCGGATCGTCGGCGAGGCAAACATAGATCGTGCCGCCGACCGTCCGGACATGCACGCTGACAAGGGGAAACTCCTCGGGGTTGAAGTCTTCCGGCATGTGTTTGGCGTGGGCGAGGGTGCCATCCAGCCGGTAGGTCCAGCGGTGATAGGGGCAGATGAGCGCCGGTGTATGTCCTTTGGCGGCATCGCAGAGCTTGAAGCCACGATGACGGCAGGTGTTGAAGAACGCGCGCACCTCACCTTTGCGGTCGCGCAACACGATGATCGGGCTGTTGCCGATGGTGACCGTGAGGAAATTGCCAGGTTTCGGGATCTCGCAGAGAGCGCCGACGAAGATCCACTCGCGTTCGAAGATCGCCGCGATGTCGAGGGCATAGATGTCAGGGTCGGTGTAGAAGGCGCCCGGCAAGCCATGGCGCGGGCGCCGTGCACGGAGCAGATCGCGCACCGAGGCGGCACCTCCGGCGAATGTCTGTTGTTCCAAGGTTGCGCTGGTGGAGATCATGGGCATTTCTTGCCGTCGTGCTGAGAGAGTGTTGACCAATGAAACTCGCCTTCCCCGATTGCAGCGCGGAGATGGCTGCCGCTTTCGATCCGGAGATCCGCGCCTTGCTTCCGACGCTGGATGTGCGGCTTGCCGAGCCTGGCGCGGAAGGATTGGTGGCGGCTGCGCAAGGCTGCGCCGGCCTCGTTCTGTTGCGGACTAAAGTCGACGCCCGCACTCTCGCGGCATTGCCGGATCTGCGCGTGATTTCCTACCTCAGCACCGGCGTCGGAAGCTGGGTGGATCTCGCGGCGGCGCAGGCGCGCGGCATCGCCGTGCATCGTGTGAAGGGTTATGGCGACGGTTCGGTGGCCGAGCACGCGCTTGGCCTGATCTTCGCGGCGCGGCGCGGTATAGCCGCCATGGATCGCGGCATGCGGGCCGGCCAATGGGCGCCACAACTCGGCCGGGACATCGCCGGAGCACGTCTGGGCATTCTGGGGCTTGGCGGCGTCGGCCGTGCCCTGGCGGTTCTGGGCAAGGCGGTGGGCTGCGAGGTCGTTGGCTGGAATCGCTCGCCGCCGCCTGATGCGCCCTGCACCTTGCTGGAGTTCGACGAAGTATTGGCGACGTCCGATATCGTCTCGCTGCATCTCGGGCTGTATGAATCGACCCGTGGCATCATTAATCGCCAGCGGATTGCTTTGCTGAAAAGTGGTGCGGTCCTGGTGAACACGGCGCGCGGCGGCTTGGTGGATGAGGAAGCGCTTGTGGCCCGCTTGAGAAAAGGCGACCTGCATGCGGGCCTCGATGTTTTCGCGCAGGAGCCGCTGCCGCCGGGTCATGTTCTGACCACCCTCGACAGCGTCACGCTGTCCCCCCACGCCGCATGGTTCACGGTGGAGGCGACGCGCCGTCTGTTGCGCGCGGGCATCGTCTCGCTGCGAGACGCCCTGAGCTGAGGGACCCGCAGAGTAAAGGGACCGGTCGCCAAGGGATACTGTGCCGAGGCGACTGTTTCAGGCGCAACGAAATCCACTGATGCCGTGCTCCGATGCAGGGGAAAGACTGCCCCTCATCAAAGCACCGTGTTGTCGTGAATACGACCTAAACTTGCGTCTGGCCGACGGAGTGGGCGGGGTGACGGGCGATCCAGTGCCGCGCGATGGAGGAGCGGTCGCACAGCCAGACGCCGTCGTGGGTCTGGATATGATCGAGTAGCCGCGCCAGCGCGCCAATCCGGCCGGGGCGGCCGATGATCCTGGCGTGTAGGCCGATCGACATCATGCGCGGGCGGCCCTCGGCGCCTTGGCGATACAGCCAATCGAAAGCGTCGCGGCAATAGGTGAAGAAGTCGTCGCCCGTGCTGAAATCAGCGCCGCGCGGCAGGCGGCTGTCATTGTTGTCGAGGCTGTAAGGGACGATCAGATGCGCGCGGCCATCCACTTTTGTCCAATAGGGAAGATCGTCGTTATAGGCGTCGCTGTCGTAGAGGAAACCGCCAGCCTCCACGACCAGCCGACGGGTATTGGGGCCAGGCCGGCCGGTGTACCAGCCAAGCGGCCGGCGCCCGATCATGCGGGTGATGACCTCGATATTGCGGGCGATATCCGCGCGCTCGACTTCCTCCGGGACCTGCTGGTAGTCGATCCAGCGCTGCCCGTGGCAGGCGACTTCCAGGCCGCTGGCGGCGATCTCGGCGGCCGCATCGGGGTTGCGTTCAAGCGCCATGCCGACGCCGTAAATCGTCGCATCGACGCCGCGCTCGCGGAACAGGCGCATGATCTCCCAGAAACCCACGCGGCTGCCGTATTCGAACATGGATTCGACGTTGAGATCGCGCAGTCCTTGCAGGGGAGGGACCGCGCCGAGATCGGTGAGCACATATTCCGAATGCGGGTCGCCGTGCAGCACCGAGTACTCGCCGCCTTCCTCGTAGTTCAGCACGATGGAGACTGCGATCTTGGCGTCATTCGGCCAGCGCGGATGTGGCGGGCGGCCGCCATAGCCGAGGAGATCGCGAGGATAGGGTTCGGCTGAGATCATTGCTGTGCCCGAGTCATTCGATGCTCTGTCAGGTGGCCGATCGCCGCGCGGCGATCCAGTCCATATAGCCATGAAACGCTTCGCGCGTCGGGCGGGGCGTCCAGCCGGTATCGGCAGCGATGCGCGAGATATCGTAGGCACCCCACATGCCGCCGGTCAGGCTCGCATCATTGAGGATGTCGGCCCGCTCGCCATGCGCGATCTCGGCGGTGAATCCAGGCGTCTTCTCGGCGGCCCAGTCAACAAGTTCACGGATCGTCGTGACGTGGCCGGCGGCTATGTTGTAGGCCGAAAATCGCAGTTTCGGCGCGTGCAGCAGCGCAAGGATTGCGGTAGCCACATCCTCCGCATGAATATAGTCACCGACGACATCGAGCGAATTCGCGCGCACGGGGCTGGCGCCGTCGAGCGCCATGTGGGCGATGCGATTGGGAATATGGCGGAAGTTGCGGCTCGCCGTCGCGCGGTCCATTGTGCCGTAGACCGATGACAACCGGACGGAGGCGGTGGAGAGCCCGAACAGGTCGCCATAGCGTTCGGTGATGAGTTCCGATGCCAGCTTCGAGATTCCGTAGAGCTTTCGCGGCATGACATAGCCATCCTCGGGCAAAGGCTCACCGGGACGATCGGGACCGTGATGCTTGTAGACCGCGCCGGAGCTGACATAGATGACGCGTTGCAGACCGGGCAATGCGCGGGCCCAATCCAGCACGGCCACGGTTCCCATGATGTTGACGTCGATGATGCGGGCAGGATTTTCCGCTTCGGGCTCCCGCTTCGCCTCGGCCGCTGAACCGCGCGACAGCGGCGTCACGGTCGCGCCGTGGACGATGTGCGTTATGTCAAACCCCGCCAGCGCATCGCGCCAGCTTTCCGGCCGCGTGACATCCGCGACAATGACGGACAGGCGATCTGCCACCGGCGCGAAATAGCGCAACGCCTCAGCGTCGAGCGGTGCGGTGTCCAGAGCCACCAGCCGCAGGGTTGGGTCGGACTCCAGCCAGCGCCGCGCTAGCACGCTCATCACGAAGCCCGTCGCCCCAGTCACCAATACGGTCATCGCGAATCTTCTCTCATATCGGGAAATCGACGAGCAGGCTGATCAGCGTCTGTGTCGCGACACCGAAGTCATCCAGCGTCATCGCCTCATCCGGGTTGTGACTGCCATTCTCGTTACGGATGAAGATCATGGCGCTCGGGATCCCCATTTGCGCGAAGACCGCCGCGTCATGGCCTGCGCCGCTCGCCATCTCGAAAGGCGCGTCGAGCAGACCCATGATCTTCGCACGCAGTCTTGTGTCCATGAGTGCCGGTGGCGAATCGCTAGTGGTGCCGAGATCGAAGCTCACCCGATAATCTCGCCCGATACGTTCAGCCGCATCTCGCGCCTCGGCCGCCACGATGTTCATGGTGGTGTCCGACGTGCTGCGGATATCCAGAACGAAGCGCGTTTCTCCGGCGATCTTGCTGGGGCCGTGCATTGTGGCGTCGGTGTAAAACTCACCCGAGGTCAGCACGAGATCCGCGCCGGCCGCTTCCTCACGCAGCCACACTGCTTCCATCTGATGCAGAAGTGCGACTGTCGCGGCCACCGCATCGCGGCGATAGGGGCGGGCGACGGCGCCGGAATGCGCATAGGCGCCGACGCACCGCGCATTGCGGAACCGTTTGCAGCCCCGGATGCCGGTGACCACGGCAACCGGCAGGCCCTCGTTGACGAGCGTCGGACCCTGCTCGATGTGCAGCTCCAGATAGGCGCGGATGCTATTTGGTTCGATGAGGTGACGCCGCTCGCGAATTGTGCTGGGATCGAAGCCTTGCGCGGCCAATGTCGCCTCTAGAGTGAGTCCGGTATCCGCGCGCGCGACCGACAGGCAATCCGGATCAAGCAGCCCGAGAGCCCCGGCGCTCCCGACATAAGCGATATCGAACCAAGCGGATTCCTCGGCGCGGATGCCCATCACGGCGATGTCGCAACGCGGCACGAAACCGCCGCTTCGCAATGCCGAGAGGGCGCAAAGCCCTGCTACGACACCCGCCGCGCCATCGAAATTGCCGCCCTGAGGCACGCTGTCGAGGTGGGAGCCGATGATGATGCGCGGCGCCGCGCGGTCAAGGCCCGGCAGTGTCATCGTCAGGTTGCCGATGGCATCGACCGCGCATTCCAGACCGATCGCGACGGCCCTGCGCCTCAGAATGTCATGAGCCGCCTGCTCACCCGCGCCGTAGCTATCGCGAACGATACCGCGTCCGACGCGCGTGGCCAGCGCCAGCTCATCGAAGATCGCGCCGGCGAGGTCGGGATCGAATTGAATGATGTCGTTAATCGGCAAGATCCTCGAAAACTGGTTGCTCGCTCTGCAAGTTCAGCGAGAATGCGTGTCACGTCAGCGACAATTTCATCCAGCCATGGAACCACCATGAATGTCTAGTTTGCTCGCCGGAAAGATCGCCGTCGTCACCGGAGCAAGTGCCGGGATCGGTCGCGCTATCGCCCTCAGCTTCGCGGCAGAGGGGGCGACGGTCGCGCTCGCCGATATCACTACCGAACCGCTGGAAGGCGGCGAGCCGACGCTCGATCTGATTACCCGTGCGGGCGGCAAGGGCATTTTCGAAACCGTCGATGTCTCGAAATGGGAGGATCTCGACCGGCTCGTGACGAAAACGGTGGCGCTCTATGGCCGGCTCGATGTCATGGTCAACAACGCGGCGATCTATTCGGGAACGCCGCTGCTGGATACGACGATCGAGCAGTGGGAGCATGTCATGGCGGTCAATATGACCGGCATGTTCCTCGGCTGTAAGCGCGCGGTGCAGCAGATGATCTCGCAGGAGCCTCGGGAGGAGGTGCGGGGGCGGCTGATCAATCTTGGCTCGCAGCAGGGTATCGTGACCTCGCCGCGCGATACGCCCTATGGCGTCAGCAAGGCGGGCGCCATCTATCTCACGCGGCAGATCGCCGTTGACTATGCCAAGGACCTGATCGTCTGCAATTCGATCTCGCCGGGCAAGGTCGTGACCGGCAAGCCGGGGCTGCCGATGGATCCCGCTCTGATGGAGAATGCCCGACGCCGCACGCCCTGGCCGCGTCTCGGCCGGCCGCAGGACATCGCGAATGCCGCCGTGTTCCTGGCGAGCGACCGCGCCACCTTCATGACCGGCTCGAACCTCGTGGTCGATGGCGGCTGGCTAGCTGCCTGATCCTCAGCCGCCGCGACGCTTCTGGTTGAGGCTGTCGATCAGCACCGCGCCGAAGATCACCGCGCCCTGGATGAACTGCACCCAGAAGGGCTGCACGTTTTTCAGCGTAAGACCGTTGTTGATCAGGCCGATGATCAGCACGCCCAGCAGCGTACCCAGGATGCTGCCCTTGCCCCCGAACAGGGACGCGCCGCCGATAACCACGGCCGCGATCGCGTTCAGCTCCAGCCCCACCGCCGCGATCGGCTGCGCGCTGTCCAGCCGCCCAGCCAGCACCACGCCGCCCAGACCCGCGAGCGCGCCGCTGATGATGTAGACGATGGCGAGCGTGCGCGTCACGGGAATGCCCGCCAGCCGCGCGGCGTCGCGATTACCGCCCACGGCATAGACCTCGGCGCCGAACACCGTGCGTGCCAGCACCAGGCCCGCGATCAGGAACACCGCCGCCGCGATCAGTGCCGCGACCGGGAAGGGGCCGATATTGCCGCCGCCGATATTGTCGAAGGCGTCCGGGAAGGAGAAAATCGTATTGCCGTTGGTGACGATGAAGGCGAGGCCGCGCGCCATGGCGAGCACCGCGAGGCTCACGATGAAGGGCGCCATGTTCAGCGTCGTCACCGCGAAGGCGATGAAGCCACCCGACAAGGCGCCGATGCCGATACCCAGCAGCACCGCGATGGGCACCGGGATATGCGCGTTGAGCGCGAGCCCCGCCATTACGCCGGTAAAGGCCACCACCGAACCCACGGATAGGTCGATGCCGCCGGTCACAATGACGAAGGTCTCACCCACCGCGACGATGCCGATCAGCGAACTCGCCAGCAGGATCGAGAGCAGATTGGCGGAGGTCAGGAAGGACGGCGTCGTTATCGCCAGATAGACCGAAATCGCGACGAAACCCACCACGATGGTCAGCTCGTTGATGGCGCGCGTCACCGAGGAGAGACCGAAGTTTCGCTTCGGGGCGGGGGAGGTTTGACCGGATGCCATCGACAGCCTTCTCTTTAACGGACGCCGCGTCAGCCGAGGGCTGCGAGGGCCATGATGCGTTCCTGGCTGAAATCGGCCTTGGCGACCATCCCGGCGATGCGGCCTGTCCGCATCACCAGGACACGATCGCAGAGACCCAGCAGCTCCAGCATGTCGGAAGACACGACCAGGATCGCCGCTCCGCGCTCCGCCAAGGCGTTGATGAGCCGATAGACCTCGACTTTCGCACCCACATCGATACCGCGCGTCGGCTCGTCGAGCAGGAAGATGCGCGGCTTCGTGGTCAAGGCGCGAGACAGTACGACCTTCTGCTGGTTGCCGCCCGACAGCGACCGGACAAGCTGGCGAATGCCCGGCGTGCGGATGCGCAGGTCTTCGACAGCGTGCTCCGCCAGCCGGTCGATCCGGCCTTGCGCGAGGATCGAGCGCAGCCAGGAAACCTTGGTGAGGGTGGACATCGCGACATTGGTGCGGAGCGAGAAGGGCATCACCAGACCCTCGCCCTTGCGGTCCTCTGGCACTAGCGCGACCCCGGCGGAAAGCGCCTGGCGCGGCGAGCGAATATGGCGCTCCCGCGCCTCGACATGGATCTTGCCCTTGGTCGCGGGCAGGGCGCCGTAGATCGTCTTGAGCACTTCGGTTCGGCCCGCGCCGATCAGGCCGCCGAGGCCGACCACCTCGCCGGCCCGAAGCTCGAAGGAGACATCCTCGAAGCGGCCGGCGGAACTGAGCCCCTCGACCTGGAGCAGCACTTCGCCCAGCGTGGCGTGGCGGGCGGGGAACAGCGCCTCGATCGGGCGATTGACCATCGCCTGGATCAGCGCGTCCTCGGTCCAATCCTTGGTCGCTCGGGTTTCCACGGCGGCGCCGTCGCGCAGCACCGTCACGCGGTCGCAGATCTCGAAGACTTCTTCCAGATGGTGGCTGATGAAGACCAGCCCGACGCCGGCATTCCGCAGCGTCGCGATCGTGGCGAACAGGATGCGCTGCTCGGCCGTGGTCAGCGTCGCCGTCGGCTCGTCCATGACGATGACCCGCGCCTCGCGGGACAGCGCGCGGGCGATCTCCACCAGCTGCTGCTGCGCGATGCCGAGCCGGCGAACCAGCGTGCGTGGCGAAACGGAGAGGCCGACGCGGGCGAGCAACCGGCTCGCCTCGCGGTTCAGCGCGGCGCGGCGTATCCCGCCGAGCCTGCCGCGCGGCAGATGGCCGAGGAAGATGTTCTCGGCCACCGAACGCTCGGGGATGAGGCTGAGTTCCTGGTGGATCACGATGATCCCGGCATCCAACGCGTCTTTGGGACGCCTTGGGCTGAATGGCACGCCCTCAAGATGCAACTGGCCCGCATCGGGGCGAAACACCCCGGCGAGAATCTTCATCAAGGTGGACTTCCCGGCGCCATTCTCGCCGACGATACCGAGCACCTCCCCCCGGTCGAGGGAGATGCTGACATCGGAGAGAGCTTTCACCCCGGGGAACCCCATGGAGATGCCCTGCATCTCCAGCAGCCGCGTCATGCTGTCAGGCCCGCATTTGCGCGGGGTCTTACGGCCAAGTCCTGTTGCCATCCACGCCTGCCCACGACTTCACTAGGAAGGCGTGGATGCTCGGCCTTCGCCGAGCATGACGAATGGGTTGGGTTGAGCGGGCGGCTCACCGGCTCAAGGGACAGGCTGGCCTCGAGAGTATCGTCATGGCACGCGAGGGCGTGCCATCCACGCCTTGCCTTAGTCGAGCAAATAAGTCCTGGACGCCCGATCCTCACCGCATCCAACAACAGATTGTCGCCTTACTGGCTCACCTCGTCGCCCCACAGGCCATAGGCCTTGGCCGCCGGGCTATCGATCGTCTCTTTCGTCAGCAGCATATGCGGCCAGAATTGATGCGCGGGGATGCTTGCCTTGTCGCCATGCAGATAGGCCTCGACATAGGCGACCGACTGCTTGGCCATGGTCAGGGGGTTCTGCGACAGCGTGCCATCCATCTGGCCCTTGCGGATGGCGCTCAGCGCCTGCTCGGTGCCGTCGATGCTGATGATCACGATGTGCTTCGGATCGCCGATCGGCGCGAATCGGTTGGCCTGGCGGATCGCGCGGATGGCGCCGACCGCGTTGTCGTCATTGCCGTTGAACACCGCGTCGATGTCGTTATGGGCCGCGAGAAGCTGGGTCATGATGTTGAAGGCCTTGTCGGCATCGAAATCCGCCGCCTGCTTGGCCACCAGCTTGAGGTCCGGATTGTCCTTTTGCAGCACCGCCAGCTCGGCGGCGAAGCCTTGCTCGCGCTCATCGCCCGCCGTGGTGCCGAGGAGACCTTCGAGATCGACCACATTGCCCTTCACCGAGCCGTAGCGCTTCTTGAGCTGCTCCGCGATGAAGTCGGCGCCCTCCTTGCCGAGCGCCACGTTGTCGGTCTCGAGGAAGTTCACCTGGCAATCGCCGCAGGCGGCGCCACGGTCCAGCGTGAAGACCGGAATGCCCTTCTTATTGGCTTCCTTCACCACCGGCACGATGGAATTGGCGTTGATCGGGTTGAGGATCAGCGCCGCCACATGCTGGTTGATGAGGTCGGTGACCTGGTTGGTCTGGGTATTCGCATCGCCATTGGCGCTGGTATTGATGAGCTTGAGGTCAGGATGTTGGGCGATCCCGGCCTGCACGCCCTTCGTCATCCCCTGGAAGAAAGGATTGGCGAGGGTGGCGACGCTGAGCCCGACCGTATAGCTGTCGGCCGCATGGGCTGCCGAGGCGGCCCATGCGAGACACGAGACAGCGGCAATCGCCGCGAGATTCTGCTTGAGTTTGGACATGAGTTCTCCCTCGCGCCGAGACTTTTCGCTTTTTTACGCGGCGTTGATTAGGACAGTAGATAGCCCCCCTGGCAGCGTCAACGCGGCGAAACTCGCCGTCGGCGGCAAACCAGATATGCCTCAAACGAGACAATTTGAGCCACGGAGCAATTGAAGGGTCGGAGTCCAACAGACCTCGCACGCTCCCAATGACACTTTTGCTTCAGCACGCCCGCCTCGCCGTGCGGAAGGCAAAAGCCGCGGCCCGAGACCATTTTCCCCCGGGGGGACACGTGCTAATTGAGGACTAAGCCTGACCGACATTCACCCAATGGCGGATCGGGAGGCTGGCCGAAGTGGAAGGTGCGCCGTGGCGTGCCAGGACCACGAGGACGCATCCGATCCGGCAACCCTAGACCAGCGGTAAAGGAACCAACCCATGGCCTCAGACGCACCGAAGACTCTGAACCGGCTGGGCCAAAGCTTGTGGCTCGACAACATCACGCGCGATCTTCTCGATAGCGGCACGCTTAAGCGCTACATCGACGAGCTGTCGGTCACGGGCCTGACCTCCAACCCGACCATCTTCGACAACGCCATCTCGAAGAGCAAATGGTACGACAAGGAAATCATCTCGCAGCTCGATAGCGGCGCCAAGGGCGAGGGCCTGTTCTTCAACATGGCCGTGCAGGACCTGAGCCGCGCGGCGGATCTGTTCCTCCCGGTGTACGAGCGCACGGGCACGGTGGACGGCTTCGTCTCGCTCGAAGTGTCACCGGTCTTCGCCTATGACACCAAGGCGACGGTCGATCAGGCCAAGACGCTGCACAAGCAGGCGAACAAGCCGAACCTCTTTATCAAGATCCCCGGCACGCCCGAGGGCCTGCCCGCGATCGAGGATGCGATCTTCGCCGGCATCCCCATCAACGTGACGCTGCTGTTCTCCACCGACCAGTACAAGCTCGCCGCCGATGCCTATATGAAGGGACTGGAGCGCCGGGTCGCCGCCGGTCTGTCGGCCGATGTGCGCTCCGTCGCCTCGCTGTTCATCAGCCGGTGGGATGCGTCCGTGACCGAGAAGGTCCCGGCCGAGATCCGCAATACCCTCGGCCTCGCGGTCGGCGCGCAGTGCTACAAGGCCTATCGCGACATCATCGAGAGTGACCGTTTCCAGCGTCTGCAGAATGTCGGTGCCCACGCACAGCGCCTGCTCTTCGCTAGCACCGGCACGAAGGACAAGAACGCGTCCGACACGCTGTATATCGCGGGCTTGGCCGCTCCGAACACGGTCAATACGATGCCGGAAGGCACGCTGCTGGCCTTCGCCGATCACGGCAAGTCAGCGACCGCCCTGCCGCGTGACGGCGGTAACGCCGAGGAAGTTCTGGCCGCGCATGTGAAAGCGGGCATCGACCTCAGCGCGCTATCGACCGAGCTGCAATCAGCTGGCGCCAAGGGCTTCGTGAAGTCCTGGACCGAGCTGATGGGCGCGATCGAGTCCAAGAGCAAAGTGCTCGCTTAGTCTTCGAACGACCAAACCCCTCTCGTCGCACAGGTGGCGAGAGGGGCGCTTTACTGTTCCGTGCCGATAGAGCGTTGCCACCGGCCTGATCCTGATCTAGCTGGCTGGAAAGACTCTCGGCGAGGAGACTTCCCAAAGTGCATATTCTCATCCTAGGCGCTGCCGGCATGCTCGGCCGCAAGCTCACCGATCGGCTGGTGAGCGGGACGGCGGGCCTGTCGCCCGACACACTGACGCTGGTCGATGTCGTTGAGCCGCTGGCGCCCGCCGGCTTCAAGGGCAATGTGACGCGTCAGGCGGTGGACCTTTCGGCCGCCGGCGTTGTCGATCGCTTCGTCGCGACGCGCCCCGACATCATCTTCCACCTCGCCGCCATCGTTTCCGGCGAGGCCGAGGCGGACATGGACAAGGGTTACCGCGTCAATCTCGATGGCACGCGGTATCTGCTGGAGGCCATCCGGCAGGAAGGCGCGCGAGCCAATACGGAGAAGTATTACCCGAGGGTGGTCTTCACTTCCTCGATCGCGGTTTTCGGCACGCCGATGCCGCCGGTCATTCCGGATGACTTCAACCTCACGCCGCTCTCCAGCTATGGCACCCAGAAGGCCATCGGCGAACTGTTGCTGGCGGATTACAGCCGCCGAGGCTTCCTCGATGGCATCGGCCTTCGCCTGCCGACCATCTGCGTGCGGCCGGGCAAGCCGAACCTGGCGGCATCCGGCTTCTTCTCCTCCATCATCCGCGAGCCTTTGGTGGGTCAGCCGGCGGTGCTGCCGGTCAGCGACAAGGTACGCCACTGGTTCGCCAGCCCGCGCGCCGCGATTGGCTTCCTCATCCATGCCGCGACCTGCGACCTCGCGCCCTTGGGCGGCAGGCGAAGCCTGGCGTTGCCGGGCGTCACGGCCACCGTCGCCGAGGAGATCGAGGCGCTGCGAAGCGTCGCCGGCGAGGCCGCGACCCGGCTGATCACCCGCAAAGCCGATCCCGCGATCGAACGTCTCGTCAGCAATTGGCCAGAGGCTTTCGACACCCAGCGCGCACTCGCGCTCGGTTTCCGCGCCGATGCGTCCTTCGAGGCGATCGTGCGCGTGCATATCGAGGAAGAGCTGGGCGGCCGCGTTTAGCGTCGGTGTCTTCGACGCTAAGCCGCGGCCAAAGGATCCGTCATTTCACGCAAAGGCGGGGCGGCCCCCCGCGTGCCGTCCATGCCTCGCCTTCGTCGAGCAAGGAAGGCGTGGATGCTCGGCCTTCGCCGAGCATGACGTGGCGGAATTGGCGCGGTTCAAACCAAAGACATCCTTCGCACGGATCACGACAGGCTCCTTATCCTCTGCGCCAGACCCGAACGCCCTGACGCGGAGAGTGGCCATGCGCATCCTCTTCATCTCGTCCAATCGCATTGGGGATGCCGTCATTACCTGCGGCGTTCTGGATCACCTCATCCGAACCTACCCCGAAGCGCGCTTCACCATCGCCTGCGGTCCTGCCGCACGGGACGTTTTCGCGCGGATGCCGAACCACGAGCGCACGATCATCGTCGTCAAGCATCGGCGCGACCTGCATTGGTTGAGGCTGTGGCGCGACGCGGCCTTTACCTTCTGGGATCTCGTGGTCGATATGCGCGGCTCCCTCATCGCCTATCTTCTGCCGACGCGCAGGCGTGCCGTGCGGCGGCGGGTTCCGGGGCGGATGTACGAGCAGTACGCCGCCATCCTCAAAATTAAACCGCCACCGCTGCCGATCGTCTGGACGGCGCCGGAGGATCGCGCGAAGGCGGCAACGCTGTTGCCGCCGGGCCGGCCAGTGATCGGCTTCGGCGCGACCGCGAATTGGGCGCCGAAGGTCTGGGCCGCCGACCGTTTCGCGGAACTGTTTCGCAGGCTCGCCGAGGGACCGCTGCCGAATGCCATCCCCGCCGTCTTCGCGGGACCTGGAGACGCGGAGCGCGACATGGCCGCACCTTTGCTCGCGGCACTGCCGGGCGCGCTCGACTTCCGTGGCAACCTCATCATCCCGGAGGTGGCCGCCTGCATCCAGCGCTGCGCCCTCTATGTCGGCAATGACAGCGGGCTCATGCACCTCGCCGCCGCGTCCGAAACACCGACGATCGGTTTGTGCGGGACGACGATCGATCGTGCGGAGGAAATGGCCCCGGCCGGCAAGCATGCGGCCTGGGCCTTGGCGGACGGACCGTCGATGGAGAGCCTTTCCGTCGATACGGCCTACGCGGCCTGCATGCGAATGCTGGACACGGTGCCGGAGCGGACGGCGACGATATTGGCGGCGCGTTGAGGCGGGATGTCTTTGGTTTGAACCGCGCTCATCCCACCACGTCATGCTCGGCGAAGGCCGAGCATCCACGCCTTTGCTTGCTTCACGAAGGTAAGGCGTGGATGGCACGCCTTCGCGTGCCATGACGGATCTTTCGGGTCGCGGCTCGCATCAGTGCATCACGTTCGCACCACGCCTAACCCGTTGGCGTTGAGCGCAGCCGGTCGAGTGCCGTACCGGCCAGGATGAAGCTGTCGTCGTGGTCTTTCAGGACGAAGCCGATCCGCTCGTAGAAGGCGCGTGCCGAGGCGTTCATCCGATCGACTTCGAGCAGGATGAAGCCGCAATCCTCGTGAGCCTCGCGCGCCAGCACCGCGCGCAAGAGCGCGATGCCGAGGCCCGCGCCTCGCTGCGCTTCGTCCACATAAAGATCGGATAAGTAAACGCCCGGCCGCCCTCGCCATGCCGAGAACAGCCAGGAGTAAAGGCAGAAGCCGACCAGCCCATGCGCCTGTTCCGCCACCAGGATGGTGAAGCGGCCTCGCCCCGCAGCCCCGTGCGCAAGCAGATCCGCGGCGGTCGTCCTGGGGACGAAGCCCGGTTCGATGTGTTCGGCGAGTTTGCGAATCATCGCCGCGACCGCGCCAAGCTCGTCTACCTTCGCCTCCCTGATAAGAGCCGACGAACTCAAGCCGATGCCCCAGCCGGCAGACCAGCTCCCCTCGCGAAGTCGAGGAGGCTCGCGGTGATCCCATCCATGATCTCGTCGATCTGCGCCTCCGTCACGATGAGCGGCGGACAAACCATGAAGTGATCGCCGATACGGCCACCCCGTGTGCGGCGCGAATAGAGGATTAGCCCACGCTCGTACGCGATATCGATCAGCCGCAGATGGGCGTTCAGCTCAGCCGGGAGCGGCGCCATCGTCTCCCGATCCGCCACCAGCTCGAAGGCCAGCAGCAGCCCCTTGCCGCGCACGTCGCCGATAAATGGGAAACGCTGCATGAGCGCCTGAAGCCGCGCCTTCAGCCGTTCACCTCGATCCTGCGCCGCTTCCAACAGGTCCAGCCGATCGATCTCCTCGATCACCGCGAGGCCGGCGGCACAGGCGAGGGGATTGCCGGCATAGGTATGGCCGTGCATGAAGCCGCCATTGTCGATCACGGCATTGGCGATCCGCGCGTCAGCCACCATCGCGCCGAGCGGCACGTAACCCGCACCCAGCCCCTTCGAGAGTGCGATAAGATCGGGCCGTACGCCCCAATGGTCCAGCGCCAGATATTTCCCGGTGCGGCCGGCGCCGCTCATTACCTCGTCGCTGATCAGCAGGATGTCGAACTCGTCACAGATGGCGCGGATCTCGGCATGGTAGCTGTCCGGCGCCACCAGCGCTCCGGTCGAGGCGCCGCCCACCGGCTCCATGATGAAGGCGAGCACCGTCTCCGGCCCCTGCCGCAGAATCTCCTCCCGCAGCATCCGCGCATAACGCAGCCCGCGTTCCTCGGCCGAGAGGCTGTCCCGGTCGAGGTAGCAAGTCGGCGCAGGGATCTTCGGCATCTCGCGCATCATCGGCGCGAAAGGCGCACTCATCAGTGACATGCCTGTGACTGAAAGGGCGCCCAGGGTCGTGCCGTGATACGAAGGGAAGCGCGAGATGACCTTCCAGCGCTGCGCCTCACCGATCGCCAGCGCATATTGGCGGGCGAGCTTGAGGCAACTCTCCACCGCCTCCGAACCGCCCGAGACGAAGAAGACGCGGTCGAGCCCCGGCGGCATCTTCGTTGCGATCCGGTTGGCGAGTTGCTCAGCCGGTTCGTTCTCGAAATGCAGGCGATAGCCGAAGGTCGAACGGTCCATCTGCCGCCGCATCGCTTCCAGCACGGCCGGGTTGGAGTGCCCGATGTTGGAGACCATCGAGCCGCTGGAACCGTCGAGGTAGCGCTTGCCGTTCTGGTCCCAGAGATAGACGCCCTCGGCCCGATCGAGCAGGGGCCGCCGCAGCCGCGTCTGGTAGAACAGTTTCGACGCGGATTGATCCGTCGGCATAACGCCTCCCCCTATCGCCACACCCTAGCTTCGGCCGGGACGCCGCATTTGCCCAGGCCCGCGAGGCGTGCTTGAGACAGTTGATCCGCTGACGACCCCAAGCATCGAGGCCCTTACGATGACCGACCTGAATGCCGTGCTCGACGCCGCCGATAATGGTCTGGATCGCAGCCTCGACCGGCTCTTTGAATTCCTGCGAATCCCATCAATCTCCGCCGATGCCGCCTATGCGGCGGATTGCCGCCGGGCCGCCGATTGGGCCGCTGCCGCGCTGACCGAAATTGGCTTCGAGGCCTCGGCACGGAAGGCGCTGGGGCAGCCCATCGTCGTCGGCCACCGCCGCACCGGTCGCGCTGGCGCGCCGCATGTCCTGTTCTACGGCCATTACGACGTGCAGCCGCCCGACCCGCTGGATCTTTGGACCTCGCCGCCCTTCGAGCCGCAACGTGTGCCGGGTCCGCGCGGTGAGGCGATCGTTGGGCGCGGCGCGTCGGACGACAAAGGCCAGGTGATGACCTTCGTGGAAGCCTGCCGCGCTTTCATCGAAACGCGGGGCGAATTGCCCATCGACGTCACCGTGTTGCTCGAGGGCGAGGAGGAATCCGCTGCCCTCAGCCTGGTGCCCTTCCTCACCGAGAACCGGGAGGAGCTGAAAGCCGATTTCTGCCTCATCTGCGATACCGACCTTTGGAATGCGGAGACCCCCGCGATCACCACGATGCTGCGCGGCATTGTCTATGAGGAAGTCACCATTCGCGCGGCGTCGATGGACCTGCATTCCGGCATGTATGGCGGCGCGGCGCAGAATCCGATCCGTGTGCTGGCCCGCATCATCGCCGACTTACATGACGCCGAGGGTCGCGTGACGCTCCCCGGTTTCTACGACGACGTGCGGGAATTACCGCCGGAGGTGAAAGCGGGCTGGGACGCGTTGGGCTTCGACGATGCCGGTTTCCTCGGCGCGGTCGGCCTGTCGGTTCCGGCCGGCGAACGGGGGCGCTCCGTGCTGGAGCAAATCACCACACGGCCGACCTGCGACGTGAATGGCATCCTGGGTGGCTACACGGGGGAGGGGGCGAAGACCGTCATCCCCTCCGAAGCCTCCGCCAAGATTTCCTTCCGTATGGTGGGCGGGCAGGATCCGAAGGCGGTGCAGGCGGCCTTCCGGCAATTCGTGACGGAGCGTCTGCCGGCCGACTGCGAGGCCCGTTTCCTCGGCCACGGCAATAGCCCGGCCGTGACAGTGCCTTCCGACGGCGAACATGTGCGGCGCACACAGGCGGCCCTGACCGAAGAGTGGGGCAAGGCGGCCGCGATCATCGGTTCGGGTGGGTCGATCCCCGTGGTGGGCGACCTTCAGCACGTTCTCGGCATCGACTCGCTGTTGGTCGGCTTCGCGATGGACGACGACCGCATCCATTCGCCTAACGAAAAATACGACTTACGCAGCTTCCAGAACGGAATCCGCTCGTGGATCAGGATCCTCGACGCTCTGAAGTGACCAACCGACGTTGAGCATTGCAATCGCCCGCTCGGATCTCGCCGGGCGAAATGGTGAGAGCTGCTTCAGATCGCGAAGACGATCGGCGCATGGGCCGGGCGCTTCAGGCCCGAAACCTGGGCGCGCTGGATGAGCGCCTCCAGCGTAATGGCCTGCAAATGGGCATGGACATGCTGTTCCAGCTCGACCCACAGAGGCTCGACCGCCGCCGTCTGCAACTCGCCGCCTGCTTCCGTGACGGTTTCCTCCGCGCCGTCGCCTCCCGTCACCGCTTCCACGATCTCGGCGAGGTTGATTTGACGGGCGCTGCGGCCCAGACGGTAACCGCCTTTCGGGCCGCGCGTGCTGTCCAGCAGGCCGACTCGGGCGAGTCCCTGCAGAACCGGCTCGATTCCACGCCGAGCCATCGCCAAACGGTCTGCGATATCACCAGCGCTTTCAAGGCGCTGCCGGCCGGCGTGCCATCCTATATCCAGCATGACCGCGATAGCGGTATAGGCCCGTTCGCGACGCATGAGCATCGACGTTCTCTCCTTGATCGCGGCGAAGCTAAGAAATTCACTTCCTCCGAGGGTTATATAGGACAATGACGGGTTCGGTAGGAGTCGCTGGCAGGAAAAAAGGCCGGTCGACGGAAATTGCGCGAGAAAACGAACAAGCACGGGCCGCCCACGCCGTATCGGTGCCGCGCGGGCGGATTTATGGCAGCATTCTCGATGCCATCGGCGGCACGCCACTCATTCGCCTCGCACGGTTCAAGGCTGAGGATGGCCTCAGCGCGGACGTGCTCCTCAAGCTCGAATATCTCAATCCGCTGGGCTCGGTGAAGGACCGCATCGGCCTGGCGATGATCGAGGCCGCCGAACGGGATGGTCTGATCGAGCCTGGCCGCAGCCTCATCGTCGAACCGACGTCCGGCAATACCGGCATTGCCCTCGCCTTCGTCGCGGCCGCCAAGGGCTATGCGCTGACCGTGGTGATGCCGGATTCCGCCTCCATCGAGCGGCAGAAGATGCTGCGCTTCATGGGCGCGACCCTGGAACTCACGCCCGCGCGGATGGGCATGGCCGGGGCGATCAGCCGGGCCGAGGCGATCATTGCGAAGTCACCGGGTTCGTGGATGGCGCGGCAATTCGACAATCCGGCCAACCCGGCCATCCATGCAGCAACGACCGCCGAGGAGATCTGGGCGGATACGGGCGGCGAGGTCGATATCGTCGTCGCCGGCGCCGGCACCGGCGGGACGCTTACGGGCATCGCACGCGTTCTAAAGGCCCGGCGGCCTGGCATGCGCATCATCGCGGTCGAGCCCGCGGAAAGCGCAGTGCTCTCGGGCGACGATCCCGGGCCCCATGAGATCCAGGGCATCGGGCCTGGTTTTTGCCCCATCAACCTCGAAATGGAGCGGATCGACCAGGTAATTCCGGTCTCGGAGCGGGATGCCATGCAGGAGTCCCGCCGCTGTGCGCGGCTTGAGGGCATCCCGATCGGGATCTCCTCGGGCGCCGTACTCCATGCGGCACTGCGGCTGGCGAAGGATCCGGCCAATGAGGGGAAGAACATCGTGGCGATCGCGGCCTCCTCGGCCGAGCGTTATCTCTCCACGAATCTCTTCGCCGGACTGTAAAGGCTAGGTCGCTATAACGAAGTTGTGACGCTATTGCATGGCTGGATGCTGCGCTGCGGCATAGACTGTCAGGGCCCTCGGACATATGTTGCATCGCAGCATAACCATGCCGAGGAGGCATTTAGCCGTGGCATCTCTTACCCATTCTCGTCACCGCAGCATCGGCCGCGCTTTGGCCGACAGCGTCAGCGCCGTGACCTTCAGCATCCAGGCTCGCTTCGCAGAAGCGAAGGAGCGCCGCCGGATCTCCAAGGAGCTGTCGATGTACACGGATCGCGAGCTGCAGGAACTCGGCTTCAGCCGCAACGACATCCCTGCGATCGCGGCCGGCCACTACCGCCGCTAAGTTGTAACGGGAGCTCGGCGCGGATAAGGCGCCGGGGCTCCCGAGGCCTCAACCGCGATCAAAGATTCGTCATGGCATGCGAAGGCATGCCATCCACGCCTTGCGGCGACGGCCCCGCCTTTGTCATGCAAGCGAAGGCGTGGATGCTCGGCCTTCGCCGAGCATGACGAGGTCGAGTGAGTACGGCTCAGTACCAAAGACACCCAGCCCAACCTATCGGGTTGGCGGCGAGCCCAGCACGCCGGCGGTATAGCTTTCGACGACCTCCGCGATCGGCAGCCCGGAAACGGCGTGAAGAACCGCCTCGTTCGTGATGACGTGAGCGGGGAAGGCGAGATCCCCGCGAATATCCGGCGCCGCCGAACGCGACGACCAGAAAACTTGCGACGACAGTGTCGTCCGCCGGAAATGCAGCGCGCTGATGACCCGCCCAAAAGGCGTGTCGGTGCTTTGGAGCAGCCGGTTCATCTCGGTCGTAAGCCGGTCGGCGACGTACCAGTTGTCTGCTTCCGAGAGCAACTGGCCCCCGCATAGCAGACGAACATGCCGGTAGTGGATCGTCTCGCCCGAGGTGATGCGGAGGTGGGTCCGCACATCGGGCGGCGCGGGTTTATCCGGAGCCGGTGGCCGCTCGGCAATGACGCGAGGGTCCCGCGCGATCTGGTAGGTCTTGCACCAGCTTTCGAGCACCGCCGTCGCGCTCGGCTGCGTCAGCAATAGGTTTTCGAGGCGCTTTAGGCGGAACTCGGCCTCGGCCCGCGACGCCGGGTTGTCAGGCCACGCGACCGCGTGGTCAGCCGCCTTCACGGGATACGCCTGCAACAGCAGCAATGAGAGCGCCGCGAGACCCGTCGGCAGGCGCCACCGGGGGCGGCGTTTGGGATGCGGGTCCATCGGCCACTCAGCCGCCCGCGACGAGACGCTCGAGCCAGTGGATCGTGTAGTCGCCAGCCTGAAAGGTCGGATCGTCCAGGATCCGGCGATGCAGGGGCAGGGTGGTTTTGACGCCGCTCACCACGAACTCGTCGATCGCACGCCGCATGCGCGCTATGGCCTGCGCGCGGTTGGGCGCGTGGACGATCAGCTTGGCAATCATCGAATCGTAATAAGGCGGCACCCGGTAGCCGCCATAGAGCGCGCTATCGACCCGCACCCCGAGTCCGCCCGGCGGATGGTAGACGCTCACCACGCCCGGCGTGGGCATGAAGGTCTCGGGATCCTCGGCATTCACGCGGCATTCGATGGCATGGCCGGAGAACTGGATGTCCTCCTGCGCGTAGCCAAGCGGCTCCCCGACGGCGATGCGGATCTGCTCGCGCACCAGATCGACGTTGCAGACCATTTCGGTGATCGGATGCTCGACCTGCAGACGCGTGTTCATCTCGATGAAGGCGAACTGCCCGTCCTGATACAGGAATTCGAGTGTCCCGGCGTTGCGGTAGCCGAGTTCCTTGAGCGCATTGGTCACTGTCACACCCAGCGCGTCGCGCTGCTCGGCGGACAAAGCAGGCGAACCGGCCTCTTCCAGAACCTTCTGATGGCGGCGTTGCAGCGAGCAGTCACGCTCTCCGAAATGAACCACATTGCCGTGGGTGTCGGCGAGCACCTGCATCTCGATATGGCGCGGCCGGTCGAGATACTTCTCCATGTATACGGCGTCGTTGCCGAAGGCCGCCTTGGATTCCGCGCGGGCCACGGACCAGGCTTCGGAGAGGTCGGCGGCGGTCGGCGCGACCTTCATGCCACGTCCGCCACCGCCCGCCGCCGCCTTGATCAGCACCGGGTAGCCGATGCGGGACGCGACTTCCCGCGCCGCTTCCAGATCGGGCAAGGCGCCATCTGATCCCGGCACCAGCGGCACGCCCAGCCGCATCATCGCCGTCTTGGCCGCGATCTTGTCGCCCATCATGCGGATGTGGTCGGCCGAGGGGCCGATGAAGGCGAAGCCATGCACCTCCACCATCTCCGCGAAGCTAGCATTCTCGCTGAGGAAGCCATAGCCAGGATGGATGGCGTCGGCCCCCGTGACGCTCGCGGCAGAAAGAATTGCCTGTATGTTGAGATAGCTGTCCCGCGCCGCCGGCGGCCCGATACAGACGCTTTCATCCGCGAGGCGCACATGCATCGCGTCGGCATCGGCCGTCGAATGCACGGCGACGGAGGCAATCCCCATCTCGCGGCAGGCGCGCTGGATGCGAAGCGCGATTTCTCCGCGATTGGCGATCAGGATTTTGCGGAACATCGCGTGTGTCAGTCGACGATCATGAGGAGTTCGCCGAACTCCACCGGTGTCGCGGTGCGCACCACGATCTGGGAGACAGTGCCCGCGCGCGGCGCCTTGATCTGGTTGAAGGTCTTCATCGCTTCGATGAGAAGCAGCGTCTGGCCAGCCTCCACCCGTTGCCCAAGAGTAACGAACGGAGGTGTCTCAGGATCGGAGGAAAGATAGGCGATACCCACCATGGGGCTGGCGACGGCGCCCGGGTGATCAACCTCGGGTTCTGCGATGGTTTCCGGCAGGGCGCGCGGTGGGACAGCGACCGGAGCAGGCGGCGGTGCGGCAGCCACGGGTGCATGGTGCATAGCGACGGTGGCCGGCGTCCGCACGATGCGGATGCGGCGATCCTTCTCCGCTATCTCGATCTCGGTCAGGCCCGTTTCGTCGAGAATGGCGGCGAGTTCGCGGATATCCTCGGGCTCGAACGACAACCGGCTCATGAACGATCCTCCAGCAGCCGGGCCATCGCGGTCAATGCCAGGGCGTAACCATGTGTTCCGAATCCGCACAGCACACCCGTTGCCATTGTCGACACATAAGAATGGTGCCGGAATTGCTCCCGACGATGGATATTCGAGATATGCACCTCGATGACGGGTAACTCCGTAGATAGCAGCGCATCGAGCAGCGCGACCGAGGTATGGCTGTAGCCGGCCGGGTTGATCACGATCCCCTGTGCCCGTCCCCGGCATTCCTGGACCCACGAGATCAACTCGCCCTCGCCATTGGTCTGGCGGAAATCGATCGCCAGGTCGAGGCCCTCGGCTGTCTCAGCGCAAAGCTGTTCGATGTCATCGAGCGTCGCGGCACCGTAAATCTGCGGCTGCCGCAAGCCGAGCATGTTGAGGTTGGGGCCGTTGAGCACGGCAACGAGAGGGGCGACCATCACCCGCGCCTAGCATAGCGGATTGCCGGGGCCAATGGCTTCCCGCCCGTGCCGCCCTCAGAGAAGCTCACAGGCCTCGTCAAAGGTGAGGCGCGGGTTGCGTGGGCCTTCGGGCGGAATGCCATAGCCGAGCGACACCAGGAAGTTGGACCGCCAGCCGCGCGGGTCGAGAAAGAGCTGGTCGACGCGATTGGTATCGACCCCCGACATCGGCCAGCAGTCGAGCCCGAGCAGGCGTGCCGCCGCGATAAGGTAGCCGCCTTGCAGCGTGCCGTTGCGAAAGGCGGTCTCCTGCGAGAACTCGTCGTTCCAGGCGAACCAGGACCGCGCATCGGCCTGCGGATAGAGGCGGAAGAGATTGTCGTAGAAAACCGGGTCATAGGCGACGATCACCGTGACCGGCGCGGCCATGACGCCCTCGACATTGCCCGGCGACAGGGTCTGCCGCAGCTTCTCCTTGGCCTCCCGGCTGCGCAGGAACAGGAAACGGGCAGGCGAGGAATTGGCCGAGGTCGGCCCGAGCTTGGCGAGATCGTAGAGCCGGCGGAGGGTGCTGTCCTCGACCGGACGGTCAGTCCAGCCGATCGGGGTCCGCGCGTCGATAAAGAGCAGCGGGAGGCCGGGGACTTCACGGTCGGCCTCGGTGAAGTCAGGCGCCGGGATGACCTCGGGCGCGGCCTCGATCTCGGTCTCGGGCTCAGTCGGGAAGGCGATATCCTCGTCGCCGGTCGGCACGATAGGCTCATCGACGGCAGCCACGCGTTCGGGCTCGTGCGGTAAAACGATGTCCTCATCGCCGGTGGGCACGACAGGAGCTTCTACGGAGACGTGCTCGGCGCTTGCTTTTGCGACGCTGGCAGTTTCAGGTTCAAGCGTCTCAGCCATCGCACCGGTCTCCACGAAAGCCGGAGTGATAGCACGCGCCCCGCCTCGGGCAATGCCGGCCGGACTTCGCGGATAGCGCGCCTTCGCGGCGGGTAAGCCCGATTGCTCCGGCGACCGCAGCCCGATGCCTAAAGCTCGACCTGCTCCACGGACGTCACTTCCGGCACGTAGTGGCGCAGCATGTTCTCGATGCCGTGCTTCAGCGTGGCGCGGGAGGAGGGGCAGCCGCTGCAGGCGCCCTGCATGTGCAGTTTCACAACGCCATCGCGATAGCCATGGAACACGATGTCGCCGCCGTCGCTTGCGACTGCCGGGCGAACCCGCGTATCCAGCAATTCCTTGATCTGGTCGACGATCTCGCGGTCCTCGGGGAGGATCTCCTCCTCGGCGATCACGGCGGCTTCGTTCACCACCGGGCGACCGGAGAGGAAATGCTCCATCAGCGTGCCGAGCACCTGCGGCTTAAGCTCCGCCCAATCCTCATCCTCGGTCTTGGTGACCGTGATGAAGTCCTGGCCGAGGAAGACGCGCGAAATGCCGGGCAGCTCGAAGAGCGCGCTCGCCAGCGGGCTGCGATCCGCGGCGTAGGGGCTCGCGAAATCGGCGGTGGATGCACCCATCACGTCCCGCCCGGGCAGAAACTTAAGCGTCGCGGGATTGGGGGTGCCTTCAGTCTCGATGAACATGGCGGTTTCGGCGCTCCGGGAGGGATATGCGCGGGATACAGGACCCCGCTGGTCCGGTACCCTTCATCCTCCTCGGCGTGCGGCAATGCAAGACGAAGCTGACGGGCGGAGGTCTGCCAGACGCTTCCGGCAGGGCTCCGCTAGTCTCTCAGGGACCGTTTGAGTCTGCGCGGGCCCTCGCCCCCATCCGGCCACCCACGACAGTATGCTGATGGGTGACCGGGTGGGGGTGAGGGCCGGCGCAGACTCGGAAAATGCGCGGGCAGCGCATTTTCAAATGGTCTCTCAGGCGCCGCGCACGATCTTGTAGTTGCGCTTCACCACTTCTAGCAGCTCCGGCACCGAGGTCTCGGCCGATTTGGCCTGGAAGGTTACCTCGCCATGCTGGAACAGCATCACCCGATCGCAGACTTCCAGCGTCTGCGCGTAGTTATGCGCGATCATGATCAACGATAGGTCGCCACGCTTCTTCAGCCGGTCGATCAAATCCAGGATCAGGCCGGATTCACGGGCCCCCATCGCCGCGAGAGGCTCGTCCAGCAACAGGATACGGGCATTGGAATAGACCGCCCGCGCGATCGCCACCGCCTGCCGCTGTCCGCCCGACAGCATCGCCACCTCTTCATCGACCGAGGGGATGTTGACGCCGATATCCTCCAGCGCCTCGACGGCCCGGCGCCGCATGCTCTTGTTGTCGAGCAGCCGGAAGGGCCAGGGCCGCAGCGGCTCCCGGTTGAGGAACATGTTGTGGTAGATCGACAAGCCCGGGATCAGCGCCAGATCCTGGTAGACGCATTCGATGCCGAGCGCCCGCGCGTGATCCACCGACTTCAGCGCGACCTGCTTGCCATCCACCGTCATTGTTCCGCTGGTCGGCGACTGGAAGCCGGTCAGGATCTTGATGAGCGTCGATTTGCCCGCGCCGTTATCGCCCAGGATGCCCAGCATCTCGCCGGGCTTGAGATAGAGCGACACGCCATTGAGCGCCGTCACCGCGCCGAAACGCTTGACGATATTCTCGGCCCGCAGCGCTTCGGGACCGGTGGCCGGCGGCAAGCCGATGGCTGCTTGGCTCATAGCTTCCGCCCTGCGCGACGCAGCCGCGCGACATGGATGTTGAAGACCATGGCGATGAGGATCGCGCCGCCGATGATCATGTCGAAGGTATAGGCATTGATGCCGTCGATGGTGAAACCGTCCTGCAGCACGCCCAGCACAAGCCCGCCGACCAACCCGCCGATGATAGTGCCTGAGCCGCCCATCAGCGAGGTTCCGCCGATGACGCTGGCCGCGACCGCGAGGAACATCATATTCGTGCCGCCCGCGAGCGGGTCGGTCGAGCCGATGCGATAGGCTTCCACGATGCCGGCGAAGGCGCCCAGCACGCTGGTCAGCACGAAATTGCCGATCTTGATCTTCGGCACGTTGATGCCGGATTCGGCGGCGGCCAGAACATTGCCGCCGACCGCGATTGTATGCAGCCCCCAGCGCGTATTGCGCAGCACGACATGCATGATGGCGACGATGATCACCGCCCAGATGATCTCGGCATAACCCGCCGCTCCCATGATCTTGGCGAAGGCTGGGCTGCCGGGCGTATCGACGGGGAAGCCTTTGGAGATCGTCAGCGTCAGGCCATTGATCAGGAACAATGTGCCGAGCGTCGTGACGAAGGACGGCACCCGAAGCTTGACGGTAATGAAGCCATTGATGAGTCCGATGCAACCCGCGACGGCGAGCGCTATCAGCATCGCAATGATGATCGGAAGACCCAGCGAGGTCGCGCAGAAATACATGATGAAGGGCGCGATGGCGAAGACCATGCCCACCGACAGGTCGATCTCGCCGCAGATCAGCAGCATGATCTCGCCGCAAGCGATAATTACCGGTGCGGAGATGAATTGCGACAGAGTCTGAAGATTGGCGTTCGTAATGAAATTGCTGTTGGAGATCTCGAAATAGATAATCAGCAAAATCGCCACGACGACGATGCTGGCTTCGCGGAAACGTAGGAAGCCATGCAGGGTCCGCGCGGCGATACCGGGGCCCGCAGAGAGAGGCTGTTGATGTGCGCTCACGATAATTCCAATACGCAGTAGCCGCCCGAAGGCCGGATGAGGCGAGCGGATGAACCGCTCGCCTCCATAATCAGCCGGAGATCGGGCCGGACGACGTTACGATCTGTTGCTGGCCAGAATTGCCCTCGTAGCGAGTCTTCGTCGCCAGATAGGGCTTCACGCCGTCCTTGTTGATGAACTTCAGGCCGGTATTGATATCGGCCGGTCCAACCAATCCGCCGGATGCCTTGAACAGGAACATCTCGAGCACCGTGTAGAAGCCTTGGAGGTAGGGCTGCTGGTCGATGGTGAAATCCATCTGGCCCTGGCTGATCAGCTCCAGCGTTTTCGGCAGCAGGTCGAAACCGCCGCCATGCACGCCCTTCGCGACGAGGCCATACTGCGCCATCGTTTCGGCCACACCGAGGGTGGTGCCGCCATCGACGGCATACATGCCCTTCACGTCCTGGTGGCCGAGGTAATACGCCTTGACCTTGCTGATCTCCTCATTGACCGTCGGGCCGCTGGCGATTTCCTCGATCGTGATGTCCTTGCCGGACTTGGCGATCGCCGCCTTGGCGCCGTCGAAACGCGGCTGGATATTCAGCTGGCCCGGTGTCGCGATGAATAGCGCCACCTTGCCGGAGCCCACTTCGTCGGCGATGCGCAGGCCCATCTGATAGCCGGCCTGGTAGAGATCCTGCCCGATATAGGCGAGGCGCTTGTTGGAGCTGCCCAGCGGCACATCGGCATTATAGGCGAAAACCGGAATGCCGGCGGCGAGGGCGCGATCTGTCGGGCCGTCAAAGGCTTTCGGATCGACAAGGCATGCCGCGATGGCATCCGCCTTGCCCGCGATGGCGGCATTCATGGAGTTGACCATCTGGGCGGCATCGCTGGTTTGCGATCCGGTCCATTGATAGGTGCATCCCAGCAGCGCGCAGGCATCGGCGATGCCGTATTGCGTCGGCACGAAGAAGGGGTTCGTCGTCACGTGATTGACGAAGACGAACTTCCAGCGCGGATGCTCCGGGAAGGCGGTGGAGGCAGCGCGCGCCTGCCTCGCCACACCCGCGAGCAGAGCGGCGGCGGAGCCGGCAATGGCACCCGTCAGCATGCCGCGCCGCTGTAACCCCTGCGGCGCCGCAGATTCCTCGACAGTTTCGCTTGGCGTCTGTTGATCGCGATCCAAATCCATAGTGTCCCTCCGTGACCGCTGATCCGGCGCGACCTGAGGCCACGCCGCCAGACGGGGTTTTTGCTTGAAAACGGGGGCGCTCGAACCCGCCCACGCGCCACGACCTGGCTGCCGTTGCGAGGAGACATTGAAGCGCCAGCTTTTGCCCTGTCAATGGTCGGACAAGTGACCGGCCGTGTATCCTTAGGGAGACTTCCATGACGACACCCGAAGACGGTTCCGGACGCCAGCCGATGGCGGCCGTGAACGAGATGCCGACGGAGGAGTTCGTCGAGGCTTTCAGCGATCTCTGCGGCAGCGGCTGGATTGCCCCGCGGTTGGCAGGGCAGCGGCCTTTCGCGTCGCGCCACCTCATGCTCAGCGCCTTGACCGCGGTGGTCAGAAACGCGCCCGAGGAAGATCAGAAGGCGTTGCTGGCTTGTTTCGCGGCCGCGCCGAGTTTGCCCAAGGACGATGCTGAGACCGCTAAGCGGCGATCAGCTTACGAAGCGCGATTTGGCCAGCCCTTCATCATGGCGCCTGATGGAGGTCGCTCACACGAGGCCGTCAAAGCCGCACTCCGGGCGCGCCTCCACGCGACCGAGGCCGAGGAGCGGCAGACGGCGATTGATGAAATTGTGAAGATTATCGGCGCACGTCTGGATCGCCTCGTCGCGGATGGACCGGGAGGCGAACGGGCTGCCTAGGTGACTCGCACTGGAGCCGCCTAGCGCAGCACATCCATTGTTTGAGCAGCGCCCACTGTTTACCTCGTCATGCTCTGCGAAGGCAGAGCATCCACGCCTTGCTTGCCCGACGAAGAAGGCGTCATGGCACGCCTTCGCGTGCCATGACGAGGGGTAGCGCTCCAGTAATAGGCGCCTTACTGCGCCGCCACGTCCTGTCGCTCGGCGCCACCCACCGCCTCGAACCCCTCGAAATCCGGGTGCCCAAGCGTGAGTGGTTTCGCCTGCCCGGCCCCGGCATGGGCCTGGCGAAACGCTTCCGACCGGGTCCAGGCCTCGAAATCGGCTGGCGACTTCCAGATCGTGTGGGAGGCGTAGAGGATATGATCCTCGCGTTCAGGTCCCCGCAGCAGGTTGAAGCTGACGAAGCCGGGCACGGTGTGGAGTTGGCTGTCGCGCCCGATCCAGCGTTGCTCGAAAGCCGCCACCTCATCCTTGATGACGCGGAAGCGGTTCATTGCGACGAACATAGCCATAGGTCAGTTCTCCAGCTCGCTATCCCAGTAGAGATAGTCGCGCCAGCTCTGATGTAGATAGTTTGGCGGAAACGCGCGCCCGGTTTCCTGCAGTTCCCAGGTGGTTGGCTGCCGCGGCGTGCGGCGCGGCACCATGTGGCACTCGCGCGGCAGGCGGGAACCTTTGCGCAAATTACACCCGCCGCAGGCGGTCACCACATTATCCCAGGTCGTCCGCCCACCTCGGCAACGCGGGATGACGTGGTCGAAGGTCAGTTCCGGCGTCGGGAACCGCTCGTCGCAATATTGGCAGGCGAAGCCGTCTCGCAGAAACACGTTGAAGCGCGTGAAGGCGGGGCGCCGGGAGGAGGGGATATAGTCCTTGAGCGCGATGACGCTCGGCAGCTTCATCGTCAGGCTCGGCGAGTGAACCTCGGTCTCATACTCATTGAGAACGGAGACGCGATCCAGGAACACCGCCTTGACAGCATCCTGCCAGGACCAGACGGATAGCGGAAAATAAGAAAGAGGCCTGAAATCCGCGTTCAGGACCAAGGCTGGATAGTGCTGGCCGCCGTCAGGCAATCGCCGCTCCTTCACCCGCGGCGATATCTGGTGGGTGAAAAGCCGCTCAACCCGCCAGATGTGGTGCGCCGCCGAATCCGTTAGCGACTATTGCAAAGCCCACCGGGCGGAGCAAGCACCGCGCCCTTTGTGTCACGCCCTCGTCATGCGGCAGGGGCGGGTCTCGCGAAAGCCTTAGCCAAGGCCGCAACCCCCTCCGCGACGCCCGCGTTGTCGATGCTGTGGCCGAGGTCTGGTCGCAGAACGAGGTGCGTGGGCACACCCAAGCGTTCGAGCACCTTCGCGCCCATGCGGCTCATATTGGCCGGTACGACCTCGTCCTGTTCGCCGTGCACCATCAGAACCGGCGCGTGATTGGCCATCTCCTCGGCAAGTTTGTCGGGACCAAGCAGCATGCCGGAATAGGCGAGAATGGCACGCGGCGCGGCGGCTCGCCGCAGCCCCGCGAACAGCGCCACCATCGCGCCCTGGCTGAAACCAGCGAGCGCATAGGCGGTTGCTGGGAGATGCAATTCGGCGAGCGTAGCATCGACGTATTGGTCCAGCGCCTGACGCCCGATCCGCACCCCGGCCTCCATCGGCGCAAGCCTTCGGTCGGCGAGGCTGAACCATTGCCGGCCGGACGGCGCCATGTCGTAGGGCTCCGGTCCGTGCGGTGAGGCGAAGAGGATATTGGGCAGCTTCGCCGCCAGCATGGGCGCAAGAGAGATGAGGTCGTCACCATCCGACCCGACGCCATGACATAGCACCACGAGACCCTGCGCCCGGCCACCGGCGGTTGGACCGAAGCGGGGGCCGCTCAGAACAGACATTTCCGTAATTCCTGTAGGGTGTGGACCGGAGATCGATGACGGCAACGCCCTTGTGCCCTACAGACCTGAAGACAGAAACTCGATATCGTCATCCAACAGGCATGTGTTGTGATACGACGAGACGACCGGTGACTAGTACGCGGTGAAGACTTCGCTAAGCTCCGCACCCATCGTCACGCGTTTCGCCCCGAGTCCCACCGGGCTGCTGCACGCCGGCCACGCTCGCACGGCCCTGTTTGCCTGGCGGCGCGCGAGGGAGGCTGGGGGCCGCTTCCTCCTGCGAATAGAGGACATCGACACCACTCGCTGCAAGCCGGAATATGAGGCCGCGATCCTCGAGGATTTCGCGTGGTTGGGTCTCGACTGGGATAGCGAGCCGCGCCGCCAGTCGGAGCATTTCGCGGAATACGCTCGGGTTCTCGATGCTCTGCGGAGCCGGGGTTTGCTGTACCCATGCTTCTGCACGCGCGAAGAGATTGCCCGGGAAATCTCTGCGGCGGATGCGGCGCCGCATGGGCCGGAGGGTGCGATCTACCCGGGAATCTGCGCCGCTATTCCTTTGGCGCTTGCCGCCGCCCGCATCGCCCGGGGCGAGCCCCATGCCTGGCGGCTGCGTATGAACGACGCGGTCGCTACCACCGGACCGCTGACCTACGAGGAAGATGGGTGTGGGACGATCCGCTGCGATCCCGCCGCCTTCGGCGATGTCGTGCTGTCGCGCAAGGAGACGCCCGCGAGCTACCATCTCTGCGTGACTCATGACGATGCGTTTCAAGGAGTCAGCGTCGTCACCCGAGGCGAGGACCTACGCGCCGCGACCGACATCCACCGTTTGCTACAGGTGCTCATGGGTTGGCCCGAACCGCGCTACGCTCATCATCCGCTTATGCTGGACAGCACTGGTCGCCGGTTGGCAAAGCGGGACGGGTCGCTCAGCCTGCGGGCGCTACGACAGAGTGGCATGACGCCGGCCGAAGTGCTAGAAATGGTCGAGCGCGTATAAACATATGTTTATACGCGCTCGGGCAGAATCTGGAGCGGTATGTCCCACTAGGTCATGCTCGGCCAAGGCCGGGCATCCACGCCTTCGCGTGCCATGACGGATCCTTGGACCGCAGTGATCATCACGCCCGAACGCAGTCCTTAAGCCAGCGAAGGCTCCAACCGGCGAGACCGCTGCATCAACACAACGCCAAGTCCCGCAGAGGCTATGAAGAGGGCGATACCAAGCGCGATCTGAGTCGTATGGGACACTTGCACGCCGCTGCCGAGCAGCCCGAAGACGAGGGTCTGCGGGAGATAGCCCAGGACCGAGGCAAGAAAGAACGGTAGCGGCCGCACCGATGACAGCCCCGCCAGCAGGTTCAGCACGACGTTATTGCCGACCGGTAGTAGCCGAAGAGTGAGCGACGCGGTGAAGGGCTGCGAGCCAAGCTTGCGATCGAGCCAAGCCAGTCGGCTACCAAGACGCCCGCGCACCCACTCCCGCGCGAAGGCTCGCGCCCAGAAGAAGTCGATCACGCAGCCGGTAACCTGCGCCACCATGGCAAGCGCCAGACCAAGCTTGAGGCCGAAAGCATAGCCGCCAGCGAAGGCCACGGCCTGCCGAGGCAATCCGGCGGCGCAAAGCAACGCGCCCGCCGCCACGAAGACGATCTCGCCCTGAAGCCCATGGCCCATGACGTAGTGCTGGAGAAAACCGCCCTTGACGCCGCCGGCCAGCGTCTTGAGCACGACGCCCGCGATCACCAGCCCGACCAGTAGGCCGAGCGGCTTGACGAAGAGCCGCCAAGCCTCCGGCCGCGCGCTCGCGCCGGAGATAGCGGGGCCGGAATGCGCGCTCATGCCCGCTGTCCTATCGTTGCCGTGCCGAGTGTATGATCAGCGGCCGTCGCGGTGTCGAGGAGGGCTGTTTCAGCCGCCACCCTGGGGATGCCGATTTCCAGCGGCGTGGTCTCAACCTCGGGATGCTTCCAGCGGCGCTGCAGCCAATACATTCCGGCGAGATCGACGATGCCGACCCGCAGGCGCTGGAAGTTGTTGTAATTCGACTTACCCTCGGTGCGCGGCCGGTGATTGACCGGAACCGAGATCACCCGGCCACCCGCGCGGATGAACAGCGCCGGCAGGTAGCGGTGCATGTGATCGAAATGCGGCACTTCCAGGAACGCGTCGCGCCGGAACACTTTCAGGCCGCAACCCGTATCGGGCGTCGCGTCCTTCAGGATGGCCGCGCGCACCTTATTGGCGAAGCGCGAGCCAAGACGCTTGGCCGAGCTGTCGCGCCGCTTCTGGCGCCAGCCGGCGATCAGGATCGGTTGCGTCCCGGCCTTCTCCTCGCGCTGCGCACGTAACAGCATCTCGGGGATGGCCGCTGGGTCGTTCTGGCCGTCGCCGTCCAGGGTCGCGATCCAGGTGCCACGCGCATGTTTCACGCCGTTGACAACACCGGAGCTCTGCCCGCCGCTGGTGCGGTGGCGGATGATGCGCAGCGGCGCGCCCTCGGCGAGAGCCTGACGCAGACGCTGAGGGGTTTCGTCCGTGCTGCCATCATCGACATAGATGATCTCGTAGGGCGTCCCGATGAGGGCCGCGCGGATCTCGCCGATCAGCGGCAGGATATTCGGCGCCTCGTTCCTGACCGGAACGACGACCGAAATCAGGGGCAGACCGGAAAACTGAGACGAACTCATCGCCTGGCTCATCGGTCTTCTGACTCCTTGCTCTAACCAGGACGGCGGGACAGGGATTGCCCGCCGAACCCTCGTTAAGTCGTAGAAAACCCCCGGAGAATGGTCAGAAGATGGCCGTGTTTGTCACAGTTCAGGCAGTGCGGTCACGTGACACGCCGAGTGCGGCCTGTGCGGCGGCCAGGCGGGCGACCGGCACGCGGTATGGGCTGCAGGAAACATAGTCGAGCCCGACCTCCTGGCAGAAGGCGATCGAGGCCGGATCGCCG
>NZ_LMUG01000067.1:330886-349966 GCF_009766125.1 Acidisoma sp. S159
CTTCTCCTGTTTCTCTGCGCTATGACGGCGCAGCAGGCCGAGACGGTGCTCGACCAGATAGGACTAATGGTTTTGCTACTGGACGGCGCCCGCTAAAGGAGGCGCCTTTTTGGAAGATACGCCCGGGATCACATTTCACCGGCCCCAGAGCACGCGTAAGTCCCCTCGGTCTTTGGTCACAATCGGTCCGACTGTGGCAGAGACGCCGACTCCAATGGCGTCCTGCCGCGTATCATGTCGGCCGCCTTCTCCGCGATCATCAGGGTTGAGGCATAGGTATTCGCGGAAGGCATGCTGGGCATAACGGAAGCGTCCACCACGCGTAGACCAGCCACACCGTGAACGCGCAATTCGTCGTCCACTACGGCCATCGGGTTGCTGCGCGGCCCCATCTTCGATGTACCAATGAGGTGCCAGACGGTCGAGCCATATTGTCTAAGGAAATCGAAGATTTCGTCGTCAGTCTCAACATCCGGACCCGGGAGGGTTTCATGATCGAAGTAGGGTCCAAGTTCGGGCCTATGCAGTAGTTTCCGAGCCAGCCGGACCCCGTTGATCATCGCTCGCCGATCAACGGGATGCGCCAGGTAATTTGGCTGAATCTCGGGATCGATGAACGGATCCGCCGCCCGCGCTCTCACATAGCCCGTGCTTTCGGGGCGGTGTTGCCACAAACCGCAACTCATCCCCGGAAAGTCATCCAGCAGGCTGACGAAGCCCGCCTTGTAGCTTGCGGGCGTGAAGACAATCTGGAGGTCCGCGCCCTCCATGAATTCTTCCGATTTCCAGAAGCAGTGCACGTGCGAGGGGCTGAGCGCGAGGATGCTCGGACGGCGGGCGAGCCAGCGCGCGACCTGGCCGACAAAAGCAGGACCGCGCGACAATTCGTTCATCGTCTTGATGTTCTTGGCACGCCCGACAACGCGAACGGAGTAATGGTCACGGAAATTCTCGCCGACTCCCGGGAGATCCTGAACCACCGACACGCCAAGACGCTGCAACAACTCGCCGGATCCCACGCCGGAAATCTGCAGAAGACGTGGCGTGTTGAGCGTGCCGCCTGATACAATGACTTCGCGGCGGGCGCGAACCTCCCGCACGCGGCTACGGTCACGCTCGTCGGTGTAGCGAACGCCGACCGCCCGATTGCCCTCGAAGACGATGGCGCTCGCGCGGGCATGTGTGCGCAGGTCCAGCCGGCCGGTTTTGCAGGCCGGAAGAAGGAACTGCCGTGCGGCGCTTCGGCGCAGCCCCTTCTCGATCGCGCGTTGGAAATAACCGACACCAAACTGCGAGGGTCCGTTGTAGTCCTTGTTACGAGGTATTCCCATGCCCGCCGCGCCGGCGATGAAGGCTTCCGACACTGGATGCCGCCAATCGGTGTCGGTCACAGGGATCTTGCCTTCTCGCCCGCGATAAAGGCTTTCGCCTTCGCCGATTCGCCGCTCGAATTTCTTGAAATAGGGGAGAACGTCCGCGTAGCCCCAGTTACGGTTGCCCTGCTGCGCCCAGCTGTTGAAATCTGCAGCCTGGCCTCGGTTGATGACCATGCCATTGATCGAGCTGGAACCCCCGACCGTACGACCGATCGGAATGGCGACAGGACGGCCATTCGTATTCGCCGTAGGTTCCGCTTTGAACTGCCAGGTGTAAGCTGGATTGAACATGATCTTGATAAAACCGGCGGGCAGGTGGATGTAGGGATGCCGATCGGATGGGCCAGACTCCAGCACGCAGACGGTCGTCTGCGGATCTTCGACCAAACGCCCTGCGACCACGGAGCCCCCTGCCCCGCTGCCGACTACGACGTAGTCGAAAGTATCCGCATCGTTTGCAGTCAGTGCCATCATGCGATCCCAGTCTCGGCCGCGACGGGCGCCGCGGTGAAAGTTAAGTTCCAAAGCCTGATCGCATGGCGAGCGTGTACGCGACAAGCGCTTCGACTTGCTTGCGTTGTGCCGCATCCAGGGATATCGCCGTGGTTTTCATAGGCCGAGATAAGCCCTGCGCACATGGTCGTTGGCCGAGATCTGGCGCGCCGGTCCCTCGAGCACGATCCTGCCCTGTTCCATGACGTAGGCGTGGTCAGCGAGCTCCAGTGCAGCGCGAGCGTTTTGCTCGACCATCAGCACCGTCGTGCCGCTATCCGCCAGGCGCCGGATTGCAGTGAAGACCTGATGCACGATCAACGGAGCAAGACCCGAGGAAGGCTCGTCGAACATGCAAAGTTTTGGCTTGGTAAGAAGTGCTTGCGCCATGCTGAGCATTTGGCGCTCGCCGCCGCTGAGGCGTCCCGCGCGCTGTCCGCGCTTCGCCTGCAGGTTCGGGAACATCTCGAAGATGGCGGCATCGGCTGGAGTAACACCGAGCGCAAGGTTCTCATCCACGCTAAGGCTGTCGAAGATCGGATGATTCTGCGGTGCTAGGGCGATACCGGCACGCACCACGCGATGCGCCGGCTGGCCTGTGATGTCCTGCCCATCTATCACCACCCGCCCCGTGCTCGGCGCGTATTGGCCGGAGATGACGCCCAGCAGCGTCGACTTACCCGCACCATTGGCGCCCAGTATCGAAACCAGCTGACCGCGCGCCACAGTTAGCGAGACGTCGTTCAGCTTCAGCCCTCCGCCGAAGCGGCTGGAAACGGACTGCACCGATAGCATAGCTTGAGCGGTCATGAGCCGAGATACGCCTGGATAACGGCATCATTCGACGCCACGGAAGCCGGATCGCCCTCCGCTATCACTCGTCCATAGTCGAGCACGGTCAGAAAGGAACACAGTTCCATGACGACCGCGAGCTTGTGCTCGATCAGCAATACCGTGCAGCCGAGCCGCGCGTGAATCTCACGTATCTGTTCTTTAACTAACTGGGTTTCCGTATCGTCAAGGCCGGCTAGAGGTTCATCCAGTAGCAACAATTTTGGACGACCGGCGATCGCCATGCCGATCGTGAGCAGACGTCGCTCGTAGTGACTGAGTTGACCGCCGCGGCGGTCCAGCAGCGGTCGAAGACGTGTCACGTCGGTGACCCAGTCGAGATAGGCGGAGTCACGTCGGGCACCGCAGAGCTCGGCAGCGTAGGCCAAGCTTTCCTTTACCGAATGTTGCAGCAGCACGCGGGGATGCTGAAAGGTCCGCGCGACGCCACGGCGCGCCACGCGCGCGGGCAGCGGGCGAATGCCATTACCGCCGAGCATGACCCGCCCGCGCGTAAGCGGCGCGTTGCCAGTTATGACGTTGAACAATGTTGTCTTGCCCGCGCCGTTCGGGCCGATAATGCCCCAAAGCGCGCCCGGCGTTACTGCGAGCGAGATATCATTGAGCACAACGTTCTCGCCGAATTGGCACCGCACATGTTCAAGGGCAAGGGTGGTCGCGGGCGCGGCGTCTGACCCTACAATAGGCCTAGGCAAGAGCGCCGCGGGCGCCGCGACCGACATGGTAACGCTCGTCGTCTTCGCGCCGCGCAAACCGAATACCCGCGCAATGCCATCATCGAGCAGCGGCAGCAGGCCCTGGCGGAACAGGAAGACATAGGCGAGTAGGAAAAGTCCGTAGAGCACCATCGACCATTGCGCGCTCGCCCGCAGCAATTCGGGAATGAGCGTGAGGATGATAGCGCCGATTGCCGGCCCTAGCAGCCGCCGCGCACCGCCAGCCATTACCATCACCAGCACGAAGACCGAGACTGCGGGCGCGATGTCAGACGGCGAGATGCCCTGGATGAAATGAGTGTTGAGACTGCCCGAGATACCGCCAATGAAGCTGGAGATCGCGAAAGCGGCAAGACGGTAGGAGATCGCGGGAACACCCAGCGAGCCCGCGACGGTCTCATCCTCGCCCAGTACCGTCAGGCCGCGTCCGAACCGCGTGCCTGTCGAACAAAGCCAGGCGACGACCAGCACCAAGGCCAATATAATGAGCGCGAAGTAATAGTAGACAACAGGATCAGAGAAAGTGAAGGGGCCGATATCCGGGGGATTGTCGAGCCCGAACATCCCGCTCATCCCGCCTGTTTCGGATGTCCAGGCGCTCAGAACAACGATTGCGATTTGGCTAAAGGTGAAGGTAGCGATTGCGAAGTAGAAGCCCTGAAGGCGCAAGCTGGTCAAGCCAAGCAATAAGCCGAAAGCTGCGGCTGTCATACCGGCCACGGGCAGCGCGACCCAATACGAAATGCCGAACTGCGCCGTCAGGATGCCCGACATATAGCCGCCGATGCCACCGAAGGTCGCCTGCGCCAGCGAGAGCCGCCCGGCTCGCACGACGATCGCGAGACCTGTCGCGAGGCTGGCATTCAGCGCCATCGTGACGAGCACGTTCAGGTCATACTGGGAGTTCATGATCCAAGGCACGCCGATGGCCGCCACCAGCAGCAGGGCTGCGCCGATGAGTCGCAGCACGCGGCGTGCGACGACCCCCTCGCCGCCTGGCGCGAGGCTTGTCGTTTCGGTTTGCGTCAAATTGTCGCTGACGACTTCGCGGCCTTGGCTCATGCCAGCCGGCCCTTTACGCCAAACAAACCTTGCGGCCGGAAGATCAGGGTGAGGATCAGCACCAACAGCGGCATAACCGGCGCGATGGTGCTCATCATGTAGCCGAAGGAGATCGTCGTCACGAGGCCGAGGATGAGACCACCCACTGCACAGCCGACGATATTGCCAAGCCCTCCAAGGATCACGACGGCGAAAGAGATATAGAGCGCGCTGTCATCGACAGTCGGCGACAGGCTGAAGACTGGGATGAGGAAGACCGACGCGACGGCGGAAAGTCCTGTGCCGAGACCGAAGACAATCCAATACTGCAGCCTGGTGTTGATACCGATGAGGCTCGCCCGCTGCGCATTATCCGCGACCGCCCGAATGATGCGCCCCCATCGCGTGCGCGACACCAAGATATAGATCGCGGCGAGGATGATGAGGCTCGCGATACCCGCGTAGAGGCGCGCGGAAGCGAAGATGAACGGTCCGACCGTAAGCGATTGGGCACCAGGCATCGCGATATAGCGATTTTGCGAACCCCAGGCGAGGATAGCACCGCCATGAATGACAAGCGCCAGCCCTAAACCGAAGATCAAGGTGGCATCTTCATTTCCTCGTAGTGGGCGGAATCCGATGACCTCCACCAATACGCCCGCTACGAACATGAGGATGAAGGCCAGCAGCACCGCGACCAGGTAAGGCGCGTGCAGTAACGTGGAACTCCAATACGCCGCGTATCCTCCCACCATATAGAGTGCGCCATAGGCGAAGTTGGCCGTCTTCATGATGCCGAAGACCATGCTGAGGCCAATCGACATCAAAGCAAACATGCCACCCAGGAGCAGGCCATTGACAACCTGCTGGAGGAAAAGCGACATCCGCGGCTCGTTACAGGCTGACCGGAGCGAAACTCTCGCCAGCCGCCTTACGCAGGTCGAGCAGTTGTTTGAGTGTCGGGTTCCAGTTGACGCTGCTGTTGCGCGGGTTGGCGGTATACCCTTCCCAATTCTCTGGCATCCAGCCGGCAAAACCGTTGTATTCGGCACCCGCGACAGGGTCGAGGCAGCTTTGTGTCATAAAATCGGCCTTGGCGTTGAAGCGTGCGAGCCATAGCGGCAGCTTCAGGAAAACGCCCTTGTCCTTGGTCATGATGGCGCCCTGCGGTCGCACCATGATCTCCGAAGCGCGCTCCTTACAGACATCGGGTATCGCCTGAATGGCATCCCGCGGATCGAGCGAGTTCGCCTTCTCCATCGCCCACAGCACGATCTTGGTCGAATCATAGCCGTGCCAGAACCAATTGTTCAGCCACAACCCAGTGTCTTTATGCAGCTTGGCGTTCAGCTCGGTGTGCTTCGCGTCCCAGAACACATAGGGGTAGGAGCCCTGATAAACGGTGCCGTCGACATTCTTGGCGCCGCCAGCATCTTGGAACGTTTCCGGTCCCCAGGCGCCCTCAGCCATCAGCGGGATTGTCGGAAGACCACCATTGCGCGCCTGCAAAGCGACCGCTGAGGCCGGGCCGTCGCCCATGATGATGTACAGAAGCTCAGCTTTTGAGTTCACCATCTTGGAGACTTCGGCCGAAAAGTCGGTCTGCGACGCCTGCAGGTAACTACGATTGACGACCTCGCCACCGAGTTCTTTGAAGGTATTGGCGAAAGAGAGATGGAAATCGGTTCCCCAGGTATTGGCCAGTTCGATGCTCGCCATCCGCCTCACCTTGAGGACGTTGTAGGCGTAGAGCGCAAGATACGGCGCCGAGGCTTGGGCCAGCGCGAATTCGTAGAAGCGAAGCTTATTTTTGGTGAGGCAAAGGTCCTTGCCGGTGATCCCCTCGACCATCAAGACATCGTTGCGAACGTTGATGCCCTGCACTGCCGCAGGCGCCTCGACCGAGACATAGCCTGCGGTGTAGTGCACCCCATCGGCTGCCAGACGCTTGAATGCAGACAGGCCGCCAGCCGCCGAATACATCTCGTCGCCGATGGGATTGGTCACCTGATAGCTGGTGCCCTTCACCTTCACACCGCCGGCAGCGTTGATCTCGTCGATCGCATATTTAATAGCGTGGATCCAAGGCTGGCTGACCACAGTGAAACCGCCAGATAGCGGCAGGATCGTGCCGAAGGCAATCTTGCCATCTTTGGCGAAGGTTGTCGTGTCGATCGCAGCATGCGCTACACGTCCGCCGAGTGCCGAAGAAATGAGCATGGCGCCGGCCGCGGCGCCAGAAGATCGGAAAAGCTCACGGCGACTGGTTTGCTTGAAGAAGATGGACATCGAAAACCTCCTTGGGATTCTTATTGTTTTAATGGGCAAGCACGTTTACGACTTGGCGGCAGCGGCACTCCTCTGTGCCTGGGCCGACTTGGCCTGGCGAACACGGCCCCCTGAGAGGCTGCCCCGCAATGCCGCCGCCTCTTCCGCCACGACGACAAGGCGATCAAGATCGACGCCAGTCGGCACGCCCATTCTCTCGAACATCCAGACGAGATCTTCTGTCGCGACATTGCCAGTGGCACCGGGCGCGAAGGGGCAGCCGCCAAGGCCACCACTCGCCGCATCGATCACCCGTACCCCGGCATTGTAAGCGGCGTAAGCATTGGCGGTTCCCATGGCGTAGGTGTCGTGACCGTGAAAGGCCCAGCGATCCGCGCTCGGATAATGAGCGATCGCAAGTGCTATCAGTCGATCGACTTGATCGGGCGTCGCCCGCCCTGTGGTATCACAAAGGCAAACCTCAACTTCGGGCCGCAGGGGAAGAAGGCGGCCAAGCAAGGAGATCATTGCGTCCTCCGACACTAATCCGGTGAACGGGCAATCAAAACTGGTCGCCAGATTGAGCCGGATCGCCACATGCGGTGGCGTCTCGTCCACGAAGCGAGCATACTCGGCAACCGATTCATCAACTGAACGCCGCAGATTGGCTTGGTTGTGCGCCTCGGAAACTGACAGAACGAAAGCCAGTTCCTGCGCCCCGGCAGCCACCGCCTCGGCAGCTCGTCGCGCCGTCGGCACTAACACCTGAGCACGCAAAGCGGGGATCGCCAGAGCGGCTTCCAGCACGGCCGCGGTATCGCGCATCTGCGGCATCGCACTGGCGCTGACGAAGGCGCCCACTTCCATGCGCCCGAGACCCGTCGCGGCCAGACTATGCAACAGAGCGATCTTGCGCTCGGTCGGGATCCACGGACCGATGGGCTGGATGCCGTCCCGCAAGGTGACATCAACGATCTCAAGGGCGTTCATCGGCTGACCCCTTCCGAGACCAGCTCCGCCAGCGCGGCATCAGACATAGCGAGCAGGCCGCCGAAGACCTCCCGGTTATGCGCGCCGATCGGAGGACCGGGCCAGCGGATTTGCCCCGGATCCTCCGGCACATGCGGCACGATGCCGGGGTGCAGCACGCGGCCGAGCAACGGGTCCTCGACCTCCCGCACCATGCCGCGGAACCGAAATTGCGGATCGGCCGCGACATCGGCGATGGAATAGGCGCGGGTCGACGGAACATCGGCCGCCGCCAGCACTCTCTCCAACTCCGCGATGTCCCGCTGCTCGGTCCATTGCGTTATCCGCGCGTCCAGCGCCTCGGCATTGGCGACGCGCGCCTGATTGCCCGCGTAGCGCGGATCCTCGAGGAGGTCGGGCGCTTCCATCGCCCCCGCCAAACGGCGAAACAGCGCATCCGAATTGGCGGCGATGAGCAGCCAGATGCCGTCTCGTGTGCGATAGGCATTGGTGGGTGCCGCGGTCGCTATGCGGCCACCGCTCGGCTGGCGGACAATCCCGAGCGCTCCATACTCCGTCAGCGCACCCTCGAGCAGGCTGGCGATGGACTCGCTCAGCGCGACATCGACCGAGACGCCTTTGCCACCTGCGGCGCCCCGCTTCCACAGCGCCGCCATGATGCCGAAGCAGGCATAGATGCCGGCCACCGAATCGCCGATGCTCAAACCCACCCTCACCGGCGGCAGATCGCTGGTGCCCGGCGCGTGGTTGGTGAGGTAGCGCAGCCCGCCCACCGCCTCGCCGATGACGCCAAATGCTGCGCGGTCGCGCTGCGGACCGTCCTGGCCGTAGCCGGAAATGCGGGCGATGACGAGATCTGGTCGTGCGGCGCGCAAAGCCGCTTCGGTCAGCCCCATCCGGTCAAGCTGTCCGGGGCGAAAATTCTCCACCAGCACATCGCAATGGGTGACGAGTGCAAGGACGGTCTCACGACCCTTCGTATGCTTGAGATCGAGCGTGACACAGCGCTTGTTTCTGCCATGAACGGACCACCATAGCGGTTCGCCTGCCAGCCGGGCGCCCCATTCGCGCACCGGATCACCCTTGGGCGGCTCCACCTTGATGACGTCGGCGCCAAGATCGCCAAGCAACCGCGTGCAAAACGGGGCGGCGACGAAATGGCCAAGTTCCAGCACACGCAAACCCGTCAGAGGACCCGATGAGGGCGGCGCATCGCTCGTCGTGTTCTCGGTCACGCGATCTCTTTGCTCGGACCGCCAAGGCATAGCGCTGCGACAACGGCCACCATCGTTAATGGTGTCATGGATCATTCCCACCTGTATCGAGCCGGTCTTCTGCCGGCTCCACAGGAATTTGGCGGCCATTTCGCCCGTGCGACCATTCCTAATCCAGCAAGGGAGGTTTCGCCTTTGGCGTGGTCGACCGCGATTAAGAGGTGAAGATATCCTCCCCGACCAGATGCGTGATGAGGAGCCGGCCCGCGGTCGACAGCGTCTCGCGATCGCGAAAGCACAGCGCGAGGGAGCGTTTCGCCCAAGGTTCGTCGAGCGGCCGTACAACGATGCGCATGACCTGCGCGAAAGGAGCTGAGGCCGCCTCCGGCAAAATGCCGATGCCGAACCCCGCTTCGACCATGCGTCGCACCCCGTCGAAGCTTGCGACATTGACACGCTCCCGAAGGGTCTCTCCGAGAATTGCGGCCTCTCGCCGATATAGTGTCTGCAGGGCCATCGCAGCTGACATCCCGACAAAGGGCTCCGTCACGATATCGGAAAACCGCAGCGGTGCGTCGGTCAGCGCCAGCGGATGAGCTTGCGGCACTACCACCATGAGCCGGTCGTTCAGCCAATGGACGAGCTGCAGGCCGACATCCGGCAAAGTGCCGGAGACCAAGCCGATATCCGCGGTCCCAATCTGCACAGCATGTAAAATATCTGTACTGATGCGCTCTTCCAGCGAGATCTCAATTTCGGGATGCAGCACCTGGAAGGTCGCGAGAGCTTCGGGCAAGGATCCGGCGATAGCTGATAGATTCGCATGAAGTCGGATATAGCCACGCACGCCTGCGGCGAATGCTTCGAGATCGAGCGCCGTGCGCTCCAGCAGATCGAAAAGCACGTCCAGGTGGCGCATAAGCACTTCGCCGGCGGCGGTAGGCTCCACTCCTCGATCATGTCGCCGAAGAAGCGAAGTACCAACCCGGGCTTCCATCTCGGCGATACGCCGACTAACAGCCGATAGCGCAAGATGTTCACGTTCTCCTGCGCGCACTAAACTGCGCTCCTCGACCGCAGCTTTAAACAAGCGGAGTGTGACGAGATCTAGACCGAGGCCCGACCAAGACCCAGCTCGGCGGGGCCGCTGATTCATTGTCGCTCCGCGGCACATAGGAGATAGAAACCCATCACGCTCCCTGCCTCATCTATCCTGCCGCGAGTGTCTAGGGAAAAGTCGCAGAAAATTCGCATCGTAGTTTGGATGAGCCCGCGAGCTGCTTCGCCGGCCGCATCGCTACAAGGCATCTGAAAAAGCGGGCGAGTTGGCGGCGCGCACTCTGCTCCCGCCCACCGGCCTCGCACCCGCGGTTACCGGGTCGATTACGGCAACGCGTTCTCCTCCAATGGCCAGGCACGGTAATAATTGATTACCGTGCCTATCTAGGCACACGCATGCAGCCCCAAATGGCTAAGGCGTTGATTAGACCTGTAATTTGTTAAAGTCGAAGACCGCGACGATGGCAAACGTTATGGAGCTGATTTTCATCGCCACAACTAGGCATTCTACGGGGTTCTAGAGCTTATATTGTGCCGTCGGTTGGCCGCTTCCAGCTTGTTCCAGATAGATGGCAACGGAAGCGACCATCATAGATATCGCTAGTCTCTTTGTGATTGAAAAGAGAGACGCTCCCCCCTTACTTCGTCCACGCCGCTAAGACTCCCAAAACTTGCCGGCAGCGGGGATAAAGCGACGCTCATCATCCCTGATGCGGTGGGCTACGCCCTGAGGGCAAAGCTAAGCGACATAAGTCACAGGCGACCTTGAGACCCCGGTAGGTGATGCTTCTTCAAATTTTGATGGCGACCTCGCCACCAGCGATCGAGCACAATCCCCGCCGTCAAAACGGCCAATGCCCCTAGGGGGAAGACGAGCTGGCCAGTTCGCTGGCCGGGCGCGGCCAGCCACCCTGCAAGAAAGAAAAAGCCTGCGATAACCGTGCCGAGGACCAAAAGGTAGATGCGCAGAGTGGACCACAGCCACCTTCCCGGCTTGGGAGGGAGCACCGTTCTTACATTCAGGTCCGCCCGATACTGGCTCATTCGCCCCTACTCACGCATAATCCTAATGGCCTCAATCAGACCAAATACGCCGAACACCCCAATCATGGCCACGTCTACTGTCTGGAACAAGTAGGACAGTGGCAGACGATTATACACCAACATCTCCTGGCCGCCATTTAGATACCGGATCAGGTGATCGACCGCCGCCGAGCAGATCACTAGCACGGAGGCGATCAGGGCGTGGCCGATGACGATGACGGCACCGCGGATCGCTTTGTGAAGGCTCTCTAGCAAGGGCTCACCGCCCCCCTGCCCGCTTCAACTGCTCCTCTAGCTGCCTTATCTCTTGATCGAGTCGATCACGATCTCGTCGCAGCTTGTCTCGCCTCACTTCTAATTCCATTAAGTCAGACCGCTTCGGGCGGGTCTTTTCTTTGCGCCACGCGACTAATTCGGACCGGCGAAGCTCAGGTCGCACCAGCCCCTCAGCCTCCGCGGCCTCGAGGGTTGGCGGATCAAGCGTCGAAAGCAGATAGATTGTCGAATAAGACCCTGGCAGTCGGGACATAGGTATGGCCCGGCTCGCATCCATTTCGATTGCCCAACGAGCGGCTTCTCGAAGCTGATAGGCGGTTCGAGCGGTAAACGGAAGCCGTCCCTCAACTGCCGCGGTATATTCACCGTGCGGGAGAAGCTCTTTGGCTCGGATTAACAGGCGCCCGATGTCAAGAAAGGCTGCGTGGGCCTTCGACCAAAGCGTGTTGATCGCATGCACATAGTCGTCCGCCTTGATCGGCTCAGACCGAACCGTCTGTAGTGCCTGAACACGAACATCGCCTTCAAGGAGAACCGGCGGCGGAGCGTTATCAACCCTTAGTCTTGCCACGACGTTTCCTCCAGATTTGACCTTTGACAAATTTCCACACGCCACCAATCTCATCGGCGCCCACGTGGTTCGGCACGTCGATCAAACCCAGTCCCTTTGCAGCAGCTCTGGCGTAGTCGGTGCGATCAGCGACCTCGACCGGGCAGATATCGCCATATTCGAGCAGATACGACTTCACTGCATTGATATTTACTCGCGGCTTCACGAAATTTAGCACGACAACCGCCCTTTTCCCTTCGTCCCGAAGATGCCTTAGGAACGGCGCCGCACTCTCAGCATCATCAAACGTCGGGCGACAAGGCACAAGCGTAACGTCTGCGGCAGCTAAAAGCTCAGAGAACGCCCTCGGCTGCGTTTCAATCGACGGCGGCGTATCGATCATGATCACGTCATGCAAAGAAAGCTCCTGATCATCGAGTAGCGCGTCGGCCTCATCCCAAACAACACGATAGTGCGGTATCTGAGGGACGTCTTTGGGCCGTCGCCTTGACCAAATCGTTAGTGTAGCTTGTGGATCAAGATCGGCAGTCGCAACCTTGATTCCATCCCAGGCAGCGGCCACAGCCAGGTTGCGCGCCATCATCGACTTACCGACGCCACCTTTCGGGGATGTCATTAGAACACGAAGTACCATGATGTCTCCTCTCCAAGATCTGTTAGCATCAGCACATCAAGTGTGGAAGAAAATACTGACGCGTTAGGAATCTTCGCGACCTTATTCACTCAAAACACTGACCGGTCAGCGCTTCGGCGGCCCTAGCATTCTCGTATCTCGTTCGTGTCCCAAGCTAAAGTGGGGCCCGCTGTCCACCGGGGGAGCCCACGTGTAAGAATCGGCTGGTCACTTCGAGTGCCGGCGCGTCACTGGCCGGAGGGTTTGCTGAAGCAGCAATGCGGCCCGCCGCCTTATGAGAGAGAACTGAGAATGTATGCGTGTCGCTTTCCAAGCCGTAGAGCGTGGCGCGACGGCGCGGGGACAGTTCGGTCGGCCAATTGTTAAAAGACGAACTTACGGTAAGCGCCGCCAAAACGGAGAGTTTTTTGAGAGCGGCCCAACGCATAAATATTGGAAGTTAACGACGCTGCATGATGCCACAATATGCGTTGGGAAAGTTCATGAAAAATAGTAGGCCGAACATTGTACGTCAGTCAGCTCAGAAGCATCGGCAATACTCTCGTTCCGAGAGCTTTTTGGATGGCTTTCGCGCAAGTGTTTCGGCGTTCGGCCTCTATCACCTCGGGCTGAGTGACCGCCGCGACGCCGTTGCTCTTTATCCACTTGCGAGCACCGGTCGAACGGAGCTTCTGGGGACCACAAGCTATTTTGGCCGCACCATATTTATGATCGAGCTCTGTCCTCGCACTGGTGAGGAAGTGCGCGGGCAGCGAAGCGATCACGAGCGATTGTGAAGACTGCTTTTGGGTAAAACAGCGCATTGAGACTCTAAGTATGGCCGCACGCTCGACTGACGCCAAAGTACATCAACTGCCGGCGCATGAACACGCTCGAGAACTGCAGCCAAATCAGGCCTGTGTCTCAGTGGTGAGAAACGCGTCACGACGAGAAGCGGCGCCCAGCGCGCGCGAGCGCCGCCGTGAAGTCTAATCCGTACGGGACCGAATATAGAATCGTGCTGGCGACCGGCGGCTGACTGACATTTTTCAGCGCCTCTGCTTCTTTTGACTATCGAAGCGCGCGTCACTGTCAATGGTTAGACAAAGTTCGCGCCGGTCCGCCGGACGTGTGCAAGGTGCACGTTGGCGTGATAGAAGAACCTTCAGTTTCGTGACGGTGTGGGCGCTGGATCATGCGATCGAGCGTTGAACATAATAGTGCGCTCGAAGCCATGCCGGCTTGGTTCGCACGCTACGTGTTGTTGCATGAACTACGCTGCAGAGGAGGTCGTGAGCCGTGATCCTAAGCAAGTCACGCTATCGATACGATATAGCAACGAGCTGGCTGGTGGGATGAAAACACGGGGTCTGCTCGCGCGCTTTGGGGGTTGAGCGGTGTCGGATGGCCGATCGTGTGATCTTTTAATGGCGAGACTAGGCTACGGGGTACCGTGAAAGAGCTGAACGGTCGCCGGGTACGATGCTAGGCTCCCTCGTGCAAACGAATTGAAGATGGTGATGGGGCCGAGCTGAGAAAATAAGAGGAGGGAAGGGGCCCCGCGGAGCCCGACGGTCATCTGAATGGGATGGTTGCAACGTGAATTTGTGGTAGCTGTCGGCTCGCAATAAAGTCTGTGGTACCTCGTTGGTGGTTTCCCAGAGCGTTACGCGGCTGGTTGTCGCTCTGGGGTTGGCGCTGGCGATGATGGCGAGCCCGTTGCTCCGTTCGCTCTAAACCGGCGTCAACCTGCTGATTCTGATGAAATGGGGTTAAAAAGATGCGACGGGACGGCGAGGGGAAGCCGACTATCTCAAGACCTCGGTCGACTGCCAATCGAGATCGTACATGATCCTGCGCTGGTTGCTGAACCGGCTCGTAACAGCTTATAAATTAGTTTCCAGAAGCTTGAAGCCTTGGACCATTGTCCGAGGCACAGCGGGCTGTGAGGGCTTGAGGGTGATGCCGGTTCTCGTAACCTCGATATTTGCGTGAGGATAGGCCGTGAGTACGTGAGGCATGACCTGCCTGATGTTTTGCGCAATCCTAGCTGTCGGCGACTCTGAGCCTAGTTGGCTTTGAAGGTGCTCCCACCGCAGGTGGACGTCTGTCGTCAGGCGCGGAAGCCGGTAAGCGAATAGGGCATATAAATCGAGGCCCAGGGAGTTTCCAGCGAGGATCGCGATTCCCCGTTTATCTAAAGGCACCGCGTGTTCTTTTAGGTGAGAGTGAAACTTCTCACTCAACTCGACGGTTCCCGACCAGTCGTCTCGGCTGGAGTTCAAAAGCTCCAAACCCTCAACAATCTTTGTATCGGAGATAATGGTCTTCTCATGCCCAGATTCGGAAATATTGCTCCATTCCAGGGAGAAGCTGCACCTGGCAATTCGCATGCATTGTTCCCGCACGGCGGTGACGGAGCCCCGCGGACCACCGCTAATAGATAGTCCAAGCGAACGCAGGAAGGCGCTGAGGCTTGACCCGAGCGAGACAGTCCTGGATTTCAGGCCTTCCGTCTGGAGGTGAATCATAATAAGCCGCGCCTTCGGTCCATACGGGACGCCTACGTAGCCGGACGTCGAGTCATCTCCTGATGGTGGTTTTAGTTTTTTGGAGTTTTGTTTGGTTTCGGAGATAACTCCTGGCACTACAATCAGAGTAAAGCGACCAGACTGACGCTTCCAATATTGGTGATTCGAGTCTGGCCGTGAGTGTGGGAGGCAGGTTTGCGCCAGCCCGGAATGCAGGAACGAGAGATCGCCAATTGTCGGAACTGCACTCAGTAGATCATGCACAGTCTCAATCCGATTTGTTAACCTGGAGCGAACACTTGCCGTGCGGCCTTCTGCTGCCGCGAGGCGGAGGCTTTCATCGAGGCCGAGGATCTCCAACTGCTGCGAGACGTCGCTCATCGCCGACTCCTACCGATCACGGTTCCAGATCAGAACCTTACAGCTCGGTGTGGGTATGTGACATCAGCATAATTTGGGAAAACCACCTCCCATTGCCTGAAACCTACCGAATGCAGCAAGAGAAACTCGCTAACCTACCGGATTCAGCATGGAGCCAGTCATGCCACCGAGCTCGAACATACCGAAATCAGCAGTTTCTCGCCCCAGATCGCGCGTTCCTAACGGAATCAGCAGGGACTGTGCTCGACTCGAGGCCCAACTGGATGAGGGGAAGGGAAGCCTTCTGAGCCATTTCAGTGACTTAACTTCGCAGGCCGTTAAATGGTGGCTGCTGAATCCGGTAGGTTCTCTGCTGAATCGGGGATCTTTTTTCAGAAGCCTCTGCTGAATTTGGTAGGTTTCCCCGAGCTCGTATCCCTGCTGAATTCGGTACAAGCGATGTTCCAAACTTCGGGGAAAACTGCCCTGATATAGGTAATCTTATAGGACTTATTATAGGTAAAGTATGATACCGGATTCAGCAGGTAAAACTGGCGCTCTTGTACCCTATTCAGCATAGATAGTTTGAACGCGATCCCGAATTCAGCAAGACGCTAAGACGGATTCATCTGTGGATAACCTCTTATACCGAAGTCATCTGTGGATAACGAGAAACCAGTTCCGACCACTACTTGCAGGGGGTCTCACCATCGCCTTTGAACTGACGGCTTCGTACATGAGCTGTTGTCGGTTCGGCTTCCCTCGGCGTGACAAAAATCAAGCGGCTGAGCTTCGGCGTTCCGAGAGGACGTTTGGCATGGTGCGCTGCGGCGCGAGGGCAATCCTCGGCAAGCTTTATGTGAGCCGCCTTCCAGGCGGATAAGAAAGAAAATCAACATATTCGAGGCCGTCGACTGCAGTGAACTTCACGCAATTCCTGGTTTACCGTGCCTGTCTGTGCGTGAAGAACCAGTTGCCACAGTCGCCGGATGGACTGAGACTGAGCAGGGCAGCGGCCGCGTCGCGGGGCAGGCGGTGGGTCCCTTTGTGGGCAGCATGGCGGCTGAGGGGAGCACACAGTTCTGCCGCCTGACGCCGAAGCGCCTTTACCTGCGGCGCGCCGTTAAACCGTGGCCGCCAGCCCAACCAAGCTGCTGGATCTCTGACCGTGATCGAGACGCCCGCCGAGCCTCGCACGCAGGGCCGCGGAGGTTTCGCGAGCGGCGTCGACGCTGACACTGCCGCAAGCCGACTGGCTGCGGCACGATCTCGTGGTCAGCGGACCGGCGGAGGATGTCGCGGCGCTGCGGCTGGCGGCGGAAGGGGCGGGGCTATTCCCTGGCACTTGCCGGATCTCGATCTCGCGGAGGAGGATCGCGTGCTTTCCTTGGTCAAGCCGCCGGATGGTTCGCCCGGCTTGCGAATCGCCGCCGCCCGCGTGCTGGCGCCGCAATTGCGCGGCCGTCGAGGATTATCAGCAGCGGGTGATCGCGGCGGCCGGCCGCAGCCGCGCCTGCCCATTCGACCTGCATGCGCTGCTGCCCGTGCCCTATGCGCACCCCCGGCAGGGACCCGACGACCCCGCGAGCATCGCCTGGCTGCGGCGGCACTGGGGAACGATCCAGTCGTTCGTCCGGAATCCGCCGCGGCAGCGGAACAGGATGCGGCGGTGGAGCTGCGCCGCCCTCGACGACCTGGCGGCGATGCGGGACGCTGGGGTCTGGCAGCAGCAGCGGCCGCAGCTTGGGCTGGATGTTTTTGCCCGGCGGCCAGCGGCCGTGCCGCGAGAGGGCGGCTATGTCGCGCTGATGGAAGCCTGCCTGGTGGTGCTGCGGGGCAGGGATGGGTGCCGCCGACGAACGACTCCGGTGATGATCTCTATGCGAGAAACGTGTCGGACATAGGTATAACACCGGGTCTGTGCCTGGGCCTTCCGGCTATGGCCGGTGTCCGGTCGAAACAGGGTGCAGTTCATCCCACCCTCGACTGCGACGAGACACCCTTCCGGTTCGGGCGGTCGACGCAGCTTTGCACCGAGTCTTCTGCGGCACTACTCCATTGGGAACAGACCGATTCCCGGTCAATAGAGCAACGTCTGCCAACCCATCTGTTACGCCCGCGTTAAAGGGGAAGCACTGCCGCCTACCTACGGGGGCGGCGTCGCTTCATCTTGACCAAACTCTTTATTAATGCCTCTTCCAGAAACCGACGATCTCCGCGAGCAAGTCTTCGGCGCTGAGTTCGCTTCCGTCGTCGAGAGTAATCACAAGAGGTTTGGCGAAGCTGCTAGATATGCGCGAAGAGACGCCAGGTTGGGTCCGGGTCGTGGTAGTGGCTTTCGAGTGTTTCCGAAAACGTCTTGTGCCATTTACGATGCTGCGGATTATCACAAATAAACAAGCCACCGACGCTTCGTTGGGATAGCGACGTGCAAAATCCTCCTCAGAAAACCTCGCTTGATTAGTCCATTCATACAACTGATAGGCTATAGTTAGGCATATTACTGCACGGCGCGGTGATGCGCTGCGGACTAAGAAACTTCTATATAACGGTAGGAGAATCTCCTCGAGGAAGTCATCGACTTCTTGGGTGCCGAAGGATTTCTCGCCCATGCCATTGCCTCATCGATCAAAATCCCCGTGTGGTCCGATTGGTCATGGCCCGTTGACGTGCCGCTTGGGAGAGTGGGGTTGCCAGCAGCCTGGGCTATGCGATCAGTCGTCTCGGTCTTCCGGTCAGCCCGTGATATTGGGCATCTCACCGATAAAAGAACAATGCCTAATTGGACTGTTGACGCAGCATCCGTCCTCGGACGTGACTGAAGTCCCTACCCCTGGCTGTCAAAGTAGCAGGGGGTCTCCCGCTGAAATAGAATTGAGCCGCTCCGAGCCGGCAGAAGGTCTGACCTGGTGCCTCGCGCGAAAATCGGCCAACAGGGTCTATTGATCGTACTCGGGGCAAAGCCCCAAAACCGCGCTCTTGATAGGCGCGCGATCGCGTTCCGCGCGGGACGGCGCTTCGCCCGTTGTTCGAGATGACCGCGGTAGAAGTCACAATCCTGACCCTGCTCTGACCATGGCGGCTTGTGGGTCGTGCTGGAGGGATCTCGGACCGAGGTGGGGATGAAGGAGCACATGACGCGCCGCAAAAACTGTTGACGAGGTCCAAATTCTGCAACATAAGTTGCTCAACAGATCAGGGAGGAATATTCATTATCAAGGCCCCCTCTGGGGTTGCCGCCGGTATGCCGCCAAACTTGCGGTCCGGTCTCCAGATATCAGCTGGTTAGCTGGTACCTGCGATACTCAGGCGACACAGCCGAGAAGCCCGCGGGCTTATAGAAGCGCTATGCTGGAGCCTCCAGCATCTTCTGTAGATGCGTTCGGTGCGGGGATAACCCTCATCTACGTCGTGGCAGTGGTCTTGACCATGCTCGGGTTGCAACGCGCTGGCCTGGTTCAAAGTGCACGGCTCAGGTTGTTTGTTAGCGGTAGCCTCATACGTTGAGAGAAGCGGATCGTGCACGTCGGCTGCTTACTTATCGAACCGCGGCAAGACAGGAAATATTTACAACTGTGGTGCCTGTCGGCCCCTGCGGGAATACGTCCTGTATGGTGAGTGAATCTTCGTTTGCTGACGGGCTTCAATGTGAGCCAAACCGAAAAGGGAAAGAAAAA
>NZ_LMUG01000067.1:350155-351222 GCF_009766125.1 Acidisoma sp. S159
GCCGCATTTTAGCTTCGCGATGATCACGCATGGGCAGCCCGGCGACACCTTCTGGGATATTATCCGGAAGGGCGCCCAGGCCGCCGCGGCGAAAGATAAGGTGAAGCTGATCTACCTCTCCAATCCGACCGCGTCTGGCGAGGCGCAGCTGGTGACAAACGTTCTGCAGCAGCATGTCGACGGGATCGCGCTGACCTTGGCCTTCCCGGACACCCTCTCGCCGATGGTCAAGAAGGCGGAAGATGCCAATGTTCCGGTCATCGGCTTCAATGCTGGTGGGGACAACTGGAAGCAGGCTGGTCTCATGTCCTATGTCGGACAAGACGAGACAGTTGCCGGTGAAGCAGTGGGTGAGAAACTCAACGCTGAAGGCATCAAGAGCGCGGTCTGCGTCGATCAACAGCAGGGCGCGGTCCAGCTCGAAGAGCGCTGCGATGGCATTAAGAAGAGCTTCAAGGGAAATCTCGTCGTCCTGTATGTGAACGGCTATGACATGGCGACTGCCCAGTCCCGTATCGTTGCGAAGCTTCAGCAGGATCCGACCGTTGGTTATGTCGTGACACTGGGCGCACCTTTCGCACCGACAGCGCTCACTGCCGTCAGCATGGCCAATAGCAAAGCAAAGGTCGGAACATTCGATCTTACGCCACGCGCCGTGACGCTCATCCAGGAAGGCAAGCTGCAATGGGCCGTTGATCAGCAACCCTTCGTCGAAGGTTATGAGTCCGTCGATCTGCTGTGGCTCTACAAAATTAACGGCGATGTCGTCGGCGGCGGTGGCCCAGTCCTGACTGGTCCGGCTTTCGTCGATAAGACGAATGTCGATCAGGTCGCGAAGTTCGCGAAGCAAGGCACCCGATAAAATCAATAAGGCAACCAATAGCGGCGCATAGGGCCGCAGGGGAGGGAACGTGACTACAATCACACAAGGAGTCGAACCTCGTCTTGTGCGCCGCCAGGTGGCGCATCAAGCACTGTGGAAGAAGGTACTCAAGCGGCCGGAAGTCGGCGCGCTGGGCGGCGTCATTCTCGTCTTCATCTTCTTCTATGTCATGGCGCCGCCGTTC
>NZ_LMUG01000067.1:351232-351386 GCF_009766125.1 Acidisoma sp. S159
CCCGGCTTTCGTCGATAAGACGAATGTCGATCAGGTCGCGAAGTTCGCGAAGCAAGGCACCCGATAAAATCAATAGGGCAACCAATAGCGGCGCATAGGGCCGCAGGGGAGGGAACGTGACTACAATCACACAAGGAGTCGAACCTCGTCTTGT
>NZ_LMUG01000067.1:351396-354848 GCF_009766125.1 Acidisoma sp. S159
ATTCACGACGATTCTCTACCAGTCAGCGACTCTGGGGATTCCGGCGGTGGCGGTCGCGCTCCTCATGATCGGAGGGGAATTCGACCTAAGCGCCGGAGTTGCCGTCACCGCCTCATCCCTTGCCGCTGCCATTTTTACGACGGAGGTCTTTGGCAATGTGTGGATTGGTGTCCTTGCCGCTTTGGTCCTGTCATTGGGAATCGGTGCGCTCAACGGCTATCTGCTGGTCAAGACCAAGCTTCATAGCTTCCTGGTGACATTGTCGACATTCTTGATGCTTCAGGGGTTGAATATCGCTGTCACCAAGCTCCTGACGGGCAACGTCGCAACCGACGACATCTCCGGCATGACCGGCTTCAACTCGGCGCATGCCGTCTTTGCTTCCAGCCTGACAATCGGTGGCGTGACGATCAGCATCGCAATCATTTATTGGATTATCTTCGCGCTTCTCGGCACCTGGGTCCTGCTGCGCACCAAGGTTGGCAACTGGATCTTCGCAGTGGGCGGGCAGGGCGACAGTGCGCGCGCCGTCGGTATCCCGGTGAAGAAGGTCAAGATCGGCCTGTTCATGCTGGTTGGTCTTGCGGTCTGGTTCACCGGCATGCACATGCTCTTTGCCTATGACACCGTGCAATCGGGCGCCGGTATCGGCAACGAACTTCTATACATTGCGTCGGCGGTGGTCGGAGGTTGCCTATTGACCGGCGGCTACGGTTCAGCGATTGGCTCGGCTTTGGGCGCCTTTATTTTTGGCATGACGACGGAGGGCGTGATCTACGCCGACTGGGACCCCGACTGGTTTATGTTCTTCGTGGGCGCGATGCTGCTGCTGGCCACGGTCTTCAACGGCTGGCTGCGAACCCGTGCAAGCTCGAGGTAAATGACATGTCGAAGAGCAATTCAACACCCATCGTTCAGCTCAGCAATGTTGGCAAGAGCTATGGCAATTTCAGTGCCCTGAAGGATGTCAGCATATCCGTTCGCCAAGGCGAGGTGACCTGCATTCTCGGTGACAACGGAGCGGGTAAGTCCACGCTCATCAGCATTATCGCCGGGCTCCATGGTCACGACGAAGGCGTCTATGCTGTCGACGGTAGCCCCGTGCACTTTACCTCGCCTCGCCAAGCTCTCGATCTCGGGATCTCCGCCGTCTACCAGACCTTGGCGATGGTTCCCCTTATGTCGATCTGGCGGAATTTCTTCCTCGGTTCGGAAATGACCACCGGCACCTGGCCGTTTCGGCGCTTGGATGTCGCCGGGATGTGGGATAAGACAGACGTGGAACTCCGTCAGATGGGCATCAACGTGTCCGATCTAGAGCAGCCCGTCGGCACGCTTTCCGGCGGCCAGCGGCAGGTCGTCGCGATTGCTCGCGCCATTCACTTTGGCGCCCGCGTCTTGATCCTCGACGAACCGACGGCGGCGCTTGGCGTGACGCAATCGGGCATCGTGCTGCGCTACATCGCCCAGGCGGCGAGGGAGCAGGGGATCGGTGTGATTTTCATCACGCACAACCCGCATCACGCCTATATGGTCGGCGATCACTTCATGGTTCTGGCGCGCGGCGAGGTTGAGCTCGATGCCCCTCGTTCAGAACTTAGCCTGGACGATCTCATGTTCCATATGGCGGGTGGCGCAGGTCTCAACGCGCTGCAGCATGAGCTGCATCGTGGGGACGCCCGGGGTCCCACGCCGGTGAACTAACGCGGTTTGTCGTGAAGCCGTGCCAACGGCTTCATTGGCCGCACTGACACTCATCACTCAGCCGTTGCGGTTAGGACACCGCAACGGCGAATTTCAAAACGTTGGAGGGAATGACTATGGCTCCATCTGGTATTCCAGGCCTTCGGGGCACAGACCACGTCGGATTTACCGTGCCGGATCTTGAGGAGGCGGTTACCTTCTTTCGTGATGTCATTGGTTGCGAGATTTTTTATTCGCTTGGCGCGCAGGAGGATAGCAAGGGCACGCGTATGCGCGATAAACTCGGGGTCGACCCGAGGGCGCGTATCCGCGACATTCGCCTGGTGCGATGCAAAAATGGCGCGAACTTTGAGATCTTTCAATATGAGGCGGACGATCAGAACAAAACCCAGCCACGGAACAGCGACATCGGCGGACACCATCTTGCCTTCTACGTTGACGATATCGTGTCAGCCACGGACTACCTGCGCGAAAAGGGTGTGCGCATTTTTGGCGAACCAGAGTTCAAGACCGAAGGTCCTAGCGGCGGCGAGAACTGGGTCTACTTCATTACGCCCTGGGGAATGCAAATGGAACTAGTGAGCTATCCTAAGGGCAAGAGTTACGAAGCAGACTTCTCCGGCCGTCTTTGGGACCCGCGCGACAGTTGAACGCGGAGCGGCTTCGCAAGCCGCCTACTATCGTTCCGACTTTAAGCCTGCGCTGCCGCCGGTGTTCTGACGGCAGCGCAGGCTTAGGCCTGTCAGCTGGATCATAAGAGGAACAACTACCCTCTCCTGGTGCGTAGGTCGGCCTCAAACTGAGCCTCAGTACGCGCCGCGGATAAGCGCCATGATTCAAATCGTCCGGTGCGGGCCGTCGCTCGATAAGCGTCGCATGAACGGGTATTTAATTTGGAGTGAGTTCAGCTACCGATTTCGCTGGGCACGAAAGGGTCACCGTGAGACATCCTATCGCTCAAAATAGTGATGCCTCTAATGCTGCTCTTTGTGCTGATTGTTTTGGCTGTCATCTTTTCGGCGATGGTATCGGCTACGGCTATCGCGGCGGCCGCACTAGTTACGGCCACGGAGGCGTCGGCATTGGAACGATCCTGACTATCATCTTGATCGTGGTGCTTCTCAGCGGCCATCATTTCTAGGTTTCGTCAAGACGGCATTTCGACCTTCAGGCAGTGCGGTCACGTGACACGCCAAGCGCCGCCTGCGCGGCGGCCAGACGCGCAACCGGCACGCGGTATGGGCTGCAGGAAACATAGTCGAGCCCGACCTCCTGGCAGAAGGCGATCGAGGCCGGATCGCCGCCATGCTCGCCGCAAATGCCGAGCTTGAGCTTCGGTTTCGTCGCCCGCCCTTTCTCGACCGCGATCTGCACCAGCAGGCCGACGCCATCACGATCGAGCGAGACGAAGGGGTCCTTCTCAAAGATCCCGCTCTCGACATATTTCGGCAGGAACTTGCCGGCGTCGTCGCGCGAAAGCCCGAAAGCGGTCTGGGTCAGGTCGTTGGTGCCGAAGCTGAAGAAGTCGGCATCGATCGCGATGCGGTCGGCGAGCAAAGCTGCGCGCGGCAGCTCGATCATGGTGCCGACCTGCTACTCGATCCGCTGCCCGGCGGCGGCGAAGACCTGCTCGGCCATGCGATCGACCTGGGCGCGGGTGATCTCCAATTCGGACGTATCGACGCCGATCGCCTGCGCCACCTCGGCCAGCTCCTGCTCGCCATGCGGCAGGAATTCATGCAGCGGCG
>NZ_LMUG01000067.1:354858-522844 GCF_009766125.1 Acidisoma sp. S159
ATACTCGATCCGCTGTCCGGCGGCGGCGAAGACCTGCTCGGCCATGCGATCGACCTGGGCGCGGGTGATCTCCAATTCGCGCTTGCTGCCCACCAGCGGGATCATGATCTCCGGCACCGGTGCTTCGCCGCCCTCGGCCACGATCGCCAGCGCCGCCTCGAAGATGGCGCGGGCCTGCATTTCGTAGATCTCGGGATAGGTGATGCCGAGGCGGCAGCCGCGATGGCCGAGCATCGGATTGGCTTCCGAGAGATCCGCCGCGCGCTGGCGCATCACGGACGTATCGACGCCGATCGCCTGCGCCACCTCGGCCAGCTCCTGCTCGCCATGCGGCAGGAATTCATGCAGCGGCGGGTCGAGCAGGCGGATGGTCACCGGCAGCCCGACCATGATGCGGAAGAGCGAGATGAAATCGTCTCGCTGGAAGGGCATCAGCTTCTCGAGCGCGACGCGTCGCCCCGCCTCGTCGCTCGCCATGATCATCTGACGCACGGCGCCGATGCGGGCCGCCGCGGCATCGACCGCATCGACACTCTCCAGTGACAGCGCGACTTGAGCCCACCCAAGGCGATCTTGTGGAGCACCACCCTCGACCCAGGGGGCGGCCATCAGTTCGAGCTGAAGGCCGCGGGGCAAGGTCGCGATATGAGCGAGCTTCATCGCTTATCCGATCGTCGCACGCCGCGCCGAGATCGGCACCAGGGTCATCAGGCCGGCCAGCAGCCAAAAGGCGGCGTGGAGACCGATCGCCTGAGAGAGGAACCCGATGGCCGCGGGGCCAGCGAGGACGCCCGCATAGGCGGTGGTGGTCAGTGCGGCGACGGCGAGGGCCGCCGGCATGGCTGTCTGCCGACCGGCCAGGTGAAAGAGTACCGGCACGAGATTCGACGCACCAAAGCCAATCAGGAGGAATCCCGCCATCGCGACCGGCGGGAACGGTATGGTCAGAAGCACGATGAATCCCAAAATGGCGGTCAAACCGCCCCAGATCAACACGCGGGCGTTGCCGGCTGCTGCCACGAAGCGGTCACCGGTCAGCCGGCCAATCGTCATCGCGATCGCGAACAGCATATAGCCGAGCCCACCTTGTGCCGCGTCCACCAGTCGCGCGCCGATCACGAGCAGCGCGCTCCAGTTGAGGATTGCGCCCTCGACGAGAAAGGTGATTGCTCCAAGCCCTGCCAGCAGCAAGACGACACCGCGTGGTGCCACGAAAGGCACCGGCGCGCCCCGCGCCCGAAGCAGACGCGGCCAGGCAAGTCCAAGAGCCGTAAGCGCGGCCGCACTGCCGCACAACGCTCCGGCGAACGGTTTCACACCAGCCGAGAGCAGGAGGATCATGCCCCCGGCGCCCGCGAACCCGCCGATGCTATACATCGCGTGAAATCCCGACATCAGCGGCCGCTGTGCCGCGCGCTCAACCTCGACGGCATGGACATTCATCGCCACGTCGATCGTGCCAAGCGAGGCCCCAAATCCGAGGAGCGCCACCGCAAGGACGAACGCGCTGTCCGCGACCGATAGCACCGGCAGCAGCAACACGAGGCCGAAGCCGCCGCCAAGAATCATCGGCTTGCTCCCCAGTCGCGCGGTGAGCCATCCCGTGAGCGGCATGGCCACGATCGAGCCGATCCCGAGGCACAGAAGGAGCAGGCCGAAGGTACCGTCGTCGACGCCGATCCTCCCCTTGGCGAAGGGCACGAGTGACGCCCAGCACGACATGCTGAAGCCCGCAGCTAGGAAGGATAGACGCGTGGCGAGACGTGTCTTTGCGTGATCTGCCGAATGGATTATGCCAATCCCGGGAGGCTGCGCACAATCGTCAGCCACGGGGCGCATCCGCAATTCGGACCGCCGTCCCGGTTTCGCGCAGTGCCCCAACGATTGAGAGGGGCGCGTCATGCTCGACAACCAAATAATCGACGTCGGCGGCCCAACCTATGCGGTAGGGTGCTGCCGTCTCGAGTTTCGCGCTGGCAAGCATCAGGGCTGTCTCGGCACTGACTTCGATCAGGCCGCGCTTGAAGTCGACATCCGCCATATTGAATCCGGCGATGCCGTGTTCGATAGAGATCGCGCAGGTGCCGAGAAAACAAAGATCAATCCGGAAACGCTGCATCTCCGCAACCGACCGAGCGCCGACGCATCCACCGATCGTGATGTCCACAGATCCGCCAATCATGACTAGCGCGATCCCGTGACACTCCATCAGCGCGGCGGCAACTGGGATTGAATTGGTCACGACCGTAAGGCCGGCATCCTGGGGTAGTTCCATTGCAAGTTGGCGGTTAGTGCTACCGGTATCGAGGAACAACGTCTGTCCTTCGCGAACGAGCCGCGCCGCCGTGCGCGCAAGGGCGCGCTTCTGTCCGATGTCCTCGCCTGACCGGACGTGTATTGGTGACGATGCCGGAGACAGTGGCAGCGCGCCACCGTAGACGCGCTTGCACACACCCTCGGCCGTGAGGGCGCGCAAATCGCGCCGGATCGCATCTTCAGAGACGTTGAATTCGGTCGCCAGAGCTGCAGCGCTTACCGCCTCACCCCGGGTGAGGCGACGTGCGATCTGCTGACGACGATCGAGCGGAAGTGCTGATGAACCGTGCATAATTGTGCATTATCACGCCAGAATGCGCACGACAAGCGGATCGACGTTTCATCCGCTCGACCTTGCCCGAGACGCTCACTCGGACCCGGTTGATTTTGAAAAGCCGCCTGCCATGTGCTAGCACTGGCGCGAAATGACTGTCGCCGAGACGCGCGCCAGCGTCATATCGGCGACAATGTCGCTCAGGCCATCATCGACGATGACCGCTATGGCTATAGGGAGATAGTCTGAAACAGGTGTTCGATCGTCTGCAGAGCATCAAGCGTGCGGCGTTTCGTCGGCGGTCGTGCGCACGGTGAAGGATATATCCAACGCTCCGGAGTAGTGTATGCGGGGATTGTCAATACGCGATAATATCCATTCGCGCCTCTTGAGACTGCAGCCAACCGCGCCGTTCTCCCGCGAGAAATAGCAGATTCGGTAACGCCTTAAGATTATGCTGTCCATGAGGATCACTCCCAAAATCGCGGCAGTGTCGTAACGTCGACATTACTGGTGCAGCCTCGAGTCCTTGGATAGAACAACAAAACGCACGGGCGTCGATAGTAGACGGTCGATTCATCATTTTTTGCAGGTAATAAAACGATTGGGTATGACAGTCGCTACCTACGCAAATGGTGCTGCTTTAGTTTGCGGTAGAGGGTTGCGCGGCTCACATCCAGCATCGCTGCTGTACGGCTGGCATCCCCACCGCTTTTTCTCATTGCTTCCACTATGGCTGCGCGTTCAGATAAGGCGCGGGCTGCCCGGGCCGTAGGTCGCTGGTCCGACGTTTCTGTGGTGGAGGAACTGGCGCGATCGGCAGCGCCGATCTCCTCAATCATCAAGTCCGCCGGCAGTATGACATCGCCGACACATAACTGGAGGGCGCGCTGCAACGTGAACTTCATTTCCCGGACATTGCCGGGCCAAGGATGACGACGCATCGCTTCGACAGCGGGAGCCGAGAGGGTCACCTGCCGCCCGTCGCTGAGACGTTTCAGCATCGCCTCGAACAGCGGCACGGCGTCCTGTCGATCGCGCAGCGGTAGTAAGTTGATTACGACGCCAGCAATACGATAATAGAGGTCGGCCCGAAATTGTCCCTCGGCAACACGTGTCTTCAAATCCTGATTTGTCGCCGCGATAACCTGCACATCAATGATGCTAGTCTTACCAGATCCCAGAGGGCTTACTTCTCCGGATTCTAGCACACGTAAAAGCCTGGTTTGCAGAGCGAACGGCATGTCGCCTATTTCGTCCAAGAAAAGCGTTCCGCCATCGGCCTCGATTAGCCGCCCGACGTTGCCTTCGCGCCTTGCCCCTGTGAAGGCACCCGCGGTGTAGCCGAACAACTCGCTGTCGATGAGCGTTTCCGGGACGGCTGCGCAGTTGAACGATGCAAAAGGTCTGTCCCGGCGCGTTCCCTCGAGATGGAGCGCGCGCGCGAGCGCGTCCTTCCCACAACCCGTCTCACCCAATATCAAGATAGGCAATCGGCTCCCTGAGATGCGGCTCAGCAAATGACGCTGTTTGGCCACGCGTGGGTCGTCACCAAGGACTTCGTCAACGGAAAGCGGATCAGCGACCTTATGGCGCGTGCTAGCCGGCGACGGAGTTCCACGCAATCGTGCGGCGCGATCGACACAGCTCGACGACAGGCTCCGACGATCCCGCGTGATCTTGAAGACAGTTTCTCCGTTTCGATGCCGCATCACAAGCATGCCATTCTTGTGCATGTCGGCCTGGGATGGCTGCTCGACCTCAAGCAATGTGCCGAGGAGCTCGGGCTTGAGCGGTCCCTCCTCTAGATTGAGCCACCGACGTGCCAGCTGATTGGCACCCGTTACCTCTGCGCTATCGTTCAGCGCGAGCAGGATGGGACCCGCCTCGCTCCGTGCCTTGAGAAGTGTATTGTCCCGGTATTGACGGCGAAACAGGTGATTGTTCAGCCGATCGGCGGTCTTGCGAACCAGTCCGGAAACCATGATGAATAAGTCTTCGCGTAGATTCGGGTCCGCAGTACAGAAATTCAGTACGCCTGTCATCTCGGCATCCGCGGACAAAACCGGCGCCGCCACACACGACATGGCCGCGAAGTCGCGAAAGAAGTGCTCCGCTTGAAAGACTTCCGTCGGGCGGCGCTCGATCACGCAGGTTCCGACGCCATTCGTTCCAGCAATGCCCTCAGCCCAAAGCGTGCCGGCCCTTTCGGTTTCGACGTGATTGCCGGACTGGTGGTCAGAGCGATAGTAGACGATCGTACCCGCCATGTTCGAAAAGCTGGCACTGAAGTTAACGCTCGAGAGAGGCAGCCAAATGTAGTCGAGCTCTTCGTCGATGGTTGCTAAAAGATCTTCGAAAGGTTCCTGATGCTCGCGCACTTCGTGGGTCGTGAGGCAGCCGATCCTGGGCTTCATGCCCATATCTAAATTGAACCGCTCAACGCAGCGCTGCCGAGAAGGTGTCAAGCTAATCGCCCTGGAGGCGAGCAGATCGCCGGCCTTTACCTCCTTGGGCAGCTTTGCTACGGACCGGATACCCGACCTTTCAACGACCATGGGCAAGTCCAATCGATTGAACTCTGTTCCGATCGATTGTCGGCGCGCGTTGACGGCCAAGTCAAGAAAATGCTGCGTCGCGGGATGGCTCCGCCTTGAGAGTCCCGATCGTAACGTCAGTCACAGCGAGGAGATGTATCTTAGCCGTTTTGAATAACCACCGATTTTGTCTGCAAATATTCCTCCACATGGTGGAGCCCAGATTCCCGGCCATAGCCGCTAGCTTTATAGCCACCGAATGGGATGACGGGGTCGAGCAGCCCGTAACAATTCACCCAGACAGTGCCCGATCGAATGGCCTTCGCCATGAGATGGGCCTTGGCCAGGTTCTGCGTCCAAACACCGCCTCCCAAACCAAATTGTGTGGCATTTGCTAGTGCCGCCGCTTCTTCGGCTGTGTCGAAGGGGATGACGGACGCGACAGGACCGAAAATCTCTTCCTGAGCGATCCGCATGTCGTTTCGCGCGCCTGCCAATACTGTTGGCCGAATGAAATGACCCTCGCGCAAGCCGTCATCATCCAGGCGCGCGCCGCCGGTCTTGATGGATGCCCCTTCCCGCAGCCCGATATCGATGTAGTTCATGATTCGGTTCAGCTGCTTCGCGGACACGACCGGGCCGATTTGGGTCGCCGGATCGATCCCTTTGCCGACCCGTAGGGCCGCCGCAAAATCGGACAACCTCGCAACAAACTCATCGTAGATAGGGCGTTCGACCAGGATTCGTGTCCCGGCGCTACAGATTTGACCCGTATTGCCAAAAACACCCATGCCCGCACCAGCAACGGCGGCGTCAAGGTCGGCATCCGCGAAAATCACGTCGGGAGACTTACCGCCGAGTTCGAGCATGAGCCGCTTGATGTTACCTTTGGAGGCCTCGATGATTTTCCGCCCGGTTTCGTCCGAACCAGTAAATGCGATCTTGTCCACTCCCCTGTGACTGGCTAATGCCGCGCCAGCTTCAGCGCCCAACCCAGGAACAACATTGACCACGCCCGGATGGAATCCCGCTTCCAGCACCAGCTCGCCTAGTCGAAGGGCGGTCAAAGGCGCATCTTCGGCCGGCTTCAGGACCATCGTGCATCCCGACGCTAAAACGGGACCGATCTTCCAAATTGTTGAGGTGAGCGGCGCGTTCCAAGGGGTGATTGCGCCGACGACACCAATGGGGTCCTTCAATGTATAGCTGAAGACGTTCCCTGGAAGCGAATTAGGCAGCGTCTCGCCATTGGTCGACGTGCAAAGCCCTGCATAAAAGCGCAGCATACCGATTGCGCGCTGGCGTCGGCCGCGCGTGAAGGAGATCGGGGCACCCATATCCAGTGTGTCGAGGAGGCTAAACGCCTCAAAATTCTCGTCAACGAGGTCAGCCAATTTCAACAGACATTCCTGCCGCTGGAACGGCGTGAAGCGGCTCCATGGTCCGTCAAAAGCTCGCCGCGCGGCTTGGACCGCTAATTCAATGTCCTGGGCGTCGCCTTCGGCAACCAAGGCCAGGAGTTCACCAGTTGCGGGGTTTCGGCTCTCGAAGGTCCGGCCCGCCACGGCGGGAACCGACTTGCCGTCGATGATAAGATTCCAGACGGTTCCGGCCGGTAGGTTATACTCATAGGACATGACGAACCTTTCTACGCCTTCTAGGTGAAGAGCGCGCGTAAGTGGTCGTTCAAAAAGACCCCATCAGGGTCGATTTCTCGCCGAAGACGTTTGAAATCGTCATATCGGGGAAACAGTTTTTCCATTCGAGAAGGAGACATGAAGTGATGTTTGCCCCAGTGCGGCCGGCCGTCATGGCGTTCGAACACGGCATCGACGTCCCGGAGTAGACCCCAGCTTGACTCCTCCATGGGTCCCGAGACCGACAGCGCATAACCATCCCGCTCGCTGTAAGCGCTGAGATAAGAATCATCCGCCTTCACGGCCCTGCATTCAATTGGATAAAGCGCCTCGGGATATTTCGTCTTGAAGAGAGCGCGGAGCTCGTCAAACGTTTGCTCGAAGGATGCGAAGGGAACAGCATATTCGACCTCACGGAAATTCGGCAGGTAGACGTTCGGATAGATCGCCGAACTATGGCCGAACTGCTCACCCGGGCCGACTGTCGGGGGTGGGTCGGCGACCGGCGCTGCATTGTATACCCGCATATGGCAGATATCATTCTCGCGCGTCGCCTTTGAAGAAACGGCGCCGCTGGGCAGTTCATAGAGATCAGCCGATTCCTTCAGCGGAAGCCAAAAGAACCAGAAGGTGCGATTGTCGCGCAGAAGCTCGTGGAGCGACTCCAGGCAGTCCTCAGTATCAGTGTTCCAGGATCGTTTGTGGATGTTGTAGGAAGGAACTGCCTGGATCGTGATCGATACGATCAGGCCGAACATCCCGAGCGAAGTCCGGAACGCCTTGAAGAGTTCTCCGTCCTTTTCCGCCGAAAGCTCAAGAATGTTCCCATCGGCGGTTACGATGCGCGCGGCAATCATCTGAGCCGACAGGCAGGGCAAGGTAATTCCGGCACCATGTGTGGCGGTGACGATTGCTCCGGCGATGGATTGAGTATCGATGTCGCCCTGGTTGTTGAGCGACATGCCTTGCTCCTTGAGGGCGCGGCTGAGGTCGCCGACCCGAATCCCAGGACGAACCACCACACGCAGCGTATCATGGTCGAAGCTGACGATATCGCGAAACTCGTCAAAATCGACGTGGATCCCTGGCGTCGGCACGATCGCAGGATTGGAATGACCGGCGCCGCTTGCCCGGATCGATATTCCTAGACGGCGAGCGGCTAGAACGATCTGACGGACATCCTCTTCCGTCCTGGGTTTGGCAACATACTGCGGCACAAAATACTGCTCGCCGAACCAGTTCCACCATAAACGTCCGGGCTGCAAAAGGGTCTCGCCATTTCCGGTCATCCAGCTCTCCGACGTTCCAGCGGACGGGTTGACTCCCCGCTGAGTTCCTCACGGACAACAGGCATGACCTTCGTCGCCAGCAATTCCATGGATTTGCGCATGCTTGCTTTAGCGGTCCAATCATGAGCCGTCATCATAAGTGTGCCGAACGGGCCAACTTCCTTACGGAACTTGAGCAGCTTTCGCGCTACAGTCTCCGGGCTACCATGGATGACAAAGTTGTCACGGACCATTACGTGGGTGATGGACGCCGCATCCATACCGGGCATCGGTGCCAGAAGAGCGGCGGCATCCATTCGAGCATAGACCTGGAACATGTAGTCGTAATACCAGTCATAGGCGCCGCCGGGTTGCTTGACGAAGGCTTCGGCCTCCTCGTCGGTTTCGGCGACATGGATGCTTCGCGCAACGCGCCAGTTTTGGCCATCCGGCTCGCGTCCAAGCTTGGCCATCTCGTCGGTGTAAGTTTCCCAATGGGTCTTCACCACCCAGGACGCAACGAAATTGGCCGAGATCGGCATCAGATTGTTACGCGCGGCAACCCGGATCGAATTCGAATTTGGGCTGCTCACTGAAACTGCGAGTGGCGGATGCGGCCGCTGCAAAGTCTTGGGCAGGACTCCCACCCCAAGATCGGGCCACACTGTCTTGCTCAAACCGATGTTCCAGAACTTGCCGGGCAGGTCATAGGGCGGATCGGATGCCCAGATCCGCTGCATAAGGCTGATAGAGTCCAGCATCATCGCCTGACGGTCGGCACCCTCCAGGCCGAAAAGCTCGAAATCGGAACCGAGACCTCCGGTCCCGATACCAAGGATGAGGCGTCCTTTGGTGAGGTGATCGAGCAAGGCTATATGAGCCGCGAGCTGTGCAGGATGGTAAATCGGCAGGGAAACAACGCCAGTTCCGAGCTTCATGGTCCGTGTTAGGTTGGCGATATGGGCAAGGAAAATCAGCGGAGACGAGATCTGCTCGATGTCCGAAGAATAGTGCTCACCGCACCAGCCCTCATCGAAGCCCAGCTCATCGGCGAACTTGAACGCCTCGATATCTTCCTCGAGCGTTACTGGGTAGCTGCGGTGCATGTTGTGCATCGGCATCATGAATAAAGCGAGTTTCACGGTCATCCCCATCCATCACAGACACGACCTCGATCCCGCAAGAGCCATGCCAGTCGGCTAGCCGAACGACTACCTCATGATATCAATAGGTTAAATTAGTCGCATGTCGTTCCTCGGACTCTCGCTGTCTCAGCCCTGAGAGGCGTTCCGGTCGGTTATGAGACAGCGCGCGCCCGTGGGAGGCTCGCCGGGCTGGCATGGCTCTTGCGGCTGATTTCTCCGATGGTAAAGGCTGAGGAGGCTTAAGATGAAGGTGGCCGTGATCGGTGGAGGCGCTCTGGGGGTATCGAGCGCCAGTTGGCTATTGCGTGACGGGCACGAGGTAACCATCATCGACCCGGATCCCATCGCACAAGGATCCTCCTTCGGCAACGCCGGCTGCCTCAATCTGTCTTCCGTTGTGCCGATGTCGCTGCCCGGCAATATATCTAAGGTCCCCGGATGGCTGCTGGACCCGCTGGGACCATTGGCGATCCGCTGGCGCTACCTGCCGCAGATTACCCCCTGGCTCATTCGGTTTCTGCGCGCTGGAACCAGCGCCAGGGTGGGCGAGCAGGCGGCGGCATTGCGGGACCTGCTGCACGATTCAGTCGCCCTGACTTCAGAACTCGCACAATGGGCCGGTGCGCAGGATCTTATTCGGCGGCAGGGACACCTCGTTGTCTATCGCTCGCGGGAGGCGTTTGAAGGGGATGCCTACGGCTGGCGGCTGCGTCGTGACAACGGAATCGTATTCGATACCCTCGGGCAGGACGAGGTCTGGCAACTTGAACCCAGTTTGTCCAAAGACTGTAGAATCGGCCTCTACTTTCCGGGCAATGGCCACACCACTAACCCGAACCGGCTGATCAACAGCTGGGCGGATGCGTTTCAGCGTGACGGAGGCACCATCACTCGTGCGCGGGCCACGGCTTTTGAGTTCGAAGGCACGACTTTGCGCGGCGTTCTGTCAAATCACGGCACTATCGCCGCCGATGCGGCCGTTATTGCAGCGGGGGCCTATTCCAAACCGCTCGCTGGCCAACTCGGTGATGTTCTGCCGCTCGATACCGAGCGCGGCTATCATGTGATTGTGCGAGAGCCGGAAGCGATGCCGCGGCTACCGGTCATGGACGCCGAGGGGAAGTTCGTCGCGACGCCCATGGAGACCGGGTTGCGGCTTGCCGGAACCGTCGAATTCGCCGGGTTGGACGCAGCACCGGATTGGCGGAGGGCCGACAAGTTACTGACGCTTGGGCAACGCCTCTTCCCCGCCTTGCAATCCCGCTATTCCGAAGACCGGCTCTCTCGCTGGATGGGCCGGCGTCCGAGCATGCCAGATTCGCTACCGGTGATCGGACTGTCTCGGCGCTGCCCGCAGATCGCCTATGCCTTCGGCCATGGTCACGTCGGCCTGGCGGCCTGCGCGCGGACCGGTCTGCTCGTGGCCGAACTCCTGGGGGAACGCACCCCCTCGATTTCGCTGAAGCCCTTCAGCCCACGACGGTTCGACAGCTTGGCGTCGAAATGATCATCGAGGGCTGACGTCGTCTCAGGTAATTATCAACTTTGAGAATCGAATAGAGCAGGGATGAGACAAAAATCGCGCTTATGGGGCGGCCGATCCCTTTAGAAGACATTTTATATCGAGTTTGGCCCATTCTTCAGGCATTTCCGCTTTCGGCACGGTGTTTGCCTTAATTCAGTGCAGGCACCGAATTCGGAGAGCAACCATGGCTGATCAAAGGACGGACGACATCGTCAGGCGAGACACCGAGACCCTGCACAAGTTCGGTTATGCGCAGGAGCTGAGTCGCCGGATGTCCGGATTTGGGAACTTCGCGCTTTCCTTCATGATTATCGGCCTGTTCTGGGCGGTTTGCATCAACATCCAGCAGGGCTTCTCGTCGGCGGGAATGCTGGGAATTACCGGCGTTTGGCTCGTGGGCTGTGTAATCGCCGTCGCCACCGCAGCATCTTTGGGGGAGATCAGCTCCGCTATTCCCACGGCGGGCGGACTTTATCATTGGTCATCTGTGCTCGGTGGCCGTGGCTGGGGCTGGGGAACGGCCTGGATCAATCTCCTTGCCTATACATTCGCCGTCGCAGGTTCCGATGTCGCCGTCTATCTCCTGTTTAATCAGATGGCGCTCGGCTGGGTGTTCCATATCGACACTTCGAGCTGGGGCTACTGGCATCAGGTTGCGGGCGTTGCGATCATTCTCGCCAGCCAAGCGGCTCTCAATCATATGGGAGTCCGCATGCTGGCGCGGATCGGCGAGTTCGGCGCCTATGTCACGCTCGCCGGGGCTGCACTTCTGATCGGGGTCATGCTGTTCAGCATCCACCCCGCGAATATCGCGCATCTGTTTGACTATACAAATTACACGGGCGAGGCAGGTGGCGGCATAGTGCCCAAAACAGGCAATGGCATTCTCGTCTTCGGCTACGCGCTTCTACTGCCGATGTGGATCATCACCGCTTACGATGCTTCGGCTCATACCTCTGAAGAAACCATCGACGCGGCACGATCCGTGCCGAAGGCGATGATCAACTCGGCTCTGCTCTCGGCTGGCCTGGGCTTCGCGATGCTCGTCGTCCTGGCCTTGGCCATGAGGGATCCCGGCGCCATCGCCAAAGAGGGCGGGAATGCCTTTTCAACCCTGTTCGATCAGTCTGCCGCTCCGCCACTCGTGAAAGACTTCATCTCCGTGGCTATGGTCCTGGCAGCCTATATCTGCGGCGCGGTCGGCTTGACCGGGTTCTCGCGGGCCACCTTCGCCTTTTCTCGCGACCGAGGCCTGCCAGTGGCCCTACGGCGCGTATCACACCGCTTCCGTACGCCGGCGCCGGCGATTTGGACCTGCGCCATCGTCTGCCTCCTGGTGACGCTGTATTCCTCAGCCTTCGCGGCCCTCGCGGCAGGCACAGCGCTGTTTTACCAGCTCTGCTATGGAATGGCCATTCTTGCTGCGATGTTCGCGAGGAACCGGACCTACGGACCTTTCCGGCTGGGTATCTTGTCAAAGCCTTTGGGTGTGATCGCAGTTCTCGGTGGCGTCTTCATCGTCTGGGTCGGACTACAGCCTCCAACCGCCATCCTGATCAGCTACTTTATCGGCATTCTCGTTCTACTGTTGGTTGGTTGGTTCGGCTTCGAAAAGCGGCGTTTCCCCGGGCCGCCGACGACTGATTCCGCGATCCGTGATCGTCAGCATGAAATCATGCGCGAGGAGGAGGCAATCAGCGGGGCATAAGAACGCGTAGCTTGCGGCGGCACTTATTGCCGCCGACCTGACAAAGAATGAGCGCTGGAATGTGAACAAGAAAATCGCCGCACGCCTGCCCAGGGCCGGGACCGCGCGCAGGCTCAGCGCCACTCATCGAATATCTCTGTCCGCCGCCTCCACGCGATCACGGCAATGCAAAATTCGATGAAGGCGCGCAAGAGCCCCGCTATCCACGAGGTGGTGAGAGCCGAGTCGCATGATTTGCGCTATTCCCGCGCCGGCCTGACAGGCCCCTAGCATTGCGCCGACGTCTGAAACGAGGAGGCGCGAAGAGGTCTTCACGGGTAGGACCTCGGCGCCCTTTCAGAATTCCCAATCAAATGGGTCGACCGGCCGCTGGATCATAGAAAGCGATGCACGTGAATGCTCAGCTCGATCGGATGTTCCGGTTTGCCGTTGGCCGCAATGTAGCTTGGGGAGGCGACGGCAATGATCCGTGTCTCGACGAGCTTACGCGCGACGAATGTGCCTGATGCGGGGTCACCAAGGCGCACAGCCAGATCGCAGCCATCTGCCACAACATCTCCAGCTGCATCACCCCGGTTTCTGGGAGATCTACAGCGCCAGCAAGGCCGCTCTGAACATGCTGATGAAGTGCTTCGCGGGACGCCATTCGGGTAATCCGTGAGATGAAACGTTACGCGCGGTCGGCGACAAATACGGTGCAACAGCAGCGCGAGTCACGATCGCCTGGCTGCTAGACCAAGATGGCGCCATCGCAATCCCGGAAAGCTCGGCGCCTCGACGGCCAGCAGTCCAGTCTCGACGCGCTGAATTTCAAGCTCGACGACGATGATAGGCGAGCTATCGCCGCTCTTCCCAAGAACCTGCGCTACGTGCAGCCGCCTTTTGCTCCAGATTGGACGGAGAAGTCCACTTGACAGCGGCGTGCGCCTCGGCACGCCATCCGAACGGCGCGGCGCGGGATCCCCAGTGTCGGTCAAGCCGTCCAGCCGCCTCGGCCGGGAGAGGGACGTCGAACAGCCGAACCAGCCAGATGTTCCTCGACGTGCCGGCCTTTGCGGTCTTCGAGGTAGAGATGAACCACCGCGGGTGGTCCGGGCCGCACCACGGGCGATCATCCATCGCACAGAACCACAGCCGGGCAATGCGCGTTCGTTTTATGGTTCTATCCAGCACCGGCAGCGGCGTGTCGTCGCAAAAGATCTTCGGGGCGGCCGAGTTGGTCGCCATTAGAGACGTATGCGGCAGTCTTTCGTCGTCTGTCGAGGTAATCGCTTCAGCCACACCGTCTCGATAAGAGCTTCGACTTTCGTCGCCCAGTGACGTCCAGCATGAGCAGCGCGCATTGCCTATAATGAAAACTCATTCGCCTTCCTGCGCGTATTCCTTTCTTCTTGGGTGGACATCGTCTCAAGAGGGTAAGACCGATGAAGACCAAGGTCACTACAACGTTGCCAGAATCCGGCGTTCCATCGGATTGGGGGATCATTGCTGATGGAATACTCTACACCGTCCACTGGGCTTGCCTCCCTGACGGTACCTGCGCCCCCGGCGGCATAAGAGACCAAACACGCGTCACGCTGGAAAACCTGCGCATGACGGTCGAGGCAGCGGGCGGGATCATGGATGACGTGGTCCAGATCCAGGTCTACCTAACCTCGCGCGAAGATTTCGCGGGCATGAACGAAGTCTATGCCGGGTTTTTTCAAAGTCCTTACCCGAACCGCGCCACGCTGGTCGCTGGGAACCTCATTCCAGGCGGTCTCATCGAAGTCATGGCGAGGGCTCATATCGGCACGAGCCGCGTAAGCTAACAAAGAGAGTCTCGAGCTAAACGAAAGTCACCCCGATCGCCAAGGCAAGTCATCAGAGGAGAAGACCATGACGAGACGCCGCTCAAGCGTTGTCCAGCCAACTCTCTCACGCCGTGCCTTTGGTCAAAGATTAGCCGGCCTCGGCCTCGCCGGTTTCGCGAGCCTCGTGGAACCCCCAGCGGTGTTTGCCGCAACACCGCCGTCACTCAAAACCGTTGAGCCCGGCTTCATCACCGTCGCGACGATTCCCGTCATGCCCGTAACCGGTGTGAAGGACGGCGCCTTCATCGGCACAGACGGCTCCATGATCAGCGTCATCGCGGAGAAGCTGGGGCTGAAAGCGAAGCCCGCCTTCATGGAATGGTCAGCCACCATTGAGTCCGTCAAGACCGGGCGTGCGGACGTCATGCTCGGCAATATGGGCTGGACCCCGCAACGCGCTCAAATCATGCTGTGTACCGATGCGATCTACTACACGGGCGCCTTCGTCACGATGCGTGCCGGCACGCCGATCAAAGGCCATGTCAAGCTCAGCGACTTTTCCGGCCACAGCGTCGGCTGCATCACCGGCGTCACCATCGTGCCGGAGCTTAAGAAGATACCCGGCATTACCGAGGTCAAGCTCTATGACACCTTCGATGCCTGTGTGCGCGACATTATTGCGGGGCGGCTTGATTTCGGTGTTCTCGATGCCCCCTTCGTGGATAATCTGATTCAGAGCGGTGCCGCGGCAGGCATTCAGCAGCTACCGATCTCGAGCGATCCCAATTACCCCATCATCTCGAATAAGCAGCATTCGGTTATGGGCATGAATGCCCAGAACACCGACCTGTTCGATGCGGTCAATACGGGTGTTCGCTGGCTTTGGGCGACCAAGGGCAATGCGGAGCTTCTGACAAAATTCGGCATGTCGAATCCTGACTATCTTGTGCCACCCACACCCGATCCCCGCATCGGCGTCGACCGCACGGCAGACGGCGGGATCATCGGCCCCTTCGCCCATACGATGAAGGACTACAAGCAGTATTTCTCCTGACGAGCGCCGCGTGACGGAGACGATGCAAACGACCGCCACCGCTCCGCTCGTGCAGTTGACAGGCGTCTGCAAGGCCTTCGGACCCTTGCGCGTTCTTGAGGATATCGACCTCGATGTGGCGCGCGGGGAGAAGGTCTGCCTGATCGGACCTAGCGGTTCGGGCAAAACGACGCTGCTCCGGTGCGTCAACCATCTGGAGCAGCCGACGGCGGGCCATGTGTATGTCGAGGGTAAACTCTTCGGCGAACGGCAGGTAAACGGACGCTACCTGCCGCTGCGGGACGCGGAACTTGCGCGCATGCGTTCGACCATCGGGATGGTGTTCCAGACCTTCAATCTCTTTCCGCATCTGACCGCGCTGCAGAATGTTAGCATTGGCCCGGTCAAGGTTCTGCGGCAGTCGCGGGGTGAGGCTGAGGCATTAGGTCTGGAACTTCTCGCCAAAGTTGGACTGGCCGAGAAGCGGAACGTCTACCCCGAACAGCTTTCCGGCGGTCAGCGGCAACGCGTCGCCATCGCCCGCGCCTTGGCCATGCGTCCGCGCCTCATGCTGTTCGATGAGGCAACATCCGCGCTCGATCCTGAACTCGTCGGCGAGGTGCTCAACGTCATGCGGCAACTTGCCATCGAAGGCATGACGATGCTCATCGTCACGCATGAGATGGGCTTCGCTGAGGAGATCTCCGACCGCGTGGTCTTCATGGACAAAGGCCGCATCGTCGAAGTCAACGGACCTCACGAGCTCTTTCGCCGGCCACAACACGCGCGAACGCAGAGTTTCCTGAGCGCTGTCCTGCAGAAGAAGCCGTTCCAATGACCGCCTGGCGGCACTTCTTCGCGATTCTGCCCGAGTGTCTCCTGATCCTGCTCCGCGCCGCCGTGACGACGATCGAGATCACGCTCGGCGGGTTGCTGGTGGCACTGGTTCTTGGGCTCGCCATCGCGCTCCTGCGCCGATCATCCTCGCGTGGCGTTGCGGTAATTGCCGCCGCTTATGTCGAAGTGTTCCGTTGCGTGCCCGTTCTGACGCAGCTCTTCGTGATCTACTTCGGCCTTGGCCAGATCGGATTCCGCATCTCACCCTTACCTGCAGCGATCGTCGGCTTCGGCTTGAATGGCGCCGCCTACCTGGCCGAGATCTACCGCTCAGGCATCGAGTCCGTGCCGCGCGGACAGGCGGAGGCGGGCAGCGCTATCGGTATGACCAAGCGGCAGGCGATGATCTGGGTGATTTTGCCACAGGCGATCCGCATCTCGCTGCCGCCCATCGGCAATTACGGTGTTGGCCTGCTGAAGGACAGTTCGATCGCCGTAGCTATCGCGGCGCCTGAAATCACGTTCGCGGCCACCAACCTCATCAACCAGACTTATCTCAGCACGCAGATCTATCTTTTGATGGCGCTGCTCTACATCGCGATGAGCCTGCCATTGTCGCATCTCGTGCGCAGGCTGGAGAGACGCAGCAGCCGAGGGGTGCGCGCGTGATGCCCACCACTCTGCCGCAATATGTCGCGACCTGGTTGCCGGAGATGATCGCCGCCGCCGGCAACACGCTGCGCATGGCGGTCTTTGCGTTCGTCTTCGCGATCTGCCTCGGGCTAGTGCTGGCGCTCGCGCGCCTCTCCGGGCGCCGCATTCTCGCAGGCGCGGCACTGACCTATGTCGAGGTCATTCGTGGGGCGCCCGCGCTCGCACTCCTGTTTCTCATCTATTTCGGCCTGCCGTCGCTTGGCATAGTGCTTCCGGCGTTTCTCGCTGCCGTCATCGGCCTCGGCATGAACGGCGGCGCCTATGTCTCCGAGATCTACCGGGCCGGGATCAGCGCCGTGGATCGTGGGCAGCGCGAGGCAGCGCAGACCATCGGCATGACCAGCGGCCAGACCATGCGTTACATCATCCTTCCCCAGGCAGCGCGAATCGTTTTGCCACCAATCGGCAACTACGCGATCGGTTTGCTCAAGGATACCTCAGTCGCCTCTCTGATCGGAGCTTCGGAACTCACGCTGCGAGCGCGCGATTTGTCGAGCGAATACTTCATGCCCATGCAGATCTATCTGCTCTCGGGCGCAATCTACTTTGTCATGGCAGCACCCTTGTCCGCCGGTGTCCGCTACCTGGAGCGACGCCTGCGGCGTGGCCGCTGACGGGGATATGAGATGAACAGCACATCGCAGGACGTCGTGGTCCTCGGGGCCGGCGTTATCGGCGTCACCACCGCCTATTACCTGGCGCGGGAGGGCCACCGGGTAACGGTCATCGACCGGCAGCCAGGGCCCGGTCTGGAGACCAGCTTCGCGAACGGCAGCCAGCTCGCCGGAAACGGGGCGGGACCATGGAGCACGCCCAATGTTCCGGGCGACCTTTGGAAATGGCTGGGGCGCGAGGATGCCCCCTTGCTGCTTCGCCTGAGAGCCATACCTGGTCTCTGGCGCTGGGGGCCGCAGTTTCTCCGCAACTGTACGGCTGAGCGATGGCGTGAAAACGCCCGCGCCATCACCAGCCTCGCCTTGCTGAGCCTGGCCGAACTCAAGGCGGTCACTGGTGACCATGCCATCGAATACGACGCCCTACAGCGTGGCATCCTCGTCGTTCATCGCAGCCAGGAGAGTCTGGACCGTGCCGCCGCCGGCCTCGCCGCGAGCAACGCGCTCGGCATGCGGAAGGTCGCGCTCGATCGCGAAGCCGTTGTCGCGACGGAGGCTTCGCTGCAGCCGATCGAGCAGGAAATCGCCGGCGGCATCTATTCGCCGGACGACGAAACCGGCGACTGCCTGAAGTTTACCCAGGCTTTGGCCGCGATCGCGGAACAGTCTGGGGTGCGTTTCCTCTACGGCGCCGAGATTGGCCGTCTGCGCGCGGAGGGCAACCGCATCACCGCGATCAACGTCTCGGGATCGGAGATTCGCGGAGACTACTATGTGATGTGCCTCGGCAGCGACAGCATGCGGATAGCGCGCTCCCTAGGGCTGCGGCTGCCGATCTATCCGGTCAAAGGCTATTCCGCGACCGTCTCGGTGGCGGGATGGAATGGCGCTCCAACTGCGTCGCTCGTCGATGAGAAACGCAAGATGGGCTTCTCGCGTCTTGGAGACCGGCTGCGCATGGCCGGCACGGCGGAATTCGCCGGTTTCGACCGCAGGCTGAATACGGCGCGCGGCGGCATGCTCATCTCAGCGCTGGTAGAGATGTTTCCCAGCTTCCCAGCCGATCGAGAAGCAGTGCATTGGACGGGATTGCGGCCAATGACGCCGGACGGGAGGCCCCTGCTTGGTCAGGCGGGGCCGGAAAATCTGCTCATCAACTCGGGCCATGGCACTCTAGGATGGACGCTCGCCTGCGGTTCGGCACGCGTCATCGCCGATCTCCTGGCAAAGCGGACACCGCCGGTCGCGGCCGAGGCGTTTTCCCCACTGCGACCCCAATGACGGGCGTGCGCCCAATGCCTGAGGAAGGCTCGCCGGGTGCGGCGCTCAGACAAAGGCGGTCGAGGTTGCGGCATCGTTCGGTCATCAAGCGGGTCAGCGCCGCCCGGTCGAAGCGCGCTTCCCGTCCCTCCAGCCAATAGGCACAGAACCGGAAGGTGACGCGCGGCTCGAAGCGCGCGAACCAAATGCGGGAGTTGCGGAAGGGGAAAGCCGCGACCGGGTCAAGGATGGCAAAGCCAATGCCGGCCTCAACCATCGCGCAGGCTCCCGTTGCCCCCGCGCATTCGACGACCTGGATAGGCGCCGCGTCCCCATGGCCGAGAAGCTCGACGACCGGATCCGCCAGGCGGTCGGCACGGGGCACATGGATCATGTCCATGCCTGCCAGGTCGCCACCATGGACTACCGAGCGGCCGGCCAGCGGGTGGTCATGTGCCAGGAGGCAGCGCGCCTCGAATTCGAACAGAAGATGCGACTGAACGCCAGGAACCGCCGTCGTTTCCAGAGCAACGCCAAAATCTGCCTTTCTCGCGACGATCTGCCCAATCACCTGCTCATTTGCGGCTGAGTCGATAAGGAAGAAGTCACTTCCAATGCTGCGCCGATATTCGGCGATGACCGGCGGCATGATGGCCGCGGCTGCCACGGGGACCAGGGCAATCGTCACATTGCGCTGTTCGGATACGCGGAGCCGGGCACATACGTCGTTGATGATGTCGAGTCCGATAAAGGACCGCTCGATCTCGTCGAAGATCAATCTGGCACGTCCGGTCGGCACGAGACGGCCCGCTTGGCGATCGAACAGCGAGAAGGCAAGAAGTCCATCGATCTCGCGTAGTAGATGACTGATTGCCGGCTGGGTCACGTGCAAGCTGGCGGCTGCACCGGTAACCGATCCGGTCAGCATCACCGCCCGAATGACTTCGATATGTCGGTAGGTGAGCTTGGTTGCCATGTCGCTCCTAGCGACGCCTATAAGGAAAGGTAATAGACGATCGGGAAGTCTCATGACAAATCGCGGCGGCGTCAATGATAGCGTGATTTCGTTTGGCACACTTTGCCGGGAGAGGGAAGTCGATCATGTTTCGCGTTATTGAAACCGGGCTTGCCCGCACGCCAAACGCGCCGCTCAACGGAACCGTGCAGGCCGGACCCTACCTTCTTTCGACGCACATCCCCAAGGATCCTCAAACGGCGGAAGTTCTTCTGGGCGATATGCAGGCCCAGGCCCGCCGCACGCTCGCCAATGTGAAACAATCGGTGGAAGCGGCGGGGGGAACTATTGCCGATGTGACGCAGGTTATCGTCTTCATCATCAATGCGTCCGATTTCCTCGCCTTCAACGAGGTCTACAGGGAGTTCTTCACGGAGCCATTCCCGAGCCGATCCACCGTCGTGGTAAAGGAACTCTTGGTTCCAGGCATGCTCATCGAATGCGTGGTGCATGCATACCTTGGCTAGAAGAGCCCGAAAGCCTTGAGATCTCCAGTGACGAACGATCCCACTCGATCAGTGAAAGATCTAACAATTCGAGCTCTTCTGCAGCTACAGGTTGAATCTGCGGCGGCCGCGAAATGGATCGGACCCGCTGCCAGAATGCTCTTGACTAATCATCCCATCATAGGATGAAGTTACCGCTCGGCATGCGAATCCAACGACGCTGATCCCGTCGCTTGCGGAGGTTATCCTCGTGCATGACAAAAGACGGTCGTACGCATCACGGCGATGATCAGTGGGAGGCTGAGCTGACCATCGTTACTGCCGCAAATGGCTTGGAACGTTACACATGAAACGTGGGAGCGACCGATGAGGAGCATGCTTCAAGCTAGCGGTGTCGCGTTGCTGGTAGGACTCTGTAGTACCAGTATCGCGTTCGCAGCGGCTGGGGTCGCCACGGGCGACACGTCGAAAAAGCGCATAGCGCTGACAGACGGTTTTAGTTCCAACAGCTGGGAGCAATCGGCTTGGAACGCGTGGAAAGCGGTCGCCAGCCGGGCTGTAAAGGACGGGGTGATCGGCGAGCAGAAGATTATAACGGGAAACGACGATCCTGCTCAGCAAATCACACAAATGCAAAACCTGATACTTGAGGGGTATGACGCCATAGTCGTCGATGCCGCATCGCCGACGGCGCTCAACGGCACCATCAAAGAAGCATGCGACGCAGGAATCGTCGTCGTTATCTACGACTCTCTTGCGACCGAGCCTTGTGCCATCAAGGTCAACGTCGACTACAAAGACTATGGCGTGCAGGAAACGCACTACATGGCACAAGCGCTGGGTGAAAAAGGCAACTTCCTCGAAATTCGTGGTGTCGCTGGTTCAGAGGTCGATATAGATATCTCTGCTGGCATCAACGAGACGCTCAAGCAGTATCCCAATATGCATAAAGTCGGGACTGTCTATGGGAATTGGGACGGGACAATTGCTCAAAGGCAGGTTGCCACGGTGTTGCCGACACTGCCGCAGATCGACGGTGTTCTGACCCAGGGCGGAGATGGCTACGGCTCGCTTCAGGCATTCAAGGCGGCTGGCCGGAAGATACCAACGATCATCATGGGAAACAGGCAGGACGAGTTGGCGGTCTGGAAGGAGATGAGGGACAAGGATGGCTACAAAACCTTTTCGATCTCCTCCGCGCCCGGCATGTCGACCATCGCTTTTTGGACGGCTCAACAAATCCTAGCCGGCAAAAAAGTTCCAAACACTTTCTACGTGCCACTTTTGGCGATCAGGGAAAATACCCTCGATAGCTGGCTTGCCGCCACACCGGTTGGCACCGCGGCAAGTCCTCAATACACGCTGAAAGACACCGTGGAACTCATAGACGACAATCTGGCCGGGGTAAAACCAAAGGATCTGCCGCAACCCAAATTGCCGCAGTAGCCTGTACCGTGGCCATCCAGCGCACTGACGGAAGGGCCGCCGACGAGGGCGCCCTTCTGGCGTTGCGTGGGATCAGCAAGTCTTTCGGGCCGGTTCAGGCACTTAAACAAGTCGATCTGGAGGTGCGAGGCGGAGAGCTGCTCGGGCTGGTCGGACACAATGGCGCTGGCAAAAGCACCCTCATGAATATTCTCTTTGGGGTGACATCACCGGATCGCGGCGACATCATACTTGAGAGCCAAGCCATGGACGAGCGCTATGGCCCTGCCCTGGCACACAGGCTCGGAATACGCTGCGTGTTTCAGGAGCTGTCCCTCTGCCCCAATCTCAGCGCCGTCGAGAATGCGCTCATTGTTCATCCGAGTCTGGAAGGCACAGGTTGGAAGAGGCGCGCGAAGTCACTCATCCTAACGAGATTGCATGAAATATTCCCGGGTCACGGAATAGACGTCCAAACGCCGGTTGGAAACCTACCGATTGGTCAGCGGCAAATGGTGGAAATCGCCAGGGCATTCACCGAGAGCAACAATCTTGCGAAAGTCGTGATCCTCGACGAGCCAACCTCCTCGCTGGATTCGTCGGCGGCGCAACAGTTGCTCAGATTCTTGCAACGGACCGTGCTGGATGGAAAAGCCTGCATCTTGATCACCCATAAACTCACCGAGGTCTTGAATTTCGCGCAGCGTGTGGTTGTCATGAAGGACGCTGGCGTGGTTGCCGACGTGTCGGGAGCGGGCCTCTCCCGGGAACGTCTTTTCACTTTGATGGGATCCGTCGAACGAGCGATGGTCACGCCCGAGGCATCGTCGTTCGCAGGAATGCGGCGCGTGGATGTGGTTGGCAACACTGGAGGGCCATCAGAATTGCGGATCGAGGCGGGGGAGACCGTCGGTCTGGCCGGCCTGGCCGGTCATGGGCAGAAGGAGGTTCTCCACCGGATTTATGCGGCGTCTCGCAGTGGCCGTGACAAGGGATGCAGGGTTACGGGTTCAGCCGCCTATGTGAGCGGCGACAGGCAGCGAGAGGGTATATTTCCGCTGTGGTCGATCGCATCCAATATCACGATAGCAAGCGTCCGAAGTCTGTCCCGAGGCAGTTTCATCAATCCGGTCAAAGAACAGCGCCTTGCCGAGGCATGGCGTGAGAAGATAAATATTCGCAGCAAATCTGTGCTTCAGTCGATTTTGTCTCTAAGCGGGGGCAATCGACAGAAAGCGCTCGTGGCTCGGGCCTTTGCGACAGATGCCGAGATCATTTTGTTCGACGATCCGACCCGCGGCGTGGATTTCGACACGAAGCGCGAATTATATAGCCAAATCGATTCGGCTTCGCGTTCAGGACGGTGCTTCGTCTGGTACACGACCGAGACCGATGAGCTGTTCCTCTGCGATCGGGTATACGTGTTTCACGAGGGAAAAGTGGTGGATTCCTTGGTGAGATCTGAACTAAGCGAGGAACGCCTTCTCCAGGCTTCCTTCCATGAGGCGTGAGGCGGGTCGTGGCTAATACCTCGCGACGATACGCTGAAAACGCCGGATCGGCTCTGGCGGTCTTGATGTCCAAACGCTCGACTCTGTCCGTGATTGCCCTGGTGCTTGTCCTCGTAGCCGTATTCTGGATGCGTCCGAATATCGCGCGCTACAATGGTGTTCGGCTACTGCTGAATCTGTCCCCGGTTCTCATCTTCACCGCGCTCGCGCAAATGTTCATCATGACTGCCAGCGACATTGATCTCAGCATCGGATCCTTCGTCGCCCTCGTCAACGTCATTGTGGCGGGGATCGCGAGTCCAGGATTGGCTGCAGCGGCGCTGCTAGCCTGTGTCGCGGGCTACGGCCTAATGGGAGCCTTGATCCACTGGCTGCGTCTACCTTCGATCGTAGTGACCCTGGGAGCGTCGTTCGTCTGGTTGGGGCTGGGACTAATGGTGCTGCCGCTGCCTGGGGGTGATGTGCCTCTATGGCTGTCCGATGCCATGCGACTGCGCCCGCCGTGGGTTCCGGCTCCGGTGCTTGTGGCGCTCGTCGCCATGCTCCTCGGGCATCTAATTCTATACCAGACATCTTTCGGCGTGATCTTGCGCGGCGTTGGAAGCAGCCCCGCCGCTCTCGAAAGAGCAGGTCGCTCCACATTGCGCGCGCGCATGAGCCTCTATGCATTGGCGGGCATTTGCGGCGTCATTGCAGGCGTCTTCCTGGCAGGAATCACGACGACAGGTGACGCGAATGTGGGACGAGGCCTCACGCTCCTCTCCGTGGGCGCAGTCATCATCGGTGGCGGGGAATTTGTAGGCGGGATCGTATCGCCTGTTGGAACCGTGATGGGGGCATTGGTTATGCAGCTGTCTGGCTCCCTCTTGAGTTTCGCATCGGTGGCTCCTGCGTGGCAGTACAGCGTGCAGGGCGGCATCCTCGTCTGCATCCTGGGGTTACGCGCGATCTCCTGGCGGAGAGTAGTGACGTGATGCCGCTCGCCATTCGGCGACTAGTCGCACAACCCTCCTTCTATGCGACGGCCGGGGCGGTTTTGGTTTGGCTGGTCATCGTCGCACATTCGCATGGCGTAGGCGGAGGCGCGGTGATTTCGGGGGCGCTGAACTACTCCGTGTTTTTCGCACTGGTCGGCGTGGGGCAGATGCTGGTCATGGCCAGCGGTGCCGGCAATATCGACCTCTCGATTCCCGCAAATATCACGCTGGCCGCCTATCTGTCCTCGGGACAGATGCAAGGTGCAAATGCCGGCATGGCGGCGGGATTTGCGATAGGTCTTCTAAGCGGTGTGATCATCGGCCTTGCAAATGCTTTGCTGATTTTGGCGCTTCGGATACCGCCGATGGTGGCCACCCTCGCTTCTGGGCTCGTGATCGAGTCGTTTTGCTTCGCCTATTCGCGGGTTTCGGTCGCGAAGCCTGCGCCATTGTTGGTGAGCTTTACCACCCAGCGCCTTGCCGGGATTCCGTTGGTCGTGATAGCTGCTATCGTTGCCTCCGCCGCTGTCATCGCAGTATTGAAGCGTTCGCTTTTCGGCAGACATATTTTCGCCTGTGGGCAGAACATGACCGCAGCCTGGCTTGCCGGAGTGAACGTCCGGCGAACCCGTGTATTTGCCTATGTGGCCTGCTCGACCTTTGCCGCTCTCGCCGGCATTCTATTCGCAGGGTTTACAGGCGGGCCATCGCTCAATATGGGCAGCGAGTTTCTCCTGAGCTCTATCGCGGTGGTTGTGATCGGCGGCACCAATGTGGCAGGCGGACAAGCCAGTGTCGTGGGCACGTGGAGCGCCTCGATATTCTTATTCCTGCTCCTCACCATGCTGAACGTGTTCCAGGTTGATCCGGGACTCAAGAACGTTATCACTGGCGCTCTGATCATAGCGGTCTTGGCCTTGGGCAAAGCAAATAGACCTCAAGCACAGTGAACGGTGTTCGCGCACGATGACGAAGACGATCTTGTCCGGGGTTATGCTACCTTATCGCCTAGACGCGGATACGCACGAAGACAGTTGGGTGGCGGGCGAGTTTCCAGTTTAACTTGGAGCCGTCGTGCCGCACGTTGCATTGAGCGTCCGGGCCAAGGTGTTGCGCTCTCATGCTTGACACAAGTGCTTTTCGTCGAGGTGCTGCGGAGCGGATGCCCCGGGCTGCTGCGATAAATCCGTCCGCTGGAGCGTAGTCGCGCCGGGGCCGTCAGATACATCCCGGTCATCAAATAGGCTGTTTGGCTGTCAGGAATTTCCGAGAGCAGTTTGCCACTGAAGGCGGCGGCCAACGTGTTTCTACGACGGGGATCATCCTCCAGCAATAGCTCGTTGCAAGCGCGCAATTGCACCTGGCAAGCCGCGCACCTTCAAAATCCGGCCAGTGACGTCATAGTCCTCGGAGAGCACCCGGGCGCCCTCGTAGACATCGCCGAGGAGCCCTTGTTTGGCGTAGGGCAGCGCAAGCTCCTCCTCCACCATGGAGGCCTCGAAGAACGCGATGATGGTCTCGCGCAATGCGGCCACGTCTTCCGGCGACTTCGCTGAAGTCAGGATCGCATCCGGATGCCTGGCGATCAACGCCGCACGCGCCGCTTCGTCCACCCGGTCGATCTTGTTGAGGAGGAGGCGGGAGGGTACGACATCTGCGCCGATTTCCCGCAGCACGGCGCGGCTCACCTCGAGCTGCGCCTCGTAGGTCGGATCGGACGCATCAACGACGAACAGCAGCAACGACGCCTCCAGCGCCTCGTCGAGCGTAGATTTGAATGATGCGACGAGGTCATGCGGCAGATGCTTGATGAAACCTACCGTATCGGAGACGAGCACGCGTGGTTTCGCTTCCGGCTTGAGCGCCCGCACCGTCGTGTCGAGCGTAGCGAAGAGCTGGTCCGCAACGAGCACCTCGCTGCCGGTCAGGGCGCGCATGAGCGAGGATTTTCCGGCATTCGTGTATCCCACGAGGGCGACGCGCAGCTGGTCGCGGCGTGCAGTCCGACGCTGCTCGCTATCGCGCTGCACGTGTTCCAGCTCCTCTTTCAACTCCGCCAGGCGATCGCGAATGTTGCGGCGATCCAGCTCGAGGTCGCTTTCACCCGCGCCTACCCCGCGTTGGCGTTCGCTGCGCGACGCGGACTCCCGCAGTCGAGGTGCCACGTATTTCAGGCGTGCCATCTCTACCTGCAGCTTGGCTTCTCGGCTGCGGGCATGGCGATGGAAGATTTCCACGATAACGCCCGTCCTGTCGAGGACCTGCGCACCGGTGGCGTTTTCGAGATTGCGCGCCTGACTGGGTGATATCTCGTGATCGACAATGACGAATTCCGGCCTACGCGCACCGTCCGGTTTCGGTTCGGGAGCACTAGGCGTCGTGGCCTCGGCATTCTCGAAGCGCTCGCGTGCCTTCGATTTCTGGGGAGCCGTCCATCCTCCCACGACCCCGGTCCCACCGGTGATCGCGGCCAGCTCGGCGAGCTTTCCCTTGCCCAGCACCGTGAGCCCGCCAACGCCGTCGCGTTTCTGCGACACCGACCCTGCGACCTCGTAACCGAGGGTCTCGACCAGCCGGCCGAGCTCGTTGAGGCTCGCCTCGTGCGCGACGTCGTCAATGCCGTCGAGTTGGATGCCGACGAGGATTGCCCGCGGCACAGGCTGCTTAGTTTCCATCGCCCACCCTTAGCACGCCAGCAGCGGCGCGCCGATGGGGCTGGGTCGGCCGCACGCCAGAGCCAATGCTTCGCGCCGGCGACAACGATCTCATCGAGGAGCCACTCGTCACCGCGACCGGGTGCTCGATGACGGATGCGGTGGGCGAATCCCGGGACATATCCAGACACTATTGTGGGACAGGCGGGGGAGACACCGATGAGGGCGACGCCGCGGACAGCGGTGGGAACGGGCGGCACTTTTTACCGGAACCATGCCGCCAACGGAGAGTTTGCCGCTCCCTATCGAAGGCGGCGGCGTGTCAGTTATGGCGGTCGGTTTTACCGATCGCCATCTAACCCAGCGAAGGGGTATCGACGCTCAGACCTGCTCCTCTGGCCTGTAGGCCCTGACGATCCACAGCTTGACTATTTCTGGTCCCTGGAACACGGTTCCGCTATCAAAATGGAGAGTCCGAATGGATCAGTCAAAGCCAGACCCTTCCAAAATTCTCCAAATCGGAATGGGATTTTTTGCATCCAAGGTGTTGTTGAGCGCAGTCGAACTCGGCGTCTTCGAGACGGTTGCCGGCGGCCCAATTTGCTTATCCCAATTACGTGATCGTCTTGGGCTGCACGAGCGTGGTGCGGCTGATTTCTTTGATAGTCTCGTGGCACTTGGCCTGTTATCCCGGGAAGGCGATGGCACCAGCGCCCGTTACGGAAACACCGCCGACACGGCGGCGTTTCTGGTTCCTGCAAGTGCCGGCTATATCGGCGGCATACTGAAAATGGCAAATAATCGGCTCTACCATTTTTGGGGAAATTTGACTGAAGCCTTGCGCACGGGCTTGCCGCAAAGCGAAATAAAACAGAGCAATGGCCACGATGCTTTTGCGGCGCTCTATGATGATCCACGGCGGCTCGCCGAGTTCCTGGACGCCATGGCAGGTGTCCAACGTGGCAATTTCGCGGTGCTAGCAGAGACATTCGAGTTCGACCGATTCACCAAGATCTGCGACGTTGGCGGCGCGAGCGGGGCGTTGTCAATTGCCCTCGCGAAGCGTCACCCTTCTCTACAATGCATCTCTTACGATCTTCCGGCGGTAACCGAGCTTGCGCGCCAGAAAATTCTGGATGCGGGATTGAGTGACAGGATTACGGCCGTGAGCGGCAACTTTCTCGCCGACGGCCTGCCTCACGCGGAGGTAATAACAATGGGCAACATTCTGCACGATTGGGGTACCTCAACAAAAACGCTACTTATTGAAAATGCATATGGGGCCTTGCCGTTTGGGGGGGCGTTGATTGCAATCGAGAATGTCATCGACGATGCGCGGCGCGCGAATTCCGGCGGCCTGCTGATGTCGCTCAACATGCTCATTGAAACACCGGACGGTTACGATTACACGTTCGCCCAGTTCGATGACTGGTGCTGCTCAGCGGGCTTCCGATCGACACAAAGTTTCCCTCTCACCGGGGCGGCAAGCGCTGCAATCGCCTGGAAGTAAGAGTCGTAGGGCAAAGAGCGGTGGATAAAATCCTGCGTTTAAGGAGAAGATCGGCGAATTGGCTGTTACGGCCTTAGTTCGGCTGAGCGTCGTCGATACGCGGTAAGAAGGCTTCCTCGTGTTGACCAGCGGCTGGAACTCAACCTCTGGCAGGGAGGCTATTGTCGCGTATCGTGACTGGCGCCTATGCGTCGGAGAGGCCTTCGGTTGTCATGATTGCGGATCCGCCGGCGGTCGGCGGCGCGGGAAGAGGCTTCGGGCGACAGCAGGGCGTTGAAAAAGAGCGTGAGGTTTTGCCAGGCCAGTGCGGACCGGACGGCACCTTCGGCCCGCACACGATGCAGATCGCCGGCGAAGCATGGCCGTCGAAGCCTAATCACTCCGCGATAATTGCGCCGATCTCAGGTAGTTGAGGCTTTGGAAATTGGCCACTGCCAATGGTCTCATTTATATCGCCGTGCTGCCAGAATCTGAAGATTGATACCTGCCACGATATCGGTCATCTTTTGCTTGTCACCCACTGCGATGCGTTCTGGTATGAAAACTACGTCCGCGGCGTCGGCCATCAACGGATCACCGGCAAAACGTAGGTCTGCGCAGCGCTCTGGCAGAGAGATGCGCCCGATAACCAACAAGGTATAGAATCCAGTTGACTGCCCCGAGAAGTGACGCAACCGGGGACTTCTTAACAGAAGCGGTCGCGAAGTTGCACTGCGCCAGAGGCTCGCGACAAGCTAGTTCCATATTTTATCGATGGTTTCCATCAGGGGCCCGCCGGCTGCGTGCAACGGCGGTTTGCAGATCGGCGACGTCTGACGCCGCCTCACGTTGGGGAAAATGAGTTTTACTTACATAGTATTTAGCGACATAGCCATTGAAGAAACCCTTCGAAAAGCTTCCCGTGTTGTAGGCGGAAAGTGCAGCTCGAAGGGCGGTCTGTGGGTCTGGCCAGGTTTGCACGGCCGCTAGATAGTCAGCCGTCAATATGCTCGCCCCCGCTCGGATATTCGTACATGCATCGAACATATCGCGAACCGAGTAGCCTAGGTCGCTAAGATTCGCGCTATCAACCTGCATCAAGCCCATGTCGACCCTATAGCCGCGCTTGATCCAAGCTTGGGCAAGCCTTGTGGCATCTCCAGCACGACTTGCGGGCATTGGCTGTGCACTCAGTCCGTTCACATGAATGGCATAGGGGTACCCGTCCGACTCTATTCGGATCACAGCGCGAAGTGTGCTCGCGGGCACGGTACGACTGCACCGAAGAAGAGCATCGTCCTCCGTTGTCACGGCTATCGGCGCCGGTGCCCGCGCCGGGCCGGCAGTGCATACTGACGTATCAGAGGCAGTGTATCCGCACACGAGGACGGAGCGGGTGTCGGTTTCTGCGGCCGTCGAAAACGCCGCCTCTTGGCGCGAGCTGATCGGCCCGGCGAGGCACATGGAGGCATTGAGCACGAGTAAAAGACCGACAAGAGAGGCTTTGAGGCTGTCGAGCATTCAGTTCGCTGTCTTTCATCCAGACGAAACATGTGGGCGCTTGCAACGGACTCGAATTTCCACCTTAAACCTGCGCCGCCTGGCCGCCGCAGGCTCTTCCGTACCGTCAGTCATTGGCCCACTACCTATCTCGACCGATTTACCCTCGCCGAACTATCCGAGTAGGACGACCCGGAGACGTTTATGCAGGTTTTAGGACGAAGTCGATACACTAAATAGCATTTGACGAAATGACTTTTGTTCCGTTTTCAGTTGTTGAAAAGTCATGCTCGAATATCGAGACAAAGCAGCGCTTCGTGGCTAGACGAGTACTATAGCTGCTCTTAGATACAAACATACAATCCTTGCGTTCGATGGAGTAGCTCTAGGGCAGTGACGTATGAGTTTCACCTTTGTCGTGCTAAACGCTGTCGAGGCAGGGAGATGACGCAATCGAGGATCCGATCCCCCCGTGCGTGTCTGGTGCGCGACGTCGCGCGACCGCGCACCGCCTAGGCGGCGTTGCCCGTCGCCTTGTTGACGTCGGGAAGGGCCGCGTCCGTGGCCACTGTGCCGAGGTCGAGCAGTCCCGCCGCCTTGATACTACTGGCGGCCGTTGTGTCTAGGCGGGTGGTCACCATCTATCGGGTGAGAGGTGGAAAGCGATGAAGAGAAAGCCTACGCTGCGGTTTATTCTGGGCGATCAGCTATCCCGAGAAATCTCCTCCCTTCGCGATGCTGACCCGGCGCGCGACATGGTCTTGATGGCGGAGGTTGCGGAGGAGACGGTCTATGTGCCCCATCACCCCAAGAAGATCGCGTTTCTGTTTTCGGCCATGCGCCACTTTGCGTTGGAACTGCGCAACGAGGGATTTTGCGTCGACTACGTGACCTTAGCTGATCCCGCCAATAGCGGCTCTTTTGCTTCAGAGCTCGCCCGTGCAGTTTCGCGCCACCAGGCGGTCTCCGTCGTGGTGACCCATCCTGGCGAATGGCGCGTCTTGGACGCGATGCAGGTGTGGGAGCAGGCCGCCGGTGTTCCCGTTGAAATCCGAGAAGATGATCGGTTCGTTTGTCCGCTGCCGCGTTTTCGTCGGTGGGCGGAGGGGAAGCGCCAGCTTCGCATGGAATTTTTTTACCGTGAGATGCGGCGAGCAACCGGCTTGCTGATGGAGCAGGACGGCGAGCCCGTGGGCGGCCGCTGGAACTTCGACACAGAGAACCGTAAACCCGTGCCGGCGCGGCTAGATATGCCACCGGCCTTCTTCGTAAAACCCGACGCGATTACGCAGGAGGTTCTAGCTCTTGTCGGAACTCGCTTTGCTGGCAATTTCGGAACGCTGGATGGCTTCGACTACGCGGTGACAGCGTCCGATGCGCGACGTGCCCTCGCGCATTTATTGCCCATTCGCTGCCATCCTTTGGCGACTACCAGGATGCGATGCGGCAGGGCGAAGATCGATTGTTTCACTCAATGCTTTCGCCCTATCTGAATGCTGGATTACTCGACCCTCGCGCGGTTTGCGACGCAGCAGAGGCTGCCTGGCGGGGTGGCCAGGTTCCGCTCAATGCTGCGGAAGGCTTCATCCGTCAGATTCTCGGCTGGCGCGAATATGTCCGTGGCCTGTACTGGCTAAAAATGCCTGGGTATGCCGACACCAATCGGCTTGGCGCCGATCGCGCGCTTCCCGGCATTTATTGGGGCGGCCCGACCGAAATGAACTGCCTGCGTCAGTGCGTTGATCAAACACGGCGCCTGGCACATGCGCACCACATCCAGAGACTGATGGTGACAGGAAACTTCGCCTTGCTGATCGGTGCCCGACCATCCGAGGTAGAGGCTTGGTATCTTGCCGTCTATATCGACGCCTATGAGTGGGTGGAGTTGCCAAATGTCCACGGTATGATCCTTTATGCTGATGGGGGTTATCTCGGGTCGAAGCCCTATGCGGCAAGTGGCAAATACATTGATCGAATGTCTGATTACTGCGGCCGTTGCCACTACGACGTCAGGCAGACTTTGGGTTCCAAGGCATGTCCCTTCAACTTCCTCTACTGGAACTTTATCATTGCGAAGGCGCCTGAATTGCGCGGCAATCAGAGGATGGCGATGACCTACGCCTCGCTCAACCGCATGGACGATATGAAGCAGGCCGCCATCCAAAGGCAGGCGGCTGAATTTTTGGCCGATTTGCCGGTAGAGTATTGAATAGTTGCAACAGAGGGTGCCCCGCTCGTCCCTGCTCAATCGTCAAACTGCACTATACGAACAAGGATCGGCTGGCCAATTGGGAGCCATCTCAACCGCTTCCAGGACATTGTGGGAGGCAAGTCCTCCCGGTCTAACTGACGTGTAGGGCTATCGACCGAGTAGAGCTTTCTCAATCCGCACGCTGGTCACCGGACCTGCAGAAGCCGCTGTCGCCCGCTGGGTTTAGTGCAGCTCGCCCGAGGCCGACAGCTAAGGTTGACGCCGCCCCGGCAGCGCGCCACCATTCTCATGATCATTGTCGTTTTTCTCTTCGAGACGAACCTTACGGTGAACGCAACGCCCTTAGGGAAAACGTCTGGGATTATCTGCGGCCGCCGCGTCTCGAGCTGGTCCGAGCGAGAATTCGCCGAAGAGTTTCGGAAAACGCCGGTGACCTACGTCCGCACCACCCAGACCGAGATGATCCCCGAGAATGAATGGCCCTATTGAAGGAGCGGCCCGGTCCGAAAGTGCCCGACACAGATCGCGCGCCGGCAGTCGCACGTAAGTGGGGTCAAGAGAATGCCTGACACCGGTCGAACACGAGGATAATCCAAGTTTGACTTTGGCTATGTGGGCAACGTCGCCCAAAAATTTACCATGCCCATGACCTTTACCCGAAAATCTTTAATCGGATGATACCCTATTTTGGATCGCGACTGCGATTCACTGAGTCGGGTCGCTAGCGAAAGCCTGGCGTTGCCGAACGATATCGCTCAAGCCAGTGCGCATACGCAGGGGGGAGCGTCCACGCCGGCCGACTCACGCCAAGCGCGCGTGCCGCCGCATAAGGCCAATGATGGTTTTCCAGGAGAGCGCGGGCAAGCATAACGAGGTCGACCTGATGGTCGCGAACCAGGGCGTTAGCCTCGTCGGGCTCGCTGATATACCAGCTGGTGGCTGTTGGGATGTCAGCCTCACGGCGTATGTGGCCGGCGATAGAGGCCATGAAATTGGGGCCAAACGGAATTTCAGCGTCTGGCGTGGAGAAGCCAAGGCTGACATCAATGAGGTCGAGCCCGCGCAGCTTAAACTCGCGAATAACCGCAACCGATTCCTCGAGCGTCTCTTCCCGATCATCATATTCAATGACGCCCATGCGGGCCGTGAGCGGCAAGTGATCCGGCCAAACCGCTCTCACGGCTGACAAGATTTCGTTCAGGAATCGGCTGCGGTTCGAAAGACTGCCGCCATAAAGGTCGCTACGATGATTGGAATGTGGCGATAGAAAATTTTGCCCGAGATAACCGTGCGCGAAATGCAATTCGAGCCATTCAAAACCAATATCGCGAGCCCGTTCAGCCGCCGCCACAAATTCGCCTGTCACACGAACGATGTCCTCGAGCGCCATCTCTCTGGGCACGCGAGCCAAACCGCCGCCATATGCAATAGCCGACGGTGCAATGGGCTGCCACGCTCGTGGGTCTTCCTCAGGGATATGGTCGTCGCCTTCCCAGGGCCGGTTGGCGCTCGCTTTTCTGCCCGCGTGCGCAATTTGGATTCCGGGCACGGCTCCAGCGGCCCGGATCAGCTCGACCGCTTTCCTGAGCGCCTCGGACTGGCGATCGTTCCAAAGACCCACGCAGCCGGGCGTGATGCGCCCCTCACCCGAAACCCCGGTCGCTTCAACTATCACGAGAGCCGAACCGCCTCGAGCTAATCCGGCAAGGTGGGCATAATGCCAGTCGTTGACGACACCATCGATCGCGGAATACTGACACATAGGTGACACGGCAATACGATTCTTAAGCGTCACGCCCTTCAGTACGAAGGGATCGAAAAGTGCCGTCATAGTCGCTCCTCCCCCGATGAGCAGCTTCAGCTGCATAGATTCAGATTGCAGCCCTCATGATACGACGTTCGCAGGTTCAACTGTGGTGGACCTGCGTACCAAGTCGGGAATAGCAAGCGCCGGATTCGCGCTTTTCAGAAATTCGACGGTCGTAAAAAGTAGCTCGGTATCGCCAATGTTCTCAAGGTCGTGAATCATCGACTGGCCGGAGGGAAATGTCATGTCCCTGGTATCCCCGGAGCGATAGGTCGTCTCGACAGATCGGCCGTCATTGTAGTGGGAGCGCGCGACACCATCCGAGATTACGGTCCAGAAATAGTCGAGTGCATGGCGATGAAAGCCAATTCTCTGGCCCGGTCGCAATCGCAGGCACCAAACCCTAACGCGTTCAGTCTCCGACACAAGTTCAGTGCCAACACAGCCATTTCCGGCGCTTTGCGCGAGCTCCGCCGTCAATAGCTGGTCCCAGCTTGGATCAGGACGCAATTCTGGAGTATTCACTCCGTGGGACATTTGCTTTCTCCTCTATCCGCAGCTTATTGTTCGATCGATCAATGTCAAGAGGATATATCTCGCGCCACCCCCGATGGCCTTGCGGGCACCCGATTGAGGTTATATCGGCATAGGCTTCGACGCCTGGAGGGCGAATGCGGCGCACCGGACCTAATGCTGATTACGCAAATGTTACTCAAAAGCGGACAAACCCTCTGATGGCAAAGAAGGCAATCGTGTCGGTGAAATCGTCTGTCGGCATCCGGCGGCGGCTCCGGCCGGAAGATAGACGAAGACAGATCCTTGACGGAGCGATCTCCTTCTTCGCAGAGCACGGTTTCGAAGGCGGAACACGCGATTTAGCGAAACAGTTGGGCGTCACGCAGTCTTTGATTTTCAACTACTTCCCGACCAAGGAAGAGCTGATCCGAGAGGTCTACCAAAGCGTCTATGTCGGCCGTTGGCGCTCAGAATGGACTGATCTGATCAGCAACACCAGTGTTCCGCTCCGTGCTCGGCTGATCGAGTTTTACATCAACTATACGAGCGTGATTTTCTCTTCAGACTGGCTCCGTATCTATCTGTTTTCCGGATTGAAGGGCCTGCCAATAAATTCCATGTGGATCGCCTTCGTGGAAGATCACCTGATCCGCCGCATTTGCGTCGAGGTTCGCCGTGAGAATAACTTCTGTGAAGGCACCATGTCCGAAATCTCAGCCGAGGAGATCGAGACCTTCTGGCTCTTCCACAGTGGCATCTTTTATTACGGTGTTCGCCGGGAGGTCTACCGGTCACCAGTACATCTTGGCGTGCAGAAATTCGTGGAGACGAGTGTCGACGCTATGCTGGCTGCGCTTCCCGCGATCATGCGGGCCAAGGTTGCGCAATGACTTTCGGCTTGACACCCGTTCTCGACCCCTCCTATTTATAGATCGATCGAACTATAACAATAAAACACCTCGGGGTAACCTGCGGGGGATAGGGTGGCGATTTGAGCTCTCAACCGAGCAAAAGCGCGATTATTGTGGGGGGCTCAATCGCGGGCCTCACGACAGCTCTTCTACTGCATCGCCAAGGATGGAGTGTCGATGTCTTCGAACGATCCGAAGTAGAATTGGCCGGCCGGGGAGCAGGCATCGTCACTCACCGGGATCTGTTCGACGCGCTCCAAGCTGCTGGCATCGAGCTAACCGCGGACCTAGGAGTGAGGGTAGAGGGCAGACGCGTCTTCGACCCTTCCGGAGCGGCTGTTCTGGAACTCGCCTACCCGCAGGTCCTGACATCCTGGGACCGGCTTTATCATGAGCTGCGATCGCGCTTGCCAGATGAATGCTATCACATGGGACACACGCTGGAATCGGTTGAGAATGGTGCCGACGCTGTGGTGGCACGGTTTGCCGGCGGTTCCGAGGCGCGCGCGGATCTTCTGATAGGTGCCGATGGCTTCCGCTCTTCTGTGAGGCGGCACTTCTTTCCGGACATCGTGCCAAACTATGCAGGCTACGTCGCATGGCGCGGGCTTGTCGATGAAGGGGACGTCACAGAGACAACCAGGCGGGATATTTTTGGGCATTTCACCTTCTCACTGCCGAAGGGTGAACAGATGCTTGGCTATCCCGTTGCTGGTGTCAACAACGACATGCGGGTTGGCCGGAGGCGCTATAATTGGGTCTGGTACCGCCCGGCGGATGAAGCGGTCGAGCTGCGAAAACTACTTACGGACGCCCAAGCTAATGTCCATGAGCTATCCATTCCGCCACGCCTGATACGCGGAGAGATGATCGAGGCCATGCAGCGGTCAGCGTCGCGTTCCTTGGCTCCGCAGTTTCAGGAACTCGTACACTTGACTGTCCAGCCCTTCTTTCAGCCGATTTATGATCTTGAGACGCGCCGGATGGCGATAGGCCGTGTGGCGCTCCTCGGGGATGCCGCCTTCGTGGTCCGGCCGCATGTTGGTGCCGGTGTCACCAAAGCAGCTCAAGATGCCCTGTCGCTAGCTAAATCGCTCCGGAATGATGATGGTGTCGAGTCTGCTTTGCTGGGATTCGAGCAAGAGCGTATGCCGGTTGGAGCCAAAATCATGCGGCGGGCGCGGCAACTTGGAGCTTACATGCAGTCGCAGGTTAGTACGCAAGAGGAGCGGCAGGACGCGGAACGGCATCGGACCCCCGAGGCGGTGGTGCAGGAAACGGCATCACTCGAATTCCTCCACTGACCGCATGTCCGAAGCCGCCTCTGAACAAAGTATCTCGTAGACAGAAACGTTCGAATTAGGGATCACGCAGATGCCAAAAATGAGAGCCGCCATCTTCGCCGAGGTCGGCCGCATCGTCCTGGACGAGAAGCCGGTGCCGGATGTCGGACCTACAGATGCTTTAGTACGCATTACGACGACAACAATTTGCGGGACAGATATTCATATCCTCAAAGGGGAGTATCCCGTGGCTAAGGGGCTGACGATCGGTCACGAGCCGATTGGCATCCTTGAAAAGGTTGGTTCTCAGGTCACCGGCTACAAAGAAGGGCAGCGCGTCCTTTGTGCCGCTACGACGCCCTGCGGACAATGCAACTCCTGTCTGATGGGATTTCACTCTCAGTGTGGCGGCAAGACTGCGGGCGGATGGATGCTCGGAAACTACCTTGATGGATGCCAAGCCGAGTACTTTCTCATACCGAACGCCCAGGCAAACATGGCGGTCATCCCAGATAATGTCACAGACGAAGAGGTCCTTCTTGTTCCGGACATTGTGAGCACCGGCTTTTCTGCGGCCGAACATGGCAATATAAAAATCGGCGACACTGTAGTCATTTTCGCCCAGGGTCCAATCGGCCTTTGCGCAACAGCCGGTGCCCGGCAGCTGGGAGCGGGGCTCATCATCGCCGTGGACCCAGTGGCGGAGCGCCGAGAAAAATCGAAGTTGATGGGCGCGGACGTCGTCCTCGATCCCAACGCGACCGATGTAATTTCGGAAGTAATGAGGCTGACCAACGGTGCCGGTGCCGATGTCGCACTCGAATGCCTCGGCCGCACCGAAACCTTAGCGGGTTGCCTGAATTGTACCCGGCCTGGGGCGATAATCTCAAGCGTCGGTATTTATTCCACCGATGTTCCCCTGCCGCTGCAAGGCATAGGAGCTGGACTCGCGAACAAGACGATCGTTACCTCAACTTGTCCCGGAGGCAAGGACCGCATGGCGCGGTTGCTGAAGATCATCGAGAACGGCCGGGTCAAATTCGGCTCTCTTGTGACGCACCGCTACAAGCTGGACGACATCGAGGCAGCCTACGAGTTGTTTGCAAATCAGCGCGATGGCGTCATCAAGGTCGCGGTCACGCCCTAACCACGTCGATACGGAGCAGTTGGCGCCGGAACCCTCCGCGCCGGCTGCGCCATATGGGCCAGAGGCCGGTCCAGCGGCCGGCAACGAGGGGCGCGATGCAACACCAGACCGACGAAATCGATGACGCTAGCGGAGGTCCCGCACCCCAAACGCCTGTGCTGCGCGTCGCGGGCGTGTCGAAGGCATATGGCGCCACGATCGCTCTAAACTCAGTCACACTCGAAGTGCTATCGGGCGAGGTGCATGCTTTGCTCGGTGAGAACGGCGCTGGCAAATCGACCTTCGTCAAGGTTCTGAGTGGCATCGTCCGGCAAGGCGGCGGCGCGCTCTCGCTGGACGGCACACCCTACGAACCCCGATCCCTGATGGACGCGCGTCGTTCTGGCGTCTCTACCGCCTTTCAGGAGCTTAGTCTCCTACCCAACCTCACCGTCGCGGCCAATCTTACACTCCCTCATCCCCTAAAGGGGGGGCTCGGGCTAGCGTCGCGATCACGCAATGAAGCCCGGGCCGTAGAACTCCTCCACCAATTCGATGCCGCCGATATTTCGCCCCGCTCGATCGTCAGCCGCTTATCTCTTGCGCAAAAGCAACGGATCGAGATCATCCGGGCCATCAGCCATAGACCCCGTTTGCTGGTACTGGACGAACCCACCGCTGCGTTGGCGGAACCCGAATGGCTCTTTCGCATCGTTGAGCAGCTGGCTGCTAGTGGAATGGCGACGCTGTACATATCGCACCGTCTTAGTGAGGTGCGCCGCCTCTGCAATAAGGGAACGATCCTGCGCAACGGGGACAGTATCGGCCCGATTGCCATCGCTGAGACAAGCGATAACGAAATCTTCCGCATGATGGTCGGAAAGCGCTCCGAAGAGCGGCGACAGGTCGCGAGCGGTTCCTCTGTGGTCCGGGATGTTGCGATCGAGGTATCCGGGCTGACCGGAGAATCGATCCACGACGTTGGCTTTTCGCTTCACAAGGGCGAAGTGGTGGGTGTGGCTGCACTTGAAGGGCAGGGACAGCGCGAGCTCTTTCGCATTTTGGGCGGGGTGGCGCGACCATTGCGTGGCACCATTTCGCTCGAGGGTTCACTAGTCAACCTGAAGTCCCCGGGACAAGCTTTAGCGGCGGGCGCGGGCATTGCTTTCGTGCCAGAGGAGCGCAAGTCCGAAGGCATTTTCCTTACTCAATCGACATGTGCCAACGTCACGCTTCCTCTGCTGAATCGGCTCAGCCGGTTTGGGCTCGTCAGCAGCAGACGCGAATATGCTGTCGCGGCTGACCAGATACAGCGTGTGCAGCTCGCCGAGCGGCTCCTTCGCCTACGCATTTCTGCGCTCTCGGGTGGAAATCAGCAGAAGGCGCTCATCATGCGCGTTCTCTTGTCGGGCGCGCGAAGCCTGATACTTTTCGATCCAACACGCGGCGTCGACGTGGGAACCAAGCAGACGATCTACGAGGTGATCCATCGCTTTGTACAAGATGGCGGCAGCGTGCTGATTTACTCAACTGAGCTGCCGGAACTGGTGAAGCTTAGCCATCGCTGCCTTGTCTTATACAGAGGCCGGGTGGCGGGTGAGCTTTCAGGTGAGAACCTAAGCGAGGAGGGTTTGGTGGCTCTGGCCACCGGACACAACATCGAAGAGATCCGCTCGAGGGAGACAGCGTGAGCGCTTTTGTAAGCCGAAAAGTTTCCGATCAGACCGCCGATCGTTCGATCAGGCTGTGGCTGGGCAACGGCGCCCTCGTCGTCTCGATCCTCTATGTCCTTTTGTTCGCCTTCTACGCGGCAGCGCAAGGAGACGTCTTCGGCCTTCAGCCGATGAACGACTTAGCCAACGACACCTTGCCACTCGCACTGGCGGCTGCCGGCGGCACAGTCGTGATGTTGACGGGCGGTTTCGATCTGTCTGTCGCCGGGGTCATTTCTCTCGTCAATGTTTGTATAGCGACGCAGATCGGCGATGGGCCGCTCAACGCGTTGTGGGGATTGCTGCTGGCCATCTTGATTGGACTCGCCGTTGGCATGGTCAACGGCGCGCTGGTTGCCTTTGGCAAACTCCAATCGATCGCCTCCACGCTCGCCACAATGATCGTCTGCTCGGGCCTCGCCATCGTGGTGCTTGACGCACCTGGGGGCAACGTATCCGACTTTATCGCGGACAACGCTACGGATCCGATCTTGGGTGTCTTCCCGGCCGCAGGCGCTATCGCACTCGTTATAGTCCTACTTTGGCTCGTAGTTCGCAGCACGGCCTTTGGCGTGGCGATTTACGCGGTGGGAGCCGATGAGACCGCTGCCTCACTGGCGGGCGTGCCGGTCCTTCGCACCAAATTCCTCGCCTATAGTCTGGGAGGAATCTGCTACGGCCTTGCAGGCTTTATGCTCAGCGCAGTGACTGCTACGGGCAGTCCCTCCGCCGGAACGCCCTTTCTATTACTGATGTTCGCCGCCATCGCTATAGGAGGAACGTCATTCGCAGGCGGCTACGGGGGGCCGATCGGCTCAATGGTTGGAGCCGCTCTTCTTGTCTTATTGCAGAAGGCGCTGTTCTCCGCCGGTGTGTCATCCTTCTACACCGTCATCTTCCAGGGAGCGATTATGATTCTCGCGGTCCTTGTGGGCGGCATTTCTGCTTCGATCGCCGCGGGGCGGAGCCGATGACGAAGACTAGCCCTTCCGAGCACGCTACAGCGGCTCCGGTCCCGGAGGCTTCAGCCAAGGCGACGGCAGCCAGATCCGGATTCAGAATTGGGCCTGAGGGCTGGACCACACTTGCCTTGTTTGGGCTTACTGTCTTTATGATCCTGGCGTCTCGCCTCATCAGTTCCGGGTTTGGCAGCTGGCAACAGGCCCAGGCAATTCTCTTACTTTCCTCTTTCACAATCGTGCTGGGATTCGGGCAGGGTCTTGTCATCCTGATAGGCGGTCTTGATCTGTCTGTTGGCGTTGTCATGACTTTGGGCGGAATCCTTGCATACCGTTGGATCGGGACATCTCTCGTCGCCCTCTTTTGGGCGATCCCCTGTATCTTGCTCGTAACTGGCTGCGTCGGAGCAATAAACGGCTTGGGGGCTACACTACTTAGGCTACCGCCTTTTATCATGACTCTTGCTACCAGTTTAATCATTTACGGCGTTTTTCTCGGATTTACGGGAGGCCAGCCACGTGGGGTCGCTTCGCCAGCCTTGACCAGCGCCTATACGAGCACGTTCGCAGGCCTTCCCGTGATCCTCTGGCTGCTGTTGATCTTTATCATTCTTGCCACGCTGGTGCAGTCACACAGTAGTTTTGGCCGCCGACTCTATGCGGTAGGGACTAGCCCGATGGCGGCCTATATCGCGGGCCTTCCGGTGCGCCTGCTGATCGTTGCCGCGTATGCAATCAGTGGCGCGACATCGGGCCTGGCCGGGATTCTGCTCGTCGGTTATGCGACCGGCGCGACACTGACAATGGGTCAGTCTTACTTGCTTCCGTCCGTGGCCGCAGTGGTGGTGGGTGGCGCGTCAATCCTAGGCGGACGTGGCACATATCTGGCGACTGTGGGCGGCGCGCTTTTGCTCACGACCCTCTCCACTATCATCGAGGCCCTCGGACTAGCCGAAGGATGGCGCACGGTCATTTACGGCCTCGTGATTATGCTTGCTCTCCTCGCATTGAGAGAAAACATGGGGATCGGTTGGGCCCTCACGCCCAAATTCAGAAACACCGCGTCCCGCAGTCGCCCGGGCGGCGCAGGTCACAAACCAAATAAAACAGGAGGAAACGGATGATCGGTCAATACCTCAAGCGCGGGCTTTTAGCCTTCAGCGCTGCCGCGGCGTTATTCATGGCGGCGCACGGAGAATCGAAAGCCCAGGATAAGAAGTTCAAGATTTACCTGAGCCTCAGCTACTCGGGAAACGACTGGCAGACCGAGGCGGCCAATATCGTGAAGGCCCTTGCCGCAACACCCCCGTACGACAAGTTGGTTGACCTCAGGGAAGTCATCTCGGGGACGGACGTACAGGCGCAAATCTCCGCCTATGAGAGCATGATCGCTGACAAAGCCGACGGCGTGATTAGTTTCCCCGTCTCGCCCACAGCTCTAAACCGCACGATCCGGAAAGGCTGCAAAGCGGGGGTGCTGTTCTTCATGTACGATGCGACAGTCACTGAGCCCTGCGCCTACAATGTAAGCTATATTACCTCGGGCTTCGGTGAGAACACCGCGCAAGCTTTGGTGAACATGTTGGGCGGTAAAGGTATCATCTTTGAGAACCGGGGTGTTCCGGGAAATTCAGTTGACAAGAGGCATGTGCTAGGAGCCGAGGCTATCTTCAAGAAATACCCCAACATCCATATCGTCGCTACATATTATGGGATGTGGAGCGCTCAGACCTCTCAGCAGGAAACTGCTAAGGCGTTGATTGCTCATCCGGAGGTGACGGGTATATGGTCGGAATATGGTGAGGAAGGCGTGCTGAAGGCGGTGTTAGCCTCCAAGCGTTCCGAACTGTTTCCAATCACTGGTGAGGACTCGAATGCATTCCGCCTCGCGTTGATTGACCCCGCTTTGAAGGCGAGAGGTTTCACCGGCGCTTCCTCTGGATCGCCACCCGCAACAGCCGGCTATGCGTTCAAGATTATGATGGAGGTCCTGACCAAGAAGAGGAACCTCGCTATACACAACATCGAGTATCCTTTGCCGTGGGTGCCCGCCGACAAAGTCAAGGTGTGCCCGGGCGACGAGTTCGAAAACGGCTGTAACGTGTTCCCGAAGGACAAGGTTACGGACTCCTTCACCACCGAGGTTTTCGAGCCGGTATTGCTGCCTGAGCTCACGATGAAAACAGCACTCACAGGCCTTCCCAAGCCCGGAGCGACAATTCAGCCATTACCTGCAGCGCTCCACCCGGCTCCGTTGGAACCCGGAATCAACTGCGGCCACTGTGAGCCGCCGGCGGATCTCTACAAACTCACCAAGGTCCAGCCCGCGGTCCACTAAAAAGAAAGTCAGACCAAGCGACACCAAGTTGTATGCGGCGCGGCAGCGACCCGCATACAACTTGCCGCAGATTCCGTTACGACAGGTGTTATCGTGCAGCAGTGGGCACCTCCGACGTGCCTCGAGGCGAGAACCTGTAGACGGTAGTCCTTGAAATGGGAAATGTAATGACGGGTCAAGAACAACGCAGGACGCCCATTGAGCTTGATGTTGCCATTATGGGGGCGGGTTTCTCCGGCTTGTATCAGCTTAAAATGTTGCGGGAGCTGGGACTGCGGGTAAAAGTCTTCGAGGCCGCCGGATCGTTGGGAGGAACTTGGCACTGGAACTGCTATCCCGGTGCGCGTGTTGATACACCATCGAACATTTACCAGTATTCCGACGAAAGTCTCTGGCGAGACTGGAAATTTCTTGACCTGTATCCCTCCTACAAGGAAATACGTGAGTATTTCGAGTTCGTGGATAAAAAATGGAGCCTGAGCAAAGACATCTATCTCAATACAAAGATCACACACGCCGAGTTCAATCAGGAAAGTAACGCTTGGATCATTTCAACCGACGGGACGCCCGCTGCTATCGCTCGCTTTTTCGTGACATGCACCGGATTCGCTTCGCGACCCTATATTCCGAACATTCCGGGCCTGCAAGATTTCAAGGGAAAAATGCACCACACGGCACGGTGGCCACAAGAAGGCGTGAAGCTTGAGGGCAAGCGAGTCGGTGTGCTCGGGACAGGCGCGAGTGGTGTTCAGGTCATCCAGGAGGTCGGGAAGATCGCCAGCCATGTCACGATCTTCCAACGCACTCCGAACACGGCGCTACCTATGCGCCAGAAACACTTCGACGACGAGGAAGTCCGCAAGTTTAAGGAAGAATTTCCCGCCCGCTTCGAACTGCGAGGACAGACACCCTCAGGTTTCGACATGGATGTCCAACACAAGCGCGGCACCGATGTCACAGAAGAAGAGCGCAGACAAGTCTACGAGAAGCTCTGGGAGCTTGGAGGGTTTCGCTTCTGGCTGGCAAATTTCGACGACCTCATAGAGAGCGAGGAAACAAATCGGTCCGCGTATACGTTCTGGCGGGACAAAGTGCGGGCTCGCGTTGCAGACCCAAAAATGGCTGAGATCCTCGCGCCGACGGAGCCGCTTCATCCGTTCGGCGTAAAACGGCCTAGCCTTGAGCAGAATTTCTACGAAGTCCTGAACCAGCCGAACATTGCCCTGGTGGACCTGAAGACTTCGCCTATCAAGTGGGTCACGCCTTCGACCGTCGTGACTACGGAGGGCGAGTACGAACTAGACGTTCTCGTGCTTGCCACGGGGTTCGACTCCATTACTGGCGGCCTAACGGCGGTCGATATCCGCGGAACCGACGGTCAGACCTTCGCGGAGAAATGGGCCAGCTGCGTGCGGACCCACCTCGGCATGGCTAGTACTTGCTTCCCGAATCTGTTCTTCGTTTTCGGGCCGCAGGGCCCATCAGGATTTGCGAACGGACCGACTTGCGCCGAACTACAAGGCAATTGGGTGATCGACTGCATCGCGTTTATGGTCAAGAATAACCTCACTAGGGTAGAAGCCAAAGCGGATGCTCAGGATCGTTGGACCGACCATCTCGATGTGCTCTTTCACAAAAGTCTCTTTCCACAAGCGGAATCCTGGTACAACGGCGCCAACATCCCGGGAAAGCCGAGACAAATCCTCGGTTATCCAGGCGGTTTCTCGAGCTATCTCGAAATATGCGCGGACTCAGCGCGACGGGGATACGACGGCTTTACGCTGAGTTAGTCCTGGGCTCCAGTGCCACGCCGACTCAAGTGGGCCATCCTCAAACTGAGGATGGTCCGGCACAACGCATCAGAACCTAGCGCCGACCAGGTGCGCGAGTTGAGCGCCACCTTTGTAATATGCCTCCTTGATCCGCCGAAACGGAACATTAACGGGCGTTGAAAGGGGTAGGGGAAGATCCGCGTCCGTGATTTCGCCAAGGAGCAATTTCGCCAAGGTGCGTCCGAACACGGTGCCAGGCGCAATCCCCCGCCCATTGTACCCGTTGAACGATACCACATTGCGTCCCAGCCTATGGAAATGCGGTAGGCTATTCCTTGTCATTCCAATCTCGCCATACCATTCATACTCGAACTCAATATGTGAAAGCTGCGGAAAGAGACGGGTAAGTGCGCGGCGCCCCCACGCGCGATGAATCGGCAGTGCCCTATCGGTCAACGCACCGACGCTGCCGAAAACAAGTCGCCGTGCATTATCGAATCGGAATGAGGTGAGAATCTTCCGCGTATCCCATGCGCCCTGGCCTTCCGGCAGGATCAGCTGACGGGTCTTGTCGCCCAGCGGGCGAGTTGCCATGTTGAAATATGGGAGATGCGCCACTTCCTGTCGCAGTTCCGGCCAAACATTTTTAGTGTAGGCATTGGTCGCAACGACTACCGCTTCCGCGCGTACCTGGCCTGACGCCGTCTTGATTTCCCAATGATCGCCCTGGTCGGTCGCGGAGTGGACGAGACTTCCGGTGTAGATGGTTGCGCCGGCGTCAATTGCCGCGTGTGCCAGGCCGTGCGCATACGCGAGGGGTTGGATGGTACCGGCGCGGCGGTCCAGTAACGCGCCGGAATACCCATCTGTCCCAACTTTTCTCGCGGTTTCCGCAGAGCCCAGCACCTGCACGGGTGCGCCCCGTCCCTGCCACTGCCGGGAGCGCTCTTCGATTTCCGCTAACCCTTTGCGACCGACAGCACAATGGAGCGTCCCCTGCTGTTGAATTTCGCATGCAATTCCGTACTTCTTAACAAGCTCGAAGACCAGGCTGGGAGCGTCACTGAGAAAATCAAGAAGGCGCTCACCATGTAAGCTGCCGAGGATTGCGAGAACGTCGTTCGGCATGATCCACAGACCCGCATTAACTAGGCCGACATTGCGGCCAGAGCCACCGAAACCAACCTCAACCGCCTCAAGGACGACGACGGACGCCCCTCCCTCCGCCAGATGCAGCGCCGCCGACAGCCCGGTATACCCACCACCGATGACAACGACATCCGCCGCGAGTTTTGTTTCTAGCGAGCGGCACGGTGGGGCAGGGGGAGCGGAAGCATCCCAAAGCCCATGGCTGCGGGGATCACCCTGCACGGAAGGAGCCCCGCAAAGACATGCTGCAGTCTCGGCAAAAGCTATTCAAAGCGCGATCCTTAGGAAGTCACTGCTGGAGGGTGCCCAGAAGTTTTCAAAGCCTGAGATTTGGCAGTTAGCCCGTCTAAAACAACTACCTTCAACCGGGGCAAATTGAGTCCTCCGCGCCACAGCTCAGAGTGATTGCAAATAATGCTAAACGCGCCAGCCATTGAGTTGAGGTGTTATCGATAAAGCGCTATTTCGGCTAGCTGTATAGTTAGACGATGGCCTCGGCGTTTAGCTCGGGCCTGGAACGGCCAAGCGCTGTCGCTCCCCGGCAAATTCCTAGTCTCGCCCTACTGTTAGGCACATCCTCCGGTGCCGACCACCTCGAAAGAGCCGAAGCGCATTTCCAAGGAGCCGTCCTACATGACCGGCGCCGAAATATCCGTGGGCGGGGGATACACCGCAACCAGTCAGCGGCAGGATTCCACGTTCGCATTGATACCGAAGAGATGTTCCGCCAGTTCTTTTCATCATCGAAGGCGCGGAAAATCATCCCGCATACAGCGAAACCCACCGTCGGCTCTCGGCGCAGCCGCCCATATCAGCGTCTACGCCCCGTCAATGAAGAAGGCTCTCGACCTCGATCCGGCATGACGGAATCTGACAGCCGACTGATAAGCCGGACTGTCATACCATGCCCGAGCCGCGATCATGTTGGGGAATTCGAGGATCACTGCGCCTTCGATGGTGTCCCCCTCTAGTTGGTCCAGGGCACCGTAGACGGTGAGCGGCTTCAAGGGATGGCTCTGCGCTGCCAGAGAGGCCCTTGGTCCGTACTCAGCAAGCGATGTGGCGTCGGTAGTCTGTTCCCGGATCATCACAAAATAGACAGACATAGTGGGCACTTTCTAACGATGAAGGAGAGCTTCACGCAGCGACGGTCTGCATGTTTAGGCTCTTGAATAACACTTGAGCGGAATCGTCTGGAGTGCCCGCGCGGAGCTTTTCAGACTTGAGCCAAGCCACCATCGACAGGGAGATCAATGCCAGTGACGTAGCTGGACTCACCAGATGCCAAGAAGTAAGCGCCTGCGGCGATTTCCTCGGCCAAGCCGAGGCGGCCGAGCGGCGTCATCGAGGCGAACGCGGTCTTGGCAGCATCCGAGGCGGCATCACTATCGAATTGGCCGCGGATTTTCGGGGTCTCTGTCGCGCCGGGGCTCAACGTGTTGACACGGATTCCCTTGCCCTTGAGTTCCTGGGCCCAAACCCGCACCAGTGCCCGCACACCGGCTTTCGCGGCCGTATAGGTGCCGTGAGCAGGAATGCCCTTCACATTGACGACCGAGGACACGACGACGATCGAACCGTCGCGAGTCATCATCGGCAAAGCTTTCTGAACCGTAAACACCACGACTTTCACGTTGATATCCATCGTCTTGTCGCAATGCGCCTCGGAGAGATCGAAGATTTGGGCATGCTCCTGAAACCGGCATTCGCGACCACGATATCGACAGCACCCTTCTCGGCTTTGACCGTCGCGTAGAGCCGGTCGAGGTCGGCCATGCTGGTCACGTCGCCCTGCACCGCTGTTACGTTTCCCCGATTTCGGCTCTGGCATTGGCCAGTTCGGATTGCCGGCGACCGGTGATGAAGACGTAGGCGCCTTCTTTGACGAAGCGTTTGGCGGTGGCGAGGCCGATGCCGCTCGATCCACCCGTGATAATGGCAATCTACCTTCGAGATGAGACATGAAATGCTCCGTGTGCCGCCGTTGGTCCAACGGCGTCTGAGTGGGGAGCAGCTACGGCTTGGTGCTGCTCGCGAGACGGAGTGCTATTCCTAGTCACGAGTTTCAGAGCCGTATAAGCGATATTGGGTATTCTTACAGGGAATAATGGGCCGATTGCAGGCAATGACGACGTTCGTAAGGGTTGTGGAGATGGGATCCTTCTCCGCCGCGGCCCGACAACTCGGCGTAGGGCAGCCGGCCGTGTCCAAGACAGTCGCCCAATTGGAACAGCAACTTCAGGTAAGATTGCTGGTCCGTTCAACGCATGCTCTCGCTCCAACCGATGCCGGCCTACGTTTCTACGAACGCGCCCGACACGCGCTCCAGGAGGTCGATGAGGCGGAATTGGAGGCGCGAGGCGCGGGCGCGGGGCTGCCGGGCCGGTTGCGGGTCTCAGCGGCCACGACTTTTGCCCGGCTGATGATCGTACCGCACTTGCGGGAGTTCATGGCGTGCCATCCATCACTCGATATCGACGTGGTCCTCGACGACCGCGTCATTGACCTCGTGTCTGAGGGAATTGACATCGCCCTGCGGCTCGGGACGCTGGCCGACTCGGCTGCGGTTGCGCGAAAGATTGCGAGTGGTGGCCGGTCCGTGGTCGCAACGCCGGCCTATTTGGCATGTGCAGGAACGCCGAAGCTGCCCGCCGATCTCGCACACCATCACGCAGTGGTTTACAGCCAGCTTAGTGATAACTGGGTTTTTAGGCAGGGTGGCGAGGAAGTGTCCGTCGCCGTGCGTGGTCGGCTGCGGGTCAGCGCGGCGGAGGGACTCCGCGCCGCAGTGCTTGCCGACATGGGGTTGGCGGTGGCGTCGGACCGGATGTTCGTCCCTGAGATCGCGAGCGGAGCGGTGCAGTGCGTGTTGCCACAGTGGAAGCTCCCACCGATCGACCTTTGGGCCGTCTTCCCAACGGGACGTTTGGTAAGTGCGAAAGCTCGCGCTTTCGCCGACTTTGTAGAGGAAACCTTGGGCACCAAGTACGCTTCCACCTAGACTAGCGCGGGCGTTAAACCACGAGCGGGCGCGAAAGGCCCCGCCACCCGCGGGAGTCGACCGCAGACGGCTCGAGTCACGCCGGATAAGACGTTTCTGCGCGGAGAGGTTCGTGCGACGACCCCGATGTTCGTAAACTTGTCCGACCTGGCACGAAGGCCGCCCCCACCAGGCGGGTTTTTCGCTCGATCAATTTCCGTCTTGTCGTTGGCCAGCAGCACGTGCACCGCAGGATAATCCATCTTCGACCGTCTGCCATGAATGATCAATCACCCGCGAACTCGGGTTTCGCAGGTCGCGAAATGCCAGCGAAATAGAAGTAGTCCCCGTCGTCCAGGATGAACCTATAGGCTCGGCCTTCGCTCCACAGGCGAAATTCAGACGCTGGCACGAGGCAGCGGTGGCTTGAGACGGTCCGCCAAGGCGCGCACCAACGTGTAGGGACGATCGGCGTGCTGGCCGGGCCGAAGACCCAGGCCGCCTCCCATCTCAACACCGTCGCTGTCGCGCCGTATGATGGCGCGGTGCTGACCCAGCGGAGCGTCCAGATCGAATTGGGTTGCGCTCATGCTTGTGCACAGAATAGGAACGGTGGCTCGCTGCAATCGAGTCCGCTGCGGAGACCTGCATGTGCAACAATTATCGATTGGAAGTGGAGGCCTCGGTAATTTTCGAGGAGTTCGCTGACCTCAAGATCAAGATCCGCTTCTCCGAAGGGACGCCGAACGTCCAGGCGCGCCAGGACATTAAGATCACGGATATGGCGCCAATCGTACGCACGATCGACGGCGATCCGGACGCCGGCGATCTGGTGCAGCGGCGATGGAGCTGGCCGGGGCCGAACGGCAAGCCCGTCTACAATCTCCGCTCGGACGGCCGCGAGTTTGCTTCCGGTCGCTGCCTCATCATCGCCGACGGCTTCTACGAATTCACCGATCCAGCGGACGAAAAGAAAAAGCGCAAGGACAAGTGGCTCTTCACGAAAAAGAACGAGCCGATCTTCTGCGTCGCGGGAATTTGGCGCGCCAACAAGGATGTCGGCGAGGCGTTCACGATGCTAACGATGGAGCCTGGCCCGGACATAGCGCCCTACCATGATAGACAGATCGCGATCCTCAATCGGGAGGATTGGAAGGCGTGGCTCGATCCGTCGATTTCTGCGAAGTCTATCCTAAAGTCGCTCCCTGCCGACAGCCTGTCCGTCGAGCAAGCAGGCATTTCTCGGGGCGGCAATCTGAGCGAGCACGTCGCAAGCCTTCAAATGTCCGTGCATCCGGCCAGATGAGCCGTTCATTCCTCGGGCGCGGCGTCGCCGGTCTGAACCTTCTCGCTGCCTCGAGTTTCTGATGAGGCTGGGGGGTCCTGTTTCTCGCCCCTGGCGACGAAATCAGCGCGTCATTCGCGAGCGGTCGCTGCGGCTTCAGCGCCTCGGCGGGCTGCGCCGTCGTTCAGATATCGATCTCCTTCCTGGGTCGTCAGGATCACAGGCATGGTTTTGAGTTGATAGGCATGGACGCGGGCGTTGGTCTCGTTGTCAGAAACCCGAAGATGTTGTTGGTGGTCTCGTGGGGTCGCCAATGTTTAGAGGGCGATTGCGACGTTCCTCACGCCCGAATCCGACCTCTTCCAGCGCCCTTTACGGTCGATCAGGTCATGCCGGCGTCATCGGTTTGCCCCAGCGCGCCGTGGTTAGTGTGACCTGACGCCGGCTATCAGATGTCCCGACAGGAGACAACAACTCTGCTGATAGGCCCGCCATCGCTCCGTGCTGATACCGTCGCGACTCGTGGCGCGGCCTGGTCACCATTGGACGGGTGAAACCACTCACGTGCTCATCCCGCTTCCCTGTTCTGACCGAACAGGAGAGGCAAGCCGAGCATCCGCAGTCGGATTTTATCGAGGATTCGGTCAGGAAGAATTCGCGGCAGCGTCGTCAACAGCGTCGCGTCCTTGCCAGCACGGTATCGAATCTTCGGCCTATCGCTGGTCAGCGCGTGGTAAATGGCTAGGGCCACGACGTCCGGTACGCTGCCACGATTCTCGCGCGCTGTGGCACGTTGCGAGAAGATGCGGAACATCGCGCCGTAACGGCTGCGTGCCTCTGGGGGCCAGCTCTCGATCTCCGTATCGACGCCACCCAGGGTCTTTTCCACAGCAGGCGTCCGGATCGAGCCGGGTTGGACGACGCAGACCTGGATACCGAAAGGATGCAACTCCATGCGCAACGCGTCGCTGAACGATTCAAACGCGGCTTTGCTGGCGCAGAGCGCGCCGCCGAAGGGTATCGTGATCTTGGCGCCCACCGATCCGACATTGACGATGCGGCCCGAACGTCGGCGTAGCAATGGCAGAAATACCTGGATCATTGCGAGTTGGCCGAAGACATTGACATCGAATATGCGGCGGACCCGTTCGAGGTCGACTGCCTCTACGGGAGCCGACATACCAATCCCGGCATTGTTGACCAGACCATCGAGGCCAGCCCCGTTGGTAGCATTTTCGATCAACTGGCGGCCACGCGCGATGCTCTCAATGTCAGCAACATCCATAATCAAGGGAATGATTAGGCCATGGGTCTCCCGCGCCAGGCTCGCGCCGTCCTCGAGGCGCCGGCAGGCGGCAAAGACACTGACCCCACTTTGGGCGAGGTGAAGCGCTGTGGCCCGGCCGATTCCGCTGGACGTGCCTGTAACCAGAACGGTCCGCTTCGAGACGTTGGACATGGCAGACTCCAAGCCGATTGCTGGCGAATCGTTTCTTAACAAAACTGCCGATCGGTGGCCATGCTTGCCACCGCCACGTGCTGGCGAGGCCTAGAGGCTAAATCGGCTAGAAGTGTCTGCCCCCGCACCGGGCGGGAAAGTCGCCGGACAACGTGGCAGCGTTGTCCGAGACGAGTGGAGGCTTTGGACGATGGCTCTCACGTCGGGCTCTACTCCCGCCTTGACCCCTAAAAAGCCAGTCTCCGAGGAGCCGCCGCCGCACTCGAATTATGACGGACAGGGAAACGGTCGAACGCTGCTTGGCCGCCTAGGCATCTGTCTGAGAAGGAAGGCTTCGGAAGGGGATGATGCTCCCGAAGCTATGAAGCACGAGTCGTCATGACATTACCGTGCCTCACCAGAAGGGCAGGGCGGGTTGCCTCAAAATCAGAGTCAAACCCGCCGTGACCACCGCAATGGAACAGACCCTAGTCGCCCGCGCCGATAGTCGCAGCAAGTTTATGAATATCCATTAGAGGCAACGGATTTGCCGGATTCTGAAGATTCGGATTCATGTCGTTCGATGCTCCGCCGGGGAAGCGCTTCATGTTCGGGAAATCCACGATGGACTTGTCGAATTCCATGATCACCGGCGCGAGCAGCGAAATAGCCCAGCCATTGTCGTAGCCGGCGTAGCGGCCCGGCGAAGTGGTCGGCAAGCGAGTGCTCACCGCACCGTTAAACGTCATGTCGTATTTCTCATACGGGTCCATGGTGAGATTGTAATAGGAGCCTATGGCGCCGAGGCTCTGCTGTGGACCAAGCCAAGTGTCCTTGGCGGTATAGAGGACTTTCCAAGCGATGTGCGTGTCGGGGTTCGCGGGATCATCGCCGACATCAGCGCGAGCGCCTTCGAAGCTCTCACCGTCGGTATAGATCCACGAGGTGCGCGCCGAATGACGAGCCTTGCCCTCGATGTAGGCACTGTTGTCGATACTGTCGAAGTAGATCGGCTTGCCGTCGTTGTCGGTCCAGGCGCCATGGGGCGGCGGGGTGAGGCCTACCATCGTCGCGAGCGTCGCCCAAAGGTCAATGTGCGACATCATCTCCCCATAACGTGCGCCGGCCGGAATCTTTCCCGGTGCCCACATGATGCCAGGCACACGGAACCCGCCCTCAAACGGCGATCCTTTCTCGCCGCGGAACGGGACAGTGCCGGCGTCAGGCCAAGCATCCTGCCACGCGCCATTGTCGGCCGTAATGATGACGATGGTGTTAGGAGCCTCGGCACGAATGGCATCCATAACCTTACCGATGTTGGAATCTAGTTCCAGCATGGCGTCGGAGTAATTCCCGAGATGCGATTTTCCAATGAACGCCTTGGCCGGGATGTTCGGATTATGCATCTTCATGAAATTCACATCCATGAAGAAGGGCTTGGCGTCCTTAGCGTGCTGCTGGATGTAGCCGACCGCCGAGTCAGCTTGCCGAACATCGAACTCATGTAGATAGTCGTAGTCGATGCGGGCGACCTTGATCGCGGGTTTGCCAGCGGTGCCCTCCCACTCGAACAAGTTTACAACCTTTTGGTATGCGTCCCAATAAGGGGCGTTGAATTTCGGGAACCAAGGATGTGCGAAGCTATCCGTGTCATCATACGTGTAGACGCCCGGATAGTATGCGGCAAACTCCTTCATTTCGTCGAAGCCGTGTTCAATGGGGTAAAATTTGGGTTGATCGCCCAGATGCCATTTACCCGAGTAATAGGTACCATAGCCGTGTTTTTGGAAAAACTCGGCAATCGTCGGCGTTGATTTTGTCAGTCCGTTCGGATCGCCAGGCACAACCACGACCGAGAGAGCCGAACGGATGGGGATGCGCCCGGTAATAAAAGAGGCGCGCCCGGCAGTACAACTCGCCTGACCATACCAGCTCGTAAACACCGCACCTTCCTGGGCGACGCGGTCGACATTCGGCGTCGGATGGCCGAGGTTCGCGCCCCCACCATAGGCGCCGAAATCCCCCCAGCCGGTGTCGTCGGTCATCAGCATGACGACATTCGGACGCTTCTCTTCCTGCGCCTGTGCCGAGCTCGCTACGGCGGCCAAAGCCAACATAGCGACGCCCGCGCTCAGTCCCGCTACGAAGAGCGATTGCGTCTTCCTGACAGTCTTTGGAAGCTCTTGCTGCTGCAGGAGGTGTTTAGTGCGCATTTTTATTCTATCCTTCTTGTGATTCCGCTTGTGAAGCCAGACTGCTACATAGGCCGATCGTTTTTCAGAATTTGCCACAGGCTTAATCCAAAAGCTCAGCGGTGGGACGTTATCGGCTGCAATCCCATGGATAATAGCGTTTTGCGCTACTGAGGCTCCCCGCGGTCGTCATTGTCCATAGCCAACATCTGCCTAGACGAGGCTAGGCGCCAATACCATTTCAGAAAAGCAAAAAATGACAAACCCCGTCGGGGTGTTTTTTGTTGCACGCAACGGCGTATTGTCGGCCCCACCTGACCTTCTTTGGAGATTGGTCGGGTTACGGACGGCTACCTCGCGGCCAACCAAGCATCGACCAGCTCGCGAACCGCTTCCGGAATCGGACGGCGTAGCAGGGTGCCATCGAGCGCTGCCCGCGTGAGCCCGATACGCTCGGCTAGAGTGGCAACTGTCGCGGGCGAGCGGTGCCGCTTGGCGCGCAACCACTCTTGCTCGATCTCAATCGGATGCGCCCGGATCAAGAGCGGTCAGGGGCGCTATAGGTCTCCGTCGCCGGCGGGTGTTGTTGTCAAAGGTGGCGGGCAGTTCCGACGGGTTGACGTGAATCTCCCGCGCAAGCTGCCCTAGCGACCAGTGGCGCCATGAGAGAGCGCTCGATCGCGGAAGGCGAGGGACCCGGTGTCGTCGCTCCGCCACCAACCGGCCGATTGGCTAGATCCGTGGTCCGTCGGAACTAAACCTCAGGAGAACGCGTGCTCCACTAATTTATTCCGCATAATGAACTCCCAATCATAACTCACGCCTAGGCCTGGGCCGGTTGGGACCGGGACGCATCCATCGGAGCCGATGGATTCAGGCTGGTCCGAGTAGCCGCAGGTATAGACCGGGGGCACGACGTTGGGCATGCCGGGTCCGACCAGCGCCAGCTCGTAGTAGTGAGTGTTCCGCATTGCGGCGACGCAGGCACGATGGGCCGGCCCGCAGGCATGGACTTGCACGTCGATACCGACCGCCTCACCAAAATGGGCGATCTTCATCGCTCCGGTGATGCCCATATCGTATTCGGGATCCGCGTGGATCATGTCGCATCCGCCGGCCAGGACGAAATTCGCCTTTTGCTCAAGGCCACGGATATGTTCAGTGACGAGCAGCGGCGTCTTGAGCTTCTCCCGCAGCATGCGCTGCCCGTGAGCCGAAACGGATGCGTCCCGATACGGATCCTCATACCAAAAGAAGCTCGCCTCGTCGCAGGCCCGCCCGACATAGAGCGCGTCCGCATAGGTGCGAAGTTCGCAGGCGGGATCGAGCATCAGCGGGTAGTCATCCCCGACAGCGGCCCGAGCGCCAAGCACATTCGCAGCCTCCCGCCGGCGATCTCCGTCGTGCCATCCGTGGATCTTGAAGCCGGCGAAGCCCTGTTCCTTGCAGGCGCGGGCGTAGTCGGCGAAGGCCTCAATCGAATCGAGGCCGCCGCCATCCTCCTGCCCATGGTGCGTACTGGCATAAGTCGGCAGTTTTGAGCGATACGCGCCGAGCATCGTGGCAACTGAGATGCCGTATTTCTTGCCGACCAGATCCCAGAGCGCGATGTCGAGTGGACCGTGGCCCATATGATCATAGGCGCGCAGTTCCCGCTTGAGATCGTCGTAGATTTCCTCACGGTGTTCCGGGTTTCTCCCCAGCAGATGTGGCGCCAGCATGATGGTCTGGGCAAGGGCGGCCGGCGTCCCGACCCAATGAGTGACATATTCGCCCTGGCAGCCATCATCCGTCCTGATGCGTATGGCATAGCGACTAACGGTCAGGGTGCCCCCAGGCGCGTGACGTAGATTGCTAACCCCCATGGCACGGTGCTGTCCGAGGCTGAGCCCCTGCACGGTGAATTCAAAAGGAAGGACGCTAACCTGGGAAATGACGCTCATCTAAATTTATCTCCAAATTAACCTGGGCGGCGACTCATAGGCGATAGATTGCAGCAGCATTTTCAGCGAACAGCTTCCGCCTCTCATCCTCCGGAAAATCGCTCACGATTCTTCTGAACGATCCATAGAGATGATCGAAGCTGCTGTAGAGTTTGTCGACTGGGAAGTTGCTGGCAAACATGCATCGGCTGACGCCGAAGATGTCTATCGTCTCTAGGACAAAAGCGCGAATAGACGCCTCATTCCATTGCCAGTCGGTCATCCCAAGACCAGAAATCTTAACCGAAACGTTTGATTCTCCGGCGAGCCGGCGCATGCCTTCCCGCCATTGGGTGAGGCCTGCTGAATCGCGATCAACCGGCATCCCGGTATGGTTCAAGATGATCGACGTATCAGGATGGTTGTGCGCGAGAGTGGCGGCGTCCATCATCTGAGGCGGGTAGATTTGCAGATCGAAAGACAAACCATGGCGCTTGAGCAAGCCGAAACCTCGTAGCCACGCTGCATCGGTCAAAAGGTCCGGACGTGCCACAAATGTCTTTTCCGGGTCCGAATGCCAGTTCACGATATGCCGGATGCCTCGCAGGTTGGCAAACGCGCAATGTCCTTCCAGAACCTCCGCAACGTTTGGTGCATGCAGCTCCGCTCTTGCCACGATTCCGTGGGGAAATCCATTCTGATTTGCGATCGATTGCAACCACCTCGTCTCCTCGACCGGCCGTGTCGGATCAAACCCGCCATCGACATGAACGGATTTGATCAGGTTTTGGCCTGACGCGTCTGCCAGGTAGTCCTTCAGCAGATATGATCGCGCAATCGGTTCCACATTTCCCGCGACACTTGGAGGCAAAGGCCTTGTGGTCAGCCAGGGGTAGGGGAAGCGGTCAAGATCCCAGAGATGATGATGGGCGTCTATAATTGGCAAGTCGTCCATGAGATCCTCCTCGAACAGGGTGGCCCGCAGCGACCATGATTTACTCGCGTTCACGCGTGTAGGCGCGATAGAGCAGGACAGCAGCTATGATCACGAGCCCGTAGATGATGTTGCGAAAACCGATCGAGATATTGACGATCGCCAGGACTGTCGTAAGAACCGTCAGGAAGAAGGCGCCGACGAATGTGCCGGCATAGCTACCCCGCCCTCCGTAGATCGAAGCCCCGCCCAACACGACAGCGGCGATTGCCGGCAGGACGAATTGATCGCCCATGCCAAGAAAGCTCATCGACGAGAAGCCTGTGAACAAAATCCCGGTCAGGCCCGCGCAGAAACCGCTAACCGTGTAAGCCGCGATCAGGACGAAATCATTATCGATGCCGGTGAGGCGGCTGACCATGGGACTTTCGCCGACGCTGTAGAGATAGCGGCCGCCGCGAGTAGCGTGAAGGCAAGCGCTGACGACGATTGCGAGTCCGATCCAGACGAGTACGATGATAGGAATCGGACCGAGCCAACCGGTCGCGATTTCCTTGATGCTCGCTGGCGCCGAGCCGGAGGGCGTTCCCTGCGAATAGATCAGGGTTAGTCCCTGCATGATGTTGTTCATGCCGAGCGTCATCACGATCGGTGAAATGTTCAGCTTGGCGATACCTAAGCCGTTAGCCAAACCAGCGAGAGCGCCGACACCGAGACCTGCCGCGACCCCAATCCAGAGGTGCCCCTCATTGCCTTGCGTGATGCCGGTGAAAATGATGCTCGCAGCCGTGACGTTCCAGGCGATGGAGAGGTCGATCCCTCCCGTCAATATAACGACCGTCTCACCGATCGCCGCGATGCCGAGGTCAGCGGAGAGGGCCAGCAACATCAGCACATTCGACGGCGCCATGAAGCCGCGGGCCAGGATGCTGCCTACGAGGAACAGAAGGACAGTGCATCCGGTGATCGTCAGTGGCGCGAGGACGACAGGCCGGGCAAAGCTATTCCGCATGCGTCGCGTGTTCGTCATTGTCGCCCTCCACGCACGGCAAGAAGGAATCTTTTCCGGATCATGTCGAAGCCGACGACGCCGACGAGAATCAGGCCGTTGATCAAGCTCTGGTAGAATGAGGATAGGTTCGCGAAGTACAGCAAGCTTCCAATGATGGTTAACGTCAGGGCTCCCATGACGACGCCGAGCGGCGAACCGCGCCCACCGACGATCGCGACTCTGCCCAGCACGACGGCCGCAATCGACAAGAGGATAAAGCTGTCGCCGATCGTAGGCGACCCGTTCGCGGTCGCGATGGCCAGGTAGAGGCCACCCAACCCAGCCAACAGGGCCGCAAGCACATAGGCCCCGAACTTGACGGCCGAGACCGCGACACCGCTGGATCTGGCCGCGCCCTCGTCCCCGCCCACTGCGCGAAGCCAAATTCCGAAGCGGGTCGTCATCGTCCAGCCAGTCGCCAGTGCGGCGCAGACAAGCAGGACCAAAGGCACTGGGAGGAGTGCCGGGCCGCCATTCGTCAGAAAGGCCGTGAGGCCGGCGGGCACGGTGCCCCCGGGACTCGGCAGGATCACAAGTGCGACGCCCTGGAAAATCGACATGGTCGCGAGCGTCGCCAGAATTGGGGGCAGTCGTAGCCTCACGACGAGGATTGCGTTTGCCAAACCTCCGCCGGCCGCCGCGACCATCGCAAGGAGCACCGCGCCGATGGGACTTGTCGAAAAGGTGAGAGCCGCGATCGCGCCGGACACGCTCATCATTGGCCCGAGCGACAAATCGATTCCGTTGGTCAGCACGACAAAGAATTGGCCGAGGGCAACAAGAACCAAAGGCAATGCGTTCATGCAAAGCGTCTTCAGGTCGAACGCGCTGAAATGCCCACCCTTCAGCAAGAAGTCCACGACAAAGAGCACAATGAACGTCACGGTTGCGCCGAATGCACCCTGCCGGGCCGCGCCACTAGGCCGCGGCCCCATCGCGGACCTCCTGCCCAATCGAGGCCCGTACGATGGCTTCGGCGGTAAGGCCGTATCCAGAGAGCTCTGCATTGATGCGGCCATCAATCATCACCAAGACACGATGCCCCAGCTCGACGAGCTCATGTGCGTCGGTAGAATAGAGCAAGACGCCGACGCCAGACGCGGCGAGATCGACGACGATGTCATAAATCTGGGTTTTCGTGCCGATATCGACCCCGCGCGTGACGTCGTTCAGCAACAATACCGTTGGTTTGGTCAGCAGCCATTTCTGCAGCAGGACCTTTTGTTGATTGCCACCGCTCAGCGCGCCAACGGGCTCGGCGCCGGAAGCCGCTCTGATCTTCAGTCTATCGATCGACTGGGAAAGGATTTGCTGTTCGCGCTTGTGATCAATGAGCCCCATCCAACTCGACAAGCGGCGCAGGATCGCGAGCGAGAGGTTGACGGCAATGCTCTTGTGCAACAGCAGGCCCTCCACCTTGCGCTCCTGCGGTACGTAGGCGATGCGGCGGCGGATGGCGTCCGATGGTTTTCGCAGATCACATCTCTTGCCCGCTACGGTGATCGTGCCGCTTATCAATGGATGGTCACCGAAGAGGCTCTTCAGCAGCGCGTCCTGACCCTGGCCGACGAGGCCGCCGACGCCCAGGATTTCGCCGGGCGCCAGCTGTAGCCCGACGCCATGCAGAACGTCACTTTCAAGTCCTTCGGCTTGCAGCAAATCCGTTCCGCCTGATGCCGGACGCTTGCGGGGAAAGGCTATTCCCAGAGGGCGGCCTGTCATTAATTCGACTGCTCGATCGTGTGAGACATCCTCGACGGCGGAATGAGCGACTAGCTCACCGTTCCGCATGATCGCGACTCTCTGGCAAAATGATTCAATCTCCTCCCAGCGATGTGAGATAAACAGAATGATCGTGCCGCGCTCCCGCTCTGCGGCTACGATGCCGGCGAGCCACTTTACTTCCGGGGCGCCGAGTGCGGCCGTGGCCTCGTCCAATAACAATACCTTTGGCCTGCGCGTGACGGCGCGGATGATTTCGACCATTTGTTGCTGACCGAGCGTAAGTTCGCCCACTATCGACGACGCGCGAACCGGTACATCGAAGCGATCGAGCGTCTCCTGGCCTTCGCGCAGGCGACGCGCTTTGTCGATGCTGCCCCAGGAACGGATGGGTGGCTTGAGAAGGCTAAGGTTCTCCCCAACGGTGAGGCTTCTGATCAGTGTGAGTTCCTGGAATACGCTGACAATGCCACGGGCCAGGGCAGACCGCGGGCTCAGCCCTGTAACCGACGCTCCTTCAAGGCGAACCACGCCCTGGTCCGGGCGGATGATCCCGCCCGCGATCTTCATCAGGCTCGACTTGCCAGCGCCATTTTCCCCGACCAGGCCCAAAACGGCGCCGGAGGTAGCGTCGAGCGTCACGTCGCGCACCGCCCTGGTCGCTCCGAAGCTCTTTTCGATGGATTGCAGCACTAGCATGATGACGGCCTCAGCTCAGTGCGGGGCGCGGCCCCGCTCCCGAGTTTTACTTGCCGAGCGAGTCTTCGATGGTGAGTGGCTTGAGGCCAGAGCCAGGGATGTCGATATCGTCGTAGACTGTGGGCGGAAGGTTGGAAAACACATTGACCCCTTCCTTGAGCTGCGCTGTTGTCAGGGTCGGGATGCCGACATTGATGAGTTTTTCGGGAGGCGGATTCTTGTTCAGCACATCCACCGCGACCTTCAACGCATAGGCACCAAGTGTCGGCGGATCGCCAACGGAAATGCCTTCCAGGCCCTGGTCCTTGTATTTCAACATCGAGAGACGCCAGCCGTTCGAACCTTCCCCCGTCATCGGAACGAAAGTTCGGTGCGTGTTAAGGAATGCTTGGACAACGCCATAATCCCCCGCCTGGTTGATGATGCCGTCGATCGATGGGTGAGCTGGAAGAACCTTCATGATTTCCGCTTGTGAAACACTGTCGTCCCACTTGCCGTAGACTTCCGCTACGATATGGATGCCTGGATACTTCTTGAAAGCATCCGTCGCGCCTTGGTATTCTGCTCGATCGCCTTCGAAGCCAGGCACGCCGCGATTCATGATGATATCGCCCTTGCCCTTCAGTGTATCGGCCATCCACTGGCCCATGATTCCACCGAATTTGACGAAATCGACACCGACTTTATACGCGGAGGGTGCCGTCACCGCATGGTCGAAATCGACCACCACGATACCTTGCTTGGCTGCTTCCTCAAGCACGGGGTTCAATGCGGATTCCGAGGCGGGGTCAACCAGGATGGCATCGACTTTCTGGGAAATCATATCATCGATCGCGGCGATCTGTGCCTGAACGTCGGTTCCCGAGTTGACGACTGTCAGCGTCACCTGACCGTCGTAGTATTTTCTCGCATAGGCCTTGGTGAGATTGACCATCTGAACTCGCCACTGATTCCCAATGTAGGAATTGCTAAGGGCGATGTGATAAATCTTATCAGCCGCTTTCGCGGGAACCGCGGCAAGCGCGGATGTCAAAGCGCCGGCGCAGGCCAAGGACAGCAGCGTCGAGCGCCGTATTGATTCGTTGGACATTCATCCCTCCTTTTGACTCGAGCGTGTTCCTCGAGTTCTATGTGTTTTCGTTCCATCTTCGGTGAGCTAGCGAGCGCGGGGTTCTCCTTTGATCAATCGCCAGTGATGAGGCGTTCGAGCTCGTGGCGGGAGCGCTCGATATGGGCACGCATCAAATCGGATGACCGCTGCGGGTCGCGTTTGGCGATCGCCTCGACTATCACGGCATGCTCTGCAAGAGCCGGGGTCGCGTCCACGATTCCGTGGTGCAAATAGAGATGCGCTAGCCTGTGGTGGCTGTGCAAACGATGGATGGCATCCGAAAGGAACCGATTTCGCGCCGCCCTCGCGATGATCGCGTGAAATGCGGCATTGCCGGCAGTGAACTCCGCGAATCTGGCATAGACTTCTCCGGTCGGCGCCACCCGCATCAAAGCTTCAGCGTGCTTAAGCTCGATGAGTTCGTCATCGGTTCTTTCTTTGGCAGCCTCGCCAGCCGCAAAAGGCTCAAGTTGAAGTCTAACGTCGTAGAGGTTGTTGAAAGAGCTTTTTGTAAGCAGCGGCTCCGTTCGGAAGCGCCCGTTCTCGCGTTTGGATACCAGCCCATCGCTCTCGAGCCGCGCCAGCGCTTCCCGGATCGGCGTTTGGGATACCCCTAGGTCCCGAGCAAGCACGTCGATCGCCATCCAGCTTTCTGGCGCGATGTGACGATCGAGAATGAGCCCCCTGAGCGTCTCGTAAGCGTGCTCGGCCAGGATCCGCCGATCCAGCGGCTTGGAATCAACGGCGCGGGCTACACCCAAGATCATGAACGGACTTCGATCCCGAACAGTGTCTCGATAGCCACGCTTTTATCGAACGACGAGCCGATCATGTCAAGGATACCCTATAGGGTATAGGTGTAGGTCGCCGAGCTTTGTGTGAGAAAGACTCCCACATCAATGAATCGTGCTGACACTTACTGTGCCGCGACGCCCATCTCGGTATCCTGCCAGGAGATAAGCGATGACGGGACGCAAAAGGCCCCTTTATGCAGAGAACGATCTAGCGCTGGCGCGTGCGCTGGGGGTGTTGAGCATTGGCTTAGGCCTCGTCGACGTGTTCGCCCGTCGTGCGGTATCGGAAAAGACCGGAGTTCGAAACGAGGCGTTGGTGGGCCTCTATGGCTTGCGCGAGATCGCAACAGGCATCGGCCTATTGGCGGCCCGCGATCCCGTGATCTGGGTATGGGCGCGCGTTGGCGGCGACGCGCTGGACATGGGCACGCTTGCTTCCGGCATCACGCCGCGCAATCCACGACGAAATGGTGCGCTGGCGGGCTTGCTGATGGTGGCAGCCGTCACGGTGTTGGACCTTGCGCTCGCTGGTCGTCTACATTGTGTCGCGGAACGTGGGGCTGATCCGGCATCATGAGCACAAAACGCCGATCCATATCGAGTGTGACCGCGTCGGCGATTGCAGTGGCGTCGCTGCTCGCCCTCGCTGGATGCTACGGTCCTGGCATGGGAGGATACGGCGCCCCGGACTATGAGGGTGGAGCCCCCAATTATGGCCCGGACTATGGTCCGCCTGGATTTGTCGGCGACTACGGCGGAGGTTGCTGGAATTGCGGTTATGGCGGTGGGAACCGTCGGCCGCCGCCTCCGCCACCTGGGTCCCCTCACTATGGCGGTCAGGGCCGCCCTCCGCCGCTCAATGCAGGCCTGCCTCCGAGGCCGCCTCCGGGCGTGCCCATACATCCAATCGGGCCGCCCCCCGCAGCGGCTCCGTTTAATCCGGTAAATCAGCGGAATGGTCAGCCACTCATTCCTCAGGCGCCGCCTCCGATAAGGTAGGCGGCATTGTTGTCTCCGAGGTGAGATCGACGGCGTCTGTTGCCGTCACGATGATGCTGTCATTTGCGTTTGTTCCATGAAAAGGCGGTCAGAGCTTCAGCACTGGCGATAGTGGTCGGCTGGATGCGGACATGTTGGGTAGCTCGAAGAGGGCTTCTCAGGTAGTGCCATCATACTTTGCGCGATCTGATGTCTCGCAATATTTCGCGCCGACGCCGGTTCGTTGGAGCGAGTCACACCTTTAGGCTAAAGGAGGCAGAGTGTTCCTGCGTTATCGAAAAGGTAGACCTCCTCGTATTTGAAAGCCAAGGGTCGCCCGGGCCTTGCAATATGTGGCTCAAAGGTCAGAAGCGGGCTGCTCCCCAATGGCTGACCGCAGTTTGCGTCGATGAAGGCGCGGTTTGTGACGTCGGCTCCGATGCTATGGCCGAAATTCCCCAGGAAATCCAAGTTCTCGTAACCGCGATTGGCGACTTCCCTGGCGACCAGAAAATGAAGTTCCTGAAACGTCATTTCTGGCCGTGCTTCCGCCCGGATGAGCGAATGAAGGGCGGCTTCCGTTGCCATCCCGTCTGCTTCCTCATATCCCGCTGCCTCGGGCGTAACGATATCACCGTCCCTCAGGAAATAGCTTCGCGCACAATCTCCCCATCGGCCGTCAATCTCCGGATGAAGATCGATCGTAATCATTCCGTCAGCACCGATCGCTACCTCGCCCGGAGCGTAGACATCGCCTTCAACCGAAAGGCGCAAATTCTCACCCGCCAGGACGTATGCCGGCGTCGTATACCACCAGTATCCGGTAGCTCCGGCGGCATCCATCAGACGCCGGCATGCGCTCGCCAGAGAAGCCTCTGTAGCACCAGTCTTGATCTCGCTTTGAACGGCGATCAGCGTGTCACGCGCCGAAAGTTGTGCTCGCCTGTGCGCGCGCAACTCCGTGTCGGAAAGTTTCATCTTGTTTTCCTCGTCGGGCCGTTGACCAGTTGCATGGGTCAGAGAGCGATCTTCGTCAACTCAGTTTACCGGCGATGATATCGCGCGACATCGAATGCCCCCCAAAGTCAGGGCCTGTAAGGGCTTAGGCCTCTATGAGAGGTCCGTGATTTAAAATTGAAGAACTTTCAATAACTTTCTGTTGTCAGAAGATGAGAAACTTGACTTATATGCTTGGCACTGTCTGGAGAAGCTTGGAGCTCTACGGGTTGCCAATCATAACATTTGGCTCCGTTTCGCCTTGAACGTACTGATTATGAAAAACTTTCAATGAGTCAACATCAGTTAACCAGTTTGCGTTGAGGCGAGTGCCTCGCACGCGGGCTTCGAATGATCGAGCGAGAGCAGGGAAAAAGCATGGTTGGCGAAACCGGCCCCGTCGGACCGCGGAGAGTGACTCGCTATGAATGGGAACCTTCTTACGTCGGGATACAGACGTTCCTGAAGCTGCCGCTGTGTCTTTCGCCCGAGGATCTTCGGGCCGGCGCGATCGACATAGCAATTGGCGGTATTCCGTGGGACGGTACGAACACCGCGAGAGCTGGGACTCATCTCGGCCCGCAAGCGATCCGTCGTTGCGACAACGCGTGGTCGCCGCCCTTCAATCGTCCGTCGCAGACGGTTCGGGTCGACGCATTCCAGCATTTTGTAATGGCTGACTACGGCGACGCCCAAGTTGTGCCCGGCAATACCGAAATGACCTTTGCGAATATCCGCAGTTTTGTCGGGGAAATCCTTGATGCGGGCGCACTTCCGATTCTCCTCGGGGGCGACCATGCCATCACCGGCCCGATCGTTTCCGCCGTGGCGAAGAAATATGGACCAGGCAAGGTCGGCGTCATCCAGTTGGATGCTCACAGCGACACCGCTCCGACGCCCCAGGGTCATATCATGAACCATGGCAACCAGATGTGGGAACTTGTGCAGAGCGGCGACGTACGGGGTTCCGATTTCGTGCAAATCGGCATGCGCGGTGGTTGGCCCGATCCTTCAGTGACGGCTTGGATGCAAGAGCAGGGGATGAAGACGCATTACATGGCCGAAGTCCTTCACCGGGGGTTCGACACCGTACTTGATGAAGCCATCGCAGAGGCAAAAAGCGGCGCGGAACATTATTTCCTGACGGTTGATATCGACTGTGCCGATCCAGCTTATGCACCGGGCACTGGGTCACCGGAGCCGGGCGGGTTCACCAGTCATCAGATGTTGCGGGCGGTGCGGCGAATCGCGCACGAGGTCGGCTTGGTGGGTATGGATGTCGTCGAGGTTAGTCCGCCCTATGACGTCGGAAACAATATCACGGCGCTGCTCGCGCATCGGTGCGTGCTAGAGGCGATCACCGGCCTGGCGATGCGCCGCCTTGGAATCACGCAAGCGGATTATCTTGACCCGCGCGCCGCTGGCGGACCAGCGGTCGATGGCCGGATAGATCGTATCGGCTCAGGTGGCCGCTAGCGGCGAGCAAGCGAGCCAAACGAATCGCATAGAATACACATCGAAGCTGGCGAACAGTAACGGAGGCTATAGAATGCTCAACCGGCACACACTCGTTCCACTTACCGCCGTTGCAGGTGTCGCGCTTCTGACCGCCGTTGGGTCGAACGGAGCGCTAAGCGCCACGCCGGATCCGAACACAACATTGCGGCTCGGCTACTATGAGGACATTCAAAGTCCCGACCCGGACGTCCAATACGACATCCCCGGCATGGAACTTGTGAACAATACCTATGAGGGCTTGGTTCAATATGCCCCGGGAAACAGCACGAAGATCATTCCCTGGCTTGCAACGAGCTGGACGACCTCGCCGGACAACACAGTATACACCCTTCATCTGCGGCATGGTGTAACCTTCCACGACGGTACACCCTTCGATTCGGCGGCTGCCAAAGCCAGTTTTGAGCGCCGGATCAAGATGAACCAGGGGACGCTGTATCAGGTCCAGGACATCAAGAGCATGGCGACGCCTGATCCCTATACGCTGGTGATCACGCTCGGCAAGACGGTGTCCGCATTCATGGACTATTTGGCCTCAGCCTATGGCACGAAGATGATCAGCCCGACGGCGATCAGTGCCAATAGCAAGGGTAACGATCTAGGTCAGCATTGGCTTGCTACACACGATGCTGGCACCGGACCCTACACCATCACGCAATTCACGCTCGGGCAGCAATACGTTGAGCAGGCTTACCCGAAATGGTGGGGAAGCGCACCCTACTACAAAACCGTCATCTATAAGCTGATTCCCGATGCTGGCAGCCAGGTTCTCCAGCTGAGAGGGGGCGATCTGGACATCCTCCACCAGCAGCCAGGCGCAACGGTGGACAAGTTCAAACACATCTCCGGCTATCAGGTTCAGGTCTTTCCGGTTTTCCTGAAGACCTGGATGCACGTCAACCCGAACCGGCTGCCTTTCTCCGATCCCGCATTGAGGAAGGTTCTGGGGCAGGCCATCAATCGCGCGCTTCTCACCAGGATTTTCTTCGGCAATTACGGCACGACATCGACGAGCATGTATCCGGCAGGTATGCTGCCGCCCGCGCTCGGCGCCGATCCGCAGCCGTACGATCCGAGCAAACTGAAGGCGTTGGTTGCCAAACTGTCGGCTGCCGACCGCGGCGTCAGTCTCGTGTATCTTTCTGGGCACGGGGCGGATATTGGCCGGATCTCCGATGGTGTTGGAAGCGAACTAAGCCAGGCTGGATTGAAGGTGACGGTGACGGAAATTACCGTGGCTCAGCTGTTTAATTACCCGTCAGAGAATCCCAAAACCGTGCCGCAGCTCTTCATCGGCAGTGAGAACCCGGATTCCGCTTCGCCAGACACCTGGGCGCGCTCGTATATGTATAAGGGTGCCGCGCTCAACTACTTCGCGGGTTCGGTTCCGGAAGCAGATCAGGCCATGGACAAGGGCCTGAGCGACACGAACGAGCAGCAACTTCTGGTGGATTACGGGCGGGCCGGTGACATCATCCACGATGCGGGAACCTTTATAACCATCGCCGATGCCGATGACACGTTCATTGCCCGCGCCGGCATCACCGGCTGGGCGCATCAGCTCGAATGCACGACCTGCATCAACCTCGCAACTCTGCGCCCATCGGCAAAATGACGGCTTTGGCTATCCGTTCCCAGCCGCGGCCTCCTCTCCGGCGGGCCTTCGGCTGGGCACTCCGACTAAAGCTCAATGGCGGGGGACTGGGCTGGGTCGAGCGCGTCGTGCTCTGCCTTGCGGCGCTGCTCGTGCTGATGCTGATCGTCCTGCCACCGCTATTGCCCTATGATCCGACTGCTCTGGTCGATCAGCCGCTTCTTGGTCCGAGCTGGGCCCATCCCTTCGGAATGGACGACCTTGGGAGAGACCTGCTCTCCCGGGTGATCTACGGGATGCGCATGAGCCTAACGTCCGCGACTCTCGTGATCGCATCCGGCGTCGTCGTGGGCGGCCTTATTGGCCTGGTAGCCGGTATGGCGGGTGGCTTGTTGGATGCCGCCCTGATGCGCCTCACTGACCTCTTCCTGGCGCTTCCGGGACCCTTACTTGTACTGGCGATCGTCGCGGCGCTTGGGCCGAGCCTTGAGCACACCTTAATCGGTGTCGCTGTCGTGTGGTGGCCTTGGTATGCGCGGGTGGTGCGGGGCCAGGTGCGCGCGACGGTCGGCATGGCGCATGTGGAGACCGCGCGTTTGGTCGGCCTCGGGCGCCTGCGAATTGCCCTGCGCCACGTGTTACCGCACGCCTTCGGACCGGTCATCGTCACCGCATCGCTCGACGTCGGAAATGTGATCTTGCTTCTCGCCAGCCTCTCCTTTCTCGGCCTGGGATCACCCGACCCAGCATCCGAGTTGGGTGCCATGACGGCTCGCGGGCTGACCTATCTACTGACCAATTGGTGGGTCGCGGTCATTCCCGCGGCCGCCGTCTTCCTGCTGACATTCATCGCAAACTTTGCCGGTGATGGTGTCCGTGATCTGATGGAGCGACGCTGACGTGATTCGCCTGATTGCTGGGCGCCTCGCCGCACTGATCGGAATCCTGCTGGCACTCACGCTGGTAGTCTTCATCATTGACACAACCGTGCCTACGGATCCGGTTGCGGCCAACCTGGGTGCGGGTGCCAGTCAAACGCTCATCAAGGCAACGCGTCACGCGCTCGGCTACGATCAGCCGGTCTATGTTCAATATTTTCGCTTTCTCGAACGCATTCTCCATGGCGACTTGGGCACATCGCTGCGGACCCATAACGCGATAACGGCGGATCTCGCCCAGTTCGCGCCCGCGACAATCGAGCTGTCGCTTGTCGCGGCGATCTGGATCTTCGTCCTATCGCTGGCGCTTGGTCTGTGGTCGGCATCCGGTAGGCGGGGTGCCGAGACGATCCGCGTGGTAATGGTGAGTTTCGCATCAGCCCCGACCTTCTTTCTCGGGATAGTCTTTGTGCTGGCCCTCTACAGCTGGCTCGGCTTGCTGCCGGCCTCGGGTCGCACGACGGCGGGTGTTGCAACAGGATTCGTGCTGATTTCCGACTTCTTCACGGGTAAGTTCGGTGGCTACATGGATGGACTTAGGCACGTACTGATGCCGTCCCTCGTTATAGCGCTCGGGCCATCCGTCGCGATCGGACGTGTTCTGCGCGGCGCCTTACTGGATGCGATGCGGCAGGACCATGTACGCACGGCACGCTCCAAGGGAATCTCCGAATGGGCCGTCCTGCTGCGTCACGCGCTACGGAATGCTCTCACGCCGGTTCTTTCGATGGCCGGTTTGCAGCTGGGCCTTGTCTTGACTGGCGTGATCGTCGTTGAGACGGTCTTTGCCTGGCCTGGTCTCGGTCTTTACACCTCCGCGGCTCTGGTCAACTCGGACTTCCCAGCTGTCATTGGCGTAACGCTGGTTCTCGGCGCGATCTATGTGATCATCAACGCCGCCGTGGATGTCCTGCAAGTGGTTGCCGACCCTCGGCTGAAGCAAGCGCGGTGACGTTGCTGTCCCAATCCGAGAGGCCGGCCGAAACCGTCGCAAGCAACGGGCCGCGTCAGCCCGTGGCCGTCATCCAGGATCTTCAAGTGGCTTTTCGCAGCCGGCAGGGAAGGGTGCAGGCTTTACGCTCCGTTTCGCTTGAGATCGCCGCGGGCGAGGTCATCGCCGTCGTGGGAGAGTCGGGTTCGGGTAAGAGTGTGCTTGGGCAGTCAATTCTGGGTCTGGTCGCGCGAACGCCGGGGGCCGAGATCTCCGGAAGTGTACGCATCGCGGGCGTCGACATGCTTGCTGCTGATGACCGGGCCCGGCGCGCTGTGCAGCGCCATCTTCTGGGCGCAGTCTTCCAAGACCCGCTTACCTCCTTGAACCCGACGACCAAGATCGGCGCCCAGCTGACAGAGCGAGGGATCAGGCGAGCGCGCGCTTTGGCGAATCTCGGCGATGCCGGAGTGCCCTCGGCGGCCTCCAGGGCGGGCCAATTTCCACACGAACTTTCTGGGGGCTTGCGCCAGCGTGTCGCGATCGCGATGGCTTTGGGTGCGGCACCGGCGGAGCCGCATAAGGCTGTGCCGACGGACGTCCCTGTTTACGGCCTCGGCAACGCGACAGGTACTCCGCAGTTGATCGTCGCGGATGAACCGACTACGGCTTTGGATGTCAGCGTGCAGGCTCAAATCGTGTTGCTCTTCGATCGACTTCGACGAGAGCATGGATGCGCGGTGCTATTCGTGACTCACGACCTCGGCGTTGCTGCTTCGATCGCCGATCGAATCGTCGTGCTATACGCCGGGCGGATTTGCGAGGTAGGGCCTGCCGCCGATATCCTGGGCGGGCCGACGCACTGGTATACAAAGGCACTTCTGGCGGCTCGTATATCGGTGGACACGCCGGCGGGAGCACCGATACTTGCCATTCCTGGAGCGCCACCCAATCCGGCCGCGCCGCCGCCGGGTTGTCCTTTCGCGCCGCGTTGTCCAAACGCCCAAGACGACTGCCGCGCTACGATGCCAGATCTGACCCCACGCCCAGCTTCTGATGGAGCCGGCATGGCGTCCTGCTTTCACCCGCAACCGCTACGCCCCGTTGCCGATCGCGTTGCCGACGCCGCGGCACATCGGATAATTAAGTCGCCAAGCCCGCGTGACGGAGCACCTTTTCCAATCGACGAGGAAATGGCGCTCGAGCTGAGGCAAGTGTCGAAACGGTTCGTGGTCGCCGGCGGGCGGCTGGGACTAGGCGGACAGGATGTTTATGCTGTTGCCGATGTAAGTCTCGCCATTCCATCCGGCGGATCGCTCGCGCTCGTCGGTGAGAGTGGCTGCGGAAAGACAACGACACTTAGAATTGCCTGCGGTCTCATTCGGCCCGATGCCGGCGAAGTGAGATGGGGAACCAGGGCGGGGCGTCCTCAGCTCGTTTTCCAGGACGCCGGTAGCTCGCTCACGCCCTGGATGACGATCGGCGCGCTGCTTGACGAACAATTCGGGCGGCGGGGCATCCCTCGGAGAGAGCGCCGTGATGCAAGCCTCGCACTTCTCGAACGCGTCGGTCTAGATGCGCGCGCCGCAGGTGCCAAAGCCCGTAACCTATCCGGCGGCCAGCGCCAGCGTGCCGCAATTGCACGAGCCCTCGCATCCGAGCCTCGCCTTCTTATCTGCGACGAGCCTGTCAGCGCTCTGGATGCATCGTTGGCGATACGTGTTCTAGAACTTCTGCAGGCGCTTCGTTCCGAACTTGGCGTGGCATTGCTGACCGTGACTCACGACCTTGGGGTCGCCCGTCGGATCGCAGAAGATCTTGCCGTCATGTATCGTGGGGAGATCGTGGAACAGGGCCCCGTTGAAGCTGTCTTCGCCAGGCCCGCGCATCCCTATACAGAGGGCTTGCTCGCCGCGATTCCCACGACGGAGCCCGGGCGGCTATCCCCGAAGCTCGCCGGAGAGCCACCGAGCCCGATCGGCCGCGTCACCGGCTGCGCATTCCAGCCCCGCTGCCCCTTTGCGCAGGCTCGTTGCCTCATAGACAAGCCGCTGCTGCGCGAACTCGGGGGCGGTCGTCGTTGCGCATGCCACTTCGCGGAACAGGTTGACGGTTTTCCAGGTCTGCGAAACTGAACAGCCACAAGGCGCCCCCTCTCAGAAGGACCGTATAGATGACGAAGACGAAAGTGCTGTTGGTTGGCGAAAGTTGGGTCAGCGCCGCGACTCACTACAAAGGGTTTGACCAGTTCAGCAGCGTGACATTCCACCTCGGCGCGGAGCCGCTGGTGACCGCGCTGCGGGACAGCCCCTTCGAGCTCACATACATGACGTCCCACGACGCCGCCGAGAAATTTCCTTTCACGAGCGAAGGGCTAGCCGAATACGGCGCGGTCATTCTGTCGGATGTCGGGGCCAATACATTGCTCCTACCTCCGGCGGTTTGGATGCAAGGCAAGCCGATGCTGAATCGTCTCAAACTGATACGGGATTGGACGCAGCAAGGTGGCGGATTGATGATGATCGGCGGATACCTCAGCTTCCAAGGTATCGACGGCCGTGCCCGCTGGCGTCGAACTCCGGTGGAAGACGCGCTTCCCGTTACGTGTCTTCCATACGACGACCGAATTGAAGTGCCGGAGGGGTTTGTGCCGGAGATCGTTGGCGCTGACGACCACCCGGTGCTGCGCGGTCTCGGCCGGGATTGGCCCCTTCTATTGGGAGCAAATGAAGTTGAAGCCCGGACAGATCCCGCCGTGGAACTTCTCGCCCGGTTGCCGGCATCGGAGGGTGGCCATCCCCTCCTCGTGATCGGCCGCTATGGAAAAGGCCGCACCATGGCCTGGATGTCGGATATCGGGCCGCATTGGGTTCCCGACGCATTTACTAAGTGGGAAGGATTCTCGAAGCTGTGGATCAATTCCCTGTCGTGGTTGACGGCCAGCTCATAGCAAACGGCGACACGCACCTCTGATCCAACAAGCTTCGCAGCGTTGTCATGAGTGGGCGGATGATTGGTTTGCGCACATAAAATTTGGAGTTGAGAGCAATGCCATCGCGAAAGATCCTGCTCGCCGGCGAGTCCTGGGTGACATACAAGGTCGAAGCCAAAGGCTTTTCATCCTATGCGACAAGCACCTATGGCGAAGGACAGGCAGAGATTGTAGCGGCTCTGAAGACCGCAGGGCATGAGGTGACCTTCATTCCGAATCACCTGGCAGTGAATGACTTCCCTTGGAATGTCGAGGCGCTGGCGCCTTACGACGTTGTGATGCTCAGCGACATCTCCGCGGACACGCTCCAGATACATCCCGATTGCTTCGACCATTGCCTCCGCACTCCAGATCGGCTCCGGGTCATCCGCGACTGGGTGAAACTTGGCGGCGGCCTGGTAATGGTGGGTGGCTACCTTTCCTTTTCCGGGCTCGAAGGGAAGGGTCACTACCAGGCAACGCCTTTGGCCGATGCTTTGCCGGTTGAGATGCTCGGCTACGACGATCGCATCGAAACGCCTGAGGGCGTGACACCCGTTGTCGGTGGTACTCATGCCATTCTAAATGGGGTTCTGGGAGACTGGCCGCATTTCCTTGGCTACAATCGCCTCAAGGCAAAAGCCGATGCCCAGGTGCTGATGAGCGTAGAAAACGACCCATTTCTTATTGTCGGGAACTTCGGGCGCGGGCGTGCGGCAGCCTTTGCATCGGATTGCTCCGCGCATTGGGGCAGTCCGGAGTTCCTTGCCTGGGAGCATTATGGAAGGTTCTGGGGCCAATTGGTCGACTGGCTCGGGGTTTCAAGCACGGCCGAGAAATCCGCGGATCAACAAACGTAAGCCCAATCGCCTAGCGACGGTGGATAAGACGTGCAGCGGGCATGACAAAGAAGGCGACTCGATGATCGTGCCGCGCATTGCGCTCGACCACCTCACCAATCCGCAAACCCTGGCAACCGTCTCTTGAAGCGGCGCAGGGCCACCATGCTGAATGTGGCTCGGCTTGCAGATGTCTCCGTCGGCACAGTGTTCAATGTGCTGAACAATACCGTCCCTGTGCGTGCGGTGACACGCGAGAAAGTTGAAGCCGCAATACGCACCCTGAACTTCCAGCCAACGACACTCACACTACCTCCTATCAAACACGTCGATCCTCTTGTCCACGCTCAAAATGTTAATGTGCCTCAGCTTATCGTCGTAGGTGCTGCGAGCGTCGACTACACAGCGACCCTGTCGGTACTCCCTCACCGCAATGATCGCAGCACCGCCCGCAGCATAGAGAAGTCGCTTGGCGGCCCGGCTGCCAACACCGCTGCCTTTGCCGCGGCACTTACCGATCAGTTCCCAGTCGGCACCGAGTTGGTCACCACACTTGGAGACGACGCTGACAGCTACTGGGCACTTGCGGAGCTCGCGCGGAAGAACGTGGGCACAGCGGCGGTACGGCGTCAAGTGAACCAGCGTATCAGCCGATGCATCGTTCTGGTGGAAAAGAATGGGTCCCGCACGATACTAAATGAGCCGGTAGTATTGCTGGAATCCGATCTCAGCCCCTACCTCAGGCGCGTGACGAAGCGAGAGCGATGCCTGCATGTCGATGGCTCGCAGGTCGATCATATGCTGAAGATGGTTTTAGATATAGGTAGAACCGGAGCCATTCTCAGCCTACAAATGACTGATCTTCCCACCGTTTCCCAAACTGCGAACCATCTGGCAACACTAATCAGGCATTTCGATTTAGTCTTTCTCAATCGTGACGTCGTACAGGAAGCGACGCAGTGCCGGGGCGGTCTGACGCCCGTAGTCGAGGCCACGCTCTCCCTTGTGCGCGGCGCTCGTCCAAAAGGCATCATGATCCTTACGCTGGGAAAAGACGGCGCGTTGGTTATATTCCCCGACCGGCGTGAACCGACCCACGTCCCTGGACTGGTTGCTCATGTGATCGACACCACGGGCGCCGGTGACGCTTTCACCGGTGCATTTCTTTCTGTCTGGCTGAACACGCGTGACGCAGTCCAGGCTGCTCGCTATGGCAATGCCGCTGGTGCGTTTGCCGTGTCTGTTGAGGGAACGCAGAATTCGGTTCCGACAGCGGGTCTCCTCAAAAGGTTGCTGGAAGTTGCAGTAAAAGCTCCACTGGATTTAGATGGGGTTTTGCGCTACAGGCGTGTAGATAATCCTCTGCGCGTCTGAGCGTCATTCCTGTTCATCGAACAATTTGGACGGTCGTTCTGACAATGTGGCTGGTGCCGCAGCAGTCTCGCTGGCTTTGCCCGACCGCCCGGAAGCCGCACAGCAGCCGACGAGGGATACGTTCGTGTTGCTGGGCTGTGCTAATAAGGCGCGGTCCTGTATAGGGACGGGCGAATTAAAGTTCGTATTGCCGGCGGGTCATCAGATCTTTTCGCGCAGGTTGTAGCCATGTGGAACTGGAGATTGCTGGGCGCTTGGCCGGGCCCGGGGCAAAGTGAACCCGGCCCCGGCAAGCAGACCTCCCCTGCCGATGACAACAGAGCCGCCGAAACGCTCTCAAACCTATCACCGATCAACCGACACCGCATCATGGTTGATGCGAACGCAGGCCGATGACCACGAAACGAGTCGCGTGTAGAGGCGAGGCACCCGCGCAAAGAAAGGCCGTCAGGGAACATGGCGGCCGCTGCTGAATGCTTGCGCGATGCTGACGACTGTCTGAAGCAAATGTGGGCGCTGAATGAGGGTAGGGCTTTGAAGAGTAGACTGACCAGCTCCAGTTGCGACTACGAAGCCCCGCCCGATGAGGGGCGGGGCTTCGCTTCTCTGCTCGCAGAGGCCGGATGATCCTCGAACAATTGGGCCGGCTTAGGTTGTGCCTGATGAAGGTGACCCAGCTACTACGACATCCTTCGCATGACGATCACGCGTTATGCCCGAGCCCCGCGTCGAATGTGGGTGGCCCCGCGATTACTCCTGGGGTGGCGTTTCCGATCGGCGTCATCGATGTGATCGCCGTACCGAGGCCGAGCGTCTTATCGACCGCGGCGGCCGCACCCGCTGTCAGCGTGAGCGCTCCTTTTGTCCCAAGGTTGAAGACGGCCAAATTGCCTGCGGACTTCCCGTTAAGCGAGACGTTAGCGTCCACGACGTCGTTCCGCGTATCGATGAAGAAGTCGCTTAGGCTGACCATGCCCACCAGATTCCCGAGCGCTAGGCCACTACCCTGATGCAGAATAAGGTCGCCTGCCGCGTTTTCGGAGCCACCGGTAATCGGAAAGTTCGCCACGGGCAGCAGCCCGCTAAGATCCAGACTGGCAAAACCCAGCGTCTTGACGGCCACTCCAAGCTCGGCGAGCGTCGAAGCAGATCCCAAGGTAACCGCCGTGTCGCCGCCGACGATGGGCGCTGTTCCCCCAAGTGGGGGCGGCGGCATTGGCGAAATGAACTGCAGCGAGGGGGTTCCAATTGAATATGGGTTGATGAGAGGCGAAACGATGGCGGTTCCGATCGTTGTGGATGACGTTATGGCGCTGGTGCCCAGGGTCTGATCTACTGCCCCGGCGGCGGCCGAGGTGAGGGTGAGGGTCGGGCCGAATACTCCTGAACCGAGGTCAAAGACAGGCAGGTTGCCGGCCAGCTCTCCGTCTAGGGTCACATTGGCGTCAATCACTCCGTTCTGCGTATCGACCGTGAAGTCGGTCAGCCCGACGGTGCCAGTGCTGTCTTTCAGTTCGAGACCGCTCCCCTGATGCGTGACGACTTCTCCGCCGTTGAGAAGATCACGTGTTCCCCCAGTGATCGGGAAGTTCGCGACCGGCGTACCGCCGGAGGATGTCACAGTCGCGGTGCCAAGCTGTTCGACACTCACCCCAAGCGACGTTAAGGTTCCAGCCGAAGTGAGGTAAACGGATGTCTTTCCGGTGAGAATAGGCTGCTCGTTCAAGCTCGACAGTAGATAGCCAAAGGGGTTGTTGGTCGTGATCGACATGAGAACTCCTGGGGTTGCTCGTCTTGTTGCTTGGGAACCGAGAACGAACCGGCGATGATGATCAGCCGATGACCGGGTCACTAACGGCCCGGAATGCCAGCTCGGACCTTCCGATCTCTCTCGGGTTGAGAGCGTCTGTTTGGATGCGGCCTCACGTTTATGTGAAAAGACTTCAGCTTTGATAGACCGGGTACGTAGCGTGGCGGGACCGGACGGCATCGCCCCGGAGGTGACTGGCCGGGCTGACTCGTTCAGGGACGAGACCGACGAGCTGACGGTTTTGCTGCTGCGCTGCTTCGATGGCGATCGCGCTTCTCTCCGCGAGATCTACGACCGACAGGCGCCGCGACTGCGTGCCTTGGCCATCCGCATCACGGGCGACGGCATGCTGGCAGATGATGTGCTGCACGACGTGTTCGTGCGCCTCATGGTTGCCCCTCATCGCTTCGATCGGGAGCGGGGGTCTGGCGCCGCCTTTCTGACAATGGTGACGCGGTTTGCCGCCATGGAAATGATGCGTGGCCGCCGCCGCGAGCCGGTGATGGGCGGCCAGGCCGGACAGGCCGAGGATGAGGCGGCTGCCACTCTTGCCACCTTGCGAGCCAACGACAGGAGGCCGCTCGCGGAGTGCCTCGAACGGCTCGAACCGCGCACGAGACGCATGATCTTGCTGGCCTTCTGCGAAGGCTATTCCCACGCCGAGCTTTCGAAGCGGTTCGCTATGCCTTTGGGAACAGCGAAGTCTTTGCTCCGGCGGGGGCTGCTCGCTTTGCGACGGTGCCTCGACCAATGACTGACAAGCGCGAAAACCGGACCCTGCTTGCAGCGGAATATGTTCTGGGGATGCTGCCTGACGAGCGCCGTCGCGCGGTCGAGCGGCTCGCAAACCGTGATCCGGCGTTGGCAGAAGAGATTGCCGGCTGGCAGCAGGAGTTCGAGCCGCTCGCTGAGCTGGACTCGCCGAGACCTCCTGCCGCTCATCTTTGGGATCGGATCGAAGCGACGCTGGAGGATCGGGTCGTGCACGCCCCGCCTTCCCGCAGGTCTGAAGCGCGAGACTGGGCGACCAGTCTTGCACGCCGTCTCTCCTTCTGGCGTGCGGGGGCCATCGGCGCCGGCGTCGTCGCGGTCTGCGCCGCGCTGCTCCTCTGGCGCGTGGAAGCGACGATGCCGATTGCGGTTGGGCTGATGCTGCCCCAGGGCACGACGGGTGAAGCCGTGCGGGTGGCCGTGACGGCATCTGACCGTATCTATGTAAGCCCGCGCTCAACACTCCCGGTCCCGCCAGGCCGCCGGTTAGACCTTTGGGCCAAGCCCCTCGAGGCGAAGGCGCCTCAACTGCTGGGAGAGATACCTGCCACGGGCGGGGCTCTGCGCTTCGGCGGCCTGCCGAGTGACGTTACGACCGTCATGATTACCAGCGATCTTGCGACGCCGGGTGCCGCGACGATTCCCGGTCAGACCCTGTTCCTCGGTGTCCTGGCGGCGACCCGCTTCTAGAATCGGCTGACGCGTCGGGGCTTACGCGCGGTTCGCAGACTGGCAAGTCACGGTAGGGTGATGCCCTACGGGAGACCTGCCGGGGGCTGGGCACCGCCCAATATGTCCCGTTCTGAGGAATTATGCCGCTCTCGTGTATGGCGATGCCGCGCCATGCCCCCTTTGATACAAATCAGCGCCTGCGCGATTGACACATTTACGGATCCAAGGGGAAGTCACGTGGAGGCCCTACGCATCTTGCTCGTTGAAGACGAGCCCCTGATCCGCATAGTGGCAGCGGAGATGCTCCGAGATGAAGGCTTCGACGTCGAAGAAGCCTCCAGCGGCGACGCCGCCGCCCTTCGCTTGGTAGGGCCAGAGTTCTTCGATGTGTTGTTCACCGATGTGCAAATGCCCGGTCAAATGGACGGCATCCACGTCGCATTGCACGCCAGAACCCATCACCCTCCGATCATCTTGATCATAGTCTCCGGCTTTGCGCCGCAGGTCCAAGATCGCCTCAAGGGGTTTGATCCTGCGGCTATGTTCTTCGCAAAGCCCTATAGGTCGCGAGATATTGTCAGTAGCATTCGGCGGCTGGCCGCCTAGCAAGCAATTGAGGTTCGGCGCCCAGGGGCTTCATAATACGCGATAGAGAGGGACGAACCTGGACGCCGAAGGCGATAGACGGGTGAGCGGTTTCTCGCTTCTGCCTCGCAGTCCGGCATAGTCACCAGTCGCGCCCTGGGCGCCCACCACAGCAGGCTGTCGGCCCCCCCCCGGCCTCACTAAAACTATGCCGCCCGAATTGCACTGCGGTATTCACGGTCTGGCGACTTCAGGGTTTTGTGTGGCTTACTCGATCGGAAATATGCGCGCGCTTCATCGTATCAGGAAATTCCGGCGTGTGGTATTCCATACACGTGTTTTATCGTTTCTTGTACGGTAGGAGGTGTCGCGATGAATCCGAACAAAGCACTTTGGGAGAAGGGTGACTTCACTCAGATCGCAGCAACGATGCGCGACAGTGGTGAGGAGTTGGTTCAAGATCTCGGCGTGACCAGCGGCATGGAAGTACTTGACCTGGGCTGTGGCGACGGCACTACAGCGGTGCCGACCGCTAAGCTAGGCGCGAATGTGCTCGGGGTCGACATTGCGGGCAACCTCGTCGCCGCCGGCAATGCGCGCGCGGCACAGGCAGGTCTTGCCAATTTGCGGTTCCAGGAAGGTGACGCATCGGACCTCAGCGACATCGCGGACGGGCGGTTTGATCTGGTCGTGACCATGTTCGGGGCGATGTTTGCTCCACGGCCGTTCGACGTCGCGCGCGAGATGGTGCGGGTGACCAAGTCAGGCGGCCGGATAGCGATGGGCAATTGGATCCCCGGGGATCCCACGCTGGTGGCGCAAATTCTGAAGATCAGCGCGGCCTACGCGGCCCCGCCACCTGAAGGCTTCGTCAGCCCGGTCACCTGGGGCGTCCAGACCAATGTTCAGGAGCGGTTCGGCGCAGCAGGCGTCGCACCTAACCAGATTGCGTGCGAACGAGCGAACTATGTGTTTCGATATCCAGGACCGCCAGCGGAGTTCCTCGACGCTTTCCGGCTTTACTATGGCCCGACCATGAACGCTTTCGCCGCGGCCGCCAACGAAGGGCGATCCGATGAGCTACGCAACGAACTGGTCAAACTATTCGAAGCTCAGAATCAAGGCGGACCGAATAAAACGGTGATCCCAGCAACATTCCTGAAGGTCATAGTCCACAAGCCCTAGGATCCGAGTCAGAATGGGCGTCGCTAGCACAATCGGAACATGAGACTCGGCATGTGATCGCCCAGTCTGACTCATGAAGGTCAATTCTCCCAATAGTCCGCTTCCCATCGTATCTGTGATGTTCGCGATATCGCACTTGTTGTGAAAGCCAGAGATAGCCGCGCCTAATCCTCTGCGGCCTCGCGGCTGTTGTGCAAATCGATTAACCTCTGGTATTGACAATGGACTGAACCATGTGCCGGAACATTCCAATCTTTGACGGCCATAACGACGCCTTGCTTAGGTTGTTCCAGCTTGCTGACCCAATCGCCGCTTTCCGGCATCGCGGTGACGACGGCCATCTCGATATCGTGCGGGCCAAGGCTGGCGGATTTGCCGGCGGGATATTCGCATGCTTCGTGCCTTCGGCAGGCGAAGAGGATGCGGGCGTCGTCTTGACCGATGGCGGCTACACTATGGCCATGCCCGAACCGCTTAGTCTCATGAATGCCCGGGCGCACACAGATGCGATGATCGCTTGCGCCGACCGGATCGTGACCGAACTCTTCGACCAGGTCAGGCTGTGCCGGAGCGTGTCGGAGATTCGCCGTTGCATGGATGATGGCGTCCTGGCAATGACGCTGCATCTCGAAGGTGCTGAGGCAATCGGCGAAGACCTCGACGGCTTTGAACACTATTACAGCCTCGGCGTCCGCTCGATCGGCCCTGTCTGGAGCCGGCGCAACTGCTTCGGGACGGGCGTGCCCTTCCGATATCCAGGTGGCCCGGCCATCGGGCCAGGTCTGACGGAAGCGGGGCTGGCACTCGTGCGGGCCTGCGACGAGCGCGGCATCATGTTGGACCTGTCGCATCTGAATGCCGCCGGGTTCTGGGACGTAGCGCGCACTAGCCGAGCGCCCCTGGTAGCGACGCATTCCAACGCGCATGCGGTTTGTCCTGTGCCGCGCAATCTTACGGATGACCAACTACGGGTGATCCGGGATAGCGGCGGCCTGGTCGGCGTCAGCCTGTCAGTTTGTGACCTTCGACCAGACGGACACAATGATCCGCTGACTCCGCTTGACGTTGTCATCCGGCACATGGACCACCTGTTGAGCATCCTGGGGCCGGACGGGGTCGCAATAGGCTCAGACTTTGATGGCGCCGTCATGCCCGCCGCCATCGGAGACGCCGGCGGGCTGAAGCGCTTGGTCGCGGCAATGGATGAACATGGTTACGACGAGAACCTGGTTGCCAAGCTGTGTCATGTCAATTGGCTTGCCCTCCTGGAGCGCTGTTGGCATTGAGAAGCCGGGCAAGAAGGGTTGACGCAGTTCCAGGTTGTCGCGGGGACTGGAAAGTGACTTCCGGGGATGTAGCAGAAGCCCTGTTATGGTAAATCGGGCAGGTTGAACCACGTTGCTCTTTGATGGTGCACCTCCTATTAGGGGAGATGTCCTCAAGTGCTCTGCCCATCGGCTTTACCTGGGCTACAATGGTTCCAGAGTTGTTAGTCAGCGACCTGAACAGAAGCTTGCACTTCTGGTGCGATCTGTGCGGTTTCGTCGTGGCTTACGATCGTCCTGAAGATCGATTTGCTTACCTCGATCGTTCTGGATGTCAGATCATGCTGGAAGAGACCATGGCGCCAGGCCGACACTGGACCACCGCCCCACTGGAGCAGCCATTTGGCCGAGGCATCAATTTCCAGATCACTGTGAATGACGTCAAACCGATTTTGGCCGCTTTGCTCAGCGCACAGTGGCCTCTTTTTCTTGGCTTGGAGGAGATCTGGTATCGAGCGGGGTCGAGCGAAGTAGGTTCCCAACAGTTTCTAGTGCAAGACCCAGACGGCTACCTTGTGCGTTTTTCGCAAGGTCTCGGCTTACGGCCCGCAATTAAGGCAGTGTTTCCTGATAGAGGATGATCCGCTGAAACCGTGAGGCATCTGGTTTTCGGCGGTTGCACCGGCGGTGCGATCCGCACAGAAGTGGCCGGCGCGATGCGCGATCTCCTCCAACTCACCAACGGCACGATCATCGTCACAGGCGCCCAATCGGTTTTTGCACGAGACTTGCATGTTCATAAACCGCCGGATCGATTTGCTCCCAGCAATAGCAGCCACGGCAATCAGTTGGTCCGGCAGGACAGTCCAGACGGGACTGATCCGACCCCTTACATCCTTCGCCAGATACGGGCGGTCGAAATAGCTAACGGAAGCTGATAATCATCCATCTCGCGCGCCAATCGTTGGCAAATCCCGACCAATGAGTGGATCAAAGTCTTGTGGCGAGTTGGGCTGGAAAATTTGAGCGCGCGCTCGGCAGGACCAGCCCCTGGTTTCTCCTGGCAGAGGACTACGTGACTTTCCGCTCAAGTTCCCTAAGGCTGGCTGAGAACTTCTCCGCAATTTCGTCGACCTCTGCCTCTTGGATGATGAGTGGTGGCGACATGCCGAGCGTGTCTCCCATGCACCGAACGATAAGGCCGTTCTTGAAGGCAATGCGGTCGAATGCCGGTCCGACTTTCATGGAGGGTGAGAATGGCGCACGGGTCGCCTTGTCCTGTACGATCTCAACGCCAATCATGAGACCGGCGCCGCGGATGTCGCCCACGATCGAAGACGAGGTGAGTTGATCGACATGTCCACGCAGCCGCGTGGACATGCTGCGGACATGCGCCACCACATCCATCTCCTCATAGATGGCAATCGCTTCCAGTGCGACGGCGACTCCGACCGGGTGGCCTGAGTTGGTGAAGCCATGGCCGAACATGCCGCCATTTTTGTTGAAGGTCACAAGCGCATCGTAGATCTCGGGCGCGATGACGACAGCCGCAATTGGGAAGTGTCCAGAAGAAAGGCCCTTGGCCAGCGACATCATATGAGGTTGCATACTAACGGTATCACGCCCAAACCAATTGCCTGTGCGGGCAAAGCCGCAGACGATCTCATCGCCCAAGGTGAGAATGTCGTATTTGTCGAGCACGTTTTTGATTCTTGCGAAATAATCTGCAGGAGGCACGACGATACCTCCGCCCGCCATCACCGGCTCGGCGATGAAGGCGGCAATGCTATCTGGCCCCTCCGCCAGGATCTGCGCCTCTAGGGTGTCGCAGAGGCGCTGCACGAAAGCATTGTCGTCCTCATCGGGTTGCTGCACGCGATAGGGATGGGGGGCGAGCGTGTGAATGAAGCCAGGGATCGGCAGACCGAACTCGCGGTGCATGAAATCAAGCCCGCACATGGAGCCGGCGGCGATGGTTGAGCCGTGGAAGGCGCGATCCCGGGCGATCACCTTCCGCTTTGTCGGCTTGCCCCGGACCGTGTGGTACAACCAGGCAAGCTTGACCATCGTCTCGTTGGCCTCGGACCCTGAGGTCACGAAGTAGGCACGACCGCCCGCCATGCCTGTGATATCGACGAGCTTCTCGGCTAGCGCCGCCGCAGCCTGCGTCGTGCGACCATAGAATGTGTGATAAAAACCGAGCTTCTTGCCCTGAGCGAAAGCTGCGTTGGTCAGCCGTTCGTTAGCAAAACCCAGGGAGGCACACCAAAGGCCCGCCATGGCGTCGAGGTAGGTATTGCCGTCCGAATCCTGGATTCTTGCGCCTTCCCCGGAGGTGATGACAATTGGACCCTCCGTCTCGAATGCCGTTGGGTTGGTCTGCGAATGGATGTGGAAATTCACATCCTGGGCGAATGTCGAATTTGGAAGATGCGTGTCCATTTGAATCTCCGGCTTGGGGTGCAAAGGGGTACGAAAGCTCAGCCAGGTCCATTGGCCGTTATACGGCCGCCCGTATTGCTGTCGAAAAGCAGCAAATGCCGGGCGTCGAGGTCGAGATGCACCAGTTGTCCTCGCTCGATACGCGCAAAGCCGTTCAGGCGGGCGGTGATCGTACCGCCTTGCCAATCGAGCGTAACATGCGTGGAGGGACCTACGGGCTGCACCAACCGCACAGTTGCAGGAATACCATGATCCGCGAGGCGGACATGTTCAGCCCGTATGCCGATATCAATCTTCGTACCGTCCGGCGCACCGGCGTAGAGACCAGGCGCGAGTCCGAGTAGTTCGGCACCAATCCGCAACGATACCCCGGTGCTAGCGCGCGCGAGAACGCCCTGGAAGAGTTCGATCTGAGGACTGCCGATGAACGTCGCAACATATCGGTTGGCCGGGCTCGCATAGATCTCCTCTGGCGTCCCGAGTTGTTCGATCCGGCCCCGGTTCATCACCGCGATGCGGTCGGAAATTGACATCGCCTCCTCCTGGTCGTGCGTCACGAAAATGGAGGTGACTCCTAGGCGCTGATGCAGTTCCTTTACTTCCGCCCGCATCCGCACACGGAGCGACGCGTCGAGGTTGGAGAACGGCTCGTCGAAGAGGAAGACCTTCGGCTCCCGCACCAGCGCGCGGCCGATGGCAACCCGCTGTTGCTGGCCGCCAGAGAGCTGGGCAGGCAGCCGATCCAGCACATGGCTAAGTTCGAGCGAGGCAGCGACCTCTTCGACCCGGGCACGGATCTCCGGCCGGCGCAACCCACGGACCCGCAGCGTAAAGCCGATATTCTCCGCGACCGACATATGCGGATAGAGCGCATAGTTCTGGAATACCATGGCGATGTCGCGTTGTACAGGCGAAAGTTCATTGACGCGGCGGCCCTCCATCCGGATGTCGCCGGTCGTCGGATCATCTAGGCCCGCTATGAGGTTGAGGGTGGTCGTCTTCCCGCAGCCCGAGGCACCGAGAAGAGTCACAAACTCTCCTTGCTCAATGGAGAGATTGACGTCATGGCACACGGTGACAGGTCCGTAAGATTTGCCGATAGCCTCGAGTTCAACATGGGGCATCACAACTATCCCTTCAGCATGCCATCGGCGAAGCCGCGCACGATATGGTTGCGGAAGAGGATCGCGAGCAGGATGACAGGCGCGACGCTGATAACGGCGGCGGCCATCATCTGGCCGAACACTGTCTGGTACTGACCTGCAAAGGCGGCAATCACAAGAGGCACGGTCTGCGCATTCTGTCGTGTCAATATCAGCGCGAAGAAGAACTCGTTCCAGGATTCGATAAAGGCGAATACGGCGGCGGCGCAGAGCGGCGGAATGGAGATTGGCAGCACGATCATCCAGAAGGTGCGGATAAGTCCGGCACCGTCTACCGCCGCAGCCCGCTCCAAGCCGGCAGGAACGCCGAGGAAGAAACCTCTGAGAATCCAGATTACGATGGGCAGGTTGAACGACAGGTAGACCACGATCAGCGCGAAACGCGTATCGATTAACCCAAGGCGGCTGATCACGATGAAGAGCGGGATTGCTATTGCAATGGCGGGCAGCATCTGAGTCGCCAGGATTAGCAGTACAACGGCGCCCGAGCGCGGTACCGAAAGCCGCGCCAGCGCATAGGCCGCCGGCGCACCAAGGGCGAGCGCCACAGCTGTCGTGAAGGCGGCGACGATGAAGGAATTTAGCATGCCGCGGCCGAGCGTCGCGGCTGAACCCATGACAGTGATGTAGTTGTCCAAGGTCCAGTGCACGAAAGAGATATCGGGGGGCTGATCGATCAGGGACAGCTGCGGCAGGATACTCGACAGCAGCAGCCAAGCAATCGGGGCTATTGACCAGGTCACGAAGACGGCAAGCCCCACGATTACACCAGCATCGGCCACGCGCGGGCCGAAGGACGAACGGAGCAGGCTCATGCCGTAGTGCCCTTCCGGGACGGCTGCAGCAGCCATATATACAATAACGCTAGCACGAAGCTCATCGCGAAAATGACGTTCGCGATGGCCGCTCCCGAGCCAATGTTGAGGAAGTTGAACGTTACCCGATAGGCTAGGAAGTTGAGAAGGACGGTGCCGTCCGCCGGGCCACCACGCGTCAGCACGAACACCAAGTCGAAAACACGCAGAGACCAGATCGTCTGTAGTACGACCACGATGGTGATCGTGCTGCGGAGGCTTGGTAGCGTCACGAAGCGGAAGCGCTGCCAGCCACTGGCACCGTCCAGAATTGCGGCACGGTAGAGGATTTTCGGGATGCGCTGAAGCCCGGCTAGGAATAGCAGCGCGATGAACGGCACAGATTTCCAGACGTCGACAAGCAGCAGAAGCGTCAGAGCCCTCACCGGCTGTCCCAGCCACACCACGTAGTGGTCGATCAGCCCAAGCGACTTAAGAACGGCATTCAGGACACCGTAATTCGCGTTGAGGATCCACTTCCATAAAACAGCGTTGGCGACCGGCGCGATGGCCCATGGAATGATGAGTAATATGCGCAGAATTCCGTGGCGGCCAAAGCGGTGGTTCAAGAGCAAGGCCGCTCCCAGGCCTATAGTGGTTACGAGAATGACCTCGCCTAGTGAAAAAAGAATGGTGTTGCGCAAAGCCAGTGCGAAGCTGCCGTCTGAAATCAGGTCGATATAGTTATCCCATCCTATCCAATGCACATGCATATGCCCGGAAGCGAGCCGCACATGCTGCATGGCCAGAATGAGCGATCGCAGAATGGGATAGCCGAGGATGGCAGCGAGTATCAGGAGTGCCGGTGTCACAAACAGGATGCCGACACCCCTGCGCCGCTGCTCAAAAGTGCCGGAAACAGGGGGGCCGGCAAGAGGGGCCCGCGATGGCGCGTCAGGCCGAACGACAGCCAGCTTCGCAGTGATCACTGATTCTGCTTGACAATTTTTGCGACGAGGTCACTGGCGTTCGCCATGGCAATTTTTGCCGTTTGGCGTCCCTGCAACGCTTTCTGGATCTCGGTCCCGATTGCCTGGGTAATCTGATTGTAGTTCTGAGTCACGAAGCTGTCGTATGGGTGCTTCGCCTGCTCCAGCACCACGGCGGCGTTAGGAAGCGCTTTCTGCACCTCGGGATCCGACAGCACCGAGATGCGAATTGGAAGCCAGCCTGTGTCGATCGCCTGGCGCTTCTGCACCTCCGGACTCAGGTAGAAATCAACCAGCTTGGTGGCGAGATCGGGGTTCTTACAGGAGGCGGTGACGGTCCATGCGTCGGTGCCATCGATCGAAGCGGTGCCCGCGGGGCCCGCGGGCAACACAGCGCCCCCCAACTTGCCGATGATCTTGGACTGCTTCGGATCCTGGGCGGGCTTCCACATATAGGGCCAATTCATCATCATCGATGCGCGACCCGAGAGGAGTACGTTCGTAGCGTCGTTGATCCCGGCATAGGAAATCGATCCAGGGTCGGTTCCGAGCTTCATCAGATCCAGCATCATCTGGAGGGCCATGACACCCGCATCCGAGTTGAAGGCGGGCGTGCCATCTTTATTGTACATCGTCCCGCCAGCCTGCTGCAGAAAGCACATCCAATATGAGGTCGTGCCGCCGATGCCGGCAGAGTCGCCGTAATCAAGCACCCAGCCGTAGCGGCCGTCGCGCGTCAGTTCCTTTGTGTAGCGTTTGAGATCGTCCCAGGTCTGGGGAGGTCCCTTGAGCCCGGCGATCTCCAGATGCTCGGTGTTATAGAACAGCGTGAGCAGCGAGAGCGTGAAGACGGCGCCATAGCGCTTGCCGTCCCAGGTCACCGTCTTGAAGCTCGACGGCGGCATATCGGCCGTGGTGCTCGCCGGCAGCGTGTCAGCATAGGGCACAATCGAATCTATGAATTCCGGTACCCAGCCGCACATGTAGACGAGGTCCCAGTCCGACGTGCCGGACGCAAAGGCGGTCGCCATACGGTCATGGAGCTGAGGCCAGGCCAGCAATTCATATTTTACGCGAGCATCGTTCGCTTTCTGCCAGGCGGCAAAAGCCGCTTCGGAAAACTTTGCAGCGCCTGGGGGTGAGGGGTCAGGCGGGAGGGGCGCAAAGACGTCGAGCCCGGTATCTGCCGCATAGCCAGTTCTGACCCCGAATTCAGAGAGGACCCCGGCGGCGGCTACCCCTGCCGCGCCGTGCAACAGAGTGCGGCGGGAAAGCAAAAGAGAGTCATCACTCATAGCCATCTCCTGTTGAAGGGGTTGGATAGCGGCGACAACTGGCGTTCTTGTTGGGCTCAGGATGGGCGCGGCGGCTTTGCTACGTCAAGCGTATTTGTTAAAGCGACTTACAAATTTTAGGACCCGCTGATGTCCCTGCGTGCGACCAATGTAAGCCACGGGAAACTAGTCAACCTCTGGGTAGTATTCGAGACGATCCGGCTGCACGGTCCGCTTTCCCGTTCTGACATCGCGCGCCTAACTACCTTGTCTAAGCCCAGCGTTTCGAGCCTGGTCGACGAACTGGACGGGCTGGGACTTATCCGTGAGGGCGCGCTGCGAACTGGCGGCGTAGGCAAACCATCGACGCCGCTCGACCTCAATCCGGAAGGCGCCTTCACCCTTGGCCTCCACCTCGATTACGGCCGGGCCACGGTTGTGCTGACCGATCTCATCGGCGGCGTCCGCCATCGGGAAGTCTGGGCGCTTGACACTTCTGATCAGCTCCGGACCCTCAGGACCATCGCCCGCCAGATCAAGGGACTGCTGAAAAAAGGCAAGATCGATCGATCGCGTCTGATGGGAATGGGACTCGTGATGCCTGGCCCTTTCGGCGTGGCAGGACTCTCACCGACACGCCTGCCGGGATGGGACGGAGTTGCAGTCCGGGCAGCGCTGGAAGCAGACCTGAGAATGCCGGTGATGCTTGCCAATGACGGAACAGGTGCCGCCATGGCTGAGTGGCGTTTCGGCGTGGCAAAGGGCCACGAGAACTTCGTGTATGTCTTTATCGGCAATGGAATAGGTACAGGCCTAGTCGTCAACGGCAGGCTCGTAGGCGGCGAAGATGGCAATGCGGGAGAAATCGCGCATGTCGTCGTGAGGCCAGAGGGCCACGAATGCATCTGCGGCAAGCACGGTTGTTTGGAAACCTATATTTCACTCGACTCGGCTCTGCATCATTTTAGGCGAAACGGCGTGATTTTAAGTTCGATGGAAGAGTTCGAAAGGTGCGTGGGGCCCGGAGACACGCTTGTTGAGGAATGGCTCGCGGAAGCAATCGGGCCCCTACGGCTCGGCATTAACCTGATCGAGAACCTGTTCAACCCAGAGGCAATTTATCTTGGCGGCGACTTCCCGTCGTGGCTGCTTGACCTGTTCATGGCGCGAATACTGCCTCTACCAATCTCCGTGAATAGCAGCCACTCGCAGCAGACTAGGCTGCGCCGCGCGGCTCTTGGTCAGGACGCGGCAGCTATCGGCGCGGCCGCACTTGCCGTCGCGGCCTCACTTAATCCTGACTATCTTCAGCGCGTCCAAGCACGGCCCGAGTACGAAGTTTGAGCACAGTTCGTGTCGGCGCAGCGTCCTCCTCAGTATTGAAGAAATACCGGCTACGATCTGAAGCCGCCGCCCGGAACCTCACTCGTCGCGCGCATCCCCGACAGGCAACGGCTCCAGGCATCCGCACTGCCGGGACCGTTGATTCACGTCCACAGTACCAAGCTGGGCACGCCTCCAATGTCGGCACTAACGCCATGAAGCGCCGAGAGGGAGGTGCCGGCGAAGGTCACCTCTTCACGACTTCCGTTGCCCGGGGAGAGGGTAACCGTAGCGCCGGTGACCGCGCCCAAACCGGCGCTCGCGGTGAGCGCTAATGCCGATAGACCCGGGATGTAGCCGAACATGATGTCTTCATCAGCCCCATGGAAATTCTGCAAGAAGTCCCAGGTCGCTCCAGGCACGTATCCGTTCTGAACGAAGGTTGTGTGACCATTCCCACCATCCTGATCGATGTTCAACCCGCTCCCGGCGTCGAGCACGCTCGTTCCGACGCTTGAACCGATGAGGAGGTCGTTACCGGAGCCGGTGGCCACAAGCGGGTCGGCCGCATTCACCGCGGCAATCTTCACGCTATCGGACCCGTTATAGGAATAGGCATCGGTATGAGACAGGAAGCTCAGGGGGCCGCTATAGGAATCGGACGTAATATTCGTCGTTGCCTCATTCTGCGTCGAGTCCATCTGAGTGAATAGAACTATCGGAGATGATACCGGGAGCGTGCTTGCGGCAGGAGTCGCCGGCATGCTGGGCTCCGGGCTAGGAGTCGAAGGGAGCTCCACTCCGTCCGCCGCCTCCCATTCCTGGATCTCGGTTAAGTCGGCAGAAGTCAGCTGCACGAAAATGCCTTGTGCCCCGTCGCCGGACGAGACTAGGCCAACGACCTCCGGCACGTTACCCGGGCCTTCAACCCAGACTGGCCCACCACTCGAACCCTCTCCCAGAGAGCTGCCGACGAGCAGCGCGTAGTGTGGGTCCTGCGTCACGGCCTGAACACTGTTCACCAATACGCCGCCAGCGGATGCCGGATAGCCTGTAACATTGACAATCCCCCCTGCGTAATCCGGGTCGATTGTCATCTTACCGATGTTCGTGAACGGGGTTGCAAGCACTAAAAGGGCGAAGTCCAGCTGCGACTGCTGTTCCGATATTAGGTCCGACGGGTCATAGACTTTATTGAAGGTTCCTCCCACCACGGCACTGGAGCCAAAAGGCGCGGTGCCATCGTTAGCGCCCGGCGTTACTTCGATATTCGAGGCGGAGCCGACATTGGTGCTCCAAACAACATGCGCCGCTGTTAGAACCGCGTTCGGTGCGATAAGGACACCCGATCCCTGAAATTCATCCTGGCCAATAGTGTCGGTAATCTCGACCACAGTATCATAAGGGTACTGAGAAGAACTGAAGGACATGGGACTTCCCTGCGTTGTTCACGCTATTGGAACGCGAAAGCAATGTGGCACGAGTTGAGACGGGTTCCAACCCGGGGGCGTGCCGCGGGCCTTTAATGAGCCGAGAACCAGACCCGCTCCAAGGTCTGCGGAACTTTCAGGGCGGGATCAAGCCGGACTCGCGAAAGCTATCGATCAGCGCATCGAAAAGTTTTAGGTCTGCGCGGCTCCGCGCCATCAATTGCGCGCCCGCAACGGCGGCGAAGATCGCGCGAGCCCTTGTTTCACGCTTGCTGGCGGGAACGGAAGCAGCGGCGAGCATCCTGGTAAGCCACGCGACGTTAACATCGGCGAAAGCCTGCACCTCAGCCTTCACGGTGTCCGGCAGATCATCATATTCGGCCGCCATAAAACTGCAGAGGCACATTCGATTATCCTCCTCGAGCGATCGGCGAAAAAGTCCTGGATAGGCCTGGAAGGCCTCTCGCGGATCGCCGTTCGCCCGTGAAAGAGCTTCAAGATTTGCAGCCGTGTCCTGCCAGTAGCGTTTCGCCACTGCTGCACCTAAATCAGCCTTGCTGGGGAAGTGGTGGTAAATGCTTGCGGCCTTGATGCCGACCTCAGCCCCGATTTCGCGAAAGTTCAGCCCACCATAACCATGTGCCTGGGCCGTCCGTCTCGCCGCCTCAAGGATCGACTCTCTCGCATTCTCGCTCATCTTCATCCATCCGATTCCTACCAATTGGTAGGTAGGGGTTGACAGTCGAAATGTAAAGGTAGATGACCTGCCTACCAATCGACAGGTAGAACCAAAACTGTGAACGATATAATCCACATGGATGCTAGTCACATCGCCGAACTCATCGCCAAACGGGAGCTTTCGCCCGTTGAGGTCATGCAGGCGCATCTCGATCGCATTGCCGAGGTCAATCCCAGGGTGAATGCCATTGTGACGGTGGCCGATGGCTCACTGGACGCTGCCAAAAAAGCCGAGGCAGCGGTCAAGCCGGACGCTCGATTGGGTCCGCTCCATGGCGTTCCGTTCACGGTCAAGGATGGAATCGACACGGCGGGCGTGCTGACACAGCGCGGTTCGCCGATCTTTAAAGGACGCGTGCCCGGTACCGATGCCACTGTCGTAGCTAGGCTGAAGGCCGCCGGCGCCATCCTCATCGCAAAGACGAACCCGCCGGAATTCTCTTACTCGATCGAAACGGACAATTTGCTGACTGGCCAAACGAACAACCCGTGGAACCTCGATTACACCCCGGGCGGGTCGAGCGGTGGTGAATCCGCTGCCATCGCAGCAGGCATGTCGCCACTCGGCGTGGGCAGTGATCTGTCGATCTCATTGCGCGGCCCGGCAGCGCATACCGGTATCGTCGGATTTAAAGCTACTCATGGTCGAATGCCGATGACAGGCCACTGGCCCCGGGTGCCGCGTCGCGTCTGGCACATCGGTCCGATGGCACGTTCGATTCGCGATGTGGCGCTCGCTTATTCTTTGATGGCGGGCCCCGACGGCGCCGACGGCTTCTCAATCAGCTCGCCGAGCTTCGATACAGGGGTGGGCACGAAACCGACCCGTCAGATTCGTGTGGGCTGGCTAGCCTCTCCGGGTTTCTTCGGACCGACCGATCCAGAGGTGGTCGCGACCGTAAAGGCAGCGGCTTATGCGCTGGGTAATGCCGGCTGCCACGTTGAAGAGGTCCGGTTACCCGTGCTCGAGCAGACCGATGCCAACAACGTCCTCTGGCAGCTCCAACAGATGGAAGCCCGGCCCGAGTTTGAGAAGGTCACCGCCGGCCACGAGGCCCAGATCTTTAGGCATGCCAAATTGGTCCTCGACACACCTGACACCCCAATAGCCGACTTTGTCGCTGCCGAGCAGGCGGTGGAGCGCCTCCGCGACAGCTTCGCCGACTATTTCCAGCGATATGATGCGCTGCTCTGCCCGGTGACCCCGTTCCCGGCGACCAAGCATGGCCTCGCAGACCTCGCGATCGCTGGCGAAACGGTTTCCCCGTTCCACGTGATGAGTGCCACATCACCGTTCAGCCTGACCGGCATGCCGGCCCTGTCGATGCGATTCGGAACAAGCCACGACGGCCTTCCAATTGGCGTGCAAATCGTCTCTTCCTGGTTGGCGGAATCGACAGTACTTAGGGTCGCCTCGCTCCTCGAGGAGATAAGCCCCGTCCGTAACCTTCACCCCGCCCTCTAACGCCACAGGGGCGGGGTCCTACCGCCCCTTTGGAAGGAGCATCGAAACACGAAGGGTGAGCGTCGATACGCAGGTCGCTCATCGATATTTGGTAGTGCTGCCTTGTAAAGGTCACTCAGCTACAAGAAGCGCTTTTGAGCAAAGTTGTGTTTTTGAGGCTGCCGGTTGAAAGCGAAGGTCCACTATTCGAATCCGGTGGCTCTGCTGTTCCGTCCGCTGGCCGGCGCTTGTTGCTAAATACGATCTGAAAGGCTTCTCGACATCACCAATATGCAACGGAATCGCCGAAAGCTGGAGAGTCATGACCGATCCATCCCAAATTGCATTTGCCCGCTTTACGCCGGTTGCTCAGGCCCTGCATTGGATCACCGCATTGCTGGTGTTTCTTACGGTTCCCTTAGCATGGGTGATGGTCAATATGCCTTCAACAGCCCATATCGCAGGCCAGTTGTTCACCCTGCACGAGTCAATCGGAATCACAATTCTGATGATCATCGTCGTCCGTTTGATTTGGCGGTCTCGCCATCCCGCACCGCCTTTGCCTCAGGGCTTCGCTCGCTGGGACAGGCTTGCGGCTCGTGCGTCACATTCGTTGCTCTACGTGATTCTGATAGGGATGCCCGTCAGTGGGTACTTAATGAATGCCACGGGTGGTTTTCCAGTCGGCTTCTACTGGCTATTTAATTTACCGGGCTTGCCAAAGACGCAGGAACTGTCGGACTTTGGGTTCCAGCTCCATGTCGTTGTAGGTCAATGGCTGGTCTACGCGTTGGTCATCCTCCATGTCAGCGCCACGGTGTGGCATGTTGCCGTGAAGAAAGACGGTACCTTGGAGCGCATGCTGCCTAAACAGAAATCGTAAGGCAGGAACTCATCGCGCATTGTTGGGTTTTGCCCGCGGCTTCCGCGGTGCCAACTGGTCGGTTCTGGCTTTTGCTGATTCCGTGGGTTGTGGTCGGATGTCCCAGGGAGCCTGTCCCCTGAACCGTGCCACCAGCTATTGCATCGTCGCGCGGCCTTTCGGGGCGACCCTGCCGCTCTGTGGATACATCACATAAATTCCGAGGTCGGGCGGCGGTGGAAGGTCCAAAGCTACTTCGACCACTTCCCCATTCCTCAGAGCTTCGGCGATGAGAAAAAAGGGCTGGTAAATCATGCCCAGCCCAGCAATGGCCGCGTTGCGCAATGCTTCCCCGTTATTCGCCCCCAACGGCCCTCTAACCGGCACGGTCGTTTTGCCATCCTTGCCGAAATGCCAGCGGTCCGCGCTGGTCGTACTCGACAAGGTGTTATGCAGGCAGGCGTGCGCCGCGAGATCGGCCGCATTCTTGGGCGCTCTGTGCGCCGCAAGATAACTCGGCGCGGCGCACATCTTCGGGCATCAGCGTTTCATGGCACAGACCGACATAGGTGGCCTTGTCTTCAGTAAGGTCGCGGAGGTCGTCGAGTTGCTGACGACTGACGTCATCCCGCAGATCCAGGGTTATGGCCAGCGGCGCCAGCGGCTGCAATCGGCGCAACCGTCTGTCGATCCCGCTGTTAGGATCTAGGGACATGAGTATCCAAGAAGCGAAATCGACGCTGACGAAAACTTGAGGAGCCGAATCTCTGGGGTCACGCTACGCGTGAGACAGCTCGAGCGGGTCGGCCGGTTCTACCAAGACATCATCGGATTGGAATTGGTAGAACGCGAAGCCACAATGGTTCTGCTTGGCCGTTATGACCAGACCTTTCTGACGTTGCCGCACTGTCCGAATGCCGTGCCGGATGACTGCAAAACCGCAGGGCCGTCGGACTAATCCGGAGCGCCACAACGGATGCGTGGGGAGCTTGGAAGGCACCAGCGCGGATTGGCATTGGCCATGTCCACCTCCGGGCCGGCGCCGTGCAAGCTGCGGCTCGTTACTATGCGGAGACACTGAATCTTGCGGTCACGAGAAGTGGTCCGCAGGCAAGTTTCATGTTGTGGGACGGCTATCATCATCACTTCGCCTTCTACACATGGGAGAGTGCAGGTGCCGTCCAGCGTAATCCAAATATGTCGGGCTTGCATTCGATTGCGCTGGAGACAAGTCAGAAAGCTTCGTTTGAGGACCCCTGGGGAAATCAAATCATTTCAGCCAAAGCATAAAATAAATATCGATCCTGAACATCCCCCAGCTGGATATCCGCTTGCCAATGGTGACGTTATTTCTATTCGAAAGATAGATCGTCACTCAGCTTGAATGGCTTTGCATGAGCCGCGAGACGAAACTAGGCACGCCCTCGCCGATTCGCGCACCTGCCGCCAGTGCCGTGTCGTTGACCACGGAGATGATCCCGGTCTCCCAGGTCGAGCGAGCCTCGCCGATGCGAGCCGTTGCCGCGGAGACGGTGGCTGCGGCTATTCCAAGCGCCGAGAGGGCGGGCAGGCGGCCTAGGCCGGCCCGATCGATTCCGCCTCCGGCATCGTTGTAGACCGCCGCTCGGACAGGAAACTTGATGGCGGTTGCTGGCATTCCGCCGAGTAGTCCGCCGTGCGAGCCGGTCACCACGATGCTTCCGATGTCCGAAGCCGCAACAAGAGAATTCGAATCGAGCCCCCAGACGGGGGTCACGCCGGGCAGTAGCAGGCTTCGTGCCTCGGACAGGTCGAGCCGGGCAGGGGGCGCCGGCTTGGCCCGTAGCATCTGCTCCGCTGTCCATTCCGCCGAGCGGCCGGGGCGGCAGCCGAGACGGGCGGCGGTCTGGTTCACGGTGCTGACGATGCCGCGCGCCCGCATATCGGTGGCGTCGCCGATCCGCGCGGAACTATGGCTGACTGCGGCTGCTGCCAGGCCATGCGTGTCGAGCAAGGCGAGGCCCGCGATGCCGGCTTCATCGAGGCCGATGCCAGCATCGTTCAGGATAATCCCGCGCAAGCCGAATTCGGCCGCCACAGCCGCAGCATAAACACCGCCATGTGATCCTGCGACGACCACGCTTCCCGCCGCCCCCGGGCCAAGCGACGTCACGCTATGAAGCGTGAGGATGCGGGGCTCGTTATCGACCAATGGCGCTTACTCCTGCGCGGCGGCGGCGGCGGCGCGGCCCGCTTGATCAAAGTTGCGAAAGGATTTGGCAGCCAGCGGCCGGGATGGTAGGTCTTGTCGCACCTGTTGGAAATGGAATTCCACTCAGTGGACGATCCGGCCCGGAACCAGAGCATCGAGCGCGCCACCGCGATCTTGCGGGCGGTCGCCGCAGGCGACCCGAGCGGCAGCCGTTCTTCTGATATCGCCGCAGCGACCGGCCTCTCCCGCTCCACGACCCATCGGCTATTGGCCGCGATGGTGACGGCGGGGTTGATCGAGCAAGAAGCCACGGGACTGTTTCATCTCGGCTGGGATCTCTTCGCCTTCGGAACCAAGGCGGCGAGCCGCCGGGGTCTCGTCGATCTTATCCAGCCAATCCTTGACCGCCTGGCCGAGCGGACCTCGGACACCGTCTTCCTCTCGGTGCGCAGCAATGCGGAATCGCTCTGCATCGATCGCCGGGAGGGAAGCTTTCCCATCCGCACGCTCACTCTTTCAGTCGGTGACCGCCGGCCGCTTGGGGTCGGTGCCGGTAGTCTCGCTCTGCTGGCCTGCCTGACCGATGCGGAGATCGAGACCACTGTTTCCGCTAATCACGCTCGGCTCGAAGCCTATGCCGGCTTCGACGCGACGACGCTGCACGAGCTCGTGGCCCAAACCCGCCGGCAGGGCTACGCCTTCAACAACGGGCGGATCCTGGCGGGCATGAGCGCGGTCGGCGTCGCGGTGACCGGCGATCACGGTGAGCCGGTGGTGGCGCTCAGCGTCGCCGCGATCGACAGCCGGATGCTACCGGAGCGGCGCGAGAATATCGCGGCCCTGCTGCGGACGGAGGCGCGGGCCCTGTCCGAGGAACTCGGGCGCCTGACCCAAGGTCTCGGCTCCGCCGGCCTGCGGCAGCTGCTGCCAGCACGGCACCGCTAGAATCGCAGGTCGGGAGACGGGTTTTGAATAATGGCGGCCCCAACCCTGGCACCGGAGACCTGCGGTGCGTCCAGAGATGACCGACAATGAAATGACAGGCGGCGAGGCGATCGCTCGCTCGATCATAGCGCATGGCGGCGGCCCGATGTTCGGCATGGGCGGCTTCCAGCTTCTGCCCTTCTACGACGCGGCGCGGCGGCTCGGGCTCGACCACTACCTGATCAACGACGAGCGGGCGGCGGCATTCATCGCCGATGCCTACGCGAAGGTCTCCGGCCGTGTCGGCCTGGTGGACGCGACCCTTGGCCCGGGTGCCACGAATCTCGTCACCGGCCTGGTCGAGGCGCTGAATGCGGGCTCCCCGATGGTTGCGATCATCGGTGATGCCCATCGCGACCACGCCGGCAAGAACATGACGCAGGAGGCCCGGCAGCTCGACATCCTGCGCCCCGCGGCGAAGGAGGTGCTGCGCGTCGAGTCGATGCAGCGGATCCCGGAACTCGTGCGCCGGGCCTTCGCCATTGCGACCAGCGGCCGGCCGGGCCCGGTCGTCGTCTCGATCCCGGAAGACATCTGCCACGCGCGTTGCGGCTACGAGCCCGAGGCCTTCGTGGCGGATCCGATTTATCAGGCGGCGCCCGCGCTGCGAATGCGGCCGGATGCAACGACCTTGGCAAAGGCGGCGCGCCGTCTCGCCGAGGCGAAGCGTCCGTTGCTGCTGGCCGGGGGCGGCGTGCATCTCAGCGGTGCGGCGGCGGAGGTTTCTCGCTTTGCGGAGCTGCTGAACCTGCCGGTCGCCCATACCCTGACGGGCAAAGGCGCGATCGCCTGCACGGATCCGCTGAGTGCCGGGCTGTTCGGCCGCTACGACCGGATCGCGAATGGTCTGATCGCCGAGGCCGATCTTCTGCTCGTGGTCGGCTGCAAGCTCGGCGAGATCGCCACCAAGCGCTACGTGCTGCCGCCGGCGACGGCGCGCGTGATCCATATCGACATCGTTGCCGAGGAGATCGGCCGCACCCTTTCGCCGGAAATGGCGCTTTGGGGCGATGCACGGGAGACCCTGCGGGATTTGCGGGAGTCCCTGAAGGCAGACGCACCTCGCGTTCGGGAGCGCCAGAGGAGCTACGCCGCCGAGATTGCGAAACGGATGGAGGATTGGCGGCGGCTCGCGGCGCCGCGCTACGAATCTGAAGAGATTCCGATCGGCATGGGCCGACTGATGGGCGAGCTCAACCGGGCGCTGCCGGGCGACGGCATCCTGGTCGCCGATGGTGGCTTCGCGGCGCATTGGGGCGGGTTGCTGTTTGACACCAAGCAGCCCGGCCGGGGTTTCGTTCCGGATCGTGGCTTTGCTTCCATCGGCTACGGCCTGCCCGGCGCGATCGGTGCCGCGCTGGGGGCGCCCGGCAGACCTGTCGTCGCTCTCACCGGCGATGGCGGGTTCAACATGATGGCGGGGGAGCTGGAGACAGTCCGGCGGCTGGGCTTGCCGATCACGATCATCATCGTCAACAACGCGGCCTCCGGCTACGTGAAGGCGTTGCAGCACCTGATGTACGGCGCCGGCTCCTACCATGCCTCCGACCTCGCGGAGACCAACTACGCGGAAGTCGCGCGTGCCTTCGGCTGCCGCGGGCTGCGAGTGACGCAGCCGGGGGAGCTGGCCGGGGCTTTGGCACAGTCATTGCGTGGCGATGGTCCTACGGTGATCGACGTCGTTGTGACGCGCGATCCGGCGCAAATGCTGCCTGCGGCGGATAGCCGTGCGATGCAGATTCGCCCTGGTGACCGTGTCGCCTGAGGGCGCGGATCCGCGGAAACGGCGCTGCGTCGCACCGGCGCTTGGGGAGATCTGACCGATGTTCGCGGCGCCTCCCTCCCTGGAAACTGAGGTCTTCGCGGAACTGCCCGCGATCTACAGGCAGCCGAGATCCAGCCGATGGACGGAGGCGAATCGCGGCGGTGCCGCCGTGCACTCTTTCCTGGAAGGCCCGTCCTTCGATCGGGACGGCAATCTTTATGTTGTCGATATCGCCCATGGGCGGATCTTCCGCGTATCGCCGGATGGAAGGTTCGATCTGGTCGCCGAATACGACGGCGAGCCGAACGGGCTGAAGATTCACCGCGACGGGCGCATCTTTGTCGCGGATTACCGGAACGGGCTCATGTTGCTCGATGCCGAGAAGGGCAGCGTGACGCCGATTCTCCACGGCCGGTGGTCGGAACACTTCAAGGGCATCAACGACCTGTTCTTCGCCGCCAATGGCGATTTGTATTTCACCGATCAGGGCCAGACGGGTCTGCAGGATGCCACGGGGAGGGTCTATCGGCTGACCGCGGACGGGCGGCTCGACAAGCTGATCGACACTGTGCCGAGCCCCAATGGTTTGGTGACAGATGCGGCTGGGACCGCGCTGCTGGTCGCGGTGACTCGCGGGAATTGCATCTGGCGGATTCCGCTTCTGCCGGATGGCACGACGACCAAGGTGGGCCTCTTCATCCAGCTTTCCGGCGGGCTTGGCGGCCCGGATGGGCTGGCGGTGGATGCAGCCGGAAATCTCGCGGTTGCGCATGCCGGCCTCGGTTCCGTCTGGATCTTCGATCCCTTTGGAGAACCGCTCTGGCGTATCAGATCCTGCACCGGACGGCTCACGACCAATCTCGCCTATGGCGGCGCGGACGGCCGCAGTCTGTTCGTCACCGAATCCGAGACGGGAACCATCTTGCGCGCCAAACTTCCTGTAGAGGGAAAGCCGATGTTCTCGCATCGATGAGCGTTCCAGCATTCGCGGATCTGCCCCGGCCGGGCGACCGGCTTGCCTCTCGCCTGGGGCGTGTGGGGCGCCGAGGATCAGCTCGGCACACTCAACAACATCGACGCCGAGACCACGGCAGCGGCAGCGGCGCTCGTACGGCGCGGCCTGCGCTTCAATCTTAACCTGCCGCTGCATGTCCCGCTCGGCGAGGTTGGGCCGCTTGCGCATCGGCACCGCACCGCACCGGCGCAAACCCTGATCTGCGCCAGCCTTGCGGGGCTCACCGTCCGGGACGACCGGGTCGATGGACTATATCCGCAGGGATCGACGCAATGGGATGGACTCTGCCACATCGGCGATCCGATCCACGGCTTTTACAACGGCGTGCGACCGGAGGAGATTACGCAGCGCGAGGGCACGAAGCTCGGGATCGAGCATTATGTGCGGTTCGGGATCGCAACGCGCGGGGTGATGGTCGATCTTCCTCGTTATTTCGCTCGCATCGGTCGTGCCTGGTCCTCAATGGGCAGCCTAACCGCTTCGGCGGCCGACCTCGTGGCGGCATTGGAGCAGACCGGTACGGTCCTGGGGCGTGGCGATGTGCTACTGGTTCGCACGGGATGGGTTGAGGCTTTCCGCGCGGCGCAGGATGGAGCGGAGCGTGACGCCCTGTTCCGCAATCGGACCTATTCGGGTCTCGCCGCCGACAGCGCGATGTGGGAATTTCTGTGGGATAGCGGAGTGGCGGCCGTCGCGTCCGACTGTGTCACGGTCGAGACTTGGCCCATTCATGAGGGTAAACCGAGTCTGCATCTTGCCATCGCTCGTCTCGGACTGGTCTTGGGCGAGCTGTTCGACCTCGACAGCCTTGCGGAGGAATGCGCGCGGAGCGGCGTGCAAACCTGCTTCTTCGTGTCCTCGCCGCTCAACTTGCGTGGCGGCGTGGGCTCGCCGGCCAATGCCATGGCGATGGTGTGACGCTTGTGGGTGTGGGTCTAGCGATCTAAAGATTCGTCATGGCACGCGAGGGCGTGCCACCCACGCCTGCCTTCGTCACGCAAAGGCGTGGATGCTCGGCCTTCGCCGAGCATGACGTGGTGGAAATGAGCATGGTTCAAACATGCAGCTCTAACCAGCGTGGGCCAGCGGCACGCCGGATAGGCCGGCGGAAGCGCGTCGCGCCGCGGCGGCGATGTGCTCGACATGCTCCATCATCGCCGCGCGGTTCCAGCGAAAGATAGGCCCGGAAACAGCCAGCGACGCGACGACGGACTCATGATGCTGGATCGGCGCCGCCACGCCTGCGATTCCGCTGTTCCACGAGCCTTCCGCCATCGCCCAGCCCTGCTTCCGAACCAATGCGAGCTCGGCACGGAGTTCGCGTTCCGCGTCGTCGCTCAAGGCGAGCCCGTTGATATACGCGCTCTGGAACGCAGGCGCGGTAAAGGCGAGCAATACGAGCCCCGTCGCTCCGAAATGCAGTGGCACCACGAAGCCTACGGGAACGACGCGGCGGATCGACTTGCCGCTCTGCACTTCGCAGATGCAGATGCGCTGATCTCCGGCGCGGACATGCAGCGACACCGTTTCCTCGACGGCATCGCGCAGCTTCTCCATCTCGGGCACCAGAAGCTGCAGAAGGTGAGTCGGCCGGGCCGCGTAGCTGAGTTCAAGAAGCCGGCTGCCGAGCCCATAACCATTGGCCTGGCCCTCGGGTTGTAGATAGCGGCGCTGCGCGAGGCTGCGCATCAGCCGGCTGACCGTTGGCAACGGCAGGTTGATTTGCCGTGCAACGACGGCCGGCCCCGTGCCAGGGCTGGCGGCGACAATGTCGAGGATTGCGGTGATCCGATCCAGTGTACGCATCGTCTACAGCAAACTCCGCTTCTACTTTTACGTGCTTCGGACTGGCGCAATATTCGCGTCACCGGGGCAGTCGTCTCGCCAAGCTCAGAAATCAGTTCCCAAGAATCGCGCAGAATTCGACGAGATGCTTGCGAGCCTCCGCGCATCTTGCCTATCATGATCATGGAGCGAAAGTCACGCTCATACAGTGAGAGTCCAGGCTGGCGCGACTACCGTGTGAACTGGGAGGCTTGAAATGACCCGCAGCGTCGACGGCGCATTGACCGATCTGGTTCACGGCAAACTTTCCCGCCGAGATTTCGCGGCGCACGCCGCGGCACTCGGGCTTTCGGTCACGGCGATCTCCGCCCTGCTGAGAAGCGCACCGGCCGAGGCAGCGGCCTCGGATGCGGTCTTTCCGATAACTGGTCCCATGCAGGATGGTTCGGGTGGCACGCTGGTGGTGGGTCAGGAATCGAATTGGGATGTGCTCGATCCATGTCTTGGCACCGGAGCGGTGACATGGCGCACCTGCCTCTATCAAATCTACGAATCGCTTGTGGCCCGCGAGATGGACAATCCGTCCGGGCTTTCCGATCCGATCGTGCCCGGCATCACGAAATCGATTGATCGCTCGTCCGACGGCAAGACCTACACATTTCATCTCCAGGATGGCGTGACCTTCAGCGACGGCACGCCTTTCGACGCCGCGGCGGTGATGTGGAATGTCGAGCGGCAGTGGGATCAGAGCAAGCTCGGGCGCAAGAACGCTCCGCAATTCGACACCACGGCGGCGGCCGTGCGGTCGTGGTTCTGGAATCCGGCCCAGATGGTCAGCATGACCTCACCTAATCCGGGTACCGTTGTGTTCGAGCTCGCCAAGCCTTTCGCACCCTTCGTGAGCGGCATGCCGGAGTCTGGCCTCGGCACGATGGGTATGAGCAGTCCGGCGGTTTGGAAGACAGGCGGGACGGCGGCGATCGCGGCGCATCCTATCGGCACCGGACCGTTCCTGTTCGAGAGTCAATCTCCGGGCGATCAGCTCAACATAGTCAAGAACCCAAAATACTGGAATCCGGCAGGCGCAGCGAAAGCCGACAGGATCATCTTCAAGGCGCTAACCGACCCATCGACGCGCGTCGCGGCGCTTCGCGGCGGTGATGCGCATGTGATCTTCGCGCCGCCAACCGAGGAAATCGCGTCGCTCCAGCGCGAGGGCTTTATCGTGACGGCCCGAGCCAACCCGCATCTGTGGTATATGCAACTCAATGCGCATGAGCCCTATTGGAAGGATCGCCGCGTGCGGCAGGCCTTCTTCATGTCCATCAACCGCAACGCTATGGCAAAGCGGCTGATGCGCGGCACGGCACTGCCCGCCGTTAGCATCAACGGCAGAACCTGCCCGTCCTGGACCGATCAGGCGGGCTATCCCGAGCATAATATAAAAGCGGCGAAGCAACTTCTTGCGGATGCCGGCTTGGAGAAAGGCTTCGAGACTACCTTTCAGATTCCGACGGGTGGATCAGGAGAGATGGATCCGGTCGGGATGGCGGAATGGATCGCCAGAGATGCGGCGCAAGTCGGCATCAAGATCAAGCTGCAGACGATGGAATGGATCAGCTATCTGCACGCCTGGGCAGGCGGCATGACGGCCGGCATCGGCATGAACCAGCAGTCCTGGGGCATGACCTCGATATACTGGCCGAATCTGCCGCTGCGCACGACTTCGGCGCTGAATGTCGGCCATCAGCCCGATACGCGTTTCGATGTTCTGCTCGACCAAGCCAATTCCTCGCTCGACGATGAGACAGCCATCGCGAAATATCGTGCCGTCGATGCGCTGAACGCACAGGAGATGTGGCTGCTGCCAATCGTCAATGATCTAGCGCCGGTCGTGATTTCGCCGAAGGTTCGGAACTTCGTGCATTCCTCCGACTGGTGGTGGGACTTCAAGAAAGTCTGGGTGCAGAGCTAGCGACGTCAGGACCGCTGGGCAGTGCTCGCCTATACCGCCCAGCGTGTCCTCTCGATTATTCCGACGCTGATCGGCGTCTCGCTCGTAACCTTTGGCCTGTTGCATCTGGTACCGGGCGGTCCGGCGCTCGCAATGCTGGGCATGGCGGCTTCGGATCCCAAAGCGGTCGCGGCGGTCACGAAGGAACTGGGTCTCGACCGGTCGCTGCCGGAGCAATACTGGATCTGGCTTAAGCGCGCGGTCACTGGAAACTTCGGCACTTCGACCGAATTCCACGTGCCGGTGACGGCGCTGCTGTTTCCGAAGCTGGAGCATACTTTGATCCTGACAGCGGGCAGCCTCTTCTATGCTGTCGTGCTCGGCCTGATGGTTGGGATAACGACGGCGCTCTACCACCGCAGCCTGTACGATCGTCTCGCGATGCTGCTGACCTTGATTGGTGCCAGCGCACCGGTGTTCTGGATTGGGCTGCTGCTGATCTATCTCTTCGCCATCCGGCTCGGCTGGCTACCGGCGCTTGGCATGGCCTCGCCGCTCGGGCCTCCGACGGTTCTCGGCGTTCTCAAACATCTGATCCTGCCGGCTTTCGCGAATTCGATCATCTCGCTCGCCGTCATCGCCCGCATCGTGCGTTCGGGAATGATGGAGGCGCTTGTGCAGCCCTATATCCTGGCGGCCCGGGCGCGAGGTCTGCCGCGATGGCGGCAGGTAGTGGTGCATGCCTTCCGCAATGTGCTACCCGACGCGATCAATATTACCGGGCTGCAGGTGGGCTTCCTGTTCGGTGGAGCTCTTTTCGTGGAAGTCGTCTTCGGCTGGCCCGGCCTGGGCTATCTGATCTATTCCTCGATCCAGGCGCGCGACTACGTGACGCTGCAGGCGGCGGTACTGATCGTCTCGGCCGCCTTCATTTTCGTCAATCTCGTCGCGGATCTCGCCCGTATGGCGCTCGATCCACGAGAAGCGCGATCGTGAGCGCCGCGACCACGGCGCCGGCCGTAACGGGAGAACTGCCGCGATCGGCCCGGCGGCAGGCATTGGCCGCCTTTATGCGCGACCGCATGGCGGTGGTAGGGGTTGTCGTGCTGCTCCTCGCGGTCATCGTGACGGTCCTCGCGCCGCTGATCTCGCCTTACGATCCGACTGAGGGCGACGACGACAACATCCTCGTGCCGCCCTTTTCGCCGGGGCATATCCTGGGAACCGATACACAGGGGCGGGACATGCTGGCTCGTATCCTCTTTGGTGCCCGGCTCGCCTTTCCGGAAGCCATTATTCCCGTCGCCGTCGCGGGGATCATCGGCCTCATTCTCGGGATGATCGGTGGATACTACCACCGCACCGTTGGCGAAGCGGTGATGCGTGTTCTGGACGTCTTGTTCGCGATACCGATGGTGCTGCTCGCCATCGCGATCGCGGCGGCGCTCGGCAGCGGGCTGCCGACGGTGGTGCTGTCGATGTCCATCGTCATCACGCCCTATATCGCGCGTGTCGTCAGCACGACCACCGCTCAGCTTCGTTCCGCGACTTTTGTGGAAGCCGCGCGCGTCTCCGGCTTTGGTGACGGGCGCATTTTTTGGCGCGAAATTCTGCCGCATGTGATTCCCGCTGTCGTCGTCTACGGCACGACGAATATGGGCGCGATGGTCGTCTTCGCGGCCGGCTTCGGTTTCCTCGGCCTTGGCGCACAGCCGCCGACGCCCGACTGGGGCGCCATGATCGCCGATGGCATGCATTCGCTCGACAGCGCGCCATGGGTTTCCACCGTGCCCGGTATCGCCATCGTGATCATCGCCCTGGCGTTCAACTACGTGGGCGACGGCCTGCGCGTGGCGCTCGATCCCCGGCTGCGGACCCGGTTGTGACTGCGCTGCTGGAGGTCTCGGGCCTGACGGTGCGTTTCGGATCGCCGTCGGGCGAGGTGCATGCCGTGGAGGATGTCTCCTTCGCCATCTCATCCGGCGAATCCCTGGGCATTGTCGGTGAATCCGGTTCCGGCAAGACCGTGACCTGCATGTCGCTGTCCTGGCTGCTGCCCTCGCCGCCGACGCGCTATGTCGGTGGCCGGATCACCTTCAAGGGCGAGGAGTTGCGGCCGCATCAGGAGAAGCGGCTGCGGCATATACGAGGGAGGGGGATCGGCATGATCTTCCAGAACTCGCGCCTGTCCTTCGATCCGGCATACAGAATGGGTGCGCAGATAGCGGAGGTGTTGCGCGCGCACTTGCCGCAGCCCTGGCGGGAGTTGCGGCCGGAGGTCATCCAGACGCTACAGAGCTGCAACATCGCCGATGCCGAGGCGGTGCTGGACAAGTATCCGCATGAGGTCAGCGGCGGTGTGGCGCAGCGTGTCAGCATCGCGCTCGCTCTGCTTATCCGGCCCGACCTTCTGGTCGCCGATGAGCCGACGACGTCTCTCGATCTCCTCAGCCAGATCGAGGTGCTCGCGCTGCTGGAGAAGCTGCGTCGGGAGACCGGGCTCGCGATGATCCTGGTGAGCCACGATCTCAGCGTGGTGCGCCGCATCGCGGATCGCGTCGTCATCATGTATGCTGGCCGCATCGTCGAGCAGGGTCCGGCCGAGGCGATCTTCTCGGATCCCCGGCATCCTTACACGCAGGGCCTGCTGTTCTCGGCGTTGCAGAAGCGCGAGGGCGGACGGTTGTTCGAGCTGCCGGGAACGCCGCCGGATCTTGCGGCGCTGCCTTCGGGATGCAGCTTCCGGCCGCGCTGCCCGCATGCTTTCGCGGCATGCGAGGAGATGCCGGCGCTTCTGCCGGCGGGCCCCGCGCGCGAGGCACGCTGCCACCTCCTCGACCCGGCAGCGCGACGTGACTGACGCGCCGCTGCTGGAACTCGAGGCGGTGACGGCGACTTATGGCCGGGGTGGCGGACGGGCGGGCGCCTCCCGGGCACTCGATGCCGTGGGTTTGCGTGTGATGCAGGATCGCTCGCTCGGGGTTATCGGTGACTCCGGTGCTGGCAAGACGACGCTGTGCCGCGTGGCGACGGGCCTCATGCGGCCCCTCTCCGGCGCGGTGCGCGTGGCCGGGATGGATCTTGCCCGGGCCTCGCGGGGGGATTGGCAAAGGGCGCGACGCCATATCGGCCTGGTTTTCCAGGACGCCCAGGGCTCCTTCAATCCGATGCGCCCGGTTATGGATGGGATCGGCATGCCGTTGCTGAGCTATGGTGCTCTCAGCGCTGCGGAGCTGCGGGGTGCCGTGGGTGCCGCGATGGAGCAGGTGGGGCTGCCACCGTCGCAGATGACGCGGTATCCGCATGAATTCTCCGGCGGACAAATCCAGCGCCTTGCCATCGCACGAGCCCTGACGACGCGGCCGCGCCTGCTGCTGCTCGACGAGCCGGTTTCGGCGCTGGATGTCTCCATTCGCGCGCAGATCCTCAATCTGCTGGTTGATCTCGCCGGTTCGCTGGGACTGACCTATGTCGTCATCAGCAGCGACCCGGCGGTGGTCCGCCATCTGACCGCCGAGGCGCTGGTGCTGTTTGGCGGCAAGGTCGTGGAGACGGCGACCACATCCGATCTGTTCGCAACGCCGCTGCATCCTTACACCGCGTCTCTTCTGGCGCTCCGTGATCCCGAGATCGCGCTGCGGGGCGGTGGCTTGGCGAAGGGCGACCGCGTTCAGGTCGTGGCGTCAGACGGCTGCCGCTTCGCGGGAGTCTGCAGCCTGGAGCAGCCGCAATGTCGCACAGTCGTGCCGATGTTGCTGCCGTTTGGGGCGGGACGTCAGGTAAGTTGTCACGGCCGCATTGCCGCCAGGGCTGGACCAGTAGAGGGAGCGCGAAGATGACGCAGCCGGAATTCGCCGTCACCGCCGAGGCGGTGCAGCGCTATGCGGAGATGATCGACATCAAGGTGAGTGCCGCAGAGGCCGCGACTCTGGCGGAGCAACTGGCCGGAGGTTTCGCGGGCCTCGCCGCGCTTTGGGCCGTGCATGTCACGGGCTTCGAGCCATCTGTCACGCTCCCGATCGATCATTGGTGAGGCGGAGATGAGCACCGAGACGGATACCGATCTCCCCTTCACGTCGCTGAGCGAGATCAGCGCGCGGCTCGAGAAGGGCGAGATCACCAGCGTGACGGTGACGCGGCTGATGCTCGACCGGATCGAGCGGCTCAATCCGAAGCTCAATTGCTTCATCACCGTGCTGGCCGAGTCGGCGCTGGCGCAGGCCGAGCGTATGGATCGACTGGCGCAAGCCGGGTTGCGCCTCGGACCGCTGCACGGCGTGCCGGTTGCCATCAAGGACAATATGGCGACACGCGGCATTCGGACCACGGCCGGATCTCGCATCCTGGCGGATTGGGTGCCGGATGAGGACGCGACCGTCGTGCAAAGGCTGAAGCAGGCTGGCGCGGTTATCCTCGGCAAGACCAATCTCTACGAATTCGCCTTTGGCGGCGTGCACGAGGATTACGGCGAAGTCCGCAATCCGTGGCAGACCGACCGGACTTGCAGCGCCTCCAGCAGCGGTCCCGCCTGCGTAGTCGCGGCCGGGCTTGCTTATGCGAGTCTGGGCACGGATACCGGCGGTTCCGTGCGCCTGCCAGCGGCCGCCTGCGGCATTGTCGGGCTGAAGCCGACCTATGGCGTTGTCAGCCGTGCGGGCGTGGTACCGGCGGGCTACAGCCTCGATCACGTCGGCCCCTTCGCGCGTACCGTGCGCGACACGGCGCTCGTGCAGAATGCCATCGCGGGCCCCGATGCGCGCGACCCCGCGGGTTCCCGCCGTCCCGTGGCGGATGTCACGGCGGATCTGGGGCTTGGGCTGCGTGGGATCGTCGCCGGTGTGCCGAAGCTGCAGGCGAGCGAGCTCATCGACCCGCAGATGCGCGCCGCCTGCGACGCCGCGATCGCCTCGCTGGCAGAGCAGGGCGCCCAGATCGTCGAGGTCGATCTGCCGGACCATCTGTTGTCGCGCACCATCATGTGGGCAATCGCGGCGTCCGAACTGGCCGAGAGCCACCGCGATTATCTCAAGACGCGGCCGCAGGACTACTCGCCGACCGTGCTGAGCCTGGTGCGGCAGGGCGCGTTTATGCCGGCGGTCGAATATGTTCACGCGCATCGGGTGCGTCAGAAGATCATCGCGGATTATCAGGCGGTGATGCGGTCGGTTGATGTGATCCTGATGCCGGTCGTGCCCTTCCCCGCCTGGCCGGTGGGCGCCGAGGAGGTGACGGTCGCGAACGTGCAGGAAAACCTCATGGGGTCGCTGACGCGCTATTGTCCGCCCTTCAACATCACCGGCCAGCCGGCGATTTCGGTGCCGGCCGGGTTCGACGGCGACGGCTTGCCGCTCGCGCTGCAAATCGCCGGACGCTGGCACGAAGAAGCGACAGTGCTGCGCGTCGCCCATGCCTATGAACAGGCGGCGGGCTGGTACCGTGCGAGGCCGCCATTCGCGTGACGGCGGGCGTCTTGGCAATGCGGGTCGGCATTCTCGGGCTGGGTGCCATGGGGAGCGCGATGGCGGCCCGACTGCTTTCCGCGGGCCACGAGGTTCGCGCCTACGACCCGGACGAGGCGGCGATGGCGGGCCTGGTGCGGCTGGGCGCGGAGCGGGCGGCGACGCCGTTCCAGGCCGCTACTGACTGCGAGGTTCTCCTGGTCATTGTGCGTGACGCCACGCAGGCCGAGGCGGCGCTCTTCGGCCCGGACGGCGCGGCCGCTGGCATACCCGGCGGCGCGACCGTGTGGCTCGCGAGCACCGTGCCGCCGGCTTTTGCCGAAGAGACCGCGAACCGGCTGCTGGCCTCGGCCACTCATCTGCTGGACGGGCCGGTCAGCGGCGGCGCGGCGGGGGCCGCCGCTGGAGAGCTCGCCGCCATCATCGCCGGAGATGAGGCGGCGATGGCCGCGGTCCGCCCGCTTCTGCCGGTGATCGCAAGGCACATCTTCGAGGTCAGCGGCCGCGCGGGCGACGCCTCCCGCGCCAAGATGGTCAATCAGCTTCTCACCGCGACGCATATCGTCGCGACGGCCGAGGCACTGACTCTTGGCATGACGTCGGGGCTCGACCCCGCGCTGCTCTATCGAATCATCTGTGCCTCGTCCGGCACTTCGAGAATGTTCGAGACGAAGGCACCGATCATGTTGAGCGGCGACGCGACGAGCGGGCCGCGGCTCGCGATCTTTGAGAAGGACCTCCAGATCATCCTCGCGGAGGCGGCCTCTCTCGCATGCGCGATACCGCTTGCACGTGCGGTTTCCCGCGTCGTCGCCTCGGCTCTGGCGAGCGAGGGGGGCGGGATTACGGACTCCAGCGTGATACAGGCTTACCGGCGGCAAAACGGTCAGGAATTTGGAGAATGGCCATGAGTCGGACATTCAAGCAGCGGCTGCTAGCGCGCGAACGCGTCGTGATGATGAACCCCGATCATCCTTCACCCAGTCTGGTGGAGTTCATCGGCGGCCTTGGCGCCGATGCCGTCATGATCGACATGGAGCAGGGCAGCCCGGGGGCGGAGCGCGTCGAGGACATGGCCCGCGCCGCTCGCGCCGCCGGGCTCTGCGCCCTGGTGCGGATCTTCGCGCCCGAGCCGTGGGTCATCGAGCGCTATATGCTGCGCGGCATTCACGGCATCGTCGTGCCGCGTGTGGAGACTGTGCCGCAGGCGCGCGAGGTCGTCGAATCGGTGCGATACTGCTTCCCGACCAACGCCGAAGACAAGATCGTCATCATGCAAGTGGAGACCGCCGGTCTTGCCGAGGCTCTTGACGCGCTGATCGAATTGCCTGGTATCGACGCCTATTTCATTGGGCCAGTCGATCTCGCGAAAAGTCTAGGCAAAGGCGGAGACTATCGCGACCCTGCCGTCATCGCGGTTATCGAAAGTCTCGTCGGGCGTTTGACCGCAGCTGGCAAGGCTGCCGGCATGCTTGTCACAGCGTCGGACGTCGGATTTTGGCGCGCGCGCGGGGTCACGCTTCTGTACAATCATCTGAACGAATATGCGAAACTCGGCGCGTCTTACTTTGAAGCGGCCGAAATGGCGAAGACGCTAGCCTAGTTTGTCAGCGATCAGAAATCCGAACAGAAGTTCCGGCCGCATCGCAGACTAAGTGCTTCAATCAGCATTGCACTCCGTACACCGCCCATGACCGCCCGCCGGTGCCACTCGCCACAATGGCGCCGAAGATGGCGACCCCGGTCGCGCCGCCCACCTGGCACGCTGTGTTCAGCACGGCCGATGCCGTCCCGGCCAGATGCCTTTCGACGCTGAACAAGATCGACGTGGTCAGGGCCGGCACTATCGTGGGCGCAAGTGGAATCGAGGAAGGCCAGTGAACAGGGCGAATCCGCTCAGGAACGCACGCTTGGCGCCGAATTTATCGCCAATCACGCCGGCCGACAGCAAGAAGCTGGCGAAGCCGAGCGTGTAGGCATAGATCACCCATTGCAGGGTGCTGACCTGGGCGCCCAGCTCCACGCCCATTTTGGGCAGCGCGACATTGACGATGGTGACGTCCAGCTGGACGATGATGAAGGCGAAGCTGCTGGCTAGCAGCACCGCCAGGGACGACTGTTGCACCGCCGCCGGGCTTGATGTTGGAGGCAAATCGGTTCCTATGGGCGTGCTGAAAATTGCCGGCCTGAATCCCAACTGCGTCGGTGGCGATGCATCGTTCAGCGTATCAGAGAGACGGCGCGGCCGCGGAAGCTGTCCTCTTGCGAAGAGAAGCTGAAGCGCACGGATGGTCAGTCTCTGCACCGGGTGAAAGGGGTCTGGAACATTCCAGGGTGCCTTTGCAGGAAGGCTAATGGAGCCCTTCGCGATAACCGCAAAGGCTCCATTGGACTCGCTTAGCGACCGGCGCTCTGGCCGCCGTCGACGTGCAGGATTTCTCCCGTGACGAACTCTGCCGAGTCCAGGAACACGACGGCGCTGGCGACTTCGCTTGCTTCGCCCATGCGGCCCAGCGGATGGAAAGTGCCCAGCATTTCGTGATTTTCCGTAGGATGCATCGGCGTCTTGGTAACGCCTGGCGCGACCGCGTTCACGCGGATGCCCTGCTTGGCATATTCAATCGCCAGCGCCCGGGTGACGGCGTTCAGGCCGCCCTTGGTCAGCGCCGCCAGCGCCATGTGCGCGCCAGTGATGCCGTTCTCGATGCTGGCGGTGACACTCACCACGTGGCCGCTCGAATGCTTTTCCATTTCGGCGATGGCCAGCTTGGTGATGTGGAAGAAGCCGGCCATGTTCACGTTCATGACGGCGTTATAGTCTTCAATGGTGTTCTCGGTGAAAGGCTTGCCGATGTAGATGCCAGCGTTGTTTACCAGCGTGTCGACCCGGCCAAACCGCGCGACCGCTTCGGAAATGATGCGCTGGGCGGTCGCGGGATCGCCGATATCACCTGCGACGGTCAGAATGTTCGGATTTTCAGACGGCTCGATCGTGCGCGAGGTCGCGACAATGCGGTAGTCGAGCCTTCGAAACGCCTTGACGATTTCAGCACCGATGCCCTGCGAAGCGCCGGTGACGATGACGACCTTAGCCATGATCTTGTCTTTCCAGGAAATATCTTGGCCGCGGTTCCGCATGGCATGGCGGTCGGCGGTCCAAGGTGTGAGGCCGGAATATTGTTTGTTTCGCCACCTGTGATAATCAGGCCTGGTTCGATTTCACCTTTCGGGAACCGCGAGAAATGGACACGATTGAGGCCTTGCGCCTTTTCGTCAGCATCGCCGAGACCGGCAGCCTGTCCGGAGCGGCTCGCCTCGAGTCCGTGGCCACATCGACGGTTACGGTCGCGCTGAAGCAGCTCGAGGAGCGGGCCGGAGCAAGCCTCATCACCCGGTCCACCAGGCGGTTGTCCTTCACTCACGAGGGGCGGCAATTCCTGTCTGACTCGCGACGTATCCTAGCCGACTGGGATGCGGCGATCGCGGGTGCGCACAATGGGCCATTGCGAGGCCCGATCAAGATCACCGCTCCGCAGGAATTTAGCTGGCACGGGCTAGCGCTTGTCGTCGACCGGTTTCTACTCGAACATCCGGAAGTAAAGATCACTCTGCATTTCGCGGACGATGTCGTCGATTTGGTAGGGCACGAAATCGACGTCGCCCTACGCTTCGGCCCGTTGACTGACTCGACCTTGAAAGCGCGCTTGCTGCTGCGGGTCAGCCGAGTCGTGTGCGCGGCGCCGGCCTACTGGAATGCGCGGGGCATGCCCCAGAAGCCGGATGATCTTGCGCAGCACAATTGCCTTGTACACGCACGCCCCGACGCACCGTCCGCCGCCTGGCCTTTCCTGGTTGATGGCAAGCCGATGTCGGTCCGCGTTCAAGGAGATCGCGTTGCCAACGACAGCGCGGCCCTTCGCGACTGGGCACTCGCGGGACGCGGCATCATCCGGAGAGGCGCTTTGGGTATCCGGAAGGAGTTGAGCGCCGGCCAGATCACGACCGCGCTTGATGTATTTTCGGTCGGCGAGGCGAACCTGTATGCTGTGACAACGGCAGGCTTGCTCAGCCAGCGGGTCATCGCGTTCATCGACTTTCTGGAGCAACAGTTCCTTACCGCAAATCCCGCCATGCGCTGACGTATTAGTCGTAGCCGGCCGTCTTTGTGGATGGATGCGAGAGTTGCACGGTCGTTAGTATCGGACGGGAGCTCGGGGAGCTTTCGCACGCTTTGAGAAGCGCCCCGATCCATGGTCCACGAACATACTGCCACGAACACTGATGACGGTGCGTCTCACCCAAAAGCCATGCATGAACAATCAATGCGCCTGTTTCATGGTCGTTTGGTTTTCGTTTCATAAGGTGGGAGATTAGTATTTTCTATTACGCTGGCCATCGGCCACAACGCGCGCGAATCGATCTGCGTGTAATATCCACGTAGATTATCCCTTTCAACGAGACTTTGCGGACGCGACACCGGATCGCCGTAGCCCCCGCCACCCGGCGTCAGCACTTCTACACGGTCACCCGCCGCGATCTGGATGTCTTGGTCCTTCGAGAGATGCTCGGGCGTATATACGACGCCGTTGCGATGAACGCGGACGATGTTCGGCGCGCCGTCTTTCCCACCCAGCACGCCGGGTGGTCCAAAGCGCCCGTGGTCCATGACGAAGCTGGCACGCGCCTCGCCGCGCAGCAACTCCACTTCGTAATGCACGCCAAACCCACCGCGATGCGCGCCCGCACCCCCTGAACCTTCTCGCAAGGCGAAGCGCCGAAAGAGAACGGGATAGTATTGTTCCAGCACTTCGACGGGCGTGGTCTTGGAAATGCCGATGGTCGAGCAACCATTCGTAAGGCCGTCATGCTGGGCGTTGCCGCCGTAGCCGCCGCCGGAGATCTGATACATCACGTAAGACGTGCCCTTCCCGGGATCGAAGCCTCCCAGCGCGAAGTTGCCGGAGGTGCCGGCGGGCGCAGCAGTCACCAGATCCGGGACAGCCTGAACCAGCGCCAGAAAGACCGCCTCCGCGATGCGTTGGGAAACCTCTGCCGCGCAGCCCGAGACCGGCCGCGGATACCGGGCGTCGAGGAAGGTGCCTTCAGGCCGCAACACGCGCAGCGGCTCGAACGCCCCGGCGTTCAGCGGCACATCCGGAAATACATGCCGCACGGCGAGATAAACAGACGAGAGCGTCGTCGCGAAAACCGAATTCATCGGGCCACGGCACGGCGCACTCGACCGCGAAAAGTCGAAACTCAAAACACCGTTCGCCTTGGTCATCGTCAGCGCGATGCGCAGCGGTTCATTGACGACACCATCTGAATCGATGGAGGCTTCGCTCTCGTAGCGCCCATCCGGCACGGTGGCGAGTTTCGCGCGCATAAGGCTGCTCGCGCGCTCACGCATTTCGCCGATGACGCTTTCCACGACGTCTCGGCCGTAGCGGGCGAGCAGCTCCGTCAATCGCCGCTCGCCCATCTTGAGCGCGGCCGCTTGTGCTTTGATATCGCCGATACGCTGGTCGGCTACCCGGATATTGGAGAGTATGATCGAGAGGATCTCCTGATCCAGGATCCCCTTCTTGAAGAGCTTCACGGGCGGCAGCCGAAGCCCTTCCTGTTCGGACTCCGTCGCGTGAGCGGAAAAGCCGCCAGGAGTCATGCCGCCGGTATCCGGCCAGTGTCCCGTATTCTGCAGCCAGCAGAACAATCCGCCCTCATGGAAGAAGGGCATGGCGAAGCGCACGTCCATCAGATGCGTGCCGCCGAGATAAGGGTCGTTGACGATATAGACGTCACCCGGCTCGGGTGCTGCCACACGGCCTTCGCGGATAAGGCGAATGATCTCCCCGGTCGAGGCTTGCATCACGCCGACGAATACCGGCAAGCCAAGCTCGCCCTGCGCGATGAGGGAACCGGTGTGGCGGTCGTAGATCCCGTCGGAACGATCGTCGGCCTCGGCAATAACCGGCGAGAAGGCGGAGCGGGAGAAGGCAAGGTCCATCTCGTTGCAGACCTGCTGCAATCCGGCCTCGATGACCGCCAGGGTCAGCGGATCGGTAGCGAAGCTCACGGTCATTGGTTTAGGCCTGCCAAGGTCATGATCCGAAGATTGCCAAAAGCATCGACGCGCATCCGCGCACCAGGCTCGACAAAGGTCGTGGCATCGGGTTGCTCAATAACGGCCGGTCCCGTTACGGCAGCACCCACGCTCAGCGCCTCGCGCCGGAAGATTGGTGTGTCAGCCCAGCGTCCGTCCGCGAAGACAGGCCGCGAACCCGTTCGCGCCGTCATCGCATCGCCGGTATTCGCCGAAAGTTCGAGAAGTGAGGAAATCGGAAACGGTTTGCGGCGGCCAGTGACGGAGGTATTGAGGTTCACAAGTGTTGCTCGGATCTCCGGCATGCGGATCTGGAAGCGCGCGAAGTAAGCCTCTTCGAAAAGCGATTGCAGTGTATCGCGTCCTATTGCCGCATCGGGTATCGCCACGCGGATGAGATGGGTCTGGCCGCGGAACTGCATATCCGCCGAATGGCGAATCTCGGTGAACTGGATCTCGCCTTGCTGGGCGGCATTGATCGCGACGCCGCGTTTCACCTGATCAGCCAACACGCGATGCACCGCCGCCATCTCGACTACGTCCAGCGCAACATTCACCGTATTCACGAAGTCCTGGCGCAGGTCGGCGACCAGGCAGCCCAGCGCATTGGTCAGCCCCGGCCGCGCCGGAATGAGCACTTCCGGAATGCCGAGTTCAGCCGCGAGCGCAACCGCATGCAGCGGCCCGGCGCCGCCGAAGGCGAACAGCGTCAGGTCGCGCGGATCTCGGCCGCGCGACAGGGACACCATCCGGATCGCTCCCACCATGTGGATATTGGCAAGTGCCACTACGGCCGCCGCCGCCTGATCCACGGACAAGCCCAGCGGCCGGGCAAGGATCGCCTCGAAGATGGCGCGTATGGTCTCGACGCTGACGGGATTCGCCGCCGTCATGAGCTTCGCGGCATCGAGGCGGCCGAGCACAAGGTTGGCGTCGGTAATGGTGGGCAGCGTGCCACCTCGCCCGTAGCAGATCGGACCAGGCGTCGAGCCGGCGCTGTTTGGCCCGACACGCAGCATTCCCGCCGCATCCAGCCAGGCGATGGAACCGCCGCCCGCGCCGATAGTGCGGACATCAACCATGGGCACATGGATCGGCAGCCCGTAATCGATGGTCAACTCAGCCGAAACCTCGGGGAGTCCGCCGCTGATGAGCGCAACATCGGTGGAGGTTCCGCCCATGTCGTAGGTCACAGCGTCACCCACCCCGGACTGGGTCAGCGTCACCGCGGCGGCGATGACGCCGGAGGCCGGGCCCGACATCACAGTCTTGGCGGCTTCCCGTGCCGCGAGCGGAGCAGCGATCGTGCCGCCATTGCCGTTCATGACCAGCAACTCATGGGTGAAGCCGTCCCGGCGCAGCCCTTGCACGAGGCGATCGAGGTAGCGGTCGAGCACCGGCTGCACGGCGGCATTGACCGAGGCGGTCGTGCCGCGCTCGTATTCCCGATACTCCGACAGCAGCGCGTGGCCGAGCGTGACGTAGCTGTTCGGCCAAAGCCGGGCCGCGATCTCCCCCGCGCGGCGCTCATGCGCCGGGTTGGCATAGGAATGGAGGAAATGGATGACGAGCGCCTCGCAGCCGGACTCCAGCAAATGCCGCACTGCCGCCTCGACCGCCGCCTCATCGAGCGGCGTCACGACCTCGCCTGCGGCATTCATGCGCTCGGGCACTTCAAGGCGCAGGTCCCGTGGCACCAGCGGCTCGAAGACGCCGAACAGGCCGTAGGGGCGGGGCCGCGTACGGCGCCCGATCTCCAGCGTGTCGCGGAACCCCGCCGTCGTGACCAACCCGACGCGGGCAAGCTTGCGCTCCAGCAGCGCATTCGTCGTGACGGTCGTGCCGTGGATCACGAGGTCGAGGCCGGCGGCCGTCACGCCGGCAGCGTGGATCGCCTGCAGGACGCCTTCGGCTTGATTTTCCGTGGTGGTCGGAACTTTGGCGAAACGCACACGGCTGCCCGACTCATCCTCCTCGAACAACAGGAGGTCCGTGAAGGTCCCGCCCACATCGATCCCGGCCACGCGTCGGCTCATGAGCGGAAGCTCCGATCGTTTGTACACCAATGACTAGGACGGCGACGGGGAGGGGTAAAGCGGCGGAGGGTGCCGATGCCGGATTGAGGTTGACAGCGCCGGTAAGCGGGCAACAAGATCGTTTGTGTACTAAGGAACGCTGTTGGGCATGACGGGTGGTGGCACCTTCAGCCGGAAGCGAATAGGACGCGTCGGGTGACGCGGCCGGTTTCGCTCCGCGTCAATGGTCGCTCCCACAGCGTCGAGATCGATCCGCAGACACCGCTGCTCTTCATTCTTCGGAACGATCTGGCCCTCAACGGGCCGAAATACGGCTGCGGCCTCGGGGAATGCGGTGCCTGCACGGTGCTGATCGATGGCCTGGTCGCGCGGTCATGCTGTCTGCCGGCGGCACTGGCCGAAAACCGCGAAATCACGACTTTGGAGGGCTTAGGTTCGCCTGCCGCGCCGAATCGGGTGCAGGCCGCCTTCGTCGCCGAGCAGGGTGCGCAATGCGGTTATTGCCTGAACGGCATGATCATGACGGTCGAAGCTTTGCTGCGGCATGATCCGCATCCCGCCGAGGCTACGATACGCGAGGCACTTCGCTACAACCTGTGCCGCTGTGGCGCCCATGTCGAAATCATGCGCGCCGCCTTGCGCGCGGCGTCTGGGGCGCCCGTGAGATGACGGCGCAGCCCGACCTTCCGCGTGATCGCCGCGACTATATGCGGTGGCATGACGTGTTGCTGGTGGTGCGCGATTTACCGGACGCCTCCTCTTCGCTGCCGGACGGTGAAGAGAATGTCGAAATCTTTGTCATGGTCGGGGCGGATGGCCACGTCACGGCATTCAACGGTCATGTCGATCTCGGCACGGGCATCGGCACGGCTTTGGGCCAGATCGTCGCGGAGGAGTTGGATGTCGCCTTCGACCGCGTGACGGTCGTGCTTGGTGATCCTTCCCGCACTCCTAACCAAGGGGCGACGATTGCCAGCGAGACCATCCAGATCACCGCCGTTCCCTTGCGCCAGGCCGCCGCCACTGCCCGGCAGACCTTGTTGGCGCTTGCCGCGGATCGGCTGGGTGTTTCGCTCTCCGAGTTGCGGGTGGAGGATGGAGTCGTCCTGACGCCGAAAGGCGGCAACCTGTCGATCTCCTACGGAGAGCTTATCACGGGCAAACGGCGAGTGGTGCGGATCGATCCCGAGGCGCCGCTGCGACCGGTCGCGGGCTACCGTGTGGTGGGCCAGCCTGTCTCGCGTGTTGATCTTCCGGCGAAGGCGACCGGCCAGCTCGTCTATGTGCATGACATGCGGGTGGCTGGCATGGCGCATGGCCGTGTCGTGCGGCCACCCTATACGGGGCTCGATAGCGGGATTTTCGTCGGCACCAGCCTGATCGCGGTGGATGAGTCTTCTTTGGCCGGCATCCCCGGCATCCTGGCGGTCGTCACCATCGGCGACTTCATCGGAATTGTTGCCGAGCGCGAGGAACACGCGGCCCTCGCGGCGCAGCGCCTGACGGTGTCGTGGAAGCCGACGCCATCCTTGCCCGATCTCAGCCAGATTCAGACGGCCTTGCGCGCCAACCCGAGCACGCCGCGGCTTCTCATGAACCGCGGTGACGTGGATGCGGCGATCGCCGGCGCCGCATTGCCCATGCCACGCACCTACGTCTGGCCCTATCAGATGCACGGCTCAATCGGTCCGTCCTGTTCATTGGCCGATTTCCGGCCGGACGGGCTGACAGTCTGGTCAGGTACTCAGAACCCGCACGTGTTGCGCGCCGACATCGCCAGTCTCTTACAGCTCCCAGAGGAGCGGGTCGAAATCATCCGCATGGAGGCCGCCGGTTGCTATGGCCGCAACTGCGCCGATGACGTCAGCGCCGATGCCGCTCTGTTGTCACGTGCGGTTGGCCGCCCGGTTCGCGTGCAGCTCACGCGCGAGCAGGAGCATGCCTGGGAGCCGAAGGGCGCCGCGCAGCTCATGGAAGTTGGCGGAGGCCTCGATGCCGCGGGCGGCGTCGTTGGGTACGATTTCTCGGTGCGGTATCCGTCCAACGGCGCGCCGATCCTGGCGGCCTTGCTCACCGGCGCCATTTCGCCTGTTCCTGTCATTTCCGAAATGGGCGACCGAACCGCGATTCCGCCCTATGGCTACGAGCATATGCGTGTCGTGGCGCATGACATGCCGCCGATCGTCCGCGCCTCGTGGCTGCGCGGCGTCTCATCCATGCCGAATAGTTTCGCGCACGAATCCTGGATTGACGAGGCGGCGGCGGCGGCGCGTGTCGATCCCATCGCCTTTCGCCTGCGCTACCTGAAGGATGAACGCGCCGTCGACCTGATCCACGCGGTCGCCGAACGCGCCAATTGGGTACCGCATACCGAGCCCGGCAGCGCGGGCGGGGATGGCGATGTCCTGCGAGGGCGCGGTTTCGCCTACGCGCTCTACGTCCATAGCAAATTCCCCGGTTATGGCGCCGCCTGGTCAGCCTGGGTCGCGGATGTCGAGGTTAACAAAGCGACTGGAGAGGTCGCGGTCACGCACGTCACCGTCGGCCAGGATTCCGGGCTGATGATCAATCCGGCCGGAGTGCGTCATCAGATCCACGGCAATGTCATTCAGTCGGTCAGCCGCGTGCTGAAGGAGGAGGTGGCGTTCACGGGCACCGCCGTCGCGACGCGTGACTGGGGCACCTATCCGATCATCACCTTCCCCGAGGTGCCGGTCATCAATGTCCTGATGGTGCCGCGCCCTGATCAGCCGCCGCTTGGCGTGGGCGAGTCCGCCTCCGTCCCCAGCGCGGCGGCGATCGCCAATGCGATCTACGACGCGACGGGTGTGCGCTTCCGGGAATTACCCTTCACGCCGGAGCGTGTGCGCGCTGGTCTTGAGGCGGCGGGAATCACGCCCGCGCAACCTCCCGGCAAGGTCAGGCGCGGTTTCTGGGCCGCGCTGGGCGCGGGTTTCGCAGGCCTGGTCGGTCTCGCGACGATGGCGCTTCCCTTGCGCGCGGCCATCGCACCCGTGGCCCCAGCGGATACCTCGCTCTATTCCGCCGCCGCTGTAGCCAGGGGCAGGGTCTTGGCGGGCCTGGGCGCCTGCGCGATCTGCCATACTGTGCCCGGCGGCGCTGCTTACGCTGGCGGCTTGGGCATTCAAACGCCGTTCGGTACGGTCTACACGCCGAACATCACGCCCGATATCGGTACTGGCATCGGCACGTGGTCCTATGCGGCCTTCGATCGCGCCATGCGCGACGGGGTCAGCCGCGATGGCCACCACCTCTACCCCGCCTTTCCCTATACCGATTTCACCCGCGCAACGGATGCGGACCTGCAAGCGATCTACGCCTATCTGATGGCGCAAGCGCCCGTCGGTTCGGTGGCGCCGCAAACGGCATTGGCCTTCCCTTTCAGTCTGCGCCCACTCATGGCCGCATGGAATCTCCTGTTCCATCGGCCTGGCGCCTACCAGCCGGATCTGATCCGCTCGGCGCAATGGAATCGCGGCGCCTATCTCGTGGAGGGTCTTGGCCATTGCGGGGCCTGCCACACGGGTCGCAACCTGCTTGGTGCCGAGCGGGCCTCTCGCCCCATGGGCGGCGCGGTCGCCGACGGCTGGGAGGCGCCACCGCTCATGGGCCTGTCCCATGCGCCGATCCCCTGGAGCGAGGGCGAACTCTTCGTCTACCTCCGAACCGGTTATTCCGCGTTGCATGGTCCTGCGGCCGGACCAATGGCGCCCGTCATTCAGGAACTTGCTGGTTTGCCGGAGGCCGATCTCCTCGCCATGGCTCACTACCTCGCCTCCAGCCAATCGGCGCCGGTGACGGCCGAGACGGAGGCGCGGATGGTGGCCGAGATCAAAGCCTCCACGACAGGTGCTATGCGAATTTCGGGCGGTCCAGGCGCGCGAATCTATCAAAACGCCTGCGCTGTCTGTCATGAGGCCGCCGTGATGCCGCAATTCGGCGTGCAGCCGAATCTTGCGCTCAACAGCAACCTGCACAGCGCGTCACCCAACAACCTCATTCGAGTGATCCTGAACGGCATCCAGACACCGGCGAACAAGAGCCTGGGCGCCATGCCCGGCTTCGCCGAAACGCTCAACGACGCCCAATTGACGGATCTTGTGGGCTTCCTGCGGCGCCAATTCGCACCGGGCAAGCCGGCATGGCCTGCTCTCCAATCCCGCATCGCGCGGCTACGCGCGGAGACCTCCGCATCATGAGCGAAGCATCCGCCCCGGGGATCGTGCGCTGCGATGCTTGCCCGGTCATGTGCAATATCCGGCCGGGTACCGCTGGCGCCTGCGACCGCTATGCCAATGACGGTGGCATGCTGGTCCGTGTCGATCCTCTGGTGCTGCTGGAACGCACGGTTGCCCAGGGCGGTACTGTCGTTCCCTTTGGCGATAGCGTGGAGTGGGACGGCCGGATGGTGTGCGGCGCCGAGACTTTCGTCACCGCGATCGGCGCTGGCACGACTTATCCGGACTACAAGCCGGCGCCCTTCATCGTCTCGACCATGGTCGAAGGCGTCGACATGGTGACCGTCGTTACAGAGGGCATCTTCAGCTATTGCGGCGTGAAGGTGAAGATCGACACCGACCGGCATCTCGGCCCCGAGCGCGCGCTGGTGCTCGCCCAGGGTGAGCCCGTGGGGCATGTGACTACCGCCGAATACGGCTCGCAGATGCTGTCTCTTGGTGGTGTCGGCCACTTGACTGGCGGCGGCAAGAAGGAAGGCCGCGTCACCTGTGAGACGCTCCTCGATCTTTCGAATGGCAAGGCGGTCGAGCTGACGATCGAGACGGGAGCAAGCGTAATCGTGCAAGCGGGGCGTGCGCCGGTCGTGAACGGCGTGGCCGAAGATCGCATGCGTGTCGGCTGTGGATCGGCGACGATCGGCATCTTCGCCCGCCAATGGGTTGGCAAGATCGACGAGGTGGTGGTGGTAGACGACCACATTACCGGCGTGCTGTCCGAGCATCAGGCGGGCAAGATGCTGGACATTCCACCGACCGGCATTCGCATGCGCGGACGGCGTTCCACGCCCGGCCGCTACTTTCAGGTGGCGCATCCCGGCACTGGCTGGGGCGGCACCGATATTTCGGATCCTCTGTCGATCCTTGAACCTTTTGACCCCAAGCATGCGCGGGCGGGCATGCGGATGCTGATGGTCAGCACCACCGGCGAACATTCCGCCTATTACGAGTTGGACGAGGCTTTGCGTCCGATCGCGCATCCGCTTCCCGAGGTTCTCGTGCAATCGGTCGAACGCATTGCCGAAAATTGCGAGCCTGCTTTGTGCAGCGTGGTCTTCGTCGGTGGCGCCGGAGGATCGCTGCGCGCCGGTGTCACCGACAATCCAGTGAGGCTGACGCGAGCTGTGTCGGAGGGTATCACTCGGCTGACCTGCGGCGGCGCGCCGGTCTATCTTTGGCCAGGCGGAGGTATCACATTCATGGTCGATGTGACGCGACTGCCCGAGAACGCTTTCGGCTACGTCCCGACGCCCGCCTTGGTCGCGCCGATCGAGTTCACCATGCCGTTGACGCAGTTTGCCGCCATGGGTGGGCACATGGACCATGTGCGGCCTGCGGCCTCGCTAGTGCTTGATGGCACACCGCGCCACGTCAAGGCGAATGCCGAGAATCCCTGGCCTTGGGCGCCGCTGGAACCACGGGCTCGGGAATGAGGGCCACCGCGCGACTGATGACCGGGTCTGGCACGCCGCGTCTGCATCTTCAGGATGGGCCGATCGACCTCATCCTGTTGGCCGAAGGTACGGCGCATGCCGTTGACACCGCCTATCACGCCGCGGTGCGGGCCTTCGCGACAGTGCTCGATCGGCTATGCGCGGAACTGCCGCTGGTGCGCGCGCCAGTCACTTCCAATGTGCCCTGGCCTGTCGATCCCATTGCCTGCCGCATGCGTGCCGCTGTCTCGCCTTTCACGCGGTTCGGCTTTATCACGCCGATGGCGGCGGTGGCAGGCGCCGTGGCGGAGACCATGCTCGCGATCATGACCGAGGCCGCGCCCCTGAGTCGTGCCTGTGTCAACAATGGCGGTGACATTGCTGTGCATCTTGGACCGCGGCAGAGCCTGACCGTCGGCATGGTCTCGCGCCCAAAATTGCCGGAGCGCAACGGCCCAGATTTTTTCGGGAACCTCACGATCGATCATGCGGACACGATACGCGGCATCGCCACCAGTGGCTGGCGGGGCCGGAGTTTCTCACGCGGCATCGCTGATGCGGTGACGGTCTTGGCGGTGACGGCGGCCGCGGCAGACGCGGCTGCTACCGTGATCGCCAATGCCGTCGATCTCCCTGCGCATCCGAACATTCTTCGCCGACCGGCGAGCACGATCCAACCCGATAGCGACCTCGGCGAAATTCTCGTCACTTGCGGTGTCGGCCGGCTGTCCAGTCGCGAAATTGACGAAGCACTGGCGTGTGGATTGTGCCTTGCAGAACGTCTGGCGGCGGAAGGCGAGATCGTGGCGGCCGCGCTTCATCTCAGCGGTCGCAGTGTTGCCACGTCGATGTTGCCGGCAGTTTCGATCCCGCGCCGCATTGCGCGATTGGTAGATGCCTAGGGCCGAGTTCCGATGAAGCAAGGTGACCAGGGAACCCACTTGGCCCAAATTTCATGAGGACGAACCAACGCCGGTCGCCGACCGCGATCTACCGATTGGATGCGCAGATCGGCTTTGTCCTGCGCCAGGTGAGTCAGCGCCACACGACGATATTCGGGCAGATGATTGGCGATGGGCTCAAACCTACACAATGGGCAGTGCTCGCCCGCCTCTACGAGATCGGCGTGACCCCCCAGACTGCCTTGGGCCGCGCGGTTTCGATGGATGGAGCCACGGTGAAGGGAACGGTCGATAGGCTGGTCAAGCGCGGGCTCGCGAAGCGTCTGCGTGATCCCGCGGATGGTCGAAAAATCCTGGTTGATCTGACCGAGGCCGGGCGACAAGTGACGACGCGGAACTTCGGCCGCGCAATCGCCATCAGCCGCGAAACCATCGCGCCGCTGACAGAGTCGGAATCGGTTCTTCTCACGCAACTCTTAGAGAAGCTGAGGTGAGTGCTCAGGCGTCGCCGAACTGTAGAGTTACGCTGATTGTAGGAACCGCAAAATCTCATCGCTGCGCGTTATCTGAACGAGAGGGGCGAATGTCGATAGGAGAGACAGAGCCTGGTCATGGAAAAGTGGGGATGACCCCGCGCAGGCGTCCGCAACTACCCGCACCGATCTGCCGTTGTCTATCGCGGCTAGCACTGTCGCAAGCACGCAACATTCTGTCGCAACGCCGCAAACGGCAATCGGCGCGTCTGAACCCAGCACGGCGGCCATGCCACTGTCCCATTTGCCAAATGTCGCGCGGGTCTCGGTTCTATACGACAGGTGTTCGGCCAGCATGAGATCCCAGGCCTTATCGTCGGACGGCAGCAACAGCGAGGCGAACTTCTCGAAATAGCCCTCCCAGGCACCGACAAGCGGTTGTGGGGAAATGTATCGTGTCGCAATCACGCGGCCCGCGTAGGCAGCGATGAGCGTCTCGATCGGGGCGAGAACCTCATCGAACTGGCCTACCGCCCATGGGCTCGCCGGATCGGCGAAGACACGCTGCATGTCAATGACGAGAAGCCATTCTCGACCAGATGGGTCACTTGGGTCTCGCAGAGGAGCAACCTCAATCATCAGCGTGATTCCCCGAAATTGGGTCTGCCTCCACGGAGCGTCCACCATGCCAGAGTTGTATGACGCTGTGCCGACGAGACGGAATCGTCAACGTGAAGCCATTTTCGGTGAAGGCGGGGGTCGCCGCTGCGCCGTCGATTTCACAAACGCGCAGCCCGGCCTCGGCAATTCCATAGAGCGACAGGATGACCTCGGTCGCCGCTGAGGCGGGAGTAGCCGCGATCCTGGTGGTGTTCTCGGTTGCAGTTGGCAAGGCTACATGACTTGCGTTCTCGGCTTTAAGAAACAGCCGGCCGTTCAGCGCGAGGTGGATACTCTCCCCCAGGCGCGTGGCGCGCCATTCCGCACCCGGCTCGACCAGCGTAGCGTCCTCTCCCGCCTTCGGCGCGAATGCCCGGCCTTCCCAAGGCGACAGATCAGCGGTGTCGAGCATGCGGATCGCCGGGATCAAGGCGCCCCAAGTATAGAACCGGTCCGCATCCCGACTGTCATCTCCGGACGGATCGATGCGGTGGAAGTTTTCCCGGCAGATCCGCGCTTCATTCCAGCCAGTTTCGAACATCCGCCATGCCCGTTCGGCCAGTTTGGTCGCGATGTCGCGGCGCCCATGGCGGCGCAGCCCCTCCCAGACGAGAAACAGATGAGGCGGCCAGATCCGGCCACGCCAATAAACGTCGTCAGCGCTTGCCGGGTCATCGTGACTGGATGACGGCAATACGCGCTCGCCCCAGAACTTCTCCGGATTCACGAGATAGCGATCGATGAGCGCCGACGCCTGCGCCTCCGTTGCGGCGCCGGCGATCAATGGGAAGAAGCAGGCCGCGGAGAGGGAGCCGACGAATGCGCCCGACCAGTGCCGACCGGCGAAGACTTGACGATTTGGGTCCCATAATCTCTCCGAGATACGGGCATTAAGCCGCTCCGCCGTCGCCCGCAATTCGATGGCCGTGGCGGTGTCGCCCAATTCCGTGGCGATCCGCGCCAGGAATTGCGCATCGAGCGAGACGAGACTGTTCAGCCCCGGCTCGGCCATGGTGAGGGTGTGCACGCCAGGATCGAAGCCGCTTTCGTCGAAGATCGGGGCGTTGTCCATGAAGGATTCGTCCATGGCCGCTTGTTTCGTATGGACGAAAGCACCAGTTCCGGTGGGTGAACTGCCATATTCGATGAGGCCGTCCGCATTGCCGTCCCGCTTCTCGATCCACCAGCGATGCGCCCGCAAAAGCGGTGCGAAATGCAGCGCAAGCAGGGAACGGTCTCCGATCAATTCAAAGATGCGCCAGAGAATATAGCCGCCGAGCGGAGATTGGGAGCGATCAATCCATTCCTGCGTCGCGGTCCGAAGACATGGCAAATTTCCCTCGGGAGATTGGTATTCCAAGGCAGCCGCAAGATTGGCTCGTGCGGTTTCCCAATTGCCCGCCAGCGCCGCTAGCAGCGCGTGGAACAGCATGTCGTTCAGCCACACGCCCCAGCCGGAGAATTTCGTCGTCAGCCAATTACGCGTGAGAACAGTCGTCGGCCGATGGTTCGCAGGGTCCCATAGGGTATTCCAAGCCACGACGTCCCGCACCGCTTGGCGAGGAGGCGTGTCCTTGGTTGCGGCGGCGGTGGCGGAGTCGAGGAGCCTAGACGCCCGCGAAAGAAGTGAATCCGTTGCCTCGACGGCCATTTCTCGATCCGTGCCGAAAGTGGCTGCGATGACGATCTCCGGATGCATTTGCGCATTGAACCGCAGGACGCCCCAGCGTCCGAGTTTTGCGGCGCGAGGTGGCGCGTAATAGCCTTGGCTTTGGATGTCGCCGCGAAATGTCTCGATCGTCTCGTAGGCGCCGCCGAAAACAGCCGGATCCCGCGACGCCACGGATATCCACAGCGACCGGTGGCGGCCGATCAGGCGCGGGTTCTCTCGCAGCGGGAGAGGCTCTGCATTTTCGACTTCGATCCAGGGCTCGTCGGGACGCCAGGGAAGGGGGCCTCCGCCATGCTCCAGGAAGCCAACTTCGAGCGCGAGCCAGAAGCGCAAACCCCATTCCCCAAGCCGAACCATCCGAAGGCGGGCGGAGAGCGCATGCGCGTGATCCTTGGCGAAGGTCAGCTCCATCTCGCTATCCGCATGAGCGATCCGGGCACGAATGAAGCCGCCATCCGAGGTATGTTCCAGCATCTTCACGCCGGAACCGACGCCGAGCAGCCGGTAGTTTCCCTCCGCGCTGCTGAAGGCCGAGAACCGCAGGCAAAACCCCGTCGGTAAATGAACCATGGAGAGCGGATCTTGCTGATCCCAGCTATTCCATTGGTGGGACAGGCTGACCGTCATCGACGCTCCGCGACTGGCAGCACGCGCGCCTGCCGAATGCGGACCCAGACGGGTGAACCAGGATCCCATGAGGCTATCGCGAGGATATCGGGAGAGAGGGCCAAAATCGCCATAGCGTTTCCCTCAACCTCGACGCGCACGGTGACAACCGCGCCGCCGAACTCGACGCCGGTGACTGTGCCCGCCAATGCGTCCGGTGGTTTAGCCGTGCCCTGAGCCGGTTGGACCGTGAGTTGTTCGGGACGGACCGCGAGGTGCATCGGGCCTGACAGCTTCGCGGCCACTACCGTCACCGCAAGCCCCGAGGCGGGAACGAAATCCTGCGCGCCAAGGCGCAGCACCATTCCCCCATCTCCAGGCCGGCTCTCGACATTCAGCAGGTTGATCGGTCCGAGGAAGCCAGCGACAAATTCATCGACCGGGTTGCGGTAGATGTCATGGGGCGAGCCCTCCTGCCGCAGCGCGCCGGATTCCAGGACCAGAACACGATCGGCCAGGAACAGAGCTTCCTCCTGATCATGCGTTACCATGACCGTTGTGACACCTGTCTCCGCCTGGATGCGTTTGAGTTCTTCGCGCACCTCCTGCCGCACTTTACGATCCAGCGCGGAAAGCGGTTCGTCGAGCAACAGCAGTTGCGGCTGGATCACCAAGGCACGTGCAAGCGCCACACGCTGTTGTTGGCCGCCGGAAAGTGCCGCTGGCCGACGATGCTCAAAGCCGGACATACGGACCAAAGCCAGGACATCCTGAACTCGACGCTGCCGCTCAAGCTTCGGGACGCGCCGCATACGAAGTCCGAAGGCGATATTTTGCGAAACGGTCATATGTGGAAACAAAGCGTAATTCTGAAAAACCACCCCGATGTTTCTGTGTTCGGGCAAGGTGTCGGTGATCACGGACCCGGACAGTGTGACGGTGCCCGCATCGGCCGGGGTGAATCCGGCGATGATCTTGAGCAGTGTTGTTTTGCCGGATCCAGACGGGCCCAGAAGGGTGTGGAACTCGCCGCCGGGAACGCTAAGACTCACGTCCTGCAATACGTGCGTAGCATTATAAGTCTTATGAACTTTACCGACAACGAGGCCAAGTGCGGGGTCGAGCTTGCTCATCTCTAGCCTCCGCCGGGAAGGCCGGAATTGCGCAAGCCCAGGCGGTGCAGAAGCAGGATGATGACGCAGGTCGCGGCGACGATAACAGTGGCGAGTGCGTTCAGGTCGGGCAAGTAGCCGACGCGGATGAGCGTGTAGATTTTTAGAGGCAGTGTCTGAACTCCAAACGGAGCCAAGAAATACTGGATCAGGAAATTATTGAACGAGACCATGAATGAGATCAGCGTGCCGCTAAGGATCGCGGGCAGGATGAGAGGCGCGCTCACGCGTATAAAGGTCACAAAGGCGCTCGCACCCAGGGATCGCGCCGCGTGATCGAGGTCAGGGTCAAGCGCTCGCAGCCGGGCCGCGACGATGAAGACGACGTAAGGCAAGGTCGTGGCGAGAAGGCCGAGATACATCGAGAACAAGCCTCGGCCGAGGCCGATCGCATTCATGACCAATAGCATCGCCAGGCCAAGGATCAGCCAGGGCACTGTGATTGCGCTGAGCAAGGCAACCTTGAGGATCGTGGCACCGAGGCGCGTCGCTCGCTTTTCGAGCCAGACCGCCGCTGTGGTGCCAAATACGCTAGCGCTGATTGCCACGACAAACGATAGCTGCAACGATAACCAGGTCGGCGCCAGCAGCCCGGAATTCCTGAAGAGCGCGCCATACCATTTCAGCGTTCCTTGAAAAGGCAGCGTTCCGTAGGGCGAGATGTTGAATGATAGCAGAATGATTATAAACAGAGGCACAAATAGGATCGCCAGGCTGACGGTCAGCACTGCGACCATGCCCGGTGAAATTGCCTCCGCGTCACGCAGGCGTGGCATGGCGCGCTTTCCTCTCCGCGGACAGCCATTCGAGAGCCGGTCTCAACCCGCCGACAACTCCAGTAATCGCGAGCATGCCGAGCAGGAGCAGGATCGACAAGGCGGAGCCGAAAGAAGGATCATCGGCGCGCGTCATCTGATCGGCGATGACGTTGCCGAGCAACAGCCCGTGGGGGCCGCCCAAAATCGCTGATTCGACGAAGGCACCTCCCATGGGCACGAAAACCATGATGAGGCCCGACACCAGGCTGGGCGAGGCCAGAGGGAAGACGACGTGGCGCAGACGGTGCCATCGACTTGCTCCCAGCGAAGCCGCGGCGGCGAGGAAGTTCGCGTCGACCCGCTGCATGCCGGAGAAAAGAACGAAAATCATCAGAGGCAGATTCTCATAGACTAGCATCACCAGCGTCGCCGGCTGCGAATAGAGGATCGACGCGCCGGGTTTCGCGAGACCGAGCAGGCGAAGGAATTCCATCACCGGGCTGCCTGGTCCGAGAACCACAAAGATGCTGTAGATCAGGAGCAAATAGGAGGTGAGATACGGAATGATGATCGCAAGCAAGATAGGATTGCGGGCTCTTCCCGGCAGTCGCGAGAGCACCCAGGCAGGCGACCAGGCCAGCGCTGCCGTCACGAGGGAAGCGGCGCCGGCGGTGATCAGCGTCTTCAGCGCGAGATGCAGATACAACCCCGTGCCGAAGAGTCGCGCGTAGCTGTCGAAAGACAAAGGTGCCGCCGGTCCATCTGGCGCGAAGCTGAACCAGACGAGCACGGCGAGCGGGATGATCACCATGAGCGCTAATACGCCCGCCGCCGGAAGTAGCAGAACGGGCGTGGTCATCGCGGAGATGAGGCGACGGCCCATCAGCTCATGATGCCTTCACCTCTTCCCACATTTGAGTCCATTTCTTGAGTTGTTTCGGTGGAATGCCGGTCTGCAGCGCGACCTTTCCTTTGTATTCGATCAAGGGGCCGGCCAGAAGCGAATCCGCCGCCGATTTGGGAAGCGCGTCGATCGCCGCAATGTTGACGGGAACCGCCAATTCCTGGTTGGGACCCGGTTTAGTGATCCACTCCACGAAATATTCTTTGCTCGTGAGATAGTTCACCCAAGCATAAGCGAGATCAAGATGGGGCGCGTTCTTCACGATTGCCCAGGTATCACCCCAGACAACGGTGCCATCGTCGGGCAGAATGAAATTGACTTGATGTCCATTGGCCCGAAGCGTGCCCGCAAGCCCCGACCATAGATTGCCCATCGTGATTTCGCCGGTCGTATAGGCTTTGTTCCAGTCGTCACCCGAGGACCAGAATAATTTGACGTTGGCCTTGAGAGCCAGCAATGCCGCGCGAACTTTTTCGAGATCCGGGTTCTGCGGGTCTTCTCCCAGGTATAAGGCGGCGGTCATGACAGCCGTGCTGGGATCGTCGAAGAACGCGACCTTTCCCTTGTTCGCCGGATCCCAAAGCACAGACCAACTCGTGGGTGTGGGATGCACATCCGGGTTCACCGCAAGGGACGTAGCGCCCTGTACCCAGGGCACGGCATAGACTTTGCCGTCCTGCCGGATCGAGGGGTCGTTGCGAAAACGCGGCTCCAGCGTATCCCAGGCTTTGATGCGCGACGTATCGATAGGCTGCAGCAGCGATTCAACCGCGGCGGGCTGGACATATTCCAGGTTGGGCAGCACGACGTCGATCTTGCCGATACCACCCTGGCGAAGCATCACCAGAAGGTCGTCTTCCGATGTGAAATAGACGTTTTTAACCGTGGCGCCGGTCAACTGCTCGAATTGCTTCAGTGTTCCCGCATCATCGGCCCCGTAGTTCTGCCACGAGGCAACCACCAGAGTCTGGCCTTTGAAGGACGGCGATGTTCCTTGGGATCGCGCGATCGTTGGCACGGCCAATAATCCTGCGCCGAGGATTTGCGCGAAACGCCGCCGGTTGATCTTGGATGCCATGTTGGGATTCCTTATTGCCGTGAATGGGGTCGGTTCGCGACTCAAGCCTCCGCTTCGTGTCTTCGCGCCTTTCGATCTAGTTCGGCGAGAAACCTGTCCAATTCCTCTCGATTTGGCGCCGTCGCAGAGCCGGGCCGTGTGACCGAAAGAGCCGCAGCGGCGTTTGCGCGAGGCACGGCCCAAAGCGGATCGATCTTATGCGCGAAAGCCGCAATCAGAACACCGGTATGCGCGTCCCCCGCGCCCGTGGAATCGACCATCGCGACCCGAGGGGCAGGGATCGTGTGAAACGTCGCGCAACCGTCGAAGCAGAAATGGACGCCGGCCGCGCCGTCTCGAATGATCAGCAGGGCATCCGGCGGCAGGCGCGGCCGGATGCGGCGTTGGAGTTCAGAGAGATCGGTGGTGCCCCCGAGAAGAGCGGCTTCTCGCCGGTTCATGGTCCAGATCGATGCACGTGACATCGCTGCATTTATAATGGCAGGCGGAATCTCAGCGGCAAGCGGCCCGGGATCGACGATCAGCCAAACAGCCAGTGGTAGCCTACCGATCCAGGCGCCGATCGCCGGCCCGAGCTGCGGATAGCAAAGATCGTAGCCGGACACGAAAACCGCATCGCTTTCCGTGAGCTGGATATCGGACAGTGCTCGCTCGCCAAGTGACGCCTCGATGCCCGGGCTGGTCACAAAGGTCCGCTCGCCATCTGGCTCGACAAGGACAATGCAAAAGCCGCTATCCGCCTCTGGGCTCGGCGGCAGAAGAGTGGCGATACCCTCGCGCGCCAACTCCTCGCGAATGCGCGTGCCATAGGGACCTGTACCGTGCAGACCGGCAAAGAGAGCGGGCAATCCTTGGCGGCTCGCGGCGGCAAGGATATTGAACCCGCCACCCGCCATCACGGTTGCGGAGGAGCCAAGAACATCGCCACCGCGCGGGGGAAGCGACGGCACCTCGATCCGGATATCGGCAAGGATGCTGCCGACAGAAAGAAGCCGCTGTATTGGCGCGCGGGGTGTCAAGGCCTGCCGTCCTGTCGCAGCGCGAGCAAGCGATTGGCCAGATCCTCCAATGCCAGTTCCGGATTGGCTTGGGCAAGACGTGCTACGGCATCCGCCGGGAAACGCTCGGCTCCATGACAGGCGCCCATGATGGCACCGGCGATCGCGGCGACCGTGTCGCAATCGCCGCCCAGGCTCGCGGCCAAGCGGCAGACCAGCCAAGGGTCCTCGGGCGCGACCGCGCAGATGGCGATCGCCGCTGGCACAGCCTCATTGGTGGCCACTCCGGTTCCGACCAGGCGATAGATCCGGTCGAGTGCCTCCCCCTGGTCGCTGCCACGCATCAGGTCGAGCGCCCATTCGATGCGAGACGCGACATCTCCACCTGCGAAATAGAAGCCGCGCAGAGCCCCGAGGCGCGCTGCCTCGATGGAGAATCGCAGCGCCTCCATCACGCTCGCGCCGTCGACCCCGGCACTCACTGCCGCCGCGACGGCGGAGGCTCCGGCAATCGCAATGGTCGTGTTGTGGGTGACATGCCCGGTCTGGAACACTGCCTCCACCAGCACGCCCAAAGGCTGCGAGGGAAAGGCGATGCCGACGGGCGCCACCCTCATCGCGGCGCCGTTCGTCGCGCCCGTTCTGCCGGCCAGCTCGGTCGATGTGCCAGCCGCGACGAGCGTCAGCGCATGGCGCGTCGAGGGCCCGAGAAGATCCGCCGACCCGGCGGCGATCATCCGCGCTTCCCAGGCGAGCAGGGCCTGGGCAAAGGCTCCCGGGTCGATCCGGCCACCGCCGGCAACCAGCATCTCGCCCAGGATGACAGCCTGATCGGTGTCGTCTGTCACACGGCCGGCGGCCATTCCGCGGCTGATGAAATTGTCCTTCGGGCCTGGATAAAACTTGTCCAAAATGCCGTAACGCTCAGCGATCAGCGCACGGGGTTGATATTGTGTCGGCATTCCCAGCGCGTCACCGATGGCGAGCCCGAGAAGAGCGCCATGCGCGCGGCTTCGCTGGGGCGAGAGGGCTGAGGGCTGTGTCGCGCTCGCGTCGCTCATTTCTGCGGCTCGCCGAAGCTGAGGTGCAGTGTGAAATGCGCCGGGTGCAACAAGCTGCGCACATGCTCGATTACGGCACCCGCTCCGTCCTGAACGATCCGCGTTGTTCCGAGAAATGGTTCGCCTTCCGGCTGCTGAAGCTCAGCCGCCTCATCGGGCGGCAGCCGAATAAGATCGACCGCCTCCGTCCCGCCGAGCGGCCGTATGTCCAGGCTCTCCAGGGTACGACGCAAGGAACCCTCCGCCAACCCGTCCTTGAGCACGGAGGCGAAGCTCGGTCGCCAGGGCAGGCGGCTGCGCTCTAAGGAAATCGGCTTTTCCTCCATCGTATACCTTACCCGGTCGAGGGCGAGGAAGGTGGAGGCCGGCAGTGCGAGCCTTTCGGCCAGGCAGACATCCTCGATCCGTTCGAAGCGGAGGGTTCTGGCTTGCATTTGTACGCCATGCCGCGCGAGCGCGCGCGACCAGCCGAGACCATCGTCCAGCCGCGCACCATTGTAGCAGACGAATGACCCGGCGCCGCTCCAGGTTTCGATGAGACCGGCATGCTGAAGGCTGGAGAGCGCCTGCCGGATGGTGCTGCGGCTGACATCGAAACTGCGGGAGAGGTCGTATTCGCCCGGAAGCCGGTCGCCAGGCTGGAAGCATCCAGCCTGGATTCCGCGCATAAGACTATCCGCGACCCGCTTATATTTCGTCGCCACCTGTACGGACCTGTTCGCCTTTGACTGATCCTATGGCGCAAGGAGTGTCAGATGCAAGCGGCTCGCGAAATCCCGCCTTTTGCCCTCGCCGTGGGCGATAGGCCGATTCAGACTCCATATCCGACGGTCTTACTCAGGTCCGATCCGCCGCAGCACGGAGAGGAAACTTATTCGGCGGGAAATGATACTCAGCCTTCTTCCGGGCCAGCAGCGCCGAACTGAGCGTTCGACCAGCGTTCGAAATGCTCGATGACGTGGGCATAGTCTCGCGGACCATCGCCCTGGCTGATCGCGAAAGCCAGGATCTGCTTGGCCGCCGGACTCAGCCAAAGAGGAGCGCCCATGCGCTCGGCTTCCTCAATGCATAGTTTGACGTCCTTGTGGATCAGATCCGTCGTAAAGCGCATCGGGAAGTTGCGATTCAGTACGCATTGCGGAATCTTCTCCTGCGTCGCGAAGGAACGACCGCTGGAGACATTGATTATTTCGAGCATCGTCTTTGCGTTAAGGCCCGCCTTCGTTCCGAACACCAGTAGTTCGAAGCTAGCCAGAGTCGAGATCGCACAGAGCGTGTTGTTGATGATCTTCATCGTCTGCCCGAGCGCGGGATCAATTCCCAGATAGAAGATACTCCGACCGATCGCGGCGAGCACGGGCTCGACCTCGTCGAATGCCGAACGCGGGCCGCCCGCCATCACGGTCAGCGTGCCATTTTCCGCGGCGACGGTGCCGCCGCTCACCGGCGCTCCAAGCAGGAGCTTGCCAACTGCGTCGAGGCGATCCGCGACCAGTCGTGTAATCGTGGGGCCGGTAGTCGACAGGTCGACGACGATGCGGGTATCGGTCTCCGTGATCACGCCGTCGGCACCGGTCGCCACCTTGGCCACGATCTCCGGCGTCGGCAGGCTGAGGAAGACGATCGGCACCTGTGCGGCCAGATCCCGCACGCTCTCGGCCACAATCGCCCCGTCGCGATGCAGCCGGTTCATCGCGTCCTGGTCAAGATCGAATACGACGACCTCGTGCCCCGCTCGCAGAAGCCTGGTGCCGAAGTGCAGACCCATATTGCCGAGCCCGATCAAGCCTAGCCTCATGCTCGTTCATCCTCTCGGAAAAAGATTTCCCAGGTATTCTGCCCCCGGCGCTGTAACCTGACCTTTGCCTGAAATCTCGTCACATTCTCAACTATGGATGGCGCCGACCGGAAGATCATTCGTTTGCTACTGGTCAAGAACTTTCTCCCAATGCGGAACGGCCACACACTGCGGCCGGAGCCTTTCGGTTGTGGACAAGCGTCTTGACAGGCTTCTCCGCGCGACCGTAGCATGACCTATACGCGAGTGTCATGACCGGATATCGGACATTATGGCCGTCGATACCCTCAAGACGACGGAGCGAACCTTGCGGGTGCTCCGCTCGTTCAGCCGCGCCAGGCCGGAACTAACGGTCGCGGAATTGACGAGCATTCTCGAGCTCCCGCGTAGCGTGGTAACGCGCATCGTAGCGACGCTTGAGCAAGCCCAGTTTCTCGAGCGTAGTATAGGAAGTTTCAAATACCGCATAGGTATTGCCGCTTGCGAACTGGGCGCGACCTATCTTGCTGGCAATAGGCTGACAAATTTCTCGCATGAGATTCTTCGCGATCTTGCGGAACGAACTGGCCATACCGTGTATATGGGTGTCCTTCAAGGTCAGGACGTCGTCATAGTAAGCACGTTCGAAGGGCGAGCGCCGGTCCGCTTTATTTGGGCGGTCGGCGATCGGCTTCCGATTTCCACAACAGCTTTTGGTAAAGCCATACTGCTGCAAACGCCGCCCGAACAGATCGATCTGCTTTTGGGGAATTCGACCCTCCCGGGTTTGGCGCCGAACTCGATCAATACCCGGTCGCTGTTGAACAAGCAGCTTGAGGAGTATCGCGTGAAAGGCTGGATACCGGCCCTTGAGGAGAGCTTACCTGGTGTTTATGCGGTGGGCGCAGCCCTTCTTGACGCTGCCGGTAAACCGCTAGCCGGCATCAGCGTCAGCTTCCTGCGCGATACCACAGATTCCAATCAAATCGAAAAACTTGGCAACGCCGTGCTCGATGCGGCCCAGGCCATAAACCGCCGCATTGCCCCGCACTATGCCTACCAAGTCCAGAGGAAAGTACAATCGCTCAGCCCATCCTATGCATTCGGGTAGAGCCAGCAAACCACGACAGTTTTCCTGCCAGCAAGACTGCAACATACGAGGGCGAGGACCAGTATGAATAAACACAATATTGCCGGGCCTACGAAGGTTCGTTGGGCGGAAGCCTGTACGATCGTGCTTTGGATGGCTTCGGTGACTCCCTCCTTTGCTGCCGCGGTATGCAATCCGGACGAGGCCGCGCCAGGTGTTAGCGCGACCGAAATCAAGCTCGGGGCAACAATGCCCCTGACAGGTTCAGCCGCGGCTACCGGGCTAGGCGCCGCCGCAGGCGCCAAAGCGTATTATACGATGATCAACAAGGCCGGAGGCGTCAAAGGCCGCCAGATCAACTTCAAAGTGCTCGATGACCAATATTCTCCAGCCGTCGCGCAGCAGCAGATGCGGACGCTTGTTCAACGCGATGAGATTTTTGCCGTCGCGGGCGGCGAAGGGACCCCGAACTTTCTTGCCGTCGTTCCCTTTCTGCAGCGGGAGAAAGTCCCTGCCATCGCTCCCTATTCGCCGGCGAGTCAGCTGGGAACGATGAAGACGCCTTACGTCTTCATGACGAGTGTTGATTACATCACCGAGTTTCAGATCATGGCGCGATACGTGATCGACACCTATAAGCCGAAGAAGATCAGTCTCGTCGGTGTCCAGGGCAATGTCGGCGATGATGCGAAGAAAGGCATAGAGCAGGCCATCGGTAGCGGCGGCACGACTCTGCAGTATATTCCAGAGGTCCCAGGAACACCTGACTTCACGCCAATCGCGACGCAGTTGCGCGAGAACAATGCGGACTGGACGTTCTTGATTCTGACCGACACAGATACAGGGCAGCTGCTGCAGGCGATGCATCGCATAGGCTACAGCCCGCGCACGGCCGCATGGGCCGGCATGGATGACAAGAACTACATCAAGCCCTTCGGGGATGTCTCTCAAGGAATGATCGTCGCTCAGGAGACCGCTGCCATCAACAGCCCGGATCCACTCGTCAAACAGTTTGTCGAGCAGTTCACGAAGGAAACTGGCCGTGCGCCGGGCACATTCGAAGAACTCGGATGGGCTCAAGCTGAGATCACTGTCAAGGCGTTACAAGAAGCCAAAGCTTTGACCCGTTCCTGCCTGATGGCGGCGCTTGAGAGCATGAGCGACTTCCAGACGGGCATCGTGCCACCAATTGCCTTCGGTCCGGACCGAAGGCAAGGAGTGAACGCCATTGGTCTGGTTGAGATCAAAGGCGAAGATACCCCTCAGGTGACGCCGTTCACGGAAGTCCAATCGCAGTGATCCAGCGCATTGCACCGCGCGATCACGGGTAGCGTCGCAGCGAGGATGTTTAGTTCCGCCAACGCGATTCAGGTGACGCTCGGTGGCTTGGCCACCGGGTCGCTCTACGCGGTCATTCTGTTCGGTATCATTCTGGTATTTCAGGTCAGCCGGAGCATCAATTTCGCTTACGGCCCGACCGGAATGCTGGGCACCTTCGCGAGCTACGCACTCTACAGCGAGTTTGGCTTGCCTGTCTGGTTTGCCGTCCTCATCGGGATCGGGGTGACGGTCTTGATTGCTGCCCTGACGGATCTGCTCATCATACGGCGTCTGCCACCTCAGCAGGGGTTCGACGTCGTGGTGACTCTCGGAGAACTCCTGTTCCTCACCGCGCTTGCGCAACTCGTCTTCGGGGCGAGCGCGCAAAGCTATCTCAAGCTCCTCACCGACGTGCCAGTCCTCTCACGAAACATCTTCGTCAACGGCAACGACGTGCTCGCCGTTGTTCTTGGCGTGGCGGTCGCTATCGGAGGCTATTTCGTTTTAAACAGCACCAGCCTCGGTGTTTCGCTGAGGGCCGCCGCTGCCGATCCCTCCGTGGCACAGAGCGTCGGCATCAATGTCCGCGGCCTACGCACGGCCGCCTGGGCAGTGTCCGGCGTGTTCGTTGCGGTCGGGGCGATGATGTTCGCCGCTCGCCTGTCAGTCAATGCCTTCTACATGACCCCGATTGTTATCAATGTGTTCATCGCAGGCATGATCGGCGGGCTCGACCGGTATTGGCCGCCGATGCTGAGCGCATTCGGTATCGCGCTGTATCAGTCCTGGGCTATGTATCTGTTCGGCGAGGCTGGCGGTGTTCCGGCCCTCTTCATCCTCGTTATCGTGATTCTCGCCGCTGTCCCGAAGCGGCTGCTCGATGAACGCCATGAAGCCCGTGCCTGAATTGGTATCCGATCATTCGGTCTCTTCACATCAAGACCGGAGTCAGTGGTTGGGCTTCGGTATCTTCATAGTCATCACGGCCCTGCTGCCTTTCGTTATCGGCCAGTACTACCTGTATGTCGTGACGCAGGTTATGATCTATGCGATCGCGACGCTCGGCCTGGATGTCCTCTATGGGCGCACCGGACAGCTCTCTCTCGCCCATGCGAGTTTCTTCGGAATCGGCGCATACGTTGCCGCATTGTCGAACACCTTCGGCGTCCCCGTTGTTTTGCAGCCCGTTCTCGTCCTGGGGCTTGCCGTCATAGTTGGTGCGCTTGTCGCAATTCCTACTCTGCGCTTGTCGGGGCTGCGGCTCGCTTTAGTCACGCTGCTTTTCGGCGAGCTTTTCGTCTGGCTCATTGACCATGCCAGCAATCTGACGGGTGGCTCGCAAGGCATGACGGTGCAACCGCTCACGCTCGGGCCCTTCGACTCGTCCGAGCCCCTTGATGGCTACGCACTGGCCGCCATTGCATCGCTGTTGGCAACGGTCATGTGTGTTCAGCTCGGGAAGACGCAGTATGGGCGAAGAATGCTGGCGGTCCGAGACTCGGAGCTCGCTTCAGCGTCGGTCGGCATCCCCATCGTACGCACGAAGATTGCGGCGTTCATTCTCTCGGCAATACTCGCCGGGGCTGCCGGGTGGATCTACGCCTATGTCGTGGGTTTCGTGTCGCCGACGACCTTCGACTTGTTCGGCTCAGTCAACTTTCTTGTGGCGGTTATCCTCGGCGGCAGCGGTCGGGTACTCGGTGCATGGTGCGGCGCGCTGTATATCGTCCTCGTCCCGGAAGTCTTCAGCTCGATCGGCTATCCCAACCTGTTCCCAATCGTCGGAGGGGCTGTGATGATCGTGGTCGCGATGACGATTCCCCGTGGCCTGGTCGGAAGCTTGGAGAAGCTGGGCGAGACCCTCTGGGCGGTCCGTGGGAGACGCGGTCGTGCCGGAGGTTGAGCCGTTGTCCAGCATGGGCGGCGAAGGCCGGCTTGAGCTTCGGCAGATTGGTGTGAGCTTCGGCGGTGTCGCTGCCGTGAGAGACGTCAGCCTTGTCTTCAGGCCGCATGTGATCACCGGCCTCGTCGGGCCAAATGGTGCTGGCAAGACGACTCTGCTGAACGCGATCTCGGGCTTCGCGTCGGTCGAGCGAGGCACAATCGAGCTTGACAGATCCGAGCTGACCAAACTCCCAGCGGCTCAACGGGCTCATTACGGTGTCGTGAGAGGCTTTCAGACCGTCCGCCTTCTGGAGGGGGAAACCGCATTCGACAATATCCTCGTGGGATGCGAACGGGCGAGCCAGCCAAACATCTTCGCGCAACTCTTCAATCTTCCAGCGCAGCGCCGTTCGTGGAGGCGTGATCGGGGAGCTGCAGCGGAAATCGCCGAGAGACTTGGAATCTCATCGGTTGCTCACCGGCCCGTAGCAGAACTTCCTTTCGCAACTCGACGTCTCGTCGAATTGGCGCGTATCCTAGTGGTGAGACCAAAGGTGCTCCTACTCGATGAGCCCGCCGCGGGACTGAACGCTCACGGACGGCGGCAGCTGACTGAGACTTTGCAAGCCTATCATGCGGTATCGCCCTTCACGATGATCGTGATCGAGCACGATGTCGATCTTGTCCGTCGCATGTGCTCGGAATGCGTGGCGCTGGCGCAGGGCAGCGTTATTGCGACGGGCGACCCGGGTCATGTGCTGGACGACCCTGAGGTCAGGCGCGCCTATTTTGGGGACCAAGTGCACCATGCTTGAGGTGAATAATCTCCAGGCCTGGTACGGGCGGACCCAAGCGCTGTTCGATGTCTCGTTTCAGCTTGAGGCCGGACGATGTCTCGCTTTGATCGGCACCAACGGCGCGGGTAAGACGACGACGATTCGCGCGATCCTGGGTCTTGTTCTGACGGCAGGCAAAATATCGATCGCCGGCAGGGATGTCTCCTCACTTCCGACTCATTCGCGAGTAAGAGAGACCGGCATCAGCGTCGTTCACGAGGGTCGCGGGATGTTCCAGCGCATGAGTGTTCGTGAAAACATCTTAGTGGGACTGGCATCCTCGCTGCATCGCCGCTTAGATGATGCTCTCGATCAATTTCCGGCGCTTAGCGGCCGTCTTACCGAGAAAGTGTCACAGCTCTCGGGTGGTCAACAGCAGATGGTGGCCTTGGCGCGCGCGGTCGCACAACGGCCACGCCTTCTTTTGCTGGACGAACCCTCGCTAGGCCTCGCTCCCGCGATCGTGGACGAGATCTACGCGCATCTGGCGAGATTGCGCGATACCGGATTGACAATCCTTTTGGTCGAGCAAAGTGTTCCACGGGCCAGTGCGTTCGCGGACGAACTCTGTCTCATCCGCACCGGCCATTCGGTCACGAGAATAGCCACCGAAAACAAAGTCGAGGTGGACCAGCTTGTCAGCCTTGCGTTCGGCAATTGACAAGGCAGGTCTGGGAACAAGCAGGACAAGACATGAACGAAACCACTCTGGCGGCCGCCAACATGAAGATCGTTCGCGATAAGCGGGAGAATCTGAGGCACATGGTTGAAATGGCCGACGAGGCCGCTACCAAAGGCGTCGATATCCTGGTTCTGCCGGAAGTGGGTTTGCAGGGCTACGCCGACTTCGCCTTTCCCGTCGGTAGCAGCGAATGTGCGGAGCAGAAGCAGTATTACTATCGCGAAGCGGAAACGATTCCGGGTCCTACAACGGACGCGATCGCCGAATTAGCCAAGCGGCTGACGATGACTATCCAAGTCGGCATGGCTGAGCGGATGGTACATGGGAATGTTATCTTCAACAGCACGGCTCTGATCGGGCCGGAAGGGCTGATCGGCGTGTATCGAAAGGTACATAACCAATTCGAGTTTCCGTATTTCGCGCCGGGTGAAGGCACCCCGGTCTTCGAAACGAGTCACGGCAAGGTCGGCAGCATCATCTGCTATGATCTCTGCTTCCCGGAATTGATACGCTCTTTTGCTCTTCGCGGTGCCCATCTGATTCTAATGTCGAATGCGTGGCCGATGAAGGGGCATGATCGCGAGACGGACTACCATGGCTATGCCATGGATCTTGCCGCCAAAGGGAACGCCTTCTTCAACCAGTCGTGGCTCGTTATTGCGAACCATTGCGAAACCGGCGCCTATTCACAAAAGCTCGATTATTACGGCGGTTCCCAAGTCGTCGATCCCTACGGCAAAGTGGTCGCTTACCTTGCCAACGAGGAAGGTCTCGTCATTCATAAGGCCGATCTCGAAGAGGTCGTATTGCAATCCAGAACTGCGGGCTTCTTCGGCTTGAACCTTCTGCAAGACCGCCGGCCCGAGCACTACGGCGCGCTCGTCGACCAAGAGTATCGTCGATGCGGTCCTCGTTCGGGTTTGGCGGCGGAGTAATGGCGACGGAAACGCACCCCTACCATTGGGCGGCACGCCTCAGCCGAGCCGCCGGCGGGACCGGGCAGCCGCATGCTGCGTTCCACGCTTTTGATGAACTCTGCGCCGAGATTTTCGGACATAGGCTGTTCACTATACTTGCCTGGGAAGCTGGCGCAGATGAGGTGGAGCGGGTTTATTCGAGCAGACCTCAGGAATACCCCATGTCCGCCCGCAAGCGCATGGGTCCGACGCCGTGGGGCGCCTTGGTTCTAGGAAGCGGCCGCTCGTGGCTGGGCGCGAGCGCGGAAGACATGCGCTGGGCTTTTCCCGACCATGAGTTGATAGCGGCGCTCGGATGCGCGGCTTGCATAAACTCGCCAGTGAGTTGGAACGGTGCGGTTTTGGGCGCGATCAATGTTTTGGATGCGGCTGACGCCTACCGGCCCTCGGACCTCGAGGCACTCGAAGCTATTTCGGGCTTTTTGGTGGGACCGCTACTCGCCACGAAGTCACAGCAACCCTAACCACGATCTGGCCCGCGCGGCTTCTCACTCATCATGGGAACAAGCATGACCGCCAACAACGCTCCACAATCCTTGCTATTTGAAAACGCCAGCATCGTCGATGGCATCGAGGACGAACCCCGAGAGTCGATGAGCGTAATCGTCGAAGGCGGCCGGATCGCCGAGGTATCGGACGTCAAAATTACGGCAAGCGCGGCACGCAAGATTGATCTAGCGGGCAAAACCCTCATGCCCGGCTTGATCGATTGTCATGTCCACGTCATTGCGACATCTGCCAATCTCGGGGCGAATGCGTTGCTGCCGGACTCTCTTATCGCTGCGAAGTCGGCGGGCATTATGCGCGGCATGCTCATGCGCGGGTTCACGACTGTCCGCGATATGGGTGGCGCTGATATCGGGCTGAGGATGGCGGTCGAGGAGGGTCATTTTGTAGGACCGAGGCTCGTCATCTGCGGCAAGGCATTATCGCAGACCGGCGGCCACACAGATTATCGCGGTCCGTTCGATGAACGAGACAGCCAATACTATACGCGCCGGCTGGGAGCCATGGGCCGACTCTGCGACGGTGTCGATGAGGTGAGGCGCGCCTGCCGTCAGGAAATCAAGGCGGGCGCTGAATTCATCAAGATCATGGCCAATGGTGGTGTTTCCTCTCCTAGCGACCCGATCGACTTTCTCAGTTTTTCACTGTCGGAAATGGAGGCAGCGGTCGAGGAGGCCCGCAATGCGCAAACTTATGTGTCTGCCCACCTGTATACCGACCCCGCGATCCGGCGCGCCGTGCAAGCCGGCGTCCGATCTCTTGAACATTGCAATCTGATTACGCCCGAGACGGCAGAATTGGCGGCCAGATCAAACGCCATCGCCTGCCCAACGCTGGTGACCTATGACATGCTTCAGAGGGAGGGCCGAGATTATGGCCTGCCGCCCGAATCCATTGCCAAGATCGACGATGTCAGGCTGGCGGGTTTGAAGAGCCTCGAAATCATGCGGGAGGCTGGGTTGATGATGGCCTATGGTACGGATCTTCTCGGACCGATGCACCGTCATCAGTCTGAGGAGTTCGTTATTCGCGCCAGTGTGCTCTCACCGCGCGAGGCCATCCGCAGCGCGACAGCAGATGCAGCGAAACTGTTGCGCATGGAAGGGCAGATCGGCTGCGTCTCCGTCGGCGCTCGGGGGGATTTCATCGTGGTCGAAGGAAATCCGCTCCAAGAGATCGAGCAATTGACGGGTCAGGGCCGCTTTATGCCGATGATTGTGCAAGCGGGTCGGATCGTAAAGGATCAGCTTAGCCATTAACATCAGGGTGGTCATATAGTCGGTGGGGCGTCGAGCCCCTGGCCCGCGCAGCCGCGAGAGGTTTCAACGTGCCGCCGGAGGCAGAGATAGTGATACGACGCAACAGCACTAGACAGAACGCTGGACGTCGAACGAAGCATTGGCACGTCGTGCCTACACAACGGATGTAACAACAGATATGGCTGAAGTGGTGGTCACTAAGATCGATTGGGTCGCTCGAGCTAAGTTACTTCAGCCAATGCTGAATGCTGCTGGGCCACGATGCGATGCGGAAAGCGAGCTTCCGACCAACGTGGTGGAGGCTTTGCACGATGCTGGCCTGTTTCGTCTGTTGATTCCGCTGGATCTAGAGGGGGCCGAAGTCGATCTGCGGACCTTTTCGGCCGTGATTGAGGCGGTCGCTGAAGGCGATGGCAGTGCCGCCTGGTGCTTGGGCCAGAACGCGGTCAGCAACATGACATCCGCTTACATGCCGCCGGATGAGGCACAGAGGATGTTTTCGGACCGGCGCATAGTCCTTGCCTGGGGAGCGGGGGTCAACGGGCAGGCTATCCCTGCCGAGGGCGGCTTCCGGGTTAGCGGCCGCTGGGGGTTCGCCTCAGGATCGCGCCATGCGACCTGGCTAGGCGGCCAGGCGCCGATCAAGACGCCCGACGGCAGCCAAAGCTTGGAGCCGGACGGAAGTCCTAGCTACCGCACTTTTGTATTTCCAAAGGCATCCTGTCAGGTCACCGTCGGCTGGGACGCAATTGGCCTGCGCGGCACTGGCAGCGACAGCTATGAAGTCAGCGACGTGTTCGTCCCGAACGCGTATCTATTCAAGCGCACCGTTCCTGCTCCTCACCCAGGAGCGCTCTATCGGATTCCGCTAGCGGCTGTCTATCCGATAGCATTCGCGTCAGTCGCGGTCGGCCTTGCCCGCGCGATCCTAGGCGCGTTTATCGACATGGCTCGGAACAAGGTGCCTCAGGGATTAATACCTATGCGTGATAGCGACGCGATACAGTCGCTGCTTGGCCATGCCGCTACGAGGCTCAACTCGGCACGCATCAACCTTCACCACACTCTCGGTGAGATTTACGGCATGCCCATGGACAACGAGCGGGAAATCGGTCTCCGCGGCAATACAACCTTCGCGATTCACGAAGCATTGGCCGTTGCGGACATCTTATTCCACGAAGCCGGTGCGACGGCGATCCTAGTAAACCAACCGTTTGCGCGGCGATTACGCGATATTCATGCGGTTGCCCAGCAGGTTCAGGCAAGGCGAGCCAACTTCGAATTGGTGGGCAAACGACTGCTGGGATTCGAAACTGGCCCGCTGTTTTTGTGACTTCCTGCACGCGACATATGGATTGAATCCGTCTGATATGCTCCAATCGCGAGACCTTCTTCATCGTGCGGTGCAACGCAAGACGCGGCACCTTCCACATTTTATCGTTTGAATGTCAACACGCGATAAACACCCTTCTCACGTATTCACTCTATAGTGCAGCGTCGGCAATCCCGATGCCTCAGTTCGCACGAGAAAGTCGTACGATCGCCAAGGGATTGGGTGGAGGAGCGCGTGATGTGGCGCGTGTCCTGTCACTTGGCCGCGCCAACGCGCCGGTCGCCGGGCAAGCGGCTCGATCCTGACTCATCCCGGAGCCCATGGCTGCCAGTCGGCTTGAGAAGAGAACGTGTGGCGCAATCGCAGGGCGTTTCAGAGTCCCTTCACCGATCTGTCGGGTGGAGGATTGTCCTCGCCAACCGTAAACGTGCTCTGGGGTTTTCCACATCGTCCCGACCCTGTGCGAGCGGCATTTGGTGATCGGTTTCTGGAGGGACGGGGCCGGTGTCCGAGCAAAGCAATCCCGAGGATGATGCAGATCGACTCTCTAAGGCACAGATCGTCCTGATTGGTGCCACTTACGTGTTGCCGCTGAAGCTCGAAAACGGGACCGAGAATGACCAGGCTCGCATTGCGCCGCTTGGCGCGCTCGAGCTTGCGCGAGCGCAACGCAATCGTTCCGGGCGTCGTGTCCGATACGCCATAGTGAGTACTCCCCCACAAAAAACTGCATCAAATCCTTGGCTGTCTTTTCCTTCAGTGTTACACTATGTTACGTCTCCAGACAGGCTATCGTGCCAACTGATTGGGACTCGGAGGAGGTTGAACGATGAGAAACTCCGACACATGGAAGCGTCGACGCCCCCGTGCGCTGATCTAGCGGAGAGGAATATTTATGGCCTTTCAGGCAATGAAAGACGCAGTCCTCAACCGAGGCGTTCCACCGGACAGCTTTCTCAACCAACTCGTTGCCTGGGGCAGAACGGCGCCAGACGAAATTTTTGCTGCCAACTCAAATACAGACATCTATTCAAACATAGTCGGCGTTCTTGGTCCTTGGCAGAATATTAGCCATCGTCGTGCCGCTATGTTGGAAGTCATGCGAGTCCTCGCCGGTTTCGAGTCCTCATGGGATTGGAATGCGGGTGTCGATACAACTAACCCAACGTCCGTCACACGTGACACCATCGAAGCGGGTGCGTGGCAAGTCAGCGCAAACTCAATGGCGTTTGGACAGGAGCTCAAGGAGCTTGTGCTCGGTAAAGTCGGTTCGGTGGATGGCAACGACTTTCAACAGGCTATGAAGCAGGATCACCAATTGGCGATGGAATATATTGCTCGCCTGCTGCGACGCACTGTCGATCACAACGGTCCAGCAAAAAGACACGAGATCGACCCCTGGCTTCGCAAAGAATCCGTCTCGGAGTTCCAGGTCCTATTGAGTCCACCCTAGATGTTTGGTGCTGGCATTTGCTGAAGCAGAGCAAGGACGAATGACCGCCGGCACGAGAGACGCCGCCCGGCCAGTTCCGCCAGGTCGGCTGACGCTCTATCGACAATCCAGCTCTACGGGGCTGCGGTCCACTGGAGCCTTCGCGGCCTAATCGACTGAGCTATCTAAAACGCTCAGGATCAGGTTCTACACACGATAGAACTCCTTCTCGCGTGCCGATCGTCTATCCCGTTCCGATCGCCGGGCGGATTCTGCAAGGGGTGGCTTCTAGGCTACCTTTCCTGGGCAACCAATTCAGTGACATTCTATGGTGCTTGCCTTCCGGCCTGCTGAAGAAACTGGTGGATGAAGGCAATGACCATGCTTCCTTCTCCCACCGCGGCCGCAACCCGCTTAACAGGACTCAATCGGACGTCGCCACTGGCGAAAACACCGGGCACACTTGTTTCGAGCAGGTAGGGATCACGTGGTTGCGACCATACCCCAGCTTTTACCACGTCGTCACCAGTCAACACGTAACCTCGCGCATCCCTCGAGATCGCGGCCGGCAGCCAATCTGTCTCCGCATCCGCACCGATAAAGACGAATAGGCCATTGCAGGCGACGCGGCGAACCGAACTTGTGGCGCCGTCGCGAACGTCGATCTCTGTCAAGTTCGCCTCACCATGTGCAGCCGTAACCTCCGACCTCAGGAGGACAGCAATATTAGATTTCGTACGCAGCTGATCGAGGAGGTATTGCGACATGCTTCTTTCAAGGGACTCGCCCCGCACAACGAGCGTCACGCGCCGCGCGTGGTTGGCAAAATATATCGCGGCCTGACCGGCCGAATTTCCCGCGCCGATAAGATAGAGATCCATGCCATTGGTCGCGCCAGCTTCACTGCGTGCGGCGCCATAATAGATCCCCTTACCGATCAGCCGTTCAAAACCCTCTATGGCAAGACGGCGCCAGGCGACTCCAGTAGCAAGGATCACTGTGCGGCCGCTGATGACCTCATCGCCATCGAGGAGGACTTCGCGCGTTACTGGATCGATATTGCGAACCGAACGCGTTACCAGTATCTCCGCGCCAAGCCGCCGCGCCTGCAGCAATGCGCGGCTTGCGAGTTCGTCGCCTGAAACACCGTTGGGGAACCCCAGATAGTTCTCGATCCGCGAGGAGGTCCCCGCTTGGCCGCCGGGGGCCTCACGCTCTACGACGATGGTTCGGAGCCCTTCGGACGCCCCATATACGGCTGCCGCAAGTCCGGCCGGCCCGGCGCCGATTACGACCGTGTCGTATTCAGCAGCGCGTGCGCTTGTCTGCAGGCCGAGCAAACGCGCGACTTCGCGTGTGTTCGGCCGGCTCACCACCGTTCCGTCCGCCAGTCGCAGTATCGGGCAGTCTTGGGCGATGGGCGGGGGGCCCGGCCATGCCGCCGGCAAATGCGGCGCATCGAGTGCCAGCCACTCGAAACTGACTTGGTTTCGGTCGAGGAAGCGTCGCAAGTCGCCGCAGACGGCGTCCCAACGGGGCCCGACGACGGTGACACGCGCTTTGGGCGGTTCAGCGGTAATGCTCCGCAATCCCCCCAACCGCTCGCGCGCGAGTGCCCCCATCTTCATCGAGAACTCGGGCGCCATGGCGGCAATGGTGTAGTATTGACGCATGTCCACACGCATAACGCGTGAGGGTTCTGAGGCGCGATAGCCGCCAGGAAATGGTGTGCCAAGGGCGAGCGGAACCTCGCCAAAAATGGTGCCCGGGACACGCCAGCCAAGCCTGCGTTCAATCCCGTCGATCGTCTTGACGACCTCCATCTTGCCCGCGAGTACTGCGAACAACGCACGCTCACCCCCTTCAGGGACGGCGAATTCTCCAGCGAGGAGATGAATGTCAGCGGAAGTCTGTGCGAGACGCCCAAGTTCCGCCGCCCCCCAATGATGAAAACAACGGCACGGTGAGAATATCATCGATTGTGAGCATGTTTTTTCCGCAATGTCGCAGGCGGTTTGTAGAATTGAACCTTGCTCTAGTTTCGTACGCTTGCGCAATGGCTCCTGGGGGTCGACGCAGAAATCATCGACCTCAAAGCAGCGATTTTGTCCGGGTGCAGTGCCGCGGCGTCAATCCGCAAGAGGGAATCTCATCGCGTGTCGACCCGGCCGCTTGGCCGGACGCGAGATGCGTTGGGGGGGCAGCTGGGCGAGCCTGTAGTGGGCGCGACACACTGGCCCCAGTATAGGTCCGTAGTGCGCCCTCACTCACTGCGACACGGCGGCCGTTGACGAGCGTTGGATATAGCCTATACGTATATGATGTTCTGCCGCATCGAACGGTAGGCTGAGGGATGGGATGTTAGGATGACGCAGGTAGCTCAGCACAAGATCGCCGTGATTTCAGGCGGGGGCACTGGGATCGGATTAGCAACTGCGCGGCTCCTGCTGGCTGAGGGCTATAAGGTTACCGCGATTGGAATTGAGGCTGAGACGGAGTTACCGGCTGGCCTAGAGTTCGTTAAGATCGACGTCACTGACGACGAAGCTATCGAAAACTTTGCCGGTCGCTTTCAACGTCTCGACGCTCTGATCAACGCTGCCGGCATGATCGCCCACAATAGGGGCGAATTTGACATGAAAGGGTTCCGCCGGGTCGTAGACGTGAACCTTAATGGCACGGCTGCTTGTTGCTTCGCCTTTAAGGACGCCCTCACGGCCGCGAGGGGCGCCATTGTCAACTTCGCCTCTATGTACGCGATCTTTGGTTCACCGTTCACACCGGCTTACGCTGCGAGCAAAGGGGCTGTCGTGCAGTTCACGAAATCGCTCGCTGTCGCCTGGGGTGAAAGCGTGCGAATCAACGCAATTGCGCCCGGTTGGATCGAAACGCGAATTTCATCCAACGCCATGAGTGATCCGGCGCGGGCCGAAGGAATAATGCGGCGGCTGCCAATCAAACGCTGGGGGGCGCCAGAAGAGGTCGCGCGCGTCATTCGCTTCCTAGTTTCCGAGGAGGCGTCCTACGTGAATGGCAGCCTCTACACGATCGACGGCGGCTATTCCGTTTCGTAGCGGTAGCAGGTCTGCCAATCGAGCGCCGCCTACCGATCATGAATAAACCATCCCTCACGGCCCGACGGCCGGAGCAAAACTAAGGAGGATCGTCTCGTGATAACGCGAAGAATGTTCAGCTCGGCTACCGCCGCGACCGCGGCCATCGCTGTTGCAGGCCGGTTTGCGCCTGCCCAGGCCAAAAAAGTGACAGTGGCCTTTTCGCAAGCTGATCTGATCAACGACTGGCGAGTTACCAATCAGAGCGATATGAAACAACACATCGAAGCGCAAGGATGGCGTTTCATCACGGCCTCGTCAGACGATGATCCCGCCAAGCAGCTCTCCGACATCGAAAGCATGCTTTCGCAATCTCCGGATGTGCTCGTCGTCGCTCCACTGGAGTCTGTAGCACTCGCGCCTGCCGTCGGTCTCGCCAACGACGCCGGCATTCCCATGATCGTCATCGACCGCACCTTGGCAGCAAAGCCTGGAGAGGGTGAGTTCAAAGCTGAGATTGTCCAGAGTCACTATGATTCCGGCAAGCTCTTGGCCGAGAAGGCGGTCGAGCTGCTCAAGGCCAAAAATGGCAGTCCAAAAGGCAGCGTAGTGCGGGTCGGCGGTATCCCGGGATCATCGCCGGTTATCGATGCCGGCAAAGGATGGGCTGACGTCATGCAGCCTTACCCGGACATCAAGGTTGTGGGAACCGCCAACGGCGGCTTTACCAAGGAAGGCGGCATTCGCGTCATGCAGGATTTTCTGCAGCGCTTCCCTAAAGGGAAGATCGATGTTGTGTGGACAGACTATAGCGACATGACGATGGGCGCGATCCAGGCCATCAAATCGGCCGGGCGGACTGAGATACTCGGCTACCTTGTTGGGGAGGGCGGCCAGATCCAAGCCATTGAGGCGGTTGTGGCAGGCGAAATCGCCCGAGAGACCCAGACGCCACCTTATTTCGGGGAAATCGTTGTTGCCAACGTCAAGAAGCTATTGGCAGGCCAGACGATCGCCGCACACCAGAATCTGCCCATCCTGGTCTTTGACGCGGACAAGAAGGACGCCGCTGAAGCCTATCTCAAATCCATAACCGCCAAGGGCCTGAAGTTTTAATGATCGCGTCTGAGGGAGAGCATCCCCTCTCGCTACAAGGCATTCACAAGGCTTTCGGCGCCATCCAAGTTCTGAGGGACGTTTCCTGCGACTTTCGCGCCGGAGAGGTCCATTGTTTGATGGGGGAAAATGGCGCGGGCAAGTCTACACTTATACGCATCGCTTCCGGCGCCTATTCACCCGATTCTGGCAACGTTATCTTGGCCGGCCGGCCGCTTGACTCCATGACTCCCCGTTGGGCGCGCGACAATGGCATTGCGACCATCTATCAGGAACTTGACCTCATCCCGAACCTCGATGGGGCTGAGAACATGTTACTCGGTCGCGAGCCTCGCGGGAGGCTAGGCCGCATCGACCGGGCGGAACGGCTGCGGCGCGCCCGAGCCGTTCTCAATTCCATGCATGTTTCGGTGGATCTGGACCGGCCCGTACAAGAACTCGGGATTGCCCAACAGCAGATGATCGCGATCGCAAAGTCTTTGACAGACGAATGTCGCGTCATGATCCTGGACGAGCCGACCGCCGTCTTCACCCGCACGGAGACGAGGGCCCTCTTCAATCTGGTCAAGAAGCTGCGTGAGCAGCGCATCGCGGTAGTGTTCATCTCTCACCACATGGAAGAGATCTTTGAGATCGGCGATCGCATCACCGTGCTCCGGGATGGCAGCGTGGCGAGCACCGGCACAATCGCGGAATACAACCACGATCGCTTGGTCCGTGATATGGTGGGGCGTGACGTTAAACGTCCGGTTCGTCGGTCGGCGCAAACTACAAACGCGCCTCTGCTCGAAGTCCGTGACCTCAGCGATGGCGAAACCGTCCAAGGCGTTTCCTTCTCTGTAGGCCGCGGAGAGATCGTCGGGATGGCTGGACTAATTGGCTCGGGGCGAACCGAGACCGCGCGGCTTATCTTCGGGGCAACACGGCCGCGGAGTGGTCAGATCGTGCTCGATGGCAAGACGGTTTCGCCCTCCGACCCCTTCCAGGCCGTAAAGCTCGGAATCGGCATGGTGCCGGAAGACCGGAAACGCGACGGACTGGTCTTAACCCGCAGCATTCTTGAGAACGGCGGATATACGCTCGTTCGGAAATTGAGCCACGCCGGTTGGGTTCCTTGGCGACGGGTACGACGGGAGGTGACGGACCGCACGCGAGGCCTTGCCGTGAGGCCCGCGACGCCCAAGACATTGGTGGCTCGTTTGAGTGGAGGCAATCAGCAGAAGGTGGTGCTGAGCCGCTGGCTGGCCGCCGGGGTCTCGCTCCTGATCCTGGACGAGCCCACCCGCGGCGTTGATATCGGCGCGCGCAGCGAGATTTACGCTGTCATCCGCACGCTCGCTGAGCGAGGTATCGGTATTCTTTTGATCTCTTCTGACTTACCCGAGATCCTCTCGCAATCGGACCGCATCGTGGTCATGGCAAAGGGGCGCATCGCCGGCGAACTGGCCGGTGAGGGCGCGACAGAAGAAGCCGTCATGGCTCTCGCTTTCCGAACCAGGCCGGAGTCGATTGCGTGAGGTCAGCGCGCTTCAGGCCCCAGTCGCTGGCCCGGCATGGGCAAGTCGTCGCAGTCGTCATCCTTTTCGGCCTGGCCGCCGTTCTGGAGCCCGACTTCCTCACGCGATTCAACCTTTCCTCGATCGCTTTTCAGTATTCGGTGATTGGCTTGATTGCGCTCGGGCAATTTCCGGTCATCCTAACGGCCGGCATCGATCTCTCGCAGGGTTCGGTAATTGGTATCACGGCCGTTGTCACTGCCATGGCCGCGCAGGTCATGGGCTACCAGCTCGGGATCGTTGCCGCCTTGCTCGCCGGCACGGCGTCGGGGGTCATCACCGGATTGCTCGTCGCCTATACCCGCATCCCCGCCTTCGTCGTGACCTTGGGCATGATGAGCATCGGGCGGGGCCTCGCGCTCACTATCAGTTCCGGCCGTCCGATCCCGCTGTTGAATCTTTCCTTTATGCATTTGGCACATCTCCGGCTCCTCGGCGTTCCCGCCAGCTTCGCCTTCTTTCTTTTGTGTGCCGCCCTGCTGGCCCTTTTTCTCACGCAATGGCCCCTAGGCCGGGCAATCTACGCGGTCGGCGGGCATGAAGAGAATGCCCGCCTCACCGGTCTGGATGTTCCTCGAATCAAAATCTGCGTCTACGGCTTTTCTGGTCTCATGGCGGGTTTTGCTGGCGTGCTCCTGACTGCGAAAATAGGTACAGGGCATCCCCTGAGCGGTACAGGCTACGAACTTGTCAGCATCTCCGCCGTCATAATTGGAGGTGCCAGTCTGTTCGGCGGCATTGGCCGTACTTCGGGCATCGTCGCCGGCGTATTGCTTCTTGGAATTCTCGATAGCGTGCTCAATCTATCCGGCGTTTCCCCGTACGTTCAGGGGACTGTCAAGGGCTCGATCGTTCTGATCGCTTTGGCCTTTAGCCAATACAGCGTCAGCCGGAGCGCGCGGAGATGACGCCGTCTTCCTCCCTCGCCGAACCGAGGCGTTTCTTCACCCAATTGATCGTCGGCTCCAGCTCGGAGCAGAAGAACCTCCTCCGCCTGCTGGCAATCCTCCTCGCAGTGGCGGTGATCGGCGCCGCGATATCGGGCGGCGTGTTACTGCGACCGCAAAATCTCTCAAACATCCTGCAGCAGAACGCCGTGCTGCTGGTCGTGGTAACGGCCCAATTTTTGGTGATCGTTACAGGAGGCTTCGATCTGAGCGTGGGCGCGGCGGTTGCGCTTGCCAGCGTGGTTTTCGTGAGCTCGCTCGATCATGGTGTCGGCCTTGCGATCCTGGCGGCGCTGGTCTCCGGCCTGCTCCTGGGGCTCGTCAACGGCGTGCTCGTAACCTTCGTGCGCCTTCCCTCCTTCGTCGTGACCCTCGGGACGATGCAGATCGGCTATTCGCTCGCGAAGGTCTGGACAGGCGGCGGCACGATCGACGCGGCGCCCGGTGGTGCAACGATTCCTCGCCAATTGAACTCCTTTTATTCAACGAACCTAATCGGCCTACCTCTTCCCGTCTGGGTCGCGCTGATGGTCCTCGTCCTCGTCGCAATTTATCTCAGAACCTCGACGGGCTGTTTCGTCTTTGCCGTCGGAGGTAATAGCCGCGCCGCACGCCTCGCCGGCATTTCCACCTCGCGTGTCCGTCTGGTTGCCTATGCCACCGCGTCCCTGGCAGCTTCCGTGGCCGGCCTGCTCTTCTCATTGCGGGTTGGCTATGGCGACCCTCAAGCTGGCGTCATGTTGCCGCTCGACTCCATAGCTGCGGTTTCGATCGGCGGCGTCAGCCTGACCGGTGGCCGAGGCAGCCTTATCGCCGGATTCATGGGCGTGCTCATCATCGCCATGCTCGATAACTTGATGAACCTTCTCGGAGTCAACGTGACGCTGCAGCCCGTGGTCAAGGGTGTCATCGTTATCTTGACGGTCTTCGCCTATGGTCTTCGAAGGGACTAGCGGGCGGCATCGCAAAATGCCGCCCCACCGAAGCTATGGCATGAGTTGGCCGCCGTTAACCTCGATCACTTGTCCGGTCACGTAACCGCTGAGCATGTCAGAGCATAGATACAGGTAAGTGCCAGCGCATTCTTCCGCCGTCCCCGCGCGACCCATCGGAATCGAAGCCACCATCGTCTTCATCTGTTCTTCGGAGCTGAAGCGCTCGTGGAACGGTGTCGCGATTACTCCTGGAGAGACGGCGTTGACCCGGATGCCGTCCTTTACAAGTTCCTTAGCCATGCCGCGTGTCAGTGTGCTGACATAGCCTTTGGAGGCGGCGTAAAGGAGCGACCCGCCTCCACCGCCGTGCCGCGCTGCTATCGAGGTCGTATTGACTATGACTCCACCCTGCTTTCTCAGCCATGGGATCGCCGCACGGGACGCCCAGAGAACGGAATGCGAATTTATATCTGTAACCAGACGATCAAAGGACTCATCCGATTCCACGATCGGCACGCGCTTGAGAAGGCTGCCGGCATTGTTGATAAGCCCGTCCAGACGGCCGAAGAACTCAGCTGCCTCCATGACAACGCGCGTGATTTCGTCATGCTTTCCTGCATCGCCTGCGACAAGGTGAACCTTTCCGCCGCCCTTGCTGATTTCTTCCGCCAGTGCGCGTGCGGGGCCCTCACTGCTGTTATAGTGAATCGCAACCTGAGCGCCCTGCAGCGCCAGGGCTCGTGCGACTGCTGCGCCTATGCCTGTCGAGGCGCCCGTCACCAAATACGTCTTCCCCCTTAGATCGGGAACAGTCAGCTGGCTCACTTTGCTATCCTCCAATGATGGATTCACGTATACGCTATATGATCCGGCTAGAGAAGATTGCCGGGTTCCTACTCCTGAGTGTAAGCTTGCATCTTCCACCGAGCTGAAGGACAGAGAACCGCTTTTCAGGGGTCGAATTCGAGGTGCACGCCACATGAAGGGACTGCAAAAGATTGGGCGGGGCAACCTCTCTGCTATGGTCTACGAGCAGCTCCGCTCAGCGCTGATGAGTGGATATTATGCGCCAGGCCAGCGCTTGACATTAGTCGAATTAGCGAACGAATTGGGAACGAGCGTCACACCTGTGCGCGAAGCCATTTTTCGCCTGGCGGCTGATGGCGCCCTGGAGATGCCGAAAGCCCAGACGATAGCCGTTCCCATCTTGTCAGAATCGAGTGTCGCCGAACTCAAGATGATCCGAATGCATCTCGAAGGGGAAGCCGCCGCTGCTGCTGCGCTCAAAGCAACACGCAAAGAGGTCGCAGCAGTTCGCAGGATAAACGAGGCCTTCTTCAAGGCGCTTGATCAGGGGGATCCGCATCAAGCGAGTGACTACAATCGAGAATTCCACCTCGCGGTGGTCGCCATCGCCGAGATGCCGATCGTGCTCACAACCGTCGAAATGATGTGGGCCCGAATGGGGGCACATATTCATCGAATAAACCTCGGCCGCCGACGTCTTAAGGATTACGGTCCCGATCACGAACACTACGGCGTCATCGCAGGATTGGAGACTCGAGATCCCGACTTGGCACGACGCTCAATTCAAAATGATATCAAATTTGGCCAGTTTACGTTCCTCGATGTAGACGGCGCTACGGCAATCAACCGCATCGAGCTTACTGTCTCGCAGAAGGTGAAAAGGGTCCGGACCTCTCGTTGAGCGGGAGACGGCGATCTCAGCGGCGAGGCCCCTCGTTGACCGCGCCGTTCCGCTGCGACTTGGCGGAGCCAAATGGTGCATTTGCAAAGCACCGCCTCCATCATCTCGCGGTCGCAACCGCCTGCGCCAATGCAGAAGCGTTTAAATTGCTGCAATCGTGGTCGTGCCACGTGCGGCTTTGATCTCACGCGTCAGCAAGCCCTTTGTTGGAATGCCGCGACACCTGAACGACGTGACGCCGCCCTGGCGGCGCGGCGGCGTTTCAAACAACCGCGAGCGGTTGCCCCTTTGGTGCCGATGGTCGCCACCCGAATATCGCCGCCTTTGATAGCAGCCAAGATAGAACTGTGCTCGCAAACTCGGCTTGAATTCGTCACTCCTCCGCGACCGTTGTGACCCGGTTGTTGATGGCAGAATGGCGAGCTCATCAACGCTTCCCTGTGCACGAATTCCTCGGTGGGTGAATTCACGCTTTCGTGTGTTCGACGGAAACGCGGCGCCGTTCTGTAACATTCATTCGTATAGAGCCACTCTCCGATCTCCGCGCAAGAAAGGGACACGTGGCGATTTACTCGAACCATGTAAGATTTTGTTTCAACGCGCCGCGCGCATTGACAATGGCTTCCGCAGGACGTGGCATGCACTGCTGATGGCTTGTGGTGATCTAGCCAAAAGGAACTGCGGTATGAGCGAGAAGACGCCGGGACCGAGCCGCAGAGGCCTTTTCCGTGGGGTAGTGGGACTTGCTACCGTTCCCGTCGTCGCCCGCGCTGCACCCGTAGCAGAGGCTCCGTCGCCGCCTGCAGCCGGACCGCCTTCAATTACGCTCGACGTGAACGGACGCGATTACAGGCTCGTGATCGACGCCCGAACATCGCTTCTCGATGCACTGCGCGAGCACATGGACCTAACGGGTGCCAAAAAGGGGTGCGACCATGGGCAGTGCGGTGCCTGCACCGTCCATGTCGATGGCGAGCGCGTGCTCTCCTGTCTGACGCTCGCTCTCGCCGCACAAGGTCACGCTGTCAGGACGATCGAGGGACTGGCGTCCGCCGGCGGCGAATTGCATCCCATGCAGCAGGCTTTCATTGACCACGATGGCTTCCAGTGCGGCTACTGCACGCCTGGCCAGATCATGTCCGCCGTGGCCTGCGTAAACGAGGGTCATGCCACGAATGACGCAGACATCCGTGAATACATGAGCGGCAACCTCTGCCGGTGCGCCGCCTATCCCAACATCGTCTCAGCCATCAAACAGGCGCGCACGCAGATGGAGCAGGCTTGATGCGTCCATTCTCCTACGCACGCGCCACGGATTTGGCGCAGGCCGTCCACCTGGGCCGACAGACCGGCCAGGGGCAAACCGATGCACCGGTGCAACTCCTCGCTGGCGGCACGACACTTTATGACCTGATGAAGCTCGACGTGATGGTGCCAGACCGATTGGTGGACCTCGGGCCACTGCGGCCGAAGCTGTCCTCGATCACGCCCTCTGCGGAAGGGTTGCACCTCGGCGCGCTTGCGAAGATGGCGCATGTCGCGGCGCACCCTGTGGTGCAGGCAGACTATCCCGCCTTGGCCCAGAGCCTGCAGCTCGCCGCAAGCGCTCAACTGCGCAACATGGCGACCCTCGGCGGCAACGTCTTGCAGCGTACCCGCTGTTCCTATTTCCGCGATCCGACATGGGCTGCCTGCAACAAGCGCAATCCCGGCTCTGGCTGCGCGGCGCTGACCGGGTTCAACCGCAATCATGCTGTTCTCGGCACCGACTCTAGCTGCATCGCGCAATATCCAGGCGACTGGGCAGTGGCGCTGATGGCGCTCGAGGCCGATGTCAGCCTCACCGGACCTCTGGGTTCGCGCCGTCTGCCGTTCGCTTCCCTGCACCGCTTGGCTGGGGGGCAGCCGCAGTTCGAAACCAATTTGCAGCCAGGTGAGGTTATCACCGCCTTCTTCATCCCGGCCAGCAAGCGGGCACAACGCTCAGTCTACGTGAAGGTGCGGGACCGGACTTCCTATGAGTTCGCCATCGCTTCCGCTGCCGTGGCGCTTGAGATGGATGGGGACCTGGTGCGTCAGATCCGCATCAGCCTTGGCGGCATGGCGTATCGGCCGTGGCGGGCTGAAGGCGCGGAGGCAGTGCTGACCGGCAAGCCGCTGACCGAAGCGAATGCCGAAGCGGCAGGCCGGGCGGCGTTGGCGGGTGCGGCCGGACATGGTCACAACGACTACAAACTAACGCTCGGGCCACAGACAGTCGTCCGCGCCTTGATGCAGGCTAAAGCCCTGCCGCCTGCGAGCAGGAAGGCGTGACATGACCTTCAATCCCAAAAGCCTGTTCGGCAGGCCCACACCCCGCATCGACGGCGTCGCAAAGGTAACGGGGGCAGCGCGCTATGCGTCAGATGAGCTCGTGGCCAATCCCGCTTTTGCCTCTCTCGTCACCAGTGAGATTGCGCGCGGCCATATCACCGGCTTCGATCTCAGCCGCGCAAAGGCCGTCCCGGGCGTTCTGGATATACTGACCTATGAGACAGTCGGCAATCAGATCAAGGCGCCGCTAGGCCCGGATGGTGGCCCAACCACCACCACGCTTGAAAGCAACCGGATCTGGCACGACGGGCAGATCATTGCCGTTGTGGTGGCCGATACGTTCGAGTCCGCGGCTGAGGCGGCAGGCAAGGTACATGTAAGCACCATGGCGGAAGCCGCGAGTGCGAGTTTCGGTGCGCCGGGCGTTGAGGTGCAAGCGATAACAGCGGGCAGGCCCGGCGAGAAGACCAAGGGCAACCAAACGGAAGAGAAAGCTGCCGCTGACGCCGCCTTCGCCGCGGCGCCTGTTAAGCTCGACGTCCGCTACGCCACGCCACCACAACACCACAACCCGATTGAACTCTTCACCACCACCTGCGTCTGGGACGGTCCGAACCTCACCGTCTACGAGCCATCCCAGTTCATGTGGGGCCTGAAGACGGCAACCGCCAAGCAGCTCGGCATCGACCCGGCGAATGTCCGCGCGGTCTCCCGGTATGTTGGAGGTGCGTTCGGTTCCAAAGGCAACCAAACTTCCCGCACTGCTTGGATCGCCCTGGCCGCCAAGCGTCTCGGTCGCCCCGTCAAGTTGGTGCCGACCCGCGCACAGGGCTTTACGATCGCCACCTACCGCGCCGAGACGCGCCAGCACGTTCGGCTCAGCGCTACAGCTGATGGTAAGCTGACCTCCATGTTTCATGAGGGCTGGGAGGTCAGCTCGAGGCCCTCCAGCTACAAGGTCGCCGGAGTGGAGGCTACTTCGCGGCTCTATGCCGCGCCGGTGATTGCTACAGCGGTCAACGTTGTTCACGCCGACCGTGCAACGCCGGGATTCATGCGGGCGCCCGCCGAGGTGCCTTACGTCTTCGCTCTGGAAAGCGCGATGGACGAGCTCTCCTATGCGTTGAACATGGATCCCATCGAGCTGCGGCGGGTCAACGACACGCAAAACGATCCGGTGTCGGGTCTGCCGTTTTCATCCCGCCTGCTGATGCCCTGTTTCGACCAGGCGGCCGAAAAATTCGGCTGGAGCAAGCGCAACCCGAAGCCTGCCTCGATGCGGAGGGGTGAGTGGCTGGTGGGCTATGGCTGCGCATCCAGTTTCTACCCCAACAACATCGGGCCGGCCGCCGTCCGCATTTCGCTCGCGCCATCGGGCAAGGCAAATGTGTCGATGGCCGCGCATGAGCTCGGAACTGGCGCCTACACGACCGTAGCTATCACCGCAGCCCATTCTCTCGGCCTTGCGGTGAAGGATGTCACGGTCCACCTGGGCGATAGCGACCTGCCGCCGGTCCCCGTCGCGGGCGGCTCAAACAATGCTGCGACGACCACCCACGTCGTCGTCAAGGCCTGCGCGGACATCAGGCAGCGCTTGGCCGAGGCAGCGGTGGCCGCTGAAGACAGCCCCTTCCACAGCGCCGACCCGGCAACGCTTATTTTGGCGGGCGGCGCGCTCCGCAACGCGGACGGGTTGAGCGAGCCCCTAAGCAAGGCTGTCCCGCGAACTGGGGGACGCCTCGAGGTTTACGCCGAGAACATTCCCGCGGGCCTGCCGGCCAGCGCGATGGCGCAACTCTACAACGGCCACCCCTTGATGAGCCGGGGCGGCAACCGCAAGGACGTCACGGCTTACGCATTCGGGGCCCACTGCGTCGAAGTGCGCGTGCATAGCCTAACCCGTGAAATACGCGTGCCGCGCGTGGTCTCGGCCTTTGCTGCGGGCAACGTCATCAATCCGACAACTGCGCACAGCCAATACATGGGCGGCGTGATCTGGGGGATATCCTCGGCTTTGCATGAAGCGACGGAGATTGATCCGGTCTCCGCCCGGGTGATCAACGCGAACCTCGCCGACTACATAGTCCCAGTGAACGCTGACGCGCCGTCGATCGATATCATCATGGTTCCGGAAAACGACGACCGGGTCAATCCGCTGGGCGTGAAGGGCATCGGCGAGATCGGCATTGTCGGCATGAACGCGGCGATCTCCAACGCGGTGTTTCACGCTACAGGCAAGCGGATACGGGAACTCCCCGTGCGAGCGGAAAAGCTTCTATAGCCCATTCTCCCCGCACCAGTTCTCTTCCATGCTGCCCACCGGAAGCCGCGCCCGCTTACGATCTGGGCATCGTCGTTAACGGATGGTAACCGCCGCACGAGTATCGGCGCCAGTTTAACGTGTTTCGGCTGAGGCGGACAGCCAAGCTCTGTCGTCGTCCTCTTACGTCAACATTAACGAAGCGCCATACGCGTTAATGTTGCAGGTGGTGCAACGCTCGAACCCAAAACGCATTCCGCTGTCGAAAGGACGACATGCGCATGCGGATACTCCACGCCTCATCGCGACCATGCGCACCCCGGACGCAAGCATCATTCCCACTGTCCCGAATCTGGAACTGCTGCAACTGGACGTAGCGGACCCCGCCAGCATCGCCCAGGCCGTCGCGGCCGCCGGTGAGATAGTCGTACTGGTCAACCATGCCGGCATTGGGTGGTTGAATGCCCTCGAAGGCACACCTATGGACGCCGCTTGCGGCGGGAGTGGCTGAAACGGGGATCTGGCCGGTAGCTGCCTGGCTGCTTCTCGGGTGTGTGCCGCGCAAAGCCGACGCAAAAGTCAAATAGGCGGAAAGTCCGCTCCCTAGACTTGGCAACGAAAGTGACCGAGTTTTAAATTGGCCTCGCGGCCGACCTCAACCGTTAAATCGAGAAGTGATCTACGGTCAACCGATCTACGCTTGCTTCCATTATCGCGCGGGAAACGGAACCATGCGGCGGCGATTCTCGTCCCAAAGCGCGAAGTTGGGCGCTTTCAGTGCTTCGGCGATCGTAAGAATGGTCACAGCAGCCATCGTCACCTGGCAGGCTTCATGGCAATCGTGCAATCGGTAATTTGGGATGGCTGGGCGCAGATGGTGGACATGATGCGTGCCGATATCGGCACTGAACCAACGCAGTAGCCGCGGCAATTTCAGATAGGAGGTGCCGTGCAAAGCAGCGTTGGCCTGCGTCCAATCCGCTTTGGAAAACCATTGCGATGCTTCGAATCTATGCTGCACCGAGAATAGCCAGATGCCGATGATTGAAGCGAGCAACAACGGCGGAAAATGCACCAGAAGCACCGTTGTTATACCGAAAAGATATACAAGGGTGCCAAATATGAGCAATAAGGCGAGGTTCAACGCATAGACACTGCGCCGCTCCGCCGGATGGGACGCTGGCGTATCGAAGGGTACTCGTTGTAGAAGTATAAAAACCAACGGTGGCTGCAGCAAATGGATCAGAGCTGGATGATGGCTAAACCGGTATAACCGACGCCTAAACCGGCTCAATCTCTCGTATTCGGCCAAGGTCAGACAGTCGGTATAGAAATCAGCCGGGCACCCACGGAGATCTAGGTTGTTGTAAGTGACATGATGTCGCGCGTGTACCCGGCGCCACCAGGCAAAAGGCGTTAGCGTGACCAAGCTGCACGCACGCCCGAGAATTCGGTTGGACAGGGAGGCGGCAAAAAAGGAGTTATGCCCACAGTCATGCTGAATAATAAAGATACGGACCATCAGTCCACCACATGGAATTGCTAGTAACAAAGTCAACCATAGCGAAAACTTCAGCAATGCGTACATTGCCCCAGTCAGCAACAAGTAAAGCCCAAAGGTGGAAATCACCTGCCACGCCGCGCGGGCCTGGAGCGACGACTGAAATGTGCGTAAGTGAGCTTGCTGAGCGGCATCCATGGGACTGGGCACTGTCGTTGAACTATGCGACACGAGGAAAATCCTTTTCATAGCCCCGGATCGGAGGATCCTGACATCAACATAGCCATAAACCAGCGAAAGTCGATTTTGCTCGCTCAGCATTGCTGCCGCAGCGATCCGCCCTTTTTAACCGGCGGATCTGCGTCCCAGGCGCTGATGGCGTGGGTATTCTCTGGTGACCGGGAAGGCACACATATGCCAGATCGTGCCGGCAAGCGCATTCATCAAATCCACAGCAAATGAGGGCAGCGTGATCCGCCATCGGGCTTCGCGGCGCAAGGCCGCTTTGGAATCGCGTAATCAGCCTTTGATCGGCGGCGTTGGGCGGAAGGCGGACGGCCAGGTCTCGGCCTAGAAATGCGAATGAAGGACGCAGGGACGGCCAAACGAATGCCGGTCACGGATCTGGCGTTCGACGCTGCTCGGCAGGTTGCGGCGCCCGCGTGGGAGGCCGCAAGCTCGGCCTTAAACACCCCGTCGAACAGATCGGATTTTTCAACGCTTGGAACACAGAGAACTACCCCGATAGTGGGCTCCGGGCCTTAAGATTTCTTCGTGTGAAACGATTCGTATCGGATCGCCAATATCGGATTCGGCGGTACAACACGCGAGACGCACCAATATCGCGTGTTGGTGAAATTGCGCACCTGTGACGTCCGAGGCTCGGAAGAGTCTCCTCTGGATTCCGCTGCGGTGACCAGGGCGGCCGTCTAGGACCGTGCAAGGTGGCTGGGATAAGTCCGCGGCCAAGCTCATACTTGTCGACTCAACAGAGTGAATTACGCAGGGAGCAGAGATGACAAAACGTGGTCGCGTCATTTTCGGTCGCATGGAGGAGGTGTCGTTCGGCACAGCCGCATCGGACACGATCGCCGAGCAAGTAGCGCAGGCCAACGCGACTCGGGTCTTCCTGATGGTAAGCGGCACGCTCAACCGCAAGACGGACGAGATCGAGCACGTTCGCAGTGCCCTCGGTGACCGCTGCGCCGGCATCTTCGATCGAATGCCAGCACATACCCCTCGTAGCGCGGTTGTCGAGGCATCTGAGGAGGCACGTACCGCGCAAGCTGACCTCATCGTGACGATCGGTGGCACCTCCATCACGGATGGCGCCAAGGCGGTGCAGTTGTGCCTCGCCAATGACATTCGCACGGTTGGGGGTATGGACGCGCTTCGTTCAGTTAAAAGCCTTGACAGACTGCTGGGACCACCCCGCTGCAAGCCGCCATCGGTACGTCAGATCAGCGTGCCGACAACGCTCTCCGCCGGAGAGTTCAGCGCCACAGCCGCGGTCACCGACGAGCGCCACCGAGTGAAGGAGCTAATTCGTCACCCCGATATCATTCCGCGCTCGGTCATCCTCGACCCCGCGATCACTATCCACACCCCGGAGTGGCTGTTTCTGTCGACCGGTATCCGCGCCGTCGATCATTGCGTGGAGGGGATATGCTCAAATGAGTCGAATCCCTTCGCTGATGCGGCGGCGCTGCGCGGGCTCACGTTGCTTGCGAACGCGCTGCCGCGGGTCAAGGCGAACCCGGCGGACCTCGATGCCCGGATGGATTGTCAGATCGGTGCGTGGCTCTCGATGGGGCCGCTCGCTGCCGAGGTTCCGATGGGCGCAAGTCACGGGATCGGATATGTCCTCGGTTCTGCCTTCAACATTCCACACGGACACACCTCGTGCATCCTGCTGCCCGCGGTCATGCGATGGAACAAGCCCGCGAATGCTGAACGTCAAGCGCTGGTTGCCACCGCGATGGGTCGTCCCGGCGGAGACGCGGCGGCTCTGCTGGATTCGCTCATAGCCGGCCTCGGCATGCCGCGCAGCCTGTCAGAGGTAGAGATCAAGCCAGAGCATTTTAAACAGATCGCGGAAAGTGCGATGCATACCCCTTGGGTTCCACGCAATCCACGGAAGATCGAAGGTCCCCGGCAGGTGCGCGAGATCCTTGACCTTGCGGCTTGAAACCCAGAATGCGAAATGGAGAACGGAGCCGGCGAAGTCGTAACCTATCTTCGCCGCGCACGCGACCAAACATCCAGCCCGACCGCGCCGATCACGATCGCGCCTTTAGCCACCAGCTGAATATTCGGATCGACGGCCAGCGAATAGAACAGATTGGTGATTGAACCCAGGATCAGCAGCCCGACCACGCTACGCCATACCGCACCTTCCCCGCCCAAAAGGGAGGTGCCGCCGATGATCACGACGGCGATGGCATCCAGCGGGATGGTGCCGCCAATATCCGCCTGTCCCACTGCCAGCCGGCTCGCCTCGATCATCCCAGCCAAGGCGGCCAGCATGCCGACAAGCGCAAAGGTCGATCCCCGGATCAGTCCGACACGTAGCCCGGAGAGCCGCGCCGCCGTCTCGTTGCCGCCGATGGCATAGAGCGACTGGCCATAAACGGTCTTCGCCAATACGAAACCGCCTATCAGCACCGTTACAATCAACAGCCAAACCGAGATGGGCAGCGGCCCCCAAACCCCCTGACCTAAAATCATAAAATTCGGATTGTCCGGCGTCTGCGGCGTCGAGTTCGAGTAGACGAAGGCAAAACCGCTGAAGATCGAAGCTGAGCCAAGCGTGGCGATGAAGGGGTTGATGCGCATATAGGCCACGACAGCCCCATTTATCACGCCACAGACAGTGCCCAGCACAAGCGCGCAGGCACCGGCCTCGACCAAGCCGTTCTGCATAGCGATCTTGGCGAACATCGTCGCGGCGAACGCGTAGATCGCGCCTACCGACAGATCAAAGCCGCCGCCGATCATGACGAAGGTCATGCCAACCGCCACGATCCCCAGCGGCGCGTTCTGACTTAGGATGATCCTGATATTGGTCCAGGTGAGAAATGCGGGGTAGATGATTTGCGCAACAATGACCACGCCGATCAGTGCAGCGATCATGCCGAGATCGCTCACATCGAAAGGCATGCGGCGCTTCGCCGCCGGGGCGCCTGCTATTGCCGACTGGAGTCCGTTGGCGCTTCCTGGGCTCTTCATCAGCTTTCCTTCTGCATCTGTTCCGCGCCGTGCTCGCCGGTCTGCACGGCGAAGGCGGAATGCAGCAGAGTCTTCACGTCTATCTGATCGTTGTGACAGTCGCGCTCATCGACCATATGGCCGTCGCGCATCACAATGATGCGGTCCGACACAACGAGCAATTCCTCAAGCTCCGACGAGACGATGACGACCGCCAGGCCATCCTCCAATGCGGATTTTCGCAATGCCGCGAGGATTTCGGTCTTCGCCCCGATGTCTATGCCGCGCGTCGGCTCGTCGGCCAGCAGCAGGCGGGGGCGGGCATGATGCCAGCGGCCGAGCATGAGCTTCTGCTGGTTTCCACCGGAGAGGTCTCGCGCAGGCGTTCTCAGGCGCGCCGGGTCGAAGCCGTATTCGGCGACGGCCGCCTTGGCCGCCGCCAGGATATTGCGATCCTGGAAGATACCGAGCCGGGCCACGGCCGGCATGTCGCCCAGTATCACATTCGATGCCGAGGGCCGGCCAAGCACCAGCCCCTGCCCTTTGCGATCTTCCGGAATGAGCGCAATACCCATTGCGCGCGACGCCCTTGGCGTGCGGGGCGCCCCCTGTTCGCGGCCATCGATCTCAACCCAGCCTGTCGCGGGTTCCAGGCCCGCCAGCGCCCGCATCAGTGAGGTACGGCCCGATCCCACCAGCCCCGCCACGCCCAGCACTTCACCGGCCCGCACCGTCAGGCTAACGGGATAGAGCAGCCCCGGCACGGCTAGGTCCCGCACCTTCAATAGCTCGCGCGGCGTGCGCGACGGCTTGGCGGGACGCTGTTGCAAGGTGCTGTCAAGCTCGTTGCCCAGCATTTCATGGACCAGCTGGCGCTTATTCCATTCACTCCGCGGCCGGCTCGCCACCACGGCCCCATCGCGGAATACCGTTATCCGCTCGCAGACCTCTAGCACCTCGTCGAGATGATGGCTGACGAAGGCCATCGTGGTGCCCTGCGCCTTCATTTGATTGATGAGTTCCAGGAGCTTCCGGCGTTCATTCTCCCCAAGAGAAGCGGTCGGCTCGTCGAACAGGACCGCCTTAGCCGAGGACTGATAGGCGCGCATGATTTCCAGCAGTTGCTGGTCGGCAATGGGCAAGCCGTCGGTCCGCGCGTCGGGGGCGATGCGCACGTCGAACTTTTCACACAACTCGAGGAAGCGCTTTCGCATGCCACGATAATCGACGAGGCCAAGCGACGATGGGCATTGACCGAGGAATACGTTCTCGCAGGCCGTTCGGGCCGGGATCATCGTGAGTTCCTGATAGATCGCGACAATACCGACGGCTCGGGACTCTCTCGGACTTCCGCCCAGAATCGTCTTTCCAAAGGCGGTCACGCTACCCGAAGTCGGCGCCACACGCCCGGCCAGAATGCCCAGGAAGGTGGACTTCCCGGCGCCGTTTTCGCCTACCAGCCCATGCACTTCGCCGGCGTGGAAGTCGACGCTGACGCCCTTAAGCGCCTGCACCGCGCCGTATTGCTTGGTGATGTCAGTGGCCATGATCGTAATACCCTGCGGCCGCGTCTCGGCCACAGGTTTGGATTTGTCGAAGTCCCGATGGGCGTCAGTCAGTGACATGCTTCGCCCTTCGAGATGCCGACCACCGCGGCCGGGGTACCTCAATCGTTCTCGGGCTTGTAGTTAGCGGCATTCTCTTTCGTAACCAAGAACGAGGCGGAGTTCGGGTCACGCCCCGGCTCAAGAGCATGACCATCGTCGCCCGTGTAATGCGGAACCTTCTTGCCAGCCCAGGCATCGACAACGGCGCGGATCGCATAATCGATCGGTGTCTGCGAGTAGCGCGCAAGCATGGCTTCGGTAACGCCGTTGTTGACGTAAGCGAGTCCGGTCACGGTACCGCCGCCTTCGTAGATCTTCACCTTACCCAGCCGGTTGGTTCCACGCAGGGCGGCCACCGCGCCCTTGGTGATATTCGTATAGGCCGACATCAGGATCGTCATATCCGGATGTGCCTGCACCAGCGGCTGGGCCTTCTCCTCCGCATCCGGAACCGAGTAATTAGTATAGACCGGCGCGATGATCTTCCAATTCTTTGGAGCCGTATCCGTCATTGCCTTGAAGAAGGCCTTGGTAATGCTGTTTAGAGCTGGCCCAACCATGATCCCAACGGTTTGCGGTCCGGGATTGTCCTTCACGGCCTTCGCCCACAGGATCGACCAAGCCTTCACCGATTCGTTGCCGCCGACATAGTTCAGCGTCCCCGGGCTCCATAGCTCGTCGCCTTCACCCAGGATGCGGCCGCACAGGGTACCGTCAATGTCCTCGACCAAAATATTGGCGTCGGGCGCCTGGACGGTCGCGATATGGCAGGCCACGTTGCCGGCTACCGGCTCGACGATCCACGCATTGTACTTCTTGCTCGCCAAGGCAATCTGCATCTGGTCCATCTGCTTCGACGCGTCGAATTCGCTTTGGAAAATGTCGAGCGAAACGCCGAGTTCCTTGGCTGTGGCGAAGGCTTTCTCGTTCTGAGCCTTGAGGAAGCTGTTGCTTGACCCTAGGGAGAAGAAGGCGATCTTAAGCGCCTTGCCGTCAGTGCGGATCACATGACCGCCGCCGACATCGATTGATACATTGTCCGCCGCTTGCGCGGAACCGACAATGGGCTGAGCCAAGGTCATGGCGGCGATAGCAGCCACGGATACAAAGCCGAGACGTAGACGCATATTATCCTCCCCGAAGTCGATTTGCGCTTTGGTTTCTCGGTGTCGAGGGGCCCTGGCTTCATCGACAAAAGCGTCGCGACTTTGAGCGCACAAGCCCGTTCTACGGCTGGAGTGTCAATATTCAAGTCTGCTATAGCTGCTATTACGCTTAGTGAAGCCGAGCGAGACTGGTCAAAGAGCGGACGCAAGCGGATAGTCCTTGCGCAGGAAGTGTCGGAAGGCCTTGTGGCTTCGGTTTATGCTGCACTGCATTATTCATGGATGCCGCCGGGATGGCGCCGCCGAAATGCAGCAAGCCATCGCATGTTAATTAGAAGACGACAGGAAAGGGAGAATACACCATGCGCGGAACGATCGCCGTTATGACCAGCCCGGGCGAGCTCGAATATCAGCAATATGATGTGCCCAGACCGGGCCCTGGCTCGCTCGTCCTGGAAGTGGTCCGTGCCAATGTCTGCGGTTCCGAACTGCATGTCTGGCGCGGCCATCATCCGGTAAAGAAGCGCGGCGGAATCGGCCACGAAATGGTCGGCCGCATCATGGCGCTGGGCGACGGGGTGACGACCGACTTCAACAGCCAGCCCGTGAAGGTCGGGGATCGCGTCGTCGCGACCTATTTCCAGACCTGCCTGCGTTGCCCGCCCTGCGTCGATGGCCAGTACAACCTTTGCGACAATGCCTATGAGTTCTTTGCCATGCAGCCGGAGCAGGCGCCACATTTCCACGGAGCCTTTGCGACGCACATCTACATCCATCCACGCCAGAACTTCTACAAGGTCGCCGACAACATTCCCGACAGCGTCGCGGCCAGCGCCAATTGCGCACTCTCGCAGGTTTACTACGGGCTCGATCGCATCGGCGTCACTTATGGCGAGACCCTCGTGATTCAGGGCGCCGGCGGCCTCGGCCTGATGGGCGCGGCCATCGCGAAGACCCGCGGCATTCGCGTGATCGTCATCGATGGCGTCGAGCTGCGGCTGAACCAGGCGCGTGCCTTCGGCGCTGATCACGTGATCAGCATGAAGGATTGCCCCACCGAGGCCGATCGGATCAAGGCGGTTCAGGACCTGACCAGGGGCCGAGGAGCCGATGTGGGCATGGAAGTCACTGGCGTGCCTGCCGCGTTCAACGAAGGTGTACGGGGCCTGGTGCGGCGCGGCGGGCGTTACCTGGCGATGGGCAATCTTTCGCCTGGCTTCACCATCGAGATGGACCCAGGTCTTCTTACGCGGCGGGCGGTGCAGGTCATGGCGGTAGATCGCTATGACGCTCGCTATCTGCTCAAGGCTCTGCGTTTCCTAGAGGAAAATATGGAACGCTTTCCCTTCGCTGATTTGCTGGATGCGAGTTTCGCGCTCAGCGACGTCAAACTGGCCCTCGATAAATCCGCCAAGCGCGAGGTGACGCGAGCGTCGATCATCTGCGAAGCCGCCTGATCGCCGCATCGAGCCGGAGTGTCGCCCCAAGGGTGCGAGGGCGACACAGCCGAATACGGAGCGATCAACCTCCGAGAGGAAAGATTATGAGCGCCATTCGGCTCTTTCACATCGTGCTGCGACCCGTTACGCTGAATGGAAGCATTATCGCGATTCGCGGTGCATCAACCAAGCGGATGCAGATCGCCGAGGGAAACAAGCGAAACGGTCGTCCCACTTCAGGAGGTAGCGTTCGATGAATCAACCTCCCGCTACGCGATATCGCCGTCGCCATCGAACTAGAATCTAGACAGGGCTGCTTGCTATTCTAGGGTCAGGACCCATTAATTGCTTGCTTCGGCTCGGCGCATTGTGATTCTGGAGATGGCGGGAGGATACCGTCAT
>NZ_LMUG01000068.1:0-282 GCF_009766125.1 Acidisoma sp. S159
ACAATGCCCTATAAAAGCGTCGCTCAATTTGCCAACGACCCATTGGCAAATTGACCCGTCGCGCGGGCGTTGTCACGTTAACTGGCGGTCTACGACCGCCTGGGCGAGGATGATGGCATGAAGAAGCCGCCAGACCCGCACCATCGCCACCGTTTCCCGGCCGACCTCATCAGCCACGCTGTATGGCTCTATCACGTGTTCAGACTGAGCTTCCGAGATGTTGAGCTGCTGCTGGCCGAGCGCGGCGTCATCGTCTCTTACGAGAGCGTCCGCCGATGGTGC
>NZ_LMUG01000068.1:461-5468 GCF_009766125.1 Acidisoma sp. S159
GCATCCTGGTGCAGAGCCGCCGTGATGGCGCCGCGGCGAAGCGCTTCCTCAAGCGCCTCCTGAAAGGCCTGCAGTATTCGCCACGCGTCCTCATCACGGACAAGCTGAAGAGCTACGGTGTGGCCAAACGCGAAGTGCTGCCGGGCGTCGAGCATCGAGAGAGCCGCTACCTTAACAACCGGGCAGAGAACTCGCACCGGCCGACCCGGCAGCGAGAGCGGCAAATGCAGCGATTCAAGTCGATGCGCCAGGCCCAGCGCTTCCTATCCGCTCATGCTTTCATCTCTGGGCACTTCCGCCCGCGGCGCCATCGCATGACTGCCAGCCGGTATCGTGCCATGCGTGAGAGAGCCTTGAAGAGTTGGACACAGGTGACGTGCGCCCGAACCGCCGGATGACCGCTCCCGCTGCCCACCGGCTCAGATGTTGCTCAACCCCCACCAGTTAACGTGACAATCCCTCGCTGGGCCCGCTCGGCGAGCTCCAGCTCGGTGAGTGTGGCCAGCAGCCGCGCCGCTGGCCAACCTTCTCGGTCGGCACGCTCCGTGAAGCTCGACCACATGGCCCCGATAGTCGGCAGCCGCACTTCATTGAGCAACAAGGGCAGGCGAGCGGTGTCGACGGTGATGGTGTCGCTGATCCTGTCGTTCATGCTGCTTGCCCCATCGAGGGGAGCAACGTGTCGTAGCTGGCGACGGATGGGAGGGTGACGACGATATCGGGCATTATGCCCCGCACCGTCGCGAACCGGGTCCTCAGCGCCGCGAGATCAATGGCGAAGCCGCCATTAATCTCAGCCCCGGCGTTTTGCCCCATCAGGTCACTCAGGGCGACGGCGAGTTCCGCCTCATGGCCGCTCTCATGGGCGAGGAGGAGAAGCGCCACCATCGTCTTACAGGCGGCAGACGCATCACCGTCGGCTAACAACCTCTCCCATGCCAGGCGATAGGCTGGCCGGGGGAACAAAGCGTCGCGATAGACAAGATTAAGCAGAGCCATCGGCTTGCGACGCAGACTGTGGATGACGTGCCGGTAGTCGATGACATGGCCATGTCGCCCGTCGGCGCCGCTGCGACCACGGCGCAGCGTCAGGACCGGGCTGTCGCCAACGATGCAATCAAGCCGATCATCATAGATCCGCACCCGCATCCGAAAGCCGATCAGCCGGGATGGGACGGTGTAGAAGACCTTGCGGAGAACGAAGCCGCTGCTGGAGGTCACGAACACCGTGGCCTCGTCGTAATCGGTCGTTCGTCGAGACGGCAGCGCGTGCAGGGCCGTGGCTTCCAGGCGCACCATCTTGCCGCGCCGGGCATTGCGACGACCGATGAAGTCGGCGATCCAGGCGCGGTAGGCGTCGAGACTAGCGAAGTCGGCACTACCCCGGAGCAGAAGGGCCTGGGCAACACGACGCTTGAGATGCCCATGCTGGCTCTCGATCGCGCCGTTCTCATGCGCCACGCCGGTGTTGTTGCGGGTCGGCGTCATGCCGTAATGGACACAGAAGGCCTCGTAGCGTCGTGTCTGATCGAGACGCGCATCGTCATCGAGGTTGCGGAAGGCGGCGGACAGGCTGTCCGAACGATGTTCGGCGGGCACGCCGCCCAGCATCCAGAGAGCGTTCTGCAGACCAACCGCGAGGGCTGTGAAGCTCTCGCCGCCGAGCACCAACTCGGCATGCTCCCAGGCGGAATAGGCCAGAACGAAGTGATAGAGCCGGTGATCAAGGGCCTGGCCCGCGACGCTCACGCCCACATCGCCCATGTCCGTGAAGTCAGAAAGCGCCTGCTGGCCGGGGATATGGTCCTGACGGAAGATCACCTCCCGGTCGGCCCCATGCTCGGCGGACCAGGCACGGACCCGGCGCTTCAGGCTACGGCGTAAGCGATCCCAATCATGATCAGGATATCGGCGCTGCATCTCCTCGAGCAGGGTCACGGGCCGCAGGCCGGGCGTGGCCTCAAGCATCGGGCGGATCTCGCCATCCCATAGCCCAAGGAAAGGATCGACGGTTCGACGTCGCGATCGGGGTTTATCGAAAGGCAGGGGCGGCAGGTGGTGCGCGGTCTCGATGCGGCGGCCGGTTCGTTCGCTGAACCCCGCCTTGGCGGCAGCGACAGGCTGAGGATGGTGACGACGGAAATCCATAAAAGAGCCTCTTTTGCTGGCTGGTGACGTGTGGTCCGGGCACTTCGGTCCTCGTCTTCGTCGAGGAACCATGTTGCCCGCACACGCCGCGGCCCGCAGACGAGGGCAGAAACCTCGTCGCCGGTTAGGCTGACCTACGGCCAGGCTCCGCCCGACCTTCGGTCAGCCTAACCGGCCATCCGGCGATGTCGATAACCGGCCATCAGTGGTGTCGCGCTACAACGGAGGCACCTTAAAAAGCTTAGAGGCCATCAGCCGAGCAAAAAATCGGGGTTTCTGATCGTTTTGGAGGATGCATGTCCGCGCCTGCGACCCTGAAAGACCAGCTGGCGGCGGAAATCGTTAAATCCGAGGCCGAGGCAGCAGCCAACCCCGACAAATTCACCGGGTCCGACTGGTGGCAGCTATCGGAGGCCGAGGAAGCGGTGTTCGAGATCGACCCCGACCGATGGCCACGCATGATGATAACCTATCACTGCTACGAGGGGTTCAAGCTGATCGCGCATAGCCCCGTATGGGATGAAGCCCTGATCCACCAGGCCCGCCAGGAGCGGCCCGCATGGTGTGACGCGCCGCCATCGGACCATGAGTTTGCCCGCTTCGCCGAGGAATATGGCGAACTAACGAACCGGGAGGCTTATGCGCTTTACGCCAAACAGGAATTTTGGACCGTCCGCCTGGGCGTGATGGTTTACGCAGATGAGCGACCTGGACGATGACATCCCTTTTTGAGCAGCGGAACAAAGGCAATGGCGCGACCCGAGCCGCTTGACCAGATAGATGAAGGCACGGCGAAGGTGGACGCCGTGCTGATGCGCAATGCCGAGATCATCGCCTTGATGAGAGCCGAGCAGGGCAATGATGAAAGGGATATGCAGTTCATCGAACGGATGGACGCTGTGCGATCCGCTCTTGCCGACATCAGGAGCGTGATGATTGGAATGAGGGCATCTTTTGCGGGTCCGCCAGTGCGGCAGCGGAATCACCGGCCAACAAGTGCCGCCGCAATAGCCGAGCTGCGCCGCCATATCCGCGACAGCACCGGCAAATGATGATCGATTCACCTCTCGACGAAGAACTTGTCGCGGCGCTGCATCGCCGGGCGGCGCTCGATGGCGTCCCCATCGGGGACGTGGTTGCTCATGGCCTAGAAATTACCTGGCAATGCGTGACAGCATGGAAAAGGAGCCAGAAATCCGCTCGGAAGATTGGACGCCGCTCTATGACGGTCTGCCCCCGACGCCGAACGCGCTGCACATGTTGATGGCCCAGAGGCGGAAGGTGTGAGACGCAGCCGGGAAAGCGGCAATCAGTTTTGCAAATGACTGATAATCACCATTGTGGAAAACACTTAATATTCCGCCGCCCGCCTCACTTCGTCCCCAACACCAGCCAGCTCGTGAAAGATATCATCGATATACCGCGCTAAATCCGCCTCGCGCACATCGCTTGGCGCCCTCAGATTGTATTCTGGACGCTTCTTTACGATTCTTCTATTATTTTCGGTCATCGAGCCATATTCCTGTATTGTAAGGCCCCAGACAGTATAGCCAGATCAAAAAAATGACCAATACAACATTAGCTTATGACAACCTGACACCGTTTTATCATCTTATTTTTCAGGACTGGCATTCTTCTATAGAGCGGCAGGCCAGTATTATTTCTCGGTTGCTGCCTTCGCCTGAAGAGGCTGGCCCGGTGCTTGACTGCGCTTGCGGCATTGGCACACAGGCCCTTGGCCTTGCGGCCCTAGGTTACGAGATGGAAGGCACTGACATTTCACCGGGCGAGGTCGAGCGGGCGCAGCGCGAGGCAGCTAGTTTAGGACTCTCTGTCGGCTTTCGCGCCGACGATATGCGGACCCTCACCACCTCGGAGCCGGGCCGGTATGCGGCGGTGATGTGCATGGATAATTCTTTGCCACATCTCGACAGCGACGAAGAAATATCGACCGCTCTAAAGGCAATGCGGACCCGTCTAAAGCCAAACGGCACCCTGTTGTTGAGCCTAAGGGACTACGGGAAGCTCATGCTCGACCGGCCAGCCATGATGCCCCCGGCCTTTTTTCAGGATGGAGTGTTTCGCCGGTTTGTACACCAGGTATGGGACTGGACGGACGAGCGGCGCTATCGCTTCCACTTGTATCTGACCTTTGAAAACGCCCTCGGCTGGCAATCCCACCATGTTACCGGCACCTATCGCGCCATCACCCCCGACGAGGTTGCCGCACTTACTGAAAAGGCGGGCTTCAAATCCGTCAGAACAGTGTCCCCGGACGAAAGCGGATATTACCAGCCGATCATCAGCGCCGTAGCCTGAATTCCTATAACAAACCCCTTCCAGGAGCTTTTCACACCCGGTCCTTTGCACAATTCAAGACTTTCGGGGCAAAAGCTTCCCCGTGCGAGACGGCGGGCCAGCCTGGCCCGAAAGCTTTGACCGAAACTTTCTCGCAAACATCTAGAGATGCTGCCCGTAGTCCATCCGTTCGTGTAGCACGCGGACGACCTCAATGCCGTTATTCATGATCCGATAAAACAGAATGTGCGCGCCTGATTGGAATTTATAGTAGCCCATACGAACTTCGGGGCATGCCCTGCCAAGCGCTGGATTGCCAGCCACCATGGCGACGTGCACGCCCAGCTGGCGCGTGTAGGTTTCCGCCTGGTCGATGCCCCAGCGGTTCGCGGTGTGGTCCCAAATGTCAGAGAGATCGCCCTGCGCACGGGGCGTCAGTGTGAAGCGGGCAGTCATTTAACCGAAGGGCGTGCATCCCGCTTACGTGCAATGAACGCATCGAAATCAAACGGTGTTGCCGGGCCGCTCTGCTCGCCCTCGATGAGGGCCGATTGCAGTGCT
>NZ_LMUG01000068.1:5478-13561 GCF_009766125.1 Acidisoma sp. S159
GAAGGCATTATACCAAACATTGGTACTAATGCAAGAGGGCGTCTCATTATTCAGAAAAACGCTCGACGGCCTGAATTAGAGTGCTATAACGTCCTTTATGGCACTCTAACGGAAATTGCGGTCTGGCGAGCGTTGCCGGCCATGTCGGTCAGCACAAAGAATTTTCGGCGCGCATGGGCCCAGCACGCGGCCTCCAGGTAATAAAGCGCAGCGGCTTTGGGGAATACTGTGCATCAGGCCTATGAAGTCCCTCGCCGCCGAGCGCATCCGTCGGGTCGATGCCGTCCTTCGGCGTGAGGTGAGCGGTTCGGGATAGTAGTAAAATCCATTGTGATCGCAACGCGGGCGTCGAATATTGGAACATTCCGGTACATGGTTTCCGCTCGCTGTCGATGCTTGAGATTGATCGATTTGTGCGACGGCCGCGAGACCGGAGTTGGGCTTGGCTACGTATTCGACAGCGTCGCGGTCGGAGCAGCCCGAACAACAGGCCAGCCGTGGCCGCTTTTCCCTCGCTGGCGCGAACGGTGTGTGGCTTTGCGGCCATTAACCTCAGCAGTTTGTTGGATTTCATCGCGAAACCGACATTGTCGAAAATGCACCGTTTGCCAGTCTGCGGGGGTTAAAGGCCAGAGTCGGGGTGTTTACCCCCGAAGTGAAGGCAGTATTAAGTTCGCGCCCGAGATGGGAAATCTTGGCATTTGAAATGCTGCATGGGCGTATGCTGGTCGCAAGGTTTCAAGCGCCCGCGAATGTTCCCAAACAGACAAAGAGCGTCGCCGAGCAGTTCCTTCCAGTCGTCCGTGACGCGTAGTGGGCGCCAGATCAGTGTTGTTCTGCCCCGCTGTTCCACCCTGTCCATGCCGTTACCCGTGGGGGCGGCGCTTGCCGCGAAGGCCGGAAGGCTGGCGATATCCACTACGTCGAGCGGCAAGGCGACCGCTTTGCGGCCCAGCGCTTCAATCTCAGCCACAGCTGCTTGCGCCTCGGTTGCGCCGTTCCGGTAGGTGAGAATGACGTCGCCACCATGGCGCGCAATGCTAAGGGCCGTGTTGCGGCCAAGACCCCGGCTAGCGCCGGTCACAAGTGAAATGGGTGTCATTGGTTTCTCTCTGGTTCGTCTGGTGCGACGAGCCCTTATCCGACATGCTGTTTCGCAAATGTTGCCTAAAGCTTGGCGGTTTTTGCCTGTTTCTCCAAAACTGATATTAAGTTGTCGCTTGCGAGCGTACGGAGATTTGACCAAGGCGCTCTGAGTTCTGAGTACTACGAACAGCCGCTTTGCCTTAAACTCTAGACTTTTTGCCCGATTCTCCGAAGTGGATTGCGTGCTGCGCTCGCTTCGCCTTATCGTTTCATCCATGACCCAAAGCCTACTCGTGGCCGCTCTGCGCTATGCCGAACGTTATCCCAGCCAGGATGGCGTGGCCCTTACACCGATTGCCGGCTTTGCCATTGTCCGCGAGACGCAGCCTAGCGCGCTGCAATATTCGGTCTCGAAACCGCTCGTGGCCCTGTCACTCCAAGGCACCAAGCGCGTGACCTTGGGGACCAATACATTGGACTTCGGTGTCGGTGAGTCTCTCCTGATCATCACTGATGTGCCAACATTTAGCCAAATCACCGGTGCATCGCTGACGGCCCCCTACGTCTCGCTCGTCGTCGAACTCGATGCCGCGATTATTGAAAGCCCGGTGATTCAAATGGGCTCCATGTCGTTCTCGCTCGGCGCTCCGGTGCGGGTGGACCACACTGTAGCGCGACAGGACTGATGGCCGGCCCTGTTGCCTCATCCAAAAATGTTGCCGAGGACCGTGCGCTTGTCGTGGGAGGTCGTTCCGGCTCCATCTACTGCGTTTCCATCTCTGTTTCCTCTCCAATGGCTTCGTCAGCCGGCGGTCGCCCGAATACCATCAGGTGCGCCATGTCCCGCCGCCACTCTTTCAGACGCCGCTGCAGCGTTCGAAGCTGGCCGTTGGCATAGGCATCAGGGTGCTCCGTCCGAAGGCGGGCAAACAGTTCTGCCGACGTTCGCCAGGGCTCAGCCTCAAACCAGGCGCGGAGCTCAACGGCCACGAGTGCGAACGGATCCGGGGTGTTGCGCTTCTTCCTCGTCCCTGGCGCCTTCCGCCGAGCCGTCGGTCGAACCTCCCCCTCCTTCCATGCGGTCCGCAAACTGAAGAGGAACTGTTCGAGCGTCGGCTGTTCGATCAGGAGCGGAACCTCCGGCGCGTCGGCAATTTCTACCAGCCGTCTCTGACCAGCACGAATGTCGTTCAGCAAGCGGACCGGATCGAGGGTCTCAAACTGCGCCTTGACCTGCCGCTTTATCTCATCCGTCGCCCTCGCATCGGCGATCAGCCGTTGGTATGGCGTCGCCGGTGAATGATAGCTCTTTCGAACCTTCGCGCCTTCCCGGGACTTCTCCGCCAGCTTGAACGAAGGCTGGAAGAAGTTCACGAATAACCGGACCGATCTGTAGAGCCGCGCAAGAGCGGCGGCGGCTTCAAGGCCCGCAAACCGCCGATAGCCAACAAGCCGGCGCACGATGGCACCATTCTTTTGCTCGACCCAGGCCTGATCATTCTTCTGGTAGGGTCTGCAGCGTGTGAAGACAATCGAGGAATCTCGGCAGTAGTCGCGCACAGTCTCGTTCATTAACACCGTGTCATTATCAGTGTCGAAGCCAATCAAAGGGAATGGCAGAAGCTTGCGAACTTCACCGAGAACTTCGGTCAGAAGCTTCTGCTCACGATACAGAAGAGGCGCACACTCGACCCACCCCGTCGCGATGTCAGTCAGGACGAGTGTCTGAACAAAGCTGCCAGCGGCCGTTGGGCCGCCATGTGCAACGAGGTCTGCCTCAATGAAGCCGGGTGCTGGATCTCCCCAATCAGAAAACGTCCTCACAGGCACGCTCCGCCGCACCGCAGCTGCCGGTGGTGCTCGCCGACGCTTCTTCCCCGGTTGCCCCTTTGCCTCGCGCAGAGCGCGATCCATGGTCGCCGCGCTCATTGCCAGTAAACCAGTCCGCACTTCGGGGAGCAGTTGGAGATGCCCATGGCGCTCCATCGCCTCGAGCATCACCGGAAGCAATGGCCGTAACCGCTTGCCACAGATCCGGTCAGAAGCTTCCCAGAGCACGATCAGCGCCTCACGGGCCGCATCATCGTAGACGCGCCGGCCGGGGCGAGGCTCAGATCGACGTCCGCGGCTTCGACCCTTCAGCAACCGCGCCGCGTGCTTCCGGTGAAACTTCGTCACCGCCACAAACTCGTCGAGAATGAGACCCCGCTCACTTCGACTACACCCGGCATATCGTTCAACCAGGGCCGCCACTAACTCGTCACGCGTGGCCATGCTGATGCGTCCCATGCCCAACCCCGGTCAGTTCCGGCCGGGAGCATGTCAGGTGAGGCAACGGGTAGAGCCAGGGTAACATTTCAGGTGAGGCAACGCGCCCGGCCATCAGTGGTGTCGCGCTACACTAATTTCCGCCTCGCGATGACAGGGGATTATGACTGCACCACGGGAACCGCGCCCCGGCGGCTGGTGGCTCCGCCGGCCCATCAACAACTTGGGCCGCCGCCAACTTAGCGGGCGTCACAGTAGGTTGACGTTACGCTTCGTCACATCCCCGCCCTATGGGCTGTCCAATGCCAGAGCAGCGCCACGGTCCGTTGCGGCTGGACGCGCCTTACAGCTCCGGACGGGTCGATACCTGGACCAAGTCCAAGTGCCGTGCTGGCCACGAGGTGATGATCGGCTGTACACGACGACTAATGGCGCCTTCCGCTCGCTGATTGCAGGCGTGTATCGCGACGGCAAGTTGGTCGAGGTAGGTCGGGTCGGGACCGGATTCGGCCGGGACAAGGTCGCCCGCATCCTTCCGAAGCTGCAGGCGCGCTGGAGACCGCCAAGAGCCCTTTTCTTGGCAAAACCTCGCCGCGAAGGCTGGGGGAATCCACTGGGTGCGCCCGGTGTTGGTGGCGGAGATCGAGTATGAGGGCTTCACGGCCGATGGTCTGCTGCGGCAAGCGGCGTTTAAGGCTCTACGCGAAGACAACCCCGCTCGAGACGTCGAGACGCTAGAACCGGCACCGGCCACTACCGACCTCAAGGAGCCAGCGCCGGCCATCACGCGCAGCCACGGTCTCCGGGCCAGTGGCTCCGCCATCGTGATGGACGTGGCGCTCTCGCATCCTGATGATCCTGCGAAATATACGATCTGAACCGTTCCAAAACTGATGCAGAGTTCAACCGCTTGGCAGGACTAAAGCGATGGCGTGCGCCCGCTCTCGGAGTCGATTGAGCGCCTGGGAAAGGTGTGAGGCCGAGCGCAGCTGGCAGTTCTTGAGGCAGTAGAAGCTCAGGGCGCGTAAGGCTATTCGCATGCCTGAAATTAGGCTTTCGCCTTCTCGACCGCCCTTTGAGCGGCTGCGCGGTCACCGCGCCCCGTGACGCGGAAATCGCCGCCATTGAGCCGATTGTAGGTTTTGGAAAAAGGTCTCGATCTCGGCAGGGAGATTTTCCCGAAGATCATCCAGGCTATGGATATGTTCATGAGTTCGCGCGTGAGTCGCGACGGCCAGTAGGCGATCGTTTCGCTCCCACGCACCGTCCTTGGAACGCTGCTCAGCCTCGATAACTCCGATCAATCGAGCTTCTACCACGCATCCGGAAATAGCCGGCGCGTCCAACAACACCAGAACGTCGATGGGGTCGGAGTCGTCGGCCTGGGTCGAAGGAATGAATCCGAAGTCAAAAGGGAAAAGCATACCTTCGGGCAGGACATGCTTCAGTCTCATGGTATTGATCGTCGGGTCGAAGCCGAACTTGTTACGACTTCCTTTGGGCGTCTCGATCACGATGTTCAATAACCCCGACTCCGTAAAGGCAGGGAGTTCAGCCAACATCCACTTGTCGCTCATCGTCAGATTGCCTCGCTTTAGCCACGAGATGGTCCGACGCTAGCACGGAACAAGACGTGTCCGCAGAAGCCTGCAACCGACGATGACGTTGATAAGCATCAAACGAGCGCCGTCTTAGGATCCGCAGCAGACGACGGATAAGGGTCGTAACAACTCCAATGGGGGCTGCCCCATCGAGATAGTGTGACTCGGCTGCGCATTGGAGCGGGCGGGTGATCGCCGCATCTGAGGGTTTCGTTCGGTCGCGTGACCGGGTCACTTCTTCCCAGGCGGAACTTTCCCATGTCTCGTGATCCTACGACCCTCTATCCGCGCCCTCCCTTCGAGCCACAACAGCAGAGCTTTCCTGGCAAAACGGCCCCGATGGACCCTAAGCCAGACCATGGCGAGGAAAGCTACAGGGGCAGCGGTCGCCTTGCTGGTAAGGCGGCGTTGATCACCGGCGGAGACAGCGGCATCGGCCGCGCTGTTGCGATCGCCTTCGCCCGTGAAGGCGCCGATGTCGCCATTGCCTATCTGTCGGCTGAAGAGGCCGAAGCGCGTGAGGTCGAGGCGCTGATTACTCAAGCCGGCGTTCGCGCCTTGCTGTTGCCGACCGATATCTCCAAATCGGCTGAGGCGCGCGCGATCGTTGCTAAGACCACCGAGTTTTTCGGTAAGATCAACGTACTCGTCAACAATGCAGCTTTCCAAGTCCCGACGCCGTCGCTCGAGGAAACGAAGGACGAGGACTGGGAGGCTATGTTCGCCACCAATGTGCACGGCACATTCTACATGACGAAGGCGGTTGTTGGCGTCATGAAACTGGGTGGATCCATTATCAACACCGCCTCCGTCAATACCAAGAACCCCCCGCCGTCGCTGTTCGGCTATTCCGCTACGAAGGGAGCCATCGGGAACATGACGGTTGCGTTTGCTCAGCTGCTGGCCGAGAAGGGCCTACGCGTCAACGCCGTGCTGCCCGGCCCTATCTGGACCCCCTTCATTCCATCCGGCATGGAGGGCGACGCCGTCAAAACTTTTGGCTCCAAGACGCCGTTCGGTCGGCCGGGACAGCCGGTTGAAGTAGCGCCGCCTTACGTGATGCTGGCTTCGGACGAATCCAGCTACATTTCGGGCGCCCTCATAACGGTTGCCGGCGGAATGCCGATCTTCTGAGGATCAGCCGAGTGCAGAGACAATCGTAAATAGCGCCACACCAACGACGAGCCAGGTCAAGTAATCTTTACACTAGTCCGCTGTGGACGGCTTGTAAGACCCAAGCCGCGGCCTGGTGGCGACGGCGACGGCCCCCAGCCTGCGGCTGTTACATGCCAATCCATCAAGCGCGATAGTCAAGTCTTTCGAATAGCCTTAAAGTTCGCCACGAGTGGCTAGGGCTTTGATACGATCGGCGGTGCGAAGCGCGATGGCGGTGATGGTCAGGGACGGATTGACGCCGCCGACTGTCGGGAAGACCGAGCCGTCGCAGATCCAGAGATTGGGAATATCCCAGCTCCGGCAATCGGCGCTGACGACACTGCTACGTGGATCGCTGCCCATGCGCGCAGTACCGGCGAGGTGGTTGGTGTCGTCTTCCTGGCGGAAGATATCCGTCGCGCCGACTAGCTCCAGGCTCGTCTGCATTTCGCCGAGGGCATGTTGGATCAGCGCTTTGTCGTTGTCGCTCCAGCTATAGGTAATACGCGGAATGCGCAGACCGTACTGATCGACCTCATCTGTCAGTGTGACCTGATTGCGCACGCTGGGGAGCATTTCTCCGACCATTTTGAGGCCGACCTGGTGATTATATTGCATCATCTGCTCGCGCAACGGCGCGCCCCATAGCTTGCGGGAACCAGTGACCACGGTGGCCCATTCGACCGGCAAGGGGCCCTGCGCCATCCAGCAATAACCGCCCTGAAAGTTCTTGCGGTCGTCATAGTTCCAATGTTCTGTGATAGCGAGTGAGGGTGGCCCTTTGTTCCAGCGCACCTCCTTGTCCATGACGCCCCAAACCGCCTGGTTGGATTGGGTCATGAGATTCTTGCCGACGAGGCCGGAGCTATTGGCAAGACCGTCAGGGTAACGATCATTTGCGGAAGCCAGCAGCAGCCGCGGTGTCTCGATCGCATATCCCGCGACAACAATATTGCGGGCCTTTTGGAAGCGCCAGCGCCCCTCACGGTGATAATGGACCCCGGTCGCTCGTCCGTCAGGCCCAGTTTCGACCCGCCCGACCATGGCGAGGTCGCGGATTTCGGCGCCTGCCGCGATGGCGCGTGGAATGAAGGTCACCAGCTGACTCTGCTTGGCGTTGGTCGAGCAGCCGAACCGGCAAAAGCCCCGATAGACGCAGGGCGGCGAATTGCCATGTGGCGCCGAGACAGTGGCGAGCGGCGTCGCGGTCCATTTATATCCCATGGCCTCCGCGCCACGCGCGAGCAGTTCGGCGGCGCCATTCAATTCGTGCGGACGATAGGGATAGCGCGGGCGCTTCGGTCCCCATGGGTACTTGACGGGCCCGGCGATGCTGAGGGCCTTCTCGGCGCAGGTGTAGTAATCCCACATCTCGCGCCAATCGAGGGGCCAATCCGCGCCGTAGCCGAGCGCGCTGCGGGATTTGAACCATTCGGGCCGAAACCGTAGCGAGACCATCGCAAAATGGACCGTGCTGCCGCCGACGGCTTTGCCGCTGTTCTTGCCTCCCATGCGAATGGGATTGCCGCCGTCGATGATGCGCTGGTCAAGCCAGTAAAGCTTCTGTTGCTCGGCCTCGTCCGAAGCGAAGTCTTCCAGCGGCCGAAAATAGGGGCCGGCGTCGAAGCCAATGACGGAGAAACCTTGTTCAGCGAGCCGGGCGATGAGCGGCCCGCCACCAGCGCCGGTGCCGATGACGACGAAATCAACCACGTCGTCTTCCGCGTAGCTCCGCATCTCCACCCAGCCGCCTGGCTTGAAAACGTCCGGCGCGCGGCCGCCGATGGCGCGAGGTGCGGCAAGAGGATCAGCGGACACGCGCATTCTCGTGGCGTGCGGTCTCTTCCTCGCCGGGCTTGGCCCCCACGGCTTCCCAGGGGTCGCGACGATCCAGTCCCATGCGGACATAGCCGCGAGGACTGGCCGGTCCGCCAAAGCCAATTTCACTCCAGGCCGTCGGATGCGCGTAATAG
>NZ_LMUG01000068.1:13571-14354 GCF_009766125.1 Acidisoma sp. S159
TTCGCGCCGACTAGCTCCAGGCTCGTCTGCATGTCGCTGAGGGCATGTTGGATCAGCGCTTTGTCGTTGTCGCTCCAGCTATATGTAATGCGCGGAATGCGCAGACCGTACTGATCGACCTCATCTGTCAGTGTGACCTGATTGCGCTCGCTGGGGAGCATTTCTCCAACCATTTTGAGGCCAACCTGGTGATTATATTGCATCATCTGCTCGCGCAACGGCGCGCCCCATAGCTTGCGGGAACCAGTGACCACGGTGGCCCATTCGACCGGCAAGGGCCCCTGCGCCATCCAGCAATAACCGCCCTGAAAGTTCTTGCGGTCGTCATAGTTCCAATGTTCTGTGATGGCGAGTGAGGGTGGCCCTTTGTTCCAGCGCACCTCCTGGTCCATGAGACCCCAAACCGCCTGGTTGGATTGGGTCATGAGATTCTTGCCGACGAGGCTGGAGCTGTTGGCGAGCCCCTCCGGGTAGCGATCATTTGCGGAAGCCAGCAGCAGCCGCGGCGTCTCGATGGCGTAGCCGGCCACGACGACATTGCGTGCCTTCTGGAAGCGCCAGCGCCCCTCACGGTGATAATGGACCCCGGTCGCGCGCCCATCCGGTCCCGTTTCGATCCGCCCCACCATCGCGAGATCGCGGATTTCGGCGCCTGCCGCGATGGCGCGTGGAATGAAGGTCACTAGCTGACTCTGCTTGGCGTTCGTCGAGCAGCCGAACCGGCAAAAGCCCCGATAGACGCAGGGCGGCGAATTGCCATGTGGCGCCGAGACAGTGGCGAGC
>NZ_LMUG01000068.1:14364-83257 GCF_009766125.1 Acidisoma sp. S159
GTTGACGGGCCCGGCGATGCTGAGGGCCTTCTCGGCGCGGGTGTAGTAATCCCACATCTCGCGCCAATCGAGCGGCCAATCCGCGCCGTAGCCGAGCGCGCTGCGGGATTTGAACCATTCGGGCCGAAACCGCAGCGAGACCATGGCAAAATGGACCGTGCTGCCGCCGACGGCTTTGCCGCTGTTCTTGCCTCCCATGCGAATGGGATTGTCGCCATCGATGATGCGCTGGTCGAGCCAGTAAAGCTTCTGTTGCTCGGCCTCGTCCGAAGCGAAGTCTTCCAGCGGCCGAAAATAGGGGCCGGCGTCGAAGCCAATGACGGAGAAGCCTTGTTCAGCGAGCCGGGCGATGAGCGGCCCGCCACCGGCGCCGGTGCCGATGACGACGAAATCAACCACGTCGTCTTCCGCATAGCTCCGCATCTCCACCCAGCCGCCCGGCTTGAAAACGTCCGGCGCGCGGCCGCCGATGGCGCGAGGTGCGGCAAGAGGATCAGCGGACACGCGCATTCTCGTGGCGTGCGGTCTCTTCCTCGCCGGGCTTGGCCTCCACGGCTTCCCAGGGGTCGCGACGATCCAGCCCCATGCGGACATAGCCGCGAGGACTGGCCGGTCCGCCAAAGCCAATTTCACTCCAGGCCGTCGGATGCGCGTAATAGGCGGAGACAATATCGAGCAGGACACGGTGTGCGAAGAACATTTGGGCGGGCATATCGCCAAGGGCTCCGCCCGAGAGTTCCCCGCGTTCCATGCGCCGCAAAATGTCATCCTGCTGTTCGCCGCTGATTTGCGGGAAGCGCTTCTCGTAATGCGCCAGCGCCGCCTCATCGAGAGCCGCTAGTCCGCGCCGCCATGCTTCGCCTTGCTCGGGCATCTCGGCGTAGCGAAAGCCGTCCTGCATGTTCGTATAGAGTTTCGTGTCGACAAGGGCGGCGAGCGGCACTGGCGGGCGGTCACCAGGCTGCGGTACAATACGGGCGCAGACGGCGTCGAGAATATTGAAAAGCTCGGGCGACAAATATCGCGGCTCACGTGTGATCGCCAAACGATGATCGATGACCTGGCGTGTCTGCTCATTCCATGATGGCGTGCGACGCTTCGCCAGCACGTCGTAGCCGGGATATCGCTCAGTCATCTGGATGATCTTCCAGCAGTCCCAAAGCCGCGAGGCCAGCGAGCGCCAGGCCGGTGAAGCTCGGCGGCGCGGGAATGGGCGGACCGTCGATAAGGTTCTGACTCCAGTTGCGCCAGCCGCCCATGTTGCGGGACACACCGATGGCGTGAAAGCCGCTTCCGGCAAAGCCCAATAACGCCGTGAAGCGAAGCCACCAGCGGGTCATCGTCCGCCGCTTGCCTGTGGCGCCAACGGCGCTCGCACCTAAGAGCAGCGCGGCGACCGGCGGCATGGTGACGGGAAGATACATTGCGGGATTATGGTAGGCGCCGCGGAAATGCAGCAGCCCCACTTCTCCAATCGTGCCGATCAGGCCGAGACTTGTCATAGCGCCGATGACGCGGCCGGCGGCGAAGCCGAGGATGGTGGGTGTCGCGCCCGGCGGATTGTCGCGAAGCCGCTCGGACAGAAAGCCGAGCATCCCGGACAACGAGATAGCGGCCGGAGCGCCGAGAGGTGCCGAATAGAAAAGGTTCTGCCATCCGAACCCGCCGGGCTTTCTGCTGATATTGTAGAGATGAAATCCCGTCCCGATCACGCCGGTCAACGCGGCGCCCGCATAGATGATGTCCCGCACCACATGGGCGCCGTAGCGGCGATCGCCAGTACCGTGAAGGCTCGCCAGTAAGGACAGGGATGCCGTAACAAGCGGTGTCACCATCGCCTTGTTGTGGAAGGAACCGCGATAGTGCTCGATGGCGCTATCGACGACCACCGAAGCCGCGAGCGCGCCGGCGGCCCGGTTGAGGCGGCGCGCGGCGCGCAGCGTGGTCTCACGCGGGTCGGTCGGCGCCTTCGGCGAACGCAACGCCAAGGCGACGCCACCCAATAGCGTTGCCCCGCTCAGCAGAGCGATGGCCGTTGCCACATCGCCTGTCGGCCTCGTTGTATTCATACTTGGTATCTCTCGGCGTCAGAATGTTTGAAGGTCAGGCCGAGGCCAGGGCGCGAGAGGTCAGGACGGATGGCGCCATCTTTCGGAACCGGGGCGCCATCGAACAGCATGTGCTCGATCCGCACATGATCGTGGAACCATTCGAGATGGCGAAAACGCGGTGCGGCGCAGGCCGCATGGAGATGGAGAGCGGGGGCGCAATGCCCGGAGAGATCGATGTGGTGCGCCTCGCACTGTGCTGCGATGGCGAGGAAGCCCGTTATCCCTCCACAACGCGTGGCATCCGCCTGCTGCACATCAACCGCCCCGCTGCCTAGCATAAGCCGGGCATCGTCCTGGGTGTAGACATATTCGCCGGCGGCGATATCCACCCCGGCTGGCGCCGCCTCTCTAACGAGCCGTAGGCCCTCAAGATCATCTGAGGACACAGGTTCCTCAAACCAACGGCTCCCCGCGCTGTCAGCAAAGACATGCGCGAAGCGGAGAGCTTCCCGCACTCCGAAAGCCCCGTTTGCGTCGACAAACAGAGCCGCGTCTCCAATGGCCTTCTTGGCAATGGCGACGCGACGGGGATCCTGATCGGTATGCGTGCCGATCTTCATCTTGACGGCCCGGCAGCCATCCCTCTCCACCCAGCCTGCAAGCTGATCGCGTAGCTGCGCGTCATCGTAAGTGGTGAAGCCGCCACTGCCATAGATCGACACAGATTGGCGCACCTGTCCGAGCAGCGCCGTCACGGGAACGCCGAGCAATTTAGCCTTGAGGTCCCAGAGCGCGACATCGATCGCCGAGATAGCACAAGCCGCAAGGCCGGATCGTCCTAGATTCCGCACCGTGCGCTGCATGGTCATCCAGGCTGCCTGCACGTCCATTGCGTTGGCCCCCCCGATAACGGGGCCAAGTGTCTTCTCGATGAGGCGCACAAGGCAGGCATCGGCATAGGTGTAGCCGAGTCCCGTTTCGCCACCGGCCGCGACCTCGACAACGACAAGTGTCGTCCTGTCCCAGGCGAATGTGCCGTCCGCTTCCGGGGCATCAGTCGGCACCGTGTAGGCGCGCGCGGTCACCCGGCCAATCGCCGCATCAGGGCACATCGATCAACCCTTTCCGGGGAGGACGCTCGCGAGCATCTCCTTGGCGCTATTGACGATGACGCTGCCGCGCTCAGGTTCGTCAAGCAAAGACATCATGAAATTACGCGCATCCTTCAGCGTAATATGTGGCGGCAGCGGCGGAACATTGGGATCAGTGTAAGCCTCAAGTATCACGGGCCGATCAGCCGACAGGGCTTCATCCCAGGCAGCGCCGACCTTGTCGGGATGATCAACGAAGATCCCCTTCAGGCCGAGCAACTCGGCGTATTTGTGATACGGAAAATCCGGAATGCTCTGCGTGCTTTCAGTCTTCCCGGCGCCTAGCGTTACTCGCTCCTCCCAGGTGACCTGATTGAGGTCCCGGTTGTTGAGAACGAGCACGATCAGTCTTGGGTTCGACCACTGCCTCCAATATTTACTGATGGTGATCATCACGTTCAGGCCGTTCATCTGCATGGCGCCGTCTCCCATGCAAGCGATCACCGTGCGTTCGGGATAGGCCATCTTCGCGGCCATCGCATAGGGCGTGCCGGCACCCAGCGAGGCGAGACCACCGGATAGAGAAGCCTTCATACCCCGCCGCATCTTCAGGTCTCGGGCATACCAATTGGCTACGGATCCACTATCGGCGGTGATGATGGCGTTCTCGGGCAGCCTGGGCGACAGCTCCCAGAAGACGCGTTGCGGGTTGAGCGGTTCGGCGCTTTGCATCGCCCGCTCCTCCAGCTGCTTCCACCAGGATTGCAGACCCTTCTCGATCCCCCCGCGCCAGGACGTGTCCGTCTTTTGCTCCAACAGCGGCAGCAGCGCGCGCAGCGCCGTCGCGCTATCACCGACCATGCTCAACTCCATCGGGTAGCGGAGACTAAGGCTGGCGGCGTCGATGTCGATCTGCACGCCGCGAGCGCTGCCGGGCTTGGGCAAGAACTCGCTGTACGGGAAAGACGAGCCGACCATAAGGAAGGTGTCGCAGCCTTGCATCAGATCCCAGGATGGCTTGGTGCCGAGCAGGCCGAGGGAGCCCGTCACCCAAGGCAGGTCGTCCGGCAAAGCCGCCTTGCCGAGAAGTGCCTTCGCGCAGCCCGCCTGAAGCTTGTCCGCGACGGCGATGACTTCGTCGGTCGCACCCAAGGCGCCCGCACCGACCAGCATGGCGACCTTCTTGCCGCTGTTCAGAATAGAAGCTGCTTCCCGCAGCGTGCCCTCATCCGGCAGCTTCGCCGGCAAAGCGTAGCCAACCCCGGTATGGGTCGCGCCATGGGCCATTGGGGGGTCCTGATACGACATCAACTGCAGGTCATTGGGAAGGATCAAACAGGTGACAACGCGCCGGGCGCTGGCGATCCGGACGGCTCGGTCAATCATATGCCTGATCTGTGCGGGCACGCTCGCCTGCATCACGTAGTCGCTTGCGACGTCCTTAAAGAGGTTCTGGAGGTCAACCTCCTGTTGGTAGCTGGCCCCGAGACCGCTTCGGGCCTGCTGGCCTACGATGGCGACGACCGGCACATGGTCCATCTTCGCGTCATAGAGTCCGTTGAGGAGATGAATTGCCCCAGGGCCGGAGGTCGCGTAGCAAAGCCCGACCTGACCGGTGAATTTCGCATGTGCGGAAGCCATGAAGGCCGCCATCTCTTCGTGTCGGACTTGGATGTATTCCATGTCCTCCTTAGCCTTCTCCAGTGCGACATCGAGGCCACCCACACCGTCGCCGGGGTAGCCATAGACGCGTTTCAGGCCCCACTCGCCCAGGCGCTTCCATACGAATTCGCTTACATTGATGGCCATAGGGCCCTCCGAGTCACAAGGATGCCCCCGTAGCGCAAGGGCGCGAAACAGAGATCGCTGCAGACGGTCGTTTTTCTATTCACGAGGCCGCGCGGCCCCTCGCATCCGGTAGCACCCGGGGCGGGTCGACAAGCCGACAGGCGCTACCCGTAAGCATTCACCACATCGACGCTGTTTCGTATCATCCAGATCCTCGTCCGTCGTAGAACGAGCGCTTTGGATGTAAATGGGTGACCGCTGACTGTAACGGCATCCGTCGTTGAACTGCTACGAATCGTAACGCCACCGCTGACTTGTTAGCTCAGGCGCGAGTAACTCTGATGTACTTTGGGGATCATCGCGCTGCTGGTAGGAACAGTTGGCTGTCCTGTCTTCATCGTCTGGATGATCTCGGCAGTCGTCATCAAACGAACGACTTCCAGAACCACGTTCTTGCTGCCGAACAGAGGATCAAAATCGCGGAGTATTTGGAGGCTAGGTGGTAGAGTGCGCCTCCCGCAGGGTCCCGAATCAAAATTTTCTCGTGGTCTGCTCGCGCGGCTGCGAGTTGGTCCCCGATCGGCCGCGCTACCTCTCGAACGCGGCCTCTCAAGGTCACGCGATATGCTGCTGGAACGCTATCGCACCAAATATCGAGGATCGCGCCCCGCCAGCGCGGTTCCACGCTGTCCAGCATGCCGCCCATCCGCGTAAATCCTCTACCTTCCGATATCGGCTGCGCAACGTCACTCGGTGCACGACAACCTTCCATACTGGTGTGGTCGGCACCCGTTCCTCACTCCCTTGTCAAAAGCGCCTGGCGAGAGTCTGAATTACTTCGGGCTCGAAACGGCTAACGTGGACCATGTCCGTCGTGCTCATTGTTTATGCGGAGGCGTGCCTTTACATGTTGGCGAGGCTCTTCGCCACGTCACGCAGCACCGGCACGCCGGCGGGAACCTCGCCCAGGATGGCCTTGCTCGCCCATCCCAGCCAGGAGTCCTGCTTGCGCTGGTCGGAGCCGATCGATGAATCCAGCGCCGTCGTCACCCGCTTGTCGCGCAGGAGCTCGTCGGCGTTCATGATCGCCTCGCGATAGGCCAAGTCGTGCACGCTTTGGCCGAGCTTCCACGCGATGATGTCCGGGTTGAGCGATAACGGCTCCTTCATCTGGCTGACGCGGCTGATCGTATGGCTTTTCGCCGTTGTGGCCCTGATAGTCGGCTTCGAAGCTGCTCGCCACTCGCCCTAATACGATCACCGAGCACTGACAGGTTGGGATCATAGACGACGGGATAGTAGCCGCCCTTGAACTTGCCGAAGGCGGTCTCGACCTCGCGCGGCAATTACCCTGATTGCTGGTGAGAAGCTAGATCGTTCCGCTGGATCCGGCCCGAGCTGGTGGTCGAAGTCAGCTTCACCGCATGGTCTGGGGAGGGCAGGGTGCGCCATCCCGTTTATTACGGGTTCGCGCCAGGACAAGGCGCCGGCCGGGGTTGTACTCGACCAACCGGATTCTGCTGCCTTACGGGTTGGCGGTGAAGCCAAGGAAGCCTCTTGCATCCGACGCGCCTGTTGCGGGCCGTCGCGCTAGAAAGGCGCCGTGCCTCCGCGGGCTAGGGTGACGACATAGCCTTTTCGACCCTATCCGGCGTTTCAAGGGCGCGCCCCTGCCGCCGTTGACACATCTTCGTTCATCGGATGGCGCTTGGCCACCACGGCACCCAACTGCTGGGCATGAAGACTGCACCCAAAGTCGTTATTGTCGCCGAAGACGAAGAATTGATTCGGATGATGGCGGCCGAGGCGCTGACCGACGCCGGGTTTGTCGTCCTGGAGGCCGAGCATGCCGCGGACGCCATCTCGATACTGGAGGCGCAAGCCAGAGGCATCCATATCCTGTTTACGGATGTGCATATGCCTGGCGACATGAACGGACTTCAGCTCGCGCACCACGCCTACGGCAACTGGCCGTGGGTCGGTTTGATCGTCACCTCCGGACAGGCTGTCATCAGCATATCGGACCTGCCGAATGGCGGTCGGTTCCTCTCGAAACCCTACAAGCTTAACCACCTGTTAGATCACGTGCAGGACATGACGGGCCTCCTTTAGGGCTACGCACGGCAACGTGACGGGTCTCCGCTTTTCAGCTAAAGCTGGAGAATGACGCCGGCCGAGCCAGCCTCCGACCTTCAGGCAGACGTTGAGGCTGTTCGACGGCTATCGGTCGTGCCGACCATCCTCGATGTTGTATGCCAGATGACCGGCATGGGGTTTGCGGCCGTTGCCCGTGTCACTGATGAGCGCTGGATCGCGTGCAGCGTTCGCGACGATATTAGTTTCGGGCTCGAGCCGGGGATGGAGCTGGCGATCGAGACGACCATCTGCAACGAGATACGGGAACATCGCGGGCCAGTTGTCATCGATAGCGTGGCCGACGACGAATTGTACGCCAATCATCCGACGCCCGCGAGATACGGCTTTCAGAGCTATATCTCGATGCCGATCAGCATGCCCGACGGGACCTTCTTTGGAACCCTGTGCGCGATCGATCCAAAGCCCAGGAACGTCAAGACGCCCGAGGTGATGGGATCAATCAAGCTGTTCGCGGAGCTGATCGCCTTTCACCTTCATGCTGATCAGCGATTGAGCGCCGTCGAAGCGGAGCTGACGGACGAGAGAGCGGTTGCTCATTTGCGGGAGCAGTTTATTGCCGTTCTGGGCCACGATCTTCGAAACCCCCTGGCCTCGGTGAGGGCTGGAGTAGACTTGATTCGCCGCCGCCCTAAACGCGTACTTGAACTGGTGGAGCACATCGATCAGAGCGCGGCCCGTATGACGGCCTTGATCGACAACATCCTGGACTTCGCCCGCGGCAGGCTTGGAGGCGGGCTGATGTTGACGATCAACCGCGCTGATCCTGTCGAGCCGATGCTGTCGCAGGTCATCCAGGAATTACAGGTGGGTCACCCTGAGCGTGAAGTCAGCGTCGAGCTGAGCCTGAGTCAACCGGTCGAATGCGACCATGTACGCATTTCTCAGCTTTTATCGAACCTGCTTGCAAACGCCCTCACCCACGGCGCCGCCGATAAGCCGACCCGCGTACAGGCGATAGCGGGAGGCGGGGTTTTCGAATTGTCTGTAGCGAACGCTGGCCGGCCAATTCCACCAGAAGCCATCTCCTTGAGCTTAGCCCTCTTCAACGCGCACCGGGAGCATTTCGTCTTCGACGCCATTTATCTTCCCGATCGGCCTCGTGCGGTCACGCCGTTGTGAGCCGAGGAGCATCAGCTGAAAGAGAGCTGATCATGTCAGAAACAATCGCTGCCATCTACAAGACGCAGGCGCAGGCTGAGAGCGCGGTGCAGGAACTCCTGAGCGCTGGCGTATCTGCGTCCTCCATCGATCGTCATATGCAAGGCGGAAGCTACCTCGGGGAATCTTCATCCCTCGAAACCCGTCCCGCCGAGAGCAAGGGTTTCTGGGCGAGCCTGTTCGGTGGTGAGACGTATGATGACACACGCGTTTACGATGAGAACCTGACGTCCGGCGGGTCTGTGGTGACTGTCCGCGCGGTGTCAGATGCGGACTACGATCGGGTCGCAGCGATACTCGACCGCCACGATCCCGTCGATGTCGACGATCATTTGGTCCGCAAGAGCGTCGTTGAGACCACGACGGCCGATACCTATGGGACAGCACCGGCGGCCACTAAACCGACGGCGGCTGGATTAGCGGCTGATGACGCCACGCTCTCCTTGTCCGAGGAAAGCCTTACGGTCGGTAAGCGGATGGTTAACCGGGGCAACACTCGCATTCGCCGCTACGTTGTCGAGAAGGCCGTTGAAGAGAACGTCACACTGCGTGATGAGAAGGTCACGATTGAGCGGCGACCGGTGACGGCGGGTAGCGTCGTTTCTGACGCCGCCTTCACCGACAAGGTCATCGAGATGACCGAAACCGGTGAAGAAGCCGTCGTCGGCAAGACGGCACGGGTGGTCGAGGAGGTCGCGCTTCGCAAAGAAGCGGTCGACCACGTCGAGACGGTTCGCGACACTGTTCGTAAGGAAGAGGTCGAAATCGAGAACGTTCCAGGCGATGGGCTCTCAACCGACCGGCTGAACAAGCCGATTGCGAGAAGCTGATCATCAGCCAAATCAATGTTGGGGCGCTCAAGGGCGCCTCAACATCTGGAGGACGCCATGCCTGCTAGGAGCTATACGCCGCCCGGGGCGCACTTCCTCGGCGAGACGACGACAGTGGCGGGCAGTGGGTCCCACACTCACCGCCGGATCTCTTGGTCGGCAATATTCGGCGGCGTCATCTTGACGGTTACGGTTCAGCTCCTTTTGAGCTTCCTGGGCAGCGGTGTCGGCCTGAGCCAGGTTGACGTCAACGGCGGCACGACTCCGTCGGCTGGCAGCCTTGGTATGGGCGCCGGCATCTGGTGGATCGTCAGCAGCTGTATCGCCCTTGCATTCGGAGGTTACGTTGCCGCCTGGTTGGCAGGGATAGAACACCGCTTCGACGGCGTTCTCCACGGCCTCATCGCTTGGGGCATCTCAATGCTGTTGGTGCTCTACCTCTTGAGTTCGGCGATCGGCGGTATGCATGGAGGCGGTTTTTCAGCGCTTGGCAGCCTGACGAAGGCCGCAGGCTCTGGAACTAGCGACGCCGCGAAGCCGATGGCTGAGGCCGCCGGCATTTCGCCTGATATGCTTCAGCAGCAGGCACAGGTATATCTGCAGCCAGCCAGTCCTGATCCCACGACGATGAGTGCGCAGGATGCTCAGAAAGACGTGGCCGCCAACCTGGTAACCGTTACCAAGGGCGGTAGCGACGCCTCGGCGGCGAAGGAGCGGATCATCACTGTAATGGCCGCGCAGATGCACGTCAGCCACGACCAAGCCGCTAAAAAGTTCGATGACGCTCAGGCCAAGTTGCAAAAGGCGCGTGATCAGGCCGTTCAAGATGCCAAAAACGCAGCGGATGCTAGCGCCGCAGCGGCTTCCAAGGGGGCCTTCGCTGCCTTCGGCATGCTGCTCCTCGGCGCAATCTGCGCTGCAATCGGAGGTGCGATCGCCGTGCAGCGCCGCGTACATGTGACGACCCGTAGCCTTCGATAAGCCGTGACGACCTCATGCCCGCCATCAATGGCGGCATGAGGCGTAGTGAAATCGATAATCAGAAAGAATCTTCGTCATGGGACTTCTCGATACAGTCATCGGCAACCTGATGGGCGGCGCCGGTGGCGGCGCATCGCCCATGGCGGGTGTGCTGACCAGCCTGTTGGGCGGCGGTATGGGCCAAAATCAAGGCCAGGGCATGGGGCAGGGCATGAGTGGTGGCCTCAGCGGCATCGTATCGAGCTTTGAGCAGGCCGGCCTTGGGCATATTGCCCAGTCCTGGGTCGGCAATGGCCCCAACCAGCCGGTCTCGCCACAGCAGCTTCAAAACGTCATGGGTGACGATCAGGTACAGAGCATGGCGAGCCAAGCCGGCATGCAGCCGAATGACTTTCTGTCGCAGCTCAGCCAGCACTTGCCCAACGCGGTGCATGCCATGACGCCCGAGGGTCAGCTGCCCGAGGGCACGATCTCCGTCTGACACGTTTCGAACGCAGAAAGTGACCATGGCAGAAGCCATGCCGGCGGCCAGCGCGCGCGGAGCTCGGGGGTGAGGCGTCGCTTACGGCTGGGATCTAGCCTTGGCATGGGTTTAACGACCGCACTTGCTGCACTTGCTGGCTGCGCCGTCTTGACGCAGAGCCCGCCGCAAGTGGCCGTGGCAAACGTGGCGCTTACAGGTATTGGGCTCTTCAACCAAAGCCTCTCAGTCACCCTCTGCGTTACGAATCTGAACCGGGCCCCGATTGCTTTCGACCGGGTCACGTTCAGGATCGCCGTCGCCGACGCCCCCTTGGCTGACGGTGTCACAGATTCCGCCGTCGCCATCCCGGCCTTAACGTCGGTCCCAGTGCCCATCGCTGTAGAAACAACCATCCGCAACTTGGCGGCTCAGCTCGGGTCGACCTTGGAGACTGGATCCATCGTTTATCGCTTGAGCGGCGTTGTGCAGTTAACGAACCTGCCCTTTGGGGTGCCGTTCAGCCGCGAGGGCCGTCTCACCTTGCTTCAGGCCGGAGAACAATATGCGGACATGACTGCTGTATCGGGCGAGACGCGCTGCCAAGTCTCCCCGCCCACCATGGAACCTGTCCAATGACGAATGTAAGGCGTCGACAGTTTCTCCTGCCGCATCTCAACGGGCGACGGTGGCTGAGAGCACACCCGGGTCGGCTGAGACGGCATCCGAAAACCTTCTGCTCGCCTGCGCTGCCGAGTGCGTAGGAAACCTCCTCCTGGTGCTCGTTGGAACCGCCGTCGCGACGGCCGCAATCTTATCGAAGGCGACCGCGGGACCCGCCTATGATTCCTTGGCGGTCGCGCTCTCATTCGGTCTGATCCTGATCCCTATAGCAGGATCACTTGGTCAAATCAGTGGGGCCCATGTGAATCCTGCCGTGACCTAGGGCTTGCTGTGGCCGGCAAGTTTTCCTGGAAGAATGTCATTCCTTATTGGGGGGCCCAGATGGTCGGTGCCGTTGGGGCTTCCCTGCTCGTCTGGGCCGCCTATGGCCATGGCGCCTATGCCCATGCCCATCTTGGACTTCCCTCTCCAGCCAATGGTGCGAGCCGGCTGCAGGTGCTCCTGGTTGAGGCCTTGATCGCCTTCATCCTGGTCTTCACCGTCATCTCGACGACGACGGACAAGCGCGTTCCGCCCGGCATCGCCGCCATCTGCATTGGCTTCGCGCTATCGGCTGGCGTGCTGCTCGGGGGCCCAGTGAGCGGTGGCGCAGGCAATCCAGCGCGCGCCTTGGGCCCAATGTTGGTCACTGGAATTTTCCCCGTCTGGCTTTTCTATACCGTTGGGCCACTTCTCGGAGGCGTCGTCGCGGCGCTCGTCTTTCGGCTGATCAGCCGCGCAAGCGCGAAGAAAGCTACAGCAGAATGAGCCAGCACAAGAAGGTATCCTCATGAGAAAAATTATTGCGCGCGGCCTTCGCTGCGTATCAGCCTCTCTTGTTGCCGGAAGCCTGTGTCTTCCAGCCCTTGCCGACAATCAAATGGGCTATCGTCTTCTGTCGCAGCAAGACGCGCAAGACCTGCCTCACAGTCATGGTGGCCTCGGAATGGATATTGAAGCCGCCCAGCGAATTACCGACGGTGGCATGACCTTCGATCTCATTCGAGTAAAGCAGGTTCGTTCAGGCTCCCCTGGGGAACAGGCAGGTTTTCATGGGGGCGACGAGATCATCGCGGTCAATGGCGACGTCTTCTCAAGTCTCGCGACCTTCGCGGAGTATATCGGTTCGGTCCAGCCGGGAAACCAGATCAATGTAGACTACATCCCAGCGGGCGGTGGCCCGCAGCAGGCCCAGCGAATTGCTGTCACCGTTGGAACGGCGGGGCAAGTGGCTCAACCAGCGCCGCAGGCAGAGCTTTCTGGCCAGCCGCACACGGGCTTGTCGACAGGGTCGAAGGTCGCAATCGGCGTTGGGGCCGTGGCTCTTTTTGGATGTTACGAGCTTGGTTGTTTCTCCGACACCATCGCGCCGCCACAACACCACCTGGGCAGCCACAAGTTCAGGCGCCTCCACGAACCGGCACGCCGCAAAATTGACTGATATGCGTACGCCGAGCGATCGCAAAAAACGAGGGACTAATTTTAGCTTCCAACAGACGTAACCAACAATCATCCCCGCGTCCCAATCGGAGACAACGCTCTTCAAGCCTTGAAGCCCATCAAAGGCCTTTAGGCCGCTAGGGAGGCGGCAATGTACACTCCAAGCGCGATCACGGCGGTATTGAACAGATAGGTGACCATTGAGTGAGCAAAGACGAGTTTGCGCATGCCGCCGGATTTCGTCGACACGTCGCTCACCTGTTTCGCTACAGCGGTACTAAAGGAGAAATAGGGAAACTCGGAGTAATTCGGCTCGCCCTCCCCGGGGAACGTGAACCCACTCTTTGCCCGCCAAAATTCGTGCGCGTAATGAGTTGCAAAACTCGTGTGGATGAAGAACCAAGACAGCAGGACGGTGCCACCAGCAAGCTCCTCGATCCATCCGCTATGGGCGCGACCATGCGCCTGCGCGAGCTCGGCCACGATAGCGCCGAAGAAATCAAGTGACGCAATGATCGTTACTACTAAAAATCTCGGGCGCTGCCTGTATGATGTTCACCATCATGGAGTTTGATCCCCCGAATAGGTCTTGGGGAAGCGCTGAGGCTCACCCGCGGAAAGTCTCAAGCGGATTCGGTCTCTCTACGATGAAGCGCCTGTGCCTCAGAAATTGCGGTTTTTATACACCCGCAGAGGGGCTTTGATACCCGGTAACTAGAGGGTGATCTTCTTCGTGCAACCCGCGCGTTGTAGGAACCTGAAAGATTATTACTTGTCACGCAGATAAAATCTTCAGGAATCGGTCAATGAAATCCACTGCAGTCATTAAGAATCTCGCATCCGCTGCCATCCTCCTCGGCCTTGCGGCATGCGACATGGGAACAAACGCCAGAGAGCCCAATGTCACGACGCCGACGCCAGGCATCTCTCCAGCGTCATCTACGGCGGTGAACCCCGTAACCGGCACGCTGCCTAGCACCAACTCAAGCGGAGCGTCCCCGGTTGCGCCAGGCGGCGGTAATGGCGCAGGGGGCTCAGGTGCTGGCGGTTCCGGTGCGGGTGGCGCAGGCTCAGGCGCAGGTGGCGGCGCGTAGTGGAGACACGTTCCCGCTAGGCGTGCCATTCACGCCCTCGTGCCACCGTTATCCACCGCACGATGTTAGACGTCATCAGCCTTGGACGAGTTGATTCCTCCCCAAGGTTAGGCCGGACGTGGTCGCCCACGACCGGCCGCTGTCGGTGCCGCCGAAGGCTACTCATGTCACCGCAGTTGCCGGGCGTGGTGACTTCGCGCGAGTGCACTATCATTTCAAATGGACGAGGCAATGAGTAGCGGACAAAGGTGCAAAATGTCGAACCTCAGAAAACACCTCAAACCCCTCGCGGCAGTTCTAGTTCTAGTGGGCCTGGGCGCGTCGCTCTCGGGATGCATTGTTGTGATGCCGGAACATCCCGGCTACTGCTACTACCATCCATACAATTTCGGATGTTAGTGGGCGAGGAGGCGGGTTTCCTGTATCGTCGAGCGCAAGCGTAGCAGAGACACCCCTTCCGCGCTTGAACCAGTACGTTCACCCGCCTGAAACCTGCCTTCCACACCACCTCTCAGATTGGCCCTAGTGCTTCATCGAGCTTCGTTGCCCGACCTTCCGGCAAAACTCGGTAGCGCCAACCAAGCTCCCCATGCACCGCCATGGCAGCCAGAAGGCCGCTGCGCCGCGATCAGATCCAGTAGCGTGTCAACATAACGCCCGGCAATGTGCTCGCCGCCGTAGTGCGCCGATACGCCGCGGGTTTCCTGTTGCATTCCCTAGTGACCGCCCGATAGGCTCCTGCGATCGATCTCCCGGCCGTCGCGTATAGCGTCCCACCCCGATCGGAGCGGCCGGAGCTGAACCGGTCCTTGCTGGAGCCCCAAAAATGCTCGATCCAGATCACACCGCTGAACAGGCCATTCGCGAGACCGCCTATTTCATGTGGGAGCGCGAGGGGCGGCCGGACGGCCGAGCTGAGAGCCATTGGCAACGCGCCGCGGCCCACTTTGCCAGTCCGCTCACGCGGAATGATGAGCCCCTTGATGACCAAGAGAAAATCCTCGCCGGCCAGGCTGACGTGAACATGACGGCGCTCCTGACCAAGGATGTGTTTGGTGGATGATGCCGGAAAACTCGGTCGCAAATGGAAGTTCCTGATCCGACCGATCAACGGCGAGTATTGACGCTTGTTCAAGCGTTTAGCGAACGGCCTGCGGCTGCATCCCGTTGGGATATTTGCGGTTCCTCCACAACGCAAAAGAGCGAGCCTGGGATAAGCAACATGGTCGGGCCTCGGTCTGGAGACATGGATGACGCAACTTGAGCAACGAATCTCGTCTGGACGACCTGCGCCTATTATTCCACGTCTACGACGGTGAAGTGGTTCGGATCGCGTTCAACGTCGCGCCTGTCTGCGGTCTTGACTGTGGGCTTCTGGCGACCGGGATGTCATCGCTGCATTCACAACTTGCCTCACAAGGGCTGAATCGCAACGAAAGATGAGGCATCTTTGGGCGTATCAGGAGCCGTTCCTTCGAACTGGAAAGTATCCTAAAGATGGCACTAGATGACCTCACCCGCCATCGTCATCGTAGCCGTCGTCTCTATGCTGGAGAAGCCGCACGCCAGATCTCGCGGCGCTCTGCATCGGTTCGCGCTCCACGGCGTCCACATCAAGTGAATGTTAGGAACGTGATAATCCCTTGCACTTGGTGCGGGACACTGTGCGATTTCCCACGATCGTAGGGCGAAACCACTTCGCGGAATGTCATTCTGACGTTAGGCGAGACTCGCCGCCAGTCGCGTCGGGTCTCGCTCTTTCACTTTTCGATCACAATTCGAGCTGTGCGAGCGTTCTCCCATTGGACTAGATGATGCGAAAGCCATGTGCCGGCAGCGTGGGGCTGCCAAGCGGCTGCCGATGAGGTAAACATTGGAGGGGAATATGACCAGCCTCGACAACCCGGCCGACACTCATGGACAAATGATCGCTGCTAGCAAAGTAAATGGCACGGCTGTCTACAACACCGCGGGCGAGAACCTCGGAAGCATCTACGACGTGATGCTCGACAAAGCATCGGGCAAGGTTGATTACGCAATCCTCAGCTTCGGGGGGTTTCTCGGTATCGGCGAGCGCTACCATCCGCTTCCCTGGAACCAGTTGACCTATGATCCCCAGGCAAATGGCTATGTGGTCAACCTGGACCGCCGTAGACTGGAAGGAGCGCCAACCTACGAGGCTGACGATCTGAGCCTGTGGGATGAGCGGCGTAGTGCCGACATCGACACCTACTATGGCACCGGTCCGGGATTTGGTCCTGCTCCAGGTCTGGGAGACGCTGGGCCGGGGATACCGGGAGCTGTTCGTTAGGTCGTTCACCGGCCGGCGCACCGGTAGATAGGAGCTTGAGCAACCAGCTGCTTACGCTTGCCTATCCTACCAGCGCATCGATGGCTGCTCGTAAGTGAGGTTTAAGATGACGACACCCGAAGACGGCTCCGGACGTATCCCGATGCGGGCTGTCAACGAGATGAGCAAGGCGGAATTCATCGCCAGACTCAGTGGCCCTTGCGGCTGCAGCTGGGCTGCTCAGCGGCTCGCCGCGGAGCGACCGCTGGGCTCGCTCCGTTCTATGTTGAGCACATTGATGAAGGCCTTCCACAACGCGCCGGAAGAGGATCAAAAGGAACTCCTGCGGTCATTTCCGGAGCACGGCGACCAGCCTGAGGGTGAGCAGTTCGATCGTCAGCGGGCGGCTTACCAGGAGCGCTTCGGCTACCCATTCATCATCGCGGTCAAGGGGCGGTGCGAAAAATCCTCGGTTGAAGCGGCCCTATTACATCGACTTCAGTCCTATGAGGATGCGGAGCTTGAGACGGCGTCGGGCGAGGTGGCCAAGCTTATCGGCCGAAGGCTCGCTCGGGTGATTGGCGATGGGCCGGGCGGAGAAAATGCCGAGTGATCCGGCCGTAGAGCCCAGAGCATTTGGTCCGCCGCCCGCTTTGCGTTCTGTTCGAGCACCAAGATGCCGCTGGTTCTGCTTCTTACACCCTGACAACGGAGCTGACACCATGGCAGCCGAGACGCCGATACTTCCAGCGCATATCGAAGATACGATCCGCGCTATCGCCAAGCTCCACGCAGATCACCGTGAGGAGGCAGGCACACTGCAGCGCGTCGTTGAACGCCTGACGGCGTGGATCGGCAGGCCAAGATTTATTGCGGCAATGACGACAATCATCGCGCTCTGGATCGGCTGCAATCTCATTGCTTTATCTTCCGGCTCAAAACCGTGGGACGCGCCGCCATTCAACTGGCTCCAGGGCGGTCTCGGATTGCTTGCACTTTACGTTACGGTGTTGATACTGACAACGCAGCGGCGCGATGATCAGCTCGCAAGCCATCGCGAGCAGCTGACCCTCGAGCTGGCTATCTTGGGCGAGCAGAAGTCGGCGAAGATCATCTCGTTGCTGGAGGAGTTGCGCCGAGACCACCCCCATCTCACAAACCGCGTTGACGACGAGGCGGCTGCAATGGCAGTGGCAGCTGATCCGCAGGCGGTGCTTGACGCGATAAAAGAAAGTGCCGCGACGCCCTTGGCCGGCGGCGAAATCGATCTGGTGGTAGCATGAGCCGGGCATCAGGTCTCAACGATCCTGGTCAATCTCTGCTCGCCATCTGCGGCGCCCCTGATCCATGTAAGCACTTTGCGAGCGTGACCATTGTCCCGGAGATCCGCCGCTCGAATTGCTAAACTGCCTCCAGATCGCCAAACTCACTTCGAGATAGGAACTTCATTCTCGTGAAGAGCTCGATCGATATCGGTGCGTCAATTCTACTCTATCCGGCGGCTGGGATTGCCGCGAGCCCGGCAATTCTGCCGCAGAACAAAGTCTTCGTGCAGCAGGGATGAACTACGACCTGGAAGGCGGCTCGTCGAGCAAGGCGAAAACGGAGCGCAGCGGGATTCCGACCCACTCTGGCCGATTGGCGAGTTCGTAGAGCACTTCGTAAAGGGCCTTCTCCAAAGTGAAGAACGTTACGAGCCGTAAGGCGTCCGCCCTATCGGCAGGACATCCGGCGCTTCCTTTCGCGGTCGAAAGGTACTGCTCCAGGTAGACATTGGCCGCTTCAGTTGTCCGTTTTCAAGACGCAATCTATCCAAGTCAGAAGCGTTACCAACCCTGCCTAGAGCTGTGGAAGCGGCGTAGTCCAGAGATCGCAGCATCCCCGCGACGTCGCGGAGGGGCGAGTGTTTAGCGCGCCGCTCCGCGAGTTGCCGAAGAGGCTCGCCCTCAAAATCGACGATGACGGCGTCCTCGTTCTGAACAAGGACCTGCCCGAGATGATAGTCGCCGTGGTGGCGCGTTTTGTCGGCTATAACGTCCGACGGCAGTAGGTGTTCGATGCGGAGCATGAGGTCGCCCTGTCGATCCAATAGAGCCCGCGCCGCTCGTCTTGTCGGTGCATCGACGCGCGAACTAAGGTTCTCCAGGCCACTAAGCACGCGATCCGCGAGGGCCTGGACACTCGTGCGCCAGCCGATGATGTCTTCTTTCGTGACGCGCTCGGCCCGGAAAGCCTCGTCATTCGTCGGGGAAGCCAACGCCCGGTGCAGGCCAGCGGTCCGCTCGGCCAACCTCCTTATCCACGCCAATGTCGCCGCAGCGTCAGCGGGGGAGGCGCTACGGAGGCGCTCACATATCCACGCAAAGCCGTCGCCTTCGTTCTCGGTGAAGGCCTGCAGAACGGAAAGTGTCGTGCCGTCAAGCTCGATCCAGCCAAGAAGGGCAGGGGTAGCTTCAAAGGGTGCCGCTTCGGTCAGGAAGCGGCCCATCTCCACCTCGGGATGAACGCCGCTTTGTAACTTGCGAATTGCCTTAAGTATAGCCGCGTCGCCTATACGTATCGATGTATTAGATTGCTCGACTTCACTGCGCCGAATTGTCCATGTCTTGTCTTCTATCAGCGCCCCCTCTCTTCCCTGGACTGTGGAACCTGCAAATAGATGGCGCGGAGTGTCAGCACGGCCCAAGATTGCGCGGACCCACGCCTGCACGAAGGCGTCTTCTTGGAAGCCGTCGACAATGACTTGGCCTGATGGCAAGCGACCGATACTTGAGCCCTTGTCAGGCTGAGACGCCAGAACGGCGATTGGAAGGAACAAACGCACCTTTTCCTGCCCCGGGGGTTCCGCTGTCCAGATGGCGATGCACGCATCGAGCCGATCAAGCGGGAAGGGCACCAGGCGCTCGAGTGACACAACGGGCCGCCCGGCATCCTTTGCCGGGTACCAGCGTTGCTCGACGAGGTAGGATGGCAGGCAGTCGCACACAAAATCGATAATGTCCTGGTCCCAGTAGACTTGAGCCTGAAGGTCTTCCGGCTCAAGAGGTGCTTCTAGCAGGCCGCTGAAGAATGCCCGTGACGGCGGACTTTCCCCTGTCGTAGTGCCGGTTTTGAATGTCTACGGCGGATTTCATCGTTTTTGCCGGAGCCCCAAAACCTCTGAGTCGGCCGTGAGGCATAGTGCGCACAGACTCATCCCATTGGCAGCAGCTTTGGTAGCCGGACCAAATTGTAAGCCAGTGCCTTCAATGTGAACATCCAACCCACCCGGGCCAGCCCGCGGTGCTTGGTTTGCGCCAAGCCCGCCACCTCCTTGATCCAGCCATTCGCCTCCTCGATCTGTTTGCGGATGGTTTGGCTTAGGCGATAGCCATCATGCCGCGTGGTGCGTCCGTCGATAGTCGACCCGCGATGCGCCGTGATGTTCTGCGCCACGTGCGGTGTCACTCTGAGATCGCGCGCCGCGCTCACGAACCTTGCCGTGTCGTAGGCCTTATCTGCGCCCACGGTCGCGCGCGCGGCGGCTGGCAAATCGCCCAGCATGTCAAGCGCCGCCTCACATTCCGCTGTGCCGGTGGAGTGCGTCAGCCGCGCATCGACCAGCAGGCCGTTTCGGTTCTCCATCAGCAAATGACCGGTAAAGGCTAGTTTCGCCTCGCTGCCCTTGGACTTCTTGGCCAGCCGCGCATCTGGATCAGTGGTTGAGGCATGCGTCTCGTTGGAGAGTCTGTCGTTGTGAAAATCCCGCTCGCCGTTGCGTCCGGGTCCGGCGTCCTGGTCGTTGCCATCCTTACGACGGAAGCTCTTCATGGAGGCCCATGCCTGGATCAGTGTGCCATCCACTGAGAAATGTTCCGCCGACAGAAGCCCCCGCACCTCGGGCAGGTTCAGTACAGCGTCGAGAAACTCAGCGGCAACGTCGCCGGCGAGCAGCCGATCGCGGTTATGGCTGAACACCGTGGGCACCCATACCGGCTCGTCTACAGACAGCCCAACGAACCAGCGGAAGAGCAGATTGTAGTTCAACTGCTCCATCAACTGCCGCTCCGAACGTATGGTGTAGAAGGCTTGCAGCAGCAGGGCGCGCAGCAGCTTCTCGGGCGGGATCGAAGGCCGCCCAATGGCGGAATAGAGTGACGCGAACTTGGGGGACAGCGCAGTCAGCGCGGTGTCCGTCACGCGGCGGATGGTCCGCAGCGGATGATCAGCCGGCACCCGGCTGTCCGGGCGGACGTAGCTAAAAAGCTTGTCGTTCTGGTAATCCGTTCCACGCATCTTGACCCACGTCTTGCCCGCTGAAGTACGCCAGAGAATCCGATACGCTCGCCTCGCCGCAAGGGTTTTTCAGCAGCCTGCTAGATTTGCTGCCACCTTGCCGCGTTCTTCTACGAACGAGTTTGCAACTTCCTTCAGCCGCGGATGGACAGCGAGCTTTTCGAGGCTGAGCGACAGACGTCGGCGCCAGTTTGGATGTTCGTCCGACGTGGTCGGCACGTTTACGGGGTCTGCTTCGTCGGTGAGGTCGTCGATCTGCGCCATGGCGATAAGCGCCTGCGTTCGGGCGAGGAAGGTGTGAGCCTTGCGGATGAGGCTCTCGACGTCGATTTCCTCGCCCTCCGCCAGGAGGCCTTCCCGCTGCAGCGCGACGGCCATTTGCTTATGGTCGCTTTCGCGCTCCTCCCGGATTCGCGAGGCGTCCTCAGGCGTCGGAAACAGGTTCAGCCGTGCCTTCAGAGCGAGGTCCCTCGCTTCCCACCACCCGTGGAGCGTTGGAAGATCGTGGTTTCCCGCAACCGCCAGCGAGAGCGCCGGATAGCTCGCTGGCGGAATGAAACCTTCGTCGTCCTTCTCAAACATGAGAACGCGGTAAGAAAGGATATTCGCCGCCGCCATGCGTTCCCGAAAACCCTCTGGAACCGTGCCCAGATCTTCGCCGACGACGAGGCACTGGTTGCGCTGGCTCTCGAGCGCCAGGATTCCAACGAGGTCCTCGAGCGGATAGCGAAGATAGGCACCTTCTGCAGGCGACCGTCCCTTCGGGACGCAGTAGGCGTGTTGAAGGGCCATCACGTGGTCAATGCGAAGGCCGCCAGCATGCCGCATGTTCGCACGTACGAGGTCGATGAAGCTGCGGTAAGCCTCTTCGCGCAACGCTGCCGGATTGAACGGCGGCAGCCCCCAATCCTGACCACTGGGGTTATAGATGTCTGGGGGAGCGCCAATCTGCGCATCGGCGATAATTGCTTTCTGGCTGGCCCAGGTCTCCGCGCCGGTCGGGTCGGCGCCGACAGCGAGGTCGCGGTAGAGCCCAACGGCCATGTGGCTACCCCCCGCGGCCGCCGCCCCGAGCTGCTCGTCGGCTAACCACTGCAGCCAGACCCGAAAGTTCACCAGGTCCTGCTCGTCCATCGCGAAACGGGCGACGGCCTCCGATGCAGGGTCCTGGTACTCGACGGGCCAGCTGTGCCAGTCCGCTCGGCTGTGCCCCTGGTCCGAAAAATGTTGGCGTAAGGCTTGGAACAGGCAGCTACGCTCCAGCACGTCACCGGAAGCGCAGCGGAACGCTTCGAACGAATGCTGCCGCCCGGCGTCATATCCCGCCTGGAAGGTCCTGAAGAGCAACCGTAGGACTTGTTGCTTGAGGTCGGCAACGGTCGTGTAGTCGACGAGCACTGCGGAACGGCACGCTTGAAGCTTTTGCTGGAAATCCTCGGATCCGACGAGCTGTTGCGCCTTATCGCTGTAGCGCAATTCGGGGAGGCTCGCGACGTCGATGTTGAGGTCATTGAGAAGCAGGCGGCTCGCTGGTGAATAAGGGCTGGCGTGCTCCGGATCGTCGAGGAACATGGCGTGAAGGGGGTTGAGGCCGATCACGTCCGCGCCTCTCTCGCCCATCATTTGCACCAGGCGCCGCAGATCGCCATAGTCGCCGATGCCCCAATTGCCGGCCGAGCGAAGCAGATAGAGTTGCGCCGTGACGCCCCAGATCCGTTGTCCGCCGGCCAACTCTGGCGGGAGCCAGCACCGACCGGGACTTACAATTAGAGTGGTCGCAGCGCCACTCGGCTGAACCTCGAGACTGTGATAACCCGTGGGTAAACGCTCCCCCAGGACGAACTCACGCCGCTCGAAGGACTGTGTGCCAATCTCCTTCCGCTCGAGAAGCTTCAACTTGGAGAAGACTGCGCAACCTTTTATTTCGCCGCCTTCTTCAAGCGTTACGCGCCAGTCGAGCTGACCTTGTTCCTGAGGCAGCGTTAGCTCGACTTTGACCGGTCCATTATTGGCGTGAGAAACAACGACAGGCTCAAGCGCGCGTCGCCAAGCGTCGTGGTCGAGGCTTTGGAGCAGGGCAGTAGCCTCGGCGTCGTCCTCCGCTTTCAAACCGATTGCTTTTAGGAGAGCATGTTGAGCCTCTCGCGTCGCCCTTTGCGTCTCGCCGCGAGCGTCAACGAAGTCGAGCTCAATGCCTGCCCGCTCGGCAAGCGCTTCTAGAGGTTTCATTTTTCGCCTCGCGATCTTGAACGGTCCCCTGGATAGGCGAGTCGTCGATGCTACAACTGGTGGCGCTTGCCGACGACGAAAAGGCTTGCAACCAAGATGTTTATGCAGAGCGCTCGCAACCTAGGCGTGTCGCTCGGAGACAAAAGTCTCGATGTCTCGGATCATGTCTTGAACGTCGGCGGGTTCAAACTAATCGTAGTGCCCGTGCGCGGCGTTGTTGCGGACGTCCGCCCACTTGCACTTTCTTCTGAACCAACTTGTTGTATACCCCCGCCTTCGCAAGGTCTTCGTTCATCTTGCCCAGCTTGCCCAAAGGTATCCCGTTTTCTCCACACAGCCCCTTGATAGTGGTTTCCAACACCCCACCAGCCACTACCGCGGCGGGGCTTGCATAACCGGAAGCGAGCAATTCGCGAGCTTGATCAAGCTGGGTGTCAAAAGCTTCTGATCGGACGAGATGACTCAGGCTGTTGAAGAGACCGCCGAGATACAGCCTCGGCAGCCGCAAAAACAGCCGCAATACGCTTCAAAATCTTTAGGTTTTTATCGACGTTCAGTGGTTTTTCGTTCTTTTCGAACTCGAGAAATTGCTGCGATTCTCTTCCACACGATGTGACGAGCAAGTGTTTTGCAGTGACTTTCCAAGCGATGAACTTCTCGTGGTCAACATATTCCCCAGCGCCGCGTATAGCGTTTGGGTCAGTATGCTTCGTCGCCAACACCTGGGCTAGCTGATCTTTCAATTCCACAGCGGTTCGCCAAGGTTTCAGATCTCACACACTCTCCATTACGACGCCGAAATACGCATATCGTAGCGGGCGCGGCGAAGGTGCCGAGGCGTCGCTCCGTCGGAGCGGCGCCCCAGACCCGCCGCCATTCCGCTCGCGAATCGACGCGCCGGTACGGCATTGAAGGCGCGTCTGTGGGCTAAGCGCGAGGTGGAGAAGGACGCCGCGGACTGATGCCTGGGCTTCGCGCCCGCAAGAGCCCATCAGCCACTTTGCCCGCCCCACCGACGCCGCGGCACGCGCACCGCGTTTCCCGTGCGCCGAACCTGAACCTCGACCAGGCCCCGGTCCGCCATCTCCTGCACGATCGTGTGGATTCGCCAGATGCCTGTGACATCCCGAAGGTCGTCGATCCGGACCCACTCGCCGCCCGAGATGGCGGATAGGAGCTTGGACTCGTCTTGAGAAAGGTCAGTCATGGGTGTCGTCCTGAGCCGCGGGACCATCCCGCCCAACGCGATCTGCTGAGGATCTAGTGCGCGCCCTTTCGCCGAGACCCGCGACTTCCGCAGAACACCAATCCTCCGGCACAGGATGAGATCGTCACTGGACGTGCAGCATCTCAGCTATTCCGCAGCGGAACCGTGATAGGCAGGCGCCGAGATCACGTCTCCGTAGCCGGCCGTCAGCCACCTGAAATCAGCGAATTCCGAGCCTATTTTCCGGGAGTTCCGCGCAAGCTGAGATGGCGCCGAAGCATCGAAACGGAGGGGGCTATAGCCAGCGTTGAAAACCCGAGTAACACCGGCGGAAGGCTGATCGCTGCCAGTAAGGTTAATGGGACGTCGGTCTACAACGCGGCCGGCGAAAGCCGCGGCAGCGTCCACGACGTGATGCTCGACAAGGCTTCGGGCAAAGCCGACTACGCGATCCTCAGCTTCGGAGGATTTCTGGGGATCGGCGAGCGCTACCATCCACTGCCCCGTAACCAGTTGACCTATGATCCGCAGGCCGGCGGGTTCGTGGTCAATCTGGATCGCAGCCACTGGAAGGAGCGCGAACTTACGCGGCTGACGATCTCAGGCTGTGGGATGAGCGACGTGGCGCTGACATCGACACCTACTATGGCACCAGTCCGGGGATCGGTCCCGCGCCAGGCCTGGGTGACGCTGGATTGGGAGTGGGTGGGGCTGTCCGCTAAAACGGCCCGAGTGGCGGTGGCATTCGGCAGCGACCTCGGGCGCCACTGCATCGACCCATCACCGTAATAGACGCTGCCCATGAGCCGCCGCCCACTCGTTTGGAAGCCATGGCACACCGCCCCGACCCCAGCCGACAATGCCGTCGTCCGAACGCCTGAAGAACTCGCGGAGATCGCGGCCGCGCGTGCGGAGCGTGACAAGGTAACGCAGAAACGAGGCAACGCCGCCTTCAAGGCGCGACGCAGCGCCATGCGCAAGGCGAAAGATGACCTAGACGAATGATGCGGCGACTGCCGTCCAACCTCGCTCCAGCGGCCCCGATAGTCGGCCCACCTGCCTGCTGCACCGGAGGCGCATCTGGCACCGTTTGTATGCCGATCGTGATTCAGTCCGCGTTTGCCTTCTAGCAGCAGCTCCCGAAGCAGCCTCGCTGCAACAACCTCTGCAGACCGGTTTCCCACTGGGCCACTCTTGCTCTTGTTCTCGATCCAGACAGTAACCACCCCCTCGCACTCAGACGCGGAGGCGGTGAGGGCCTCCCCATCTCTCTCAATACGCTCGGTGAATCCACGCACCCGCAACATCGCTTCCCCGACTCTAGATGCCCTAGCCTGAGTTCCGTCAGCGTGATCAACCGCGCGAAGCCTAAGATGTGATCGGGAAGCTCCCTGGTTCCAATTGCTACACCGACTGTTGCACTTCAACTCAACCGGTCGGGACGGCGGCATTCAACCGCGAAAAGTGAAGAACCGCACCAGCCAGCCAACCCCATAGGTCGCCGCTGCAACCAGCGCCCATCCGCCGAAGATGGTCCAGGTCTGAGTGATCTGACCACCTATGGTCGCGAAGGTCATGATGCCAACGATCACCAGCACGACGGCCGCGACCAGGCAAAGCCAGTAGATGACGTTGCCGAGCCGCTCAAGCATGTCGCTCAAGTTCAAAGGCTAGCGAGAAGAACGGGGTCAATCGGTGTAGGTCAGCAGTCCAACCAGTCGTGGCTCGTTGCCATTGGCCGAGCTGCCATCGAAGTCGACTACGGTGAGGGCGCTGCTCTTCAGCTGGTAGTCGCGCTCAGTGCTGGAGGGCGAGACGATACGGAACGTTCTGCCATGATCCAGCGTCCCCAGCATCTCGCTGTTTTCCTGGAGAGTTATGATGAACCTCTCGCCAGGAGCCGGCCTCTCCCCGACAGCAACATCAATCTGCGCAGCGTTTTGCATGTGTGAGCCTCCAGGGTGGCAACAGCGCGTCTGGATTTAGCTATCCCGCGCCGAGCAGCAAGTCATCTCCGCGCCCCATCACCGAACTCGTCTCAAACTGTGATGAGGCTGCGGGACTATCGTCCCCAATTGTCCGATGCGGACGATTATCAACGGCGATGAAAGTTTCGGGGGACATCTTGATGGTTGAACGTGAGGGTTCTGGGTCCGACACCGATGCGGCTTTGAAAATTCGGTCTGCCGGCAGACAGGCCCGAGACGAGGGTAAGCCTATGACGGCTTGTCCCCACCCTGCTGACACTCAGGCTAGATACCAGTGGGTCAGCGGTTGGATGCAGCCTTCGGCTACTGCCCCGGAGGACGCCAGCTGAAGGTTGTCTGCAGTGAGCACGACTAGATGGACCCGGTCGGTTGTCGCTGGGTAATCATCGTGGCGGCGCTCGCCGCTCTCCTCGTCATCGCCCTCTTTATCGTCTTGCAATAGCTGCATCGTCGGAGTGATCGAGGCCCGACATGCGCGAAGGTTCCGGCGTCTGGGGAGAGAATGCCGAGCCCCAGACGCCTTCGGCAAAGGATGAGCGCTCGGTCATCGCCTCGTAGCCGCCCACAATAACAAACTACGGACATCCCCGCCCCAGCAGGACCCACTCCTACTGGCCTGACGTTCAGGTATGCCAGGACGCTTCCAATTCCGCGCTCATCTAATGGGGCATTGAGGCAGCCAAAAGGTGGACTCACGACCCCGGCCGTCATCGGACATGGCGCCCGGCCAGATCCGCTGACGTCGAGACTCAGTGCAAGCGCCCGAGCATCAGGGCCGCCCCCTCGGCTCGGGCGCCACATCGATCGCCCAATCCGGATCGGGGCTGCCGTGCGGTGCACCAACAGCCGCGTGGGCGTCGCCGTGGATCGCTGTTCACGACCTCGGAAAGCCGCCATCAGTGCACGATGGACTTCGAGAAGACATTGACCACGATCACGCCCGCCAAGATGAGGCCAAGGCCGATCAGAGCGGCAGCGTCGAGGCTTTGCTTGTAAAAGATGAAGCCGACGAACGAGATCAGCACGATGCCGAGTCCACTCCAGATCGCATAAGCGATACAGATCGGCATCGTCTTGATCGGGATCGTGAAGAAATAGCAGGCCGCAAAATAGCTGATTGCTGTCAAGAATGTCGGCAGTAACTTCGTGAACTGCTGCGTCTGTTTAGAAACGAAGTTCCTAGGACCTCGAAGAAGATTGCGAATCTCAGCGCGCCGTAGATTAGGAGATTGCGGTTCATAAAGCCATTGTGAGGGAGAGAGGGGCGCCTTCATAGACCCTCTTCCGCGAACGATGGAGGCGCTAGCGGATACCCACACAAGCTCCTCGCGAACGAGTCGCATCCGGCGAAGGAGTGAGGGATTGGGAACCGCTTAGTGGCAGAGCGCCGCCCGCCATCTGGACAAGTTCCTCGCCGGCGCCCAATGCATCGACACGCGGCTCACGTTCAGCGGGCCTTCTGGCGGTCGCGTGGATCGCCGATCGCGGCATCGCGAACCCCCGAGTAGCGTCCACATGAGGCAAGTTGTCAGCGAACTCCACCCAAGGCAGCCGCAGTCCCCAATAAGCATGGGCCGCCGGACGAAATCCTTCAGGGTTATCGAAGAAAATCAGGTAGTGCCGGATCGCAGTAGCCGAGGCGAAAGAATACCCCCACGAGCGTTCCGAGGGAAAAGCGGCCCGGACAAGTCTCGCGCCTTGTCCGTGCCTAACCCCGCGCACGGGCGGCCCGTGCGCGAGGCTGTTCATCAGGATACACCGTTGCGCGACGCGTGGCCCATCGCCCGCTGCGAGAAATGGCGCGAAATCGATGTCGAGGATGACCGCCTCTACAAGCTGGCCGGTGATGGCATCCCCGGTTCGCCAGAGTGCGCCGCATATGGCCGCTTCATCGAGCGAGTTCGCGATCGGCGGCACGAGCTCGAGGCCACCATCTTCCTCACCCGCGCCCTGATCCTCGAGGGGCTCCGCGCCAAGGCCGCTGTCATCTTCAAACGGACCATGCGCGACGTCGCTGGCGTGCCAGTATCGGAGGATAGGACGTCGGCCTCGTTGTCCCAAGACATCCTGCAGGGAGTGGCAGCTTGAGCGCGGTGCAGACGGCTGACGCTCGACTGGTAGCGCTCAGCCGGGAGTTCCAGGAAAATGATGACCAGTTCAAGGCGTGGGACGATGAGGGGGACAACCTTCCGCACAACCATCCACGCGTGAAGGAAATCGCAAAGCTCGAGCGCGCCGCCGTCGAGCGCGGGTGGAAGATACGCGGGGAAGTCTTCGCGCTGGAGGCTCACACCGCCGAGGGCATGCAGGCGAAGGCGAGGATGGTGCTGCGTGACTTTGAGGAAGAGGCCGGCTACGGCAGCCAGTCCTGTAACCGCACCCTGCTCGCGGCGGTCTCGCTCGCGACATCCTCGGGGAGGGCCTGAGCCATGGCGAAGACCGCACAATCGCCCACGACTTCTGTCGCCGACCAGATCAGCAATCTTGCGATCGCCACTGATCTTGCTGAGCTGACCGCCCGGCGATATCGGGCGACAGGAAACATGGCGGCGGCCGCTCAGTGCTTACGCGACGCGGACGACTGCCTAAAGCGAATGCATGCGCCTGGGGGCTTGCAGGCCAAGGCCAGAGTCGGGGAGGAGCTGGACGGTGTGCTGATATGCAATTGCGAGCAGGCAGTCGTTGCCTATCGAGAGGCGTCTGCGTTGATGAATGCGGGAACCGACTTACCGCCGGGCGCCGAGTTCGACAGCATCGCCCTCCTTGCGCAGAGGCGATCTGGAAGAGAGAAGCCGCCTCGCGAAGCGCATTGCCAAGATGCCGGCCCTAACGCTCGCCGGCGTGCGAGCCCGTGCGTCAGTCGTGCAGCCGCCATGCCCGTCGACCATGTAATCACAGCGACTGCATTACGATCGACTGGCACAAAGGCGTGCTGGACGCTCTGCTGCGCGATCTGTCGGGGAGGGAGGCGTAATGGCCACTCCGAAACCTCGCCGGAGCAGGGCCACCACGGAACGGGAGGCGGCTCTAATTCCGCCGCCACCGACGGAAAGGGAACTGGCCAAAGACAGGGAATTAGCCGCCGCTATCGCGGGTCTTGCTGCTCAGCTCAAGGAGCTCAAGCAGCACGATCTAGATACGGCCGTTCTTCTGGCCCAACAGGCAGCTCGCGGCCGTGGTCCGCTGGTAGACCACTTTGCCGAGCTCGGCCGGCGCTTCAGGCCGTCGCTGCAGGGTAACGAGAAGCCCACCTTGCGCGTCATTGACGGTGGCCAGACATGAGCGACGAGGGCCGCTCACGGGCGGCCCGTTTTTCTGAGCTCACCGCGCTCGAGGCGGGGCTGGTGACGTGCGAGAAGGAGCAGCAGAGGGAGGCTACGTCGCCCTAACGACCGGAGGCAAAATTGGTCAAGGTCTATAACTTCACCAAAGGTGATCCGCTGGCAGGGGAGAGTGTCCGAGTCCTCGCCAAATACACGGCTGATGCAATTGAGCGCGTCAACGGAGAGGCCGTACTGGATACCGAGGAAGAGGTCGACGAGCGTTATGTCGACGGCGTCGGGAAATATAGCCCGCCCCTAGTTAGGCCTCCTGAAAGCTGAGGCGGGCCATTGCACGACGACCAGCTCTCGCAAGCGAAGGCGCTAGTCGACCTTGCGAGGAAAGAGTGGGAGCTGCGCCAGTTCACAGCGGGGCAGCTGACGATGCTGGAGGAAGACTCGCCCGTCACGCCTCAGATTGTGCTGCAATGGTGAGATGACCTGCTGTCGGTTTGGTGGACAGGCACCTTGAGCTGACGCTGCGTTCCTCTGAGATCGCGGAGCTAAGGAGGCTCATTCAGGCGCCCTAACTACGAAGCCCGGGCCTCATCAGGCAGGGCGCACTCGCCTCGCCCAATTTTCAGACGAGCGTTTTTCAGACGAGCGCCGAGATCAGTCTTCCGTGACCATCCTTAGCGGCGCTTGAAAGCGGCCGACTCGCGTGCCAGCTCGAATCTGGGTGCAAAACCCGGAAAACAGGAAACTCCAATGACCCGTCTAAATCGTTCCGTGGCTCGCGGCCTTTATCTGGCAGCGGCTGTCTCTTTGGTCGCGACCGTGCCAGCGTTGGCTCAGAACAACTCGGCTGCTAGCGGCAACGCCCCTTCAGGTACGTCAAAGCCCGGCACAATGGCGCTCGGGGACAAGGCGCCGAATGGCTCTCTGACGAAAACCCATGATGATTGGCGCTCGAGCGAACTCGTGGGAGCAACCGTTTACAATGACCAGGGGAACAGCATCGGGACGGTTAATGACCTTCTTGTGACGTCCGATGGGACAGTGTCGAACGCTATTCTCTCAGTTGGAGGCTTCCTCGGCATCGGAACCAAGCTTGTCCAAGTGCCATTCAAGAACTTGAAGCTGGTGCCGAGTCAGTCAAATCCCGCTAGCGGCTCCAAGATGGCAACCCAAAATGCAGCGACACCCGTTGCGCTTCCCGGGACCGCGCCAATCAACGCCGCGGGCACCAGCGGCAGCACGGGTGCGCCCGCAATGGCGCCCGGAGCAACAGCCTCAAATACGGCAACGTCCGGCAATGCCCCCGCGGTCGGGCAACCTGTGTCCGCCATGGCTATGCAGAATCATGAATACAGCCTCGTCCTACCTGGAGCGACTAAGGATTCTTTAACTTCTGATCCAGGCTTCAAGTTCGAAGACTGATACCATATCCCAACCATCCTGGTTGCCATTAACCCGGCAGCCAGGCACGAAATGCAGGAGGAAATCATGGATAGCGTGCAGGACACCAGCGACACCGGCGGCCGACTGATCGCTGCCGGCAAGGTGAACGGAACAGCCGTGTATGATGCCAGCGGTGAGAAGATAGGCAATGTCTACGACATCATGATCGACAAGGCCTCAGGGAAGGCGGATTACGCCATTCTAAACTTCGGAAGCTTCCTCGGGATGGGCGGCCGTTATCATCCGCTTCCGTGGAATCAGCTCACCTACGACCAGGGCGCCGGTGGCTTCGTCGTCAATCTCGACAAGAGCCGGCTAGAGGGCGCGCCCTCGTATGCCGACGACGATGTCAGCCTTTGGGACGACCGGCGCAGCACAGACATTGACACCTACTATGGTGATGATCGGGATGTGAGGGTGGCGCCTGGTGTCGGCCCTGGCCTGGGCGGAATGGGCACTCGATAGAACGACAACCTAAAAAGGGACACGCCAGTGGCCCTCTGCGCAGCCGGCGATCCTGCTTCGGTTGCTTCAAGCCTTCGCGTAAAGCGCAAGGAGATTGCGAAGCGGAGGCTTGTTGCCGCGCAGCTGCGGCGATCTATCGGAGAACACGGCGAAGATTATGAGCAGGTCCCTTTGTCCGTGCGGCCTCGCCGCGTCTTATGTAGTCGATCACGAGGAAGCACGTAACGAGGGCGACGACGAAGAGCACTAGCGGGATATACAAGGACACAGCCCTCCTGAGCGGCAAACGCCACTGGGCTCAGCGTAGCCTTCCCTTAATTTGCTCGACGGGGCGGGATGACTCTCACGATCGCTTGCTCTCTTCCACGTCTAACCTGGCGCTCCCAAAGCCGACGATGGCCCTCCTAAGAAGATAGCTTTCTGATCTCGTGAAAAAATGTCAGCGGCGGGACGAAACTGACCCGGCCGTGGAGTGAACCCCTGCGGCTGGACGCCCTGGGTCAGAACTAAGCGACGACATGCGGGACCAGGTGGCGTTCAAACTCGTCGGGTGGGCGGTAGCCAAGCGCCGAGTGCAAGCGCTTGGCGTTGTAAACGTCTTCGATGAACCGCGGCAAACGCTGCGCGACATCTTGGAACGTCTCATAGCCACCGATGTAGATGTCCTCGACCTTCAGCGTCTTCATGAAACTCTCTGCCTGGGCATTGTGGTATGGGTTACCGACAGAACTCATCGAGCCGAGCAGACTTGCCTCGGTTAGGGCTCGACGGTGGGCCTCACTCGCATACTGCCCTCCACGGTCGGTATGGAAGATGCATCCAGCGGGAGGATGGCGGGTCGCCAATGCCGATTTCAGGGCAGCCAGTGCCAGATTGGTATCGATCGTGCGCGAGATGGCATAGTCGACCACCTTGCGGCTGCACGCGTCTAGGATAGCAGCCAAGTAGCAGAACCCCGAGGCGATCCGGATGTAGGTGAAGTCGCCCACCCACACGCGGTTTGGCTGTGCAGGCACGACGTTGCGATACAGGTTGGGGAAAATCGGGCTGTCGTGCTTGCTATCGGTGGTGCGGACATGGCGCCGCTTCGGCTTGATGCCCATGCCCTTGGCCCGCATTACACGGGCAACACGCTTATGGTTGATCACGTGGCCTCGGCGCCTGAGCTCGTGCGTCACTCTGCGGTAGCCGTAACCGGGCAGCTCGTCTTGCACAGTGCCGATGAGCTCCTCCAGCTCGCTATCCGTCAGCGTGACAGAGCCCTCCTGAGCTCGGTAATAGTAGGTGCTGCGCGGCAACCCGATCACTTGGCACACCCTTCGGATGGAACAGGCTTGGGGCCGGTGATGATCGATGAGCTCTCGTTGTCGCTCACGAGGCGCAGGCGCGGTGTTTTTTTCGCCAAGTCCAGCTCCATGGTGAGCTGGCCGCCCTTGCGCTCCAGCGCCGCGATCCTGGCCTCGTAATTCGCAACGATGGATGCCTCCGCCTCCTCCGTGCTGAGCTCACCGCGATCATACTGGGTCAGCCAGAGCTGAAGCAGATTGGTCGACAGATTGTGGTGCCTGGCCGCATCGCGGCGCCCGATGGCGCCGCTGCAGATGTCCTGGCACAGCTGTAGCCTAAACTGCGGCGAATGGCGCCGGTACGGGCCTCGTGATGACATGACCTTCTCCTGATCGAAGGTCCAACAAGTGTATCAGTTCCGAAGCCCCAGGGTGTCCAGCCGCAGGGGTTCACTCCAAGAAGCCCTGGCGATTCAAGCCGGGCAAGTCAGGCAATCCGACTGGCAGGCCTCCAGGCCAGCGCAATCGTTCCACCATGGCGATCGAGGCCCTACTCGAAGGCGAGGCTTTGGCCCTGGGTCGCAAAACAATTGAAACGGCGCTCGCCGGCGACGGCTTGGCGCTGAAGTTGTGCCTCGAGCGAGTTGCGCCCGTGCGCCGCGGCCGGCCTGTCCAGTTTGAACTCCAGCCAATCAGCACAGCCGAAGATATCGCACTCGCCCTCGGCTCGGTGCTGGGGGCCGTCGCGTCGGGAGATATCACGCCCGACGAGGGTTCTACTGTGGCGGGGATCATGGAAGCCAAGCGGCGCTCGATCGAGGTCGTCGACTTGGAGAAGCGCCTGGCTGCCTTGGAAGTAGCCGCAACTCAGAGAGGGATGCGATAGATGTCCACGTCAATGTTCCGCCGCCTAGCCCAGCTGGAGCGGTCGTCGAGCCTGACGGGCGTTAATCTTGCCGAGCAACTCGAGATCGGTCGCGCTGCGGAGCTTCACCGGATGCAGACGATGACGGCGGAAGAATACGCGGCGGATCGGGCAGAGCGAATGGCTGAGCACATCACCGGCCTTCGAGCGATGCAGGACGCGGGCCGACTTCCTCCACTCGATCGCCTGATGTTGACCGGCCTGGAGCGAATTACGGCGGCAGAGTCGGCGTGAAGGGCTCTAGTCGCATCAGCGCTGCTCACCGCGCCGCTATGAAGGCGTGATGAAAGTCGGCTGCGAAAGTTGCGGCCTATGACAGGCGTCACGCTCCCCGCATCCGATTTAATGCGACCAACGCGGCAGCCTCACGCTTAACCTTGTAACTATCGTTCTCAGCACGCACGAGCTTCGTGATCCGCTCCTGCCCGCGCATGTCCTTTATCCCTTGGATTGCGTCGTGGGTCGCCCACCAACTGGAGAGCGCATTTCGTGATCCCAACATTATCGGCCGCGAAACTGGCAGAAGGTGGCCTGGGACACTTGGCCTGCCCTTCTTCGCAAGCCTCATGAAGGCGTCGGCGGCATCACCCCGCACCGCTCCAGAGGGGGTAAGCAATCCAAAGATTTGACCGTCCAGTGCGTAGAGGCTTCCGTTTCGGAGATTGGCAATCTTCTTCCCGGTCGCGGCAGCATAAACCGCTCCTCCTGTAGCGTAGGCAATCTCTGCTCCTTCATCGTCCCGAATTTGGATCTTGGTCGACGTGTAGTCGTTTCTCATGGGCGGTCCTCCTTACCCCGGACTCTCCGCATGATCCTGGGGGTGCCGCTGGGAAAAGGCGGTGCCTTTCTTACAGCTGAGCTCTCTCCAGGCTTCCGGACGGTTCAGTCCAAGCACGAACACTTGAAACAACGGATTGTGAATGTGCTCGGGATTCGAGCCTGACTAAGGTTGCGAGGGAGGCCAGCAGAGCCGGCTCCTTTCACTGCTGGGGTGGGGTGCCCGTAGTCCGGTTGATTGTGCGCCGGATCACGAGGCGGTGTCGGGCCGCTCACCCGCGTAAAGCCTTCGGCGTCCGGGTAAGCGCCTCTCTTCCAAAATGAACTCTCTGACGACCCCCGGACGCCGGACCTCAATCATCCTTTGCCTTCGTGCACTAGGGCGCAGAGCAATTGTTCAGCCAGAACCTCGGCCGTCGTGTCGTCGCCGAGCTCGATCGTTTTCCGACCGGTCGCGGTCCATACAGTCACCGTGCCATCCTCAACGGAACATCGGCCGATATGGGCCTTCCCGTCCTTTTCGATCTGCACCTGAAGGCTCATAGGTTGTTTGCAGCCGGCCATCGGTGAACGGATCGCACCTAGCAGAGCGAAAGCTGCTGAGTCACTTTGGCTCAATTTCCATCAATTCGACTGACACTTGGTCGGCATCGACGAAAAGGCGCCCGACAGAGATGGGTAGCGAGAAGCGGCGCGGCCCAGCGCTCCCCGGATTTACATACAGAACGCCGTTCTTCCACCGATGCCCCGGTTTGTGAGAGTGGCCGGAGATAACGGCCTGAAATCCGGCGGCGACGGGATCGAGGTCGAGGTGCTCGATGTTGTGGAGCACATAGAAGGAGGCGACCTCGCCGACCCGAAGCACCTCCGTTTCTGGGAGCGATTGAGCCCAGGCTCCCGTGTCAATGTTGCCGCGTACCGCGGCAACCGGCGCTAGGTCAGCAAGTGCCGCAGAATATGCGGGTTCCCAATGTCTTCTGCATGCACGATGAAATCGCTCCCTCTGAGAAGGTCAACCGCCTCGGGACGGAGAAGCCCATGGGTATCTGAGATGAGGCCGACCACATGTCTACGGGACATTCAAGAGGGTTGCTCGTCGATAGCGCGGCACGTGAGACTGGCGCCCTTGGCGCATGAGCCTGGTACTAGCCGATGCCGCAAAGACGCCACGCTACTTCCTCTTAATGAGCTTAGGGCTGATCCACGGTGGTAGGATCGTCAATGTTTACTCGGTCCGGTCAAAACCCGGCACCTGGAGCCAAAAGCGATGTGCGCTCTCAGGTACCCGGGTGCAATCCGAGTATGGCAGAGACGAATAGTAAGCGGACGGACGATTCACACTTCGAGGTCAATCAAGGCGTCGTTTCTTCTCTCGCCAAAGCTGCCAGCGGCGGCGTAACTCGCCTTGGCGCAAGCCGTTGTTCTCGGAGAGCACCTCGGCCTCGATGATCCTGTGCGTGCGGAAATGTCGGAAGCTCTGACGCAGCTCGCACCATGCAATTAGCAAGCGGCTCGTCTCGGCATAGCCAAGGATTACCGGCCACACCGTTCGGTCTGTCTCCTCGCCAGCCTCGGATGAGTAACGCAGCTGTAGTTTCATCCCGTTCCGGATCGCTGACCGGAGGATCGACGTATCGACAGCTTCCTCCCGCTCTTGGATCGTTGATCTCGTGCCCACGTTTGGCTCGAGGATGAAGGGGTGGAGGTGTTCGGGGACGACAGCGGCAATCTTCGCGACCACATCGCGAGCCGCATTGGAGAGGGCCTTGTCGGATCGGCCTGCTACCCACTGAGCTCCAAGCACGACAGCCTCGATCTCATCGGATGTCAGCATGAGGGGCGGCATGTCATAGTCGGAGGCGAGCAAGTAACCCAAGCCTGCCTCACCCTCGATCGGAACCCGCTGGCCCATCAGGTCGGCGACGTCGCGGTATACCGTGCGCTTCGATACCTCGAGCTCCTCCGCCAACGCGGCTGCCGTTACCGGGTGGTTTGACCGCCGTAGGATTTGGATGATCTGGAACAATCGGTCGGCCCGACGCATGGCATGCTGACTCCTGCTGACAGGATGGTGTCAGCAGGCCTGTGCGACAACCGCTTTCGCAAGGCCGCGGCTTCTCCGCTGCCAGATCCAAGGGTTAAAGCCATGAAATTCGCCTCCACACGACTGATCGCCGCCGACATCAAGGCTTTGGTCACCTTTTACGAGAGGGTGACCGGCCAGACGGCAGAATGGCTAGCGCCGGTGTTTGCCGAAATCGTAGCTCCGGCAGCAACGCTTGCCATCGGAAGCGCCGAGACGGTGGCGCTATTCAAGAAGGGAAGCGCTGAGCCCGCCGCTAATCGTACTGCTGTTATCGAGTTCCAAGTCAGTGACGTGGATGCCGAGTTCGCAAGGCTAAAAGGTGAATTGGAAGTTGTGCACGAGCCGAAGATGATGCCATGGGGAAATCGCGCAACTCAGTTTCGCGACCCCGAAGGAACGCTTGTGGGTCTGTATACGCCTGTCACAGACGCCGCTAAGCAGCGGTTCGGGTCGCGGTAGGCCGCAGCGAATGAGAGTGAGCACGTTGTGGTGGAAGGCACAGTCTTTGTCACCGCGCCTTCGGCAACGTCGGCTCACAGGTTCAACCTGCACGTGCCGCGGACGGCCGTTCAGGTTGAACGACATTCGGCTGTTCCTTTTGCGATCTCCCTCGTGTTCGAGTCTGATAGCTGAGATTGGGTGCACGGCAGGGAGCGTGCATCAATACGCGATAACAGGACTTCTCGCGTATTAATTTGCCAGCTCGATGTTAGCAATCCTGATGCGAATCTCGTTTCGTACGAAGAAGTCTTTTAAGGCTCCGGAGCGTGCTGTCGGGGAGGTTCTCTGTGTTCCGGGCGTTGAAACGACCGATCTGCTCGACGAGGTGAAGGCCGAGCTTGCGGCCGCCCCGGTGCAGGCTTCGCAACTCGCCGAGCAGCCATATCCGAGACCGGCATTCTCGCTGCTCCTACTACGTCTCTCCTTTGGATTCTAGGCCGGGATCTGGCCGACCGCCTTCGACCCAGCTGGTCGCGGCGTGATCCTCCCGAGACCGGACGCTCCCTAGCGTGCCCCTGAGCCGTTTTCGTCCATATGGACCGATCCGCTTCCCTCGGGCATTCGGGAGCGGGCTGTTTCATTTGTTCGCCTCGGCCTTCCCATCCTATCTCGACTCCTGACGCATCGTGTCAGTAGTTAATCGTAGAAGGACGTCGAAGGTCCAGATGATCCATGTCCCGTTCCACCCGCCTCCTCCGCCTGCTTCAGGCTATGCGTGGCCGCCGCCAGCCGGTCACGGCCGCGCAGCTGGCCGAAGCACTGGAGGTTTCTGAACGGACGATCTATCGTGACATCGCCGATCTGGCGGCGCAGGGCGCACCAATCGACGGCGAGGCTGGGGTCGGGTACATCCTGCGGCCTGGTCTCTTCCTACCGCCGCTCATGCTGTCGGAAGACGAGGTCGAGGCAATTATGCTGGGCCTACGTTATGTCGACCAGCGCGGCGACGACTTGTTGCAGGCCGCGGCGTCCGTCGCTTTGACGAAAATCAGCGCGGTCGTATCACCTCAGGCCCAGGCGCGAATGATCAGTCCGCTGTCTTTGCCCGGTCCTCCCCGGACCTTTCCGCAGAATGCGATGCCGCTTGAGGAACTGCGTAAGGCAATCCGTGACCGGGTCCGGCTCGACATCCTCTACGGGGACGAACAGGAGAGACGCACCGAACGCATCGTCTGGCCGGTTCAGCTTTGTTTCCTGGATCAGGCCCGTGTACTGTGCGCGTGGTGCGAGCTGCGGCAGGATTTTCGCACCTTTCGAACAGACCGTATCGTCAAGACGACGCGGCTGGACCGTTACCCGGCCCAGCGTGCGGACCTCGTCCGCCGCCTCCGCCCTCATCTCGACAAGCTAGGGGACTGGCGAACCTCTCCTGACGGAAACTGACAGGAGCCGGTGCTAAATGCCTTCGTACCGTAAGGACGAAGGAGATCGCCGCCGTGACAACTGACATCACCCATAATCTGCCCAAGGTGGTCGCCGATCACATCGCCGCCTGCAACGCCCATGATGCCGAAGCCTGGATGGCGACGTTCGCTCCAGACGCCATGCTCAATGATATCCAGCGTGAGTTCATCGGGACCGACGCGATCCGCGATTTCGGCGACAAGGAGATTTTCGGGGACAACGTGACGATGGCGGTCCAACGCGCCTGGGATCGCCATGGCGACGTGACCGTCCATGCCAAGCTCGACGGGACCTACGCCAAGACCGGGCTGCCCGATCCGTTGATCCTGAGTTTCTACTTCAGCTTGCGGGGGGATCAGATCACGCAGCTCATCATCGTTCACAACAAGACCAAGGTTAGATCCTGAGTTTTCAGAGAGTGATTGCATGATGACATACGCGCTCACCGTACAGTTCTGGGGCGATTTGATTTGTCCCGTCTGCCCTGTTCGGCATGCGATGCTGAAGGCCGGGGTCGCGCAATTCCCGCACAGGGAGAGCATCGAAATCGTCTATCGTTCTTCTCGGCTGCGACCGGGCATTCCGCCGCATAGGGTCAATTCCTATCTAAAACAAAAGTGCGGCGCAGAAGCCGATATCGCGTCGATCCTCGGACAGGTCGAGCAGGGCGCCGAAGCAGGTCTTACCTACAAGATGGCGAACACGTTAGCCGGCGATACAATGGACGCGCACCGGGTCGTGCATTTTGCAAAATCCCGCGGCCTTCAAATGTAGACGGTCGAGCGCCTTCACAGGGGTCATTTTGTCGAAGAGGCTAGCATCCTTCGACACGGGTACGCTCGTTCGTCTCGCAGAAGGGTTTGGGCTCGACCGCAGCGAGGTCGGCTTGATGGTGGCAGGGGACACGTTCAAGAAGGATGTCGAAGCGGAAGAGGCAGCCGCTCGGGAAGTGAACGCGTTGAAGCGGGCCGGATGATCACCGCCGTTCTGCGTCCGGCCAGGAGGCCTTCTGGCAAGCAGATCGTGTGCTGGCTGCATCGTCTGGTCACCACGATCCGAGGCAACTGGCCGCGAGTAGATGACGAGCGAGCGCACTAGCCTATCTGCCCTTCACGATCTTTGGCTTCCATTTGCAGTGCGGAGACTTGCCGCAGAGGTTCGGCTCAAATCCGCATACGCAACTCCCGCCGTCGTCACGGGCCGAAGTCGCGCCTCCGGAACCACTACCCGGTCCGTCAGACGGGCTTTCTGCTTGCACGACCATCGAAAGCGTCCAGAGAATTGCGTAGAAGGTTTTCTCCCAAAATGGCGGCACAGGTTCACCGCGCAGATAGCGGCCGAGTTTCGTCGATGACCACCAACCCCGAGGGCCGGCGGTGTCTTTGCCGGGATCTGGATAACTGGACATAGCTTGATGGTAAGCGGAAATCGAGCGATGGCAACCGATTGTCAAGCGGATTCCGTGGCATCCGAATTCGCTCAGACGACGCCTGACTGCTAACGGGGCCGACTAATCAACGCGCTATAATCGTCCTTCTCGCGTGTTGACTGTGTCGAGTTAAGGCTCCTGGCTAATCGTTATAACGAGTCTACTTCGTTTTAACGCTAGACTCCCAGCGGCGATAAGGCTCTTATGTTGCAGTGCAGCATGAAGGGAGCTTTCCGTGCCCATATTTGACGCGATTAACGCTGATTTGACGACTTTTACGCACCTGGCGGCAAAGTATCGTCAAGCCTGGGAAGATCGCCGCGCAAATCGTCGGGAGCATTTGCGGATTGCAAATGAACTCTCGATGTATACTGACCGTGAGCTTGGCGAGCTTGGATTTGGCCGTGCAGATATTCACGCCATTGCGGCAGGCACCTATCGTCGATGAAGACAGAATGATGGCGCGGTCGCTTCTTGGTTGACCATGGAGGCCTGAGTTCGACCCTATCGCTCTAAGGGCAGAGAATGCTTTTGCGTCCGACAAAAATGTGACGTGCCGGTCCTAGCCCTCGTGGGTTGATACTCAAGCGCGCGGTCTCGTGCTACGGCCGCGCACCAGTCACACAACCCGCCGAGGACCGTTCTCCACGAGCGCTATCGTCGCTGAATCATCGGGCCGATCCGGCGTGCCCTCGAACAGTGGTAAAGGCAGCTCAGCATGCGGTCTGCTGGCCTTGCCAGCAAGATTGATCAGCTCCATCGTACCATCCTGCTTCTCACCCCTGAGCACTACGCGCAGGGATCCGTTTGGCAGCGGTCTCTGCAGCCCGCATGCCTCGCCCCACGCCGCGCGCAGCCACACCTCGCGCTCCTCTTCCGTCGTCAGAATAACCGGCATGGCTTGGGGATGCACAACGCCAACCTCGGCGTTGGCTTCAGTGGTCAGGAATCCGAAAAGGTCTGCGGTTACCTGGCCTTCCTTAAGCTTCCGAACCGACGTCCAGGGCGTCCAGATGCCGGCGAAGAACGCAAGCGGCCGATCCTCACTTAAAGCGAACCAGATGGGCTGACGGGACCCGCCCGGCGTCAGTTCGTTTTCACTGAAGCTGGTGAACGGGACCAGGCACCGGCTTTCCGGGTTCAGCCACCGTCGCCAATGGGGCGATTTGACGTTGCGAATGTTGGTCACGCCACTATCGGTCTTCTTGCCCTTTAGCGCGAAGATTGGCGAGGGCATGCCCCAGCGCGCCAAAGCCAGCTCCCTGCCATCGGGAGCTTCCCGCACGATCGGTGCTCCGTAGTCGGGGAAGATACCTGGCAGCGGCGGCATATTGCCGCTCCGATCGGTCATTGCCTTGGCTAGATCCCGAATCGCGGCCTGACCTTTTGTGACGCTATAGAGATTACAGATATCGATGCTCTCCAGTTGGCAGTTGGCAGTTGGCGCTATTGCTCCCCTAATAGCTTAACATCAGGTGTCCGGCGCTTCGCTTAGTGTACAAGGGTCCGCGTGGCCGCGCGATTGACGAGGAGCCATCGCGCGACACGGCCGCGGCAGCTATTTTAGTTGGCTATCGAGGGCCCGAGACGGTCATCGCCGGCACCGTCCCCATCGCCTCCAGCTCTGGCGGAAGCTCACCATCGTCATCGACATCAATGGCCAGATCGGCTGTTGGCTCGACCAACTCCGACGCGGTGAACTCTATCAGCGCGACAACATGCGCCGCATTCACGGTGGCCAAGGTCGCACCGGGGATTGGAACGCCCAGGTAGTGTTTGGACTGCCAAGCCAGATCGACGCCCTGGGGCACGCCTGCGCTGTCGAGCAGCACGTCGATGAGTTGCGTGCCCTCCGACGATTGGGCGACGGCCGTGATAGAGGTGACCCGCATGACGTCACCCGTTGTCAGGAGCAACCCAAACGAGCCGCGCTCGCCGATCATGCGGCCGGAGAACCACGCGGGTATAAGCTCGGCCGCGTGATTGGGATCGGTGATGCGTGTCCAGGGCAACGGGATCGTCCTTCTTTTGCGTCGATTCAAGCCTTCGCAGATAATCGTGGTCGGCGACCATAATTTGTAAAGGGGAGAAAGGACGCCAAGTCGCAGCTTGCAGCCCTTTGTGGAATGCAATCTCCTCTATTGCCCGACGGGTTTGAGCGATTTCGAGCGGGCCAAAAGGCAAAGTCTGATATTGCAGCCTTTCCCTCTCAGTCTCACACAAGCTGAGCCGATGGAAAACCGTTTCGCGCGTCTCTTTTGATGCTGAACCATCGTCAGCTCCTCGGTTCCGAATGCTCGCTTTTTTCCCGGTGGCAGATCATCCGCCCTCGAGGAGTGCTCGAGGCCACACAATGACGAAGCGCTCGAAGACCGTTTCCACCTCGTCATGCATAGCGAAGCCGCACTGATGTGACTGACGCGCAAAAAATCGCTGATGTTCAGCAATCCAGCTGGAGCGAGTCCGATCTCCTTCGCCTTCATCGAAAGCGAAAGCGTCGTCGACCGAGAGTAAGGTCCCGAGTCTGAGCTCCGTTGTCCTCCAGATGCATTTCGGGTGACCCTCCCCATCCGTAAGCACAACGAAACCACCGATTTCAGGTATCGGCTCACCGTTAGTCAGGTAGACTTCGAGCAGTCCGGCCGTCGCGCGTTTTCGGCCAATGACGACCAGTTCAGAAAGTTCCGTCGCCATTGAGGGTGTATCGCCCAGCGCGACGACCTCATAGCGAGTATTGCCGCGCTTGGTAGCTCGACAGAAGGAATTCCAGAAAGACTCAGTCTCATCGGTTTTCATTTACGAATTCCAGTCGTCTGACGGCACGCCTTGCCCGTTACTGGCGCGACTGATGCGTGTCGGCTTCCACAACAGCCATACATCAACGCGTGAGAGATGTATTATCACGTATTGACCTCACGGTTTCGTATAGTGCGATCAGCGAGTTAGCTTAGACTGGGCGATTCCAGGCCGAGCTGCCATTCGGATTGCAAATGCTCAGTGCGCAATCCAATGATATCGATGCGTTAGCACTGCGGGCCAATTTAATTAATCCGACGTCAAAATGGACTGCACTGTTTCGGCATTGACTTGCATCATCGACCTTCTGCCTCGCTCGCCGCCGCAAGCAGCGCCGCCGCAAGCAAGCGGGCCTGTCCCACAGTCATGCCCACATCGTCGAAGCTGACCGGGGTCGCCAGCACGATCTCCCGTCCGATAGTCTCGATCTCGATCTTGCCGACATCTACTTCTACGGTGCGCGCTGTCATCGCCGTGCTCCCATAGTTCTCGGAGACTGTCGCAGGTGAATGCGGCTTGGGAATGGCGCAATTGGCCTCCGCTGAGGTAGCTGGACCACGATGGTTAATCACAAACTCGTGGCACAGCATCACTCTCGCGGTGCCCGAAAACCCAAAGATTCACGCGTTGCGAGCGGCTTGTAGAATAGTGCTGATGCGGCGAGAGCGCGTCGTCCTGTAAGCTGGTTATGGCAACCTATCTGCCTGACGCAATCTGTGAATTATGGCCAGAACTGCCGCCGACCGTCCGCCGCCTCGTGACCGTGCTCCCGCGCCAGGAGCAGTTTTGGGACGCTTCCCGCTTACCCAGGTGCCGCAACTCGCTGCCGCAGCCTCGGCCGTTCCAGAAGGTCCTGGGTGGCTTTCTGAGTTGAAGCTGGATGGCTATCGACTGCTCGTCTGGGTCGACCACGGCCGCGTGCGTCTCGTCACCCGCAGTGGCCATGACTGGACTGAGCGCATGCCGGCCCTCGCCAAGCGCTTCCAGGCCTTACAAGTGAAAACCACATTGATTGACGGAGAGCTCGTCGCGCTTCGAACAAATGGCGCACCAAGCTTCCACGATCTGCAGAACTCCCTGACGCATGGTCGGGACCGGACCCTCCACTTCTACTCATTCGACATCCTGCATCTGAACGGCTGGGACCTGCGGGATTGCAAGCTCATCGATCGGAAGCGCGTCCTCGAGGGCGCACACAAGTGGGGCGGCTACCTGCGCTTCACCGAGCATGTCGATGGTGATCCCGCCGCTCTTCTCGCCGAGGCGCGTCGCCTGAACCTAGAAGGCATCATCGCCAAACGCGCCGACGCTGCATATCGACCTGGCCGGCGGCCGAGCTGGTTGAAGATCAAAGCCATTGGCCGGGAGGACTTCGTCGTTCTCGGGTGGATGCCTCCAGGCGGCTCACGTCAAGGTATCGGGTCGCTCGTTCTCGGCTTATGATCCGCTCGGTCGCTTGCACTATGCTGGGTCAGTCGGAACGGGCTTCTCCGATCGTGAGCTGCTCGACTACTCCCTCTTATGCGAAGCGCTATCCTCAACGCCTCCTGCATCGCTCGTCGTCGCTGGTGATCAGCTTGACCGCTCGATCCGCTGGATTCGTTCCGAACTAGTTGTCGAAGTCAGCTTCACCGCATGGTCAGGCGAAGGTCGTGTCCGCCATCCCATCTACCTGGGACTACGAGAGGACAAGGTCGCAACTGAGGTCGTCATGGAAGTTCCGGATCCGACGGCTGAACGGCGAGCAGTGACACCTGTCGCTTCCACTAGCGAAAGGTCTGTGGGTCCGTCGCGTTGGAAAGGTGCAGTTCCTCCACAACGCAAACGAGCAATCCTGGGAGAAGCAACATGATCGGGCCTCCGTCCGGAGATATGGACAGCGCGACTGGAAGCAATGCCTTTGCGGAGGGGCTCGAAGAACGCGCACGTGGCGGCCCGCGCAGCAGCTGTCCTTATCCAGAGGGATCCGGCGAATGGAAAGATTGGATGGACGGGTGGGATGGCGAATTGTTTGCGCCAGGCTCCTGACGGCTCCGTTTGATTGCCGCCGTAGAATTGGATGGAGGCCGCTATGACGCGGACCGACTGCATTAGACGGATCGAGCTGCAGATTGAAGCCCTCGTTGGTCATAATGCAGATCCGAAACGGGCTGAGCTTCTCCAAGCCGACGATCGGCCTGGGGATTTGCTTGGGCGTCTTTCGCACAAGCTTGATGCAAAGAGGGGCAGCCTCGGGCGATGCAGCAGAGGGAGGCGCTCTCCATCGAAGTCTCCCGCATATTTGTAAGGACAAGAGCGCCAGCAGCAGGGCTAATCCTGGAACCGCGTGAAGGACGTGCAGACAATGAGTCGGTTCATTGTCTGAGCAAGGTCTTCCGCCTGTTGCATCGTCGTCCCAGGCGTTAGCTCGAGCCCCACGAAACCGCTTCCTCGCGGCTCTTCTCCTGTAAGCACTTCCGACACAAGCCAAGGTTCGCCCGAGGCGTTCTCCTTAACCCTGAACCGGTGTTCCGCCCGAGTTGTTCTGGCCATGTTGCTCTGTTTCACGAGGTCAGGAAGCATCGGCCACTCGGCGCAGCTCGTCAATTTCCTCCCGCCATTCCTGGAACTATTCTGGGGCAATGGCTGTATCGGCCTCCAGTTTGGTCAGCCGTCCCAGCTCGTAAAGATGAAGCTCCCACTCTCGCACCGCCAATTTCGCGCGCATTGCATCGGGAGACCGCGTTTCATCAGTCAATGGCCTCTCCTCAGAGGACGCCCATCCCGGGAGTTCGGAGATGCCCAGCCTGGTCGACGGAGTAGACGAAAGAGTTGCAGCCGCAGGGGTGCCGGAGGCGGAAGCCACAGTAGTGCTTGTGGCGCTCGCGCTGTGTTTCGCGGCCGCGGCGTTGAGGGCATGAGCCGTGTCTGAGTCACCCGCCCTCACAAATCCGTAGTATGGAACGCATCGAAGGCCGTAACGGACATCATGTGACGGTTTCTGGAGATAACAGCGGCGAAGATCGGTTCCATTTGGCGAAGGGGTTGCAGCCATCACGCCTACGGACGCGCTCGTCGCCATCAGCGCCGCAAACAGCGCGATACATCCTGTCTTGGAATTTATCACTTTTCTGTGTCCTACTGCATCTGGAAGATTCGCATTCCAATTCGGAATTGCGTCACGACACAGTTTAGGACTTGTTTAACGGGCTACATGCCCGCACTTCAGGCGACCCCGCTCGATCATTACCTAAAGGTAGAATTGGCTACTTGTTCAGGTCGTTGCTTCATAACAAAATCGTGATCTTGCGTTATCCTGTTTCACAAGTCGCGAAGCCGCAGCGCCGATGTGACCGCTGATTTGCCCCGCGGTCATGAAGACGCTGAGCCGGTGCCGCATGCATCGGTGTCGGCTTAATTGGGCTGCCGCCCTTCAGGCGTACGTGTTTCCGCGCAAGTCATCGGCCGTATTTTCTCTAGAGCCACGGTAAGCCGCGAGTTGATGATCGACGGTGTTGAGCGGCATCGTCAACCGTCATGTGCTGCGATGGCGAGACGCGCGCAGGTGCGCCAATGCTGTTGAAACCCTTCTCGTTTGCAGCGCTCTCGACGCTCATCGTTCACCTTGCGGGAGACCGCGGCTCTCGCAGGTGAGCCGCTCACGAGCCCACTACTTCATCAGCGGTGGATCACTTCTAAAATCTTTTGGGTCGAGAAGGCTTGCTGAAGAACAGGGCGAGCGGGTCCAAAGCCGCGAGCGCACCTGGAATTAATTGGGAAACAAGGGCTCACACGGCTGTGAGCGCAAGGTGGACGAGCGGCCCAGTGAATTCCCGCCCGCGTCTCAGTCAAGTCGACGAGACCGGCAACTTTATCTACTAATTTTTTTGGCCGCTTTCGCATGAGGTGGCGCCATCAGGGCGATTGCTGCAGAGCGTCTTCTAGCACAACAAAGTTGTTGATGGTGGATGTGACAGAGGCGTTAATCTCGCCCCGGGCAGCCGCAAAAAAGAAAGGGTTGCTGTCGTCGCTGAAGCTGGTGACCACACCGCCGTCCTCGTAAACGGCGTATATTTCGAAATACACGTTTTGATCGGCGGCTATGCCCTTCTTCGACCAGCCCCATTGCTCTGATAGCACCTGCTGCACTTCGGCCGACACACAGGGGTGCCCTCTGGTGAGCGTTGAGGGTTTCTCGGTCATGAAGGCCAGGTAACCACTTTCCCACAATGCTTGATCGCTCCTGACCACTGAATTGCGTCGCTGTACTTCGGCAAGGGATACCTGCCAACCTCCTCCCGGAAGGCTGTGACCCTGATCGTTGGGATCCATGAGCGAGCCAAATATGTGACCTCGGAATTGGAAAACGATGTGTTCCGGGACAACGATCGGTCCCTTGCTGAAGAGCTCATGCCAATCCGCCGGGTCCAGCCTAGAGGCGCAAATCTCGACTGCGCCAGCGCGGGCGGAAACTGTTCCACCCAAAATCAGCAATAGTGCGGTGGGGAAGAAGATATTGCGCGTCCTCAGAATGATTCGCTTCATGACGGCCTTCGCGGTGTATCGAGGCTAGGCGGGGGTGTTTACTCGCCGTGGCGTGCTGCCGGCAATGTCTATGCCAGGACGCAGCTTGGCATATCGCAGGCAAGTAGTCAGACGTCGATAATGGCGGTCGCCATTCCCGCCGAGCAGCGGCGGTTCGTGATAAGAACGTTGATTACTTTGACGGATTGAGTTCCTTTTGAAGACCTGCCGAGCGACCGACGGCGTATCCTTGACCTTCGGTTCTGAGGTATCCAGCATTCCTTGAACAGCTGCAGTCTCAGGCTACTACACTGTGCGGGCAACGCACTTCCCAACACGGCCAACAAGCAATAGCAATCACTGTCAGGATCTCGAGTAGGCGAGCGAACTTGGCTCATGACCTTTGCTGATGATATGGCATCACTCAGCAGCTGGGGCGGCAATTTTCGGTCCGAGGCCCGATAGCTGCTCGATGATCATGTAGACCACGGCAGAGTCCATCTCACCCTTGCCTTGCGCCCGTGCCGCCCGCAAGATTTCCAGTGCGGCCGCCGCCACCGGGGCCGCCGCGCCAACCGCGTCAGCGAGCTTGAGGGCGGTAGAAAGGTCCTTGTGCATATTATCCGCCGAGAAATGCGGGGAAAAGTCGTGGGCAATCATGCGCGGCCCGCGTGTTTCCATAGCGCCTGTTCGCGCGCCCCCAACACTGGTGATCTGCCGCACACAGTCGGCGTCAATCCCTGCCTTACGGGCGAGGACAAGCGCCTCGGCCACGGCCTGGATCGCCACACCCAGGATCAGGTTGTTGACGAGCTTAAGCGTGGAACCCGCGCCCGACGGGCCAGCATGCACGATGACTGCCGATAGCTTTTCCAGAAGCGGCCGTACACGGGCCAAAACATCCGCCTCGCCCCCCACCATGATGCCGAGCTTAGCGGCTTCAGCAACCTTCGGATTGCCCGTCACCGGTGCATCCAGCATTGCCACGCCCCGATCTTTCGCGTGCGCCGCGATCATGCGGGAGACCTCTGGCGCTATCGAGCCCATGTCGATCAAGATCGTGCCAGGAGCAGCGTGAGCCAGAATGCCATCAGCGCCGCTGATCACGACCTCAGATGCGGCCGCATCGGTCACCATGGTCAGAATTACGTCGGACTGACGGCTAAGCTCCCCAATGCTAGCGGCCCAAATGGCGCCCGCCGACACGACAGGATCAGCCTTCGCCTTGGTGCGGTTCCAGACCGTCAGTGTGAAACCGGCGCGCAGAATGTTGAGGGCGATGGGCGTTCCCATCAGGCCGAGTCCAATAAAGCCGACGCGCATAGCGATCATCCCTTCTTTGAGGATTTGGTTAGCTCCGCCCAGCGGGAGCCAATAAGTACCAATTCGTCCGCCCAGCGCAAGCCGCTCATGATCGGTGGGGCGCGCTCTATTCCCCGAACATATACTTGCGAACGTACAGGATATGCTCGCGAAGCTGCGTCCGTGCAGCATCACGGTCCCGGTCGATGAGACTGGCTACGATGTTAGCGTGCTGCGCGTGAAGCGCACGGCGGTGTTCCACCGTCATACTGCGGGCCTTGAGCTGACCCCATTCGCCCCTGGTCCGCACGACAGCAAGCGCCTGCGCCATAGCGACGATGGTTTGGTTGTGCGTCGCCTGCGCAATAGCTTCGTGCAGCGCGCCGTCCCAACGTTCGAAATCCTCAACCGTCGTTGCGGTCTCACCGCCGCGAAGGCACTGCGCCAAGCGGTCCAGATCGACCTGCGTCGCGCGCGCAACCGCCAAATGTGCAAGCTCGGGCTCAAAGATCAACCTGCACTCGACGACGCCAGCGGGGCTCAGCGAGTCAGCGCTCGGCAGGAATGCAGAGGTCACAGAGGAGGCATCGCCGGCCTTGAAGGTGCCACGTCCAACATGGCGGATGATAAGCTTTTCCTGCTCCAGAACCTGCAGGGCACGGCGCACAGTATTGCGGGCGACGCCATAAGTCTCCCCCAACTCGCGCTCGGTCGGCAGCTTGTCACCGATGCGCCAGCGGGACGAGCCGATCTCCTGCCCGAGCAGCTTGCGCAGCGACTCGGCGTCGCCTCGCGGGGGGCCATCCACGGGACCCGAAGGCTCGCGATCACGTGCTTCAGAACTCATGGCATAGACTTGACACTGCTAGGCCAATCACTGCAACTTGGTTTTCGATTGGGAGCCTAAGCGTCGAGATTGGTCTAGATTGGATCACCAATGAAACTCGCAACAATCCTTCATGAAGGGCGACCGACGGTCTGCGTCGTCGATGTCGAAGATGGGCTGTACTGGTCGTTGGACGAGGCGATCCCCGGCCTACCGGATCGCATAAGCGGCGATATGGTGTCGACAATCGCACATCTGACCCACGTCTCTGGGATCGCCGCGCCCACCGGCGGTGGACGTGCACTAGAGGATGCCCGGCTGCTCGCGCCCATACTGGCGCCCCCGCATAACATCATGTGCGTCGGCAAGAACTATCATGCGCACGCGCAGGAGTTTTCCCGAAGCGGGTTTGATGCGGGGTCAACCGCTGCCGACGCGGTCCCGGAATATCCCATCATTTTCACCAAGCCTTCCGGCGCGATTTCGGCGCACGGCGATGATATTCCGCTGTGGCCCGGCATCGATGCTGCCGTCGACTACGAGGCGGAGCTCGCGGTTGTCATTGGCCGCGGCGGCCGCGGCATCAGCCGCGCAAATGCGTTGGCACATGTCTTCGGCTACACCATTATTAACGACGTCACGGCACGTGATCTGCAGCGTCAGCACAAGCAGTGGTTTCTCGGCAAGGGGATCGACGGGTTTGGGCCTATGGGCCCATGGATCGTCACCGCCGATGAGATCGACGGTAGTGATCTTCGTGTTACGTGCCGGGTCAATGGTGAAACGCGCCAGAACGCGACCACCGCGGACCTCATCTTCGATGTGCCCACCCTCATCGAGACGATTTCTCGATGCGTCACACTTTGCCCCGGAGACGTCATCGCTACCGGCACGCCCGAGGGCGTCGGCATTGGCTTCAACCCACCGCGCTTCCTGGGCGACGGCGACGTGATCGAAGTGGAAATCGCTGGGATCGGAGTTTTGCGCAATACGGTGCGGCGGATGCCTGGCGCCACGCCAAAACCTTCGCATGCCGTGTTGGAAGCGAAGTAAGGAAGCGACGATGATCGAACAACGCAATGATGGCCGCTTCGTCGAAGAACTGGGCGCCATCCCCGGTGCGGAACTTCGCGTGCTGGACGGCTGCGGCCATTGGGCGACGATCGAGCGCGCCAAACAGGTCAACTACGCGATGACCCTCTTCTATTCGCGACAGCGATCATCTCAGGCGGCCTAGTCGGGTCATGGGCCGTATCTTCATCTGCACGACCTGCAACCGCTACGCAGCGCCGCCTATGGGAGAGATGACACCCGGGGAGCGGCTGGCACGCGCGGTGAAGGTGGCGGCCGGCGGTTCGATCGCGGTGCGCATGGTCGAGTGCCTGAACACCTGCCCTAATCCCTGCGCCGCCGCATTGCGCGAACCCGGGAAGACTGTAATCCGATTTGGCGGTTTGGTGCCCGAGGATACGCAGGCTCTGATCGAGGCTGCCGAAATCTACGCCCAAAGCCCCGATGGTGATTTGTCGCCAACAGCATTGCCTGGACGGCTACACGCAAAAGTCGCGGGCCGCGTTACCTTGGGCGTCTCTGAAATGGCGAGAGGCTGATAAGACAGACTGGCGGCCAGAATCGGGGGAAATGAAAATGGCGAAAACGCTGTTCACGAACACGATGATTTTCGAAGGCACAACCAAGGAACTGTTGCCCGGCGAGGTGCTGGTTCAGGGCAATCGCATTTGCGCTGTGGCAGCGCCAGGCGAGAGCCTGCCGCGCGAGGGCGCGCAGGTGATCGATGCCGGCGGGGCCACCCTGATGCCCGGCATGGTCAACACCCATGCCCATCCGACCTACAACAATGGCACCACCGTCGCTGAGCTCACCGCTCTTCCGGTCGAGGAGCATGTCCTTCTCAGCATGCATAATGCGAAGCTCGCGCTAGATATGGGCTTCACCTCCATTATCGGCGCTGCCTCCGCCAAGCCACGGCTCGACATCGTGATCCGCAACGAAATCAACAAGGGCCGCATTCCCGGTCCTCGGATGCTGGCGGGCTCGCCCGAATTGACCGTAACCGGGGGCCTCGCGGACGACAATCAACTTGAGGCCAAACATCCTTCTGTCTCCATCATCTGCGACGGCCCGGAGGAATTCCGCAAGACGGTTCGCATGCTGATCCGCGAAGGCGTCGACCTCATCAAGTTCAACAACTCCGGCGACAGCTTCTGCTATCCCCGTATGGCGGCCTATGACAATCCGATGACCGACGAAGAGGTCGCGGCGATCTGCGACACAGCCAACAACATTGGCAAACGGATTGCGGCCCACGCGCATGCCGACAGCTCCGTGCGGCAGTGCATCAAGCACAATGTCGAGTTCATCTTCCACGCATCTTTCGCTACAGACGAAACGATCGAGATGCTGGAGCGTGTCAAGCACAAGCATTACATCTCGCCTGCCATCGCGGCGCGCTATAACACGACATACGAGGCTAAAGACTGGGGCATCACCACCGATGTTGCCGAGATGATCGGCAACAAACGGGAGCTTGAAGAAGGCATCAAGGTGATGATCAAGATGCATAAGGCCGGGATCAAAGTCGTGCCTTTCGGGGATTATGGCTTTGCCTGGCTGCCCCACGGCACCGAGGCTCGCGACCTTGAGCACTTTGTCAACCTCTTCGGCTTCGCGCCGTGGGAGGCGCTGCGCGCAGCGACGGCCTACGGCGGTGAGGCGTGGGCCGGCAAGTCGGGCGAAAAAATGGGCCGGATCGCGGCGGGTTATCTCGCCGACATCCTGCTGGTCGACGGTAATCCCTTGCTCGACCTCAGCCTGATGCAGGACCGGCACTCTCTGCTCGCCATCATGAAGGATGGTCAGTTTCACAAGCGTTTCGAGGGTCGTGTCTCCGCCGACCGGCAAATGGCCGCGGACTAACCCCCGCGCAACACCAGTAGAAATGGCTGAAAAGGCGGAATCGGACGATGCAAAGAAGAGATCTGATGATGGGCGCGGCGGCAGCAGGCGCCGCCGCCATGGGCCTGCGCGTAAAACCTGCCGCCGCTTCAGACGTCGTGATCGGCCTCTCGAACGGCTACTTCGGTTCGGAATGGCGCAACCAGATGGTGGCCGGCGCGCAGGCGCAATTCGCCGGATATCAGGCCAAGGGCCAGGCGTCCAAGCTCGTGGTCCAGCAGGCCGGCGCCGACGTCAACCAACAGATCCAGGACATCCACAATATGATCCTGCAGGGCGTGTCCGTGATCACCATGGATGCGAACTCTGGCACTGCTCTCGGCAGTGTCATCAACGAGGCGAAGCGCGCCGGCATTCCTGTGATCGCCTTCGATCAGGCGGTGAAGAACAAATACGCGCTGAGCGTCACGGTCGATCACTACGCCTGGGCGACCCGCTATGCGGAATGGATCGCTCATACGTTGAACGGCAAAGGCAAAGTCGTCGTCATGGACGGCATTCCCGGCAATCCGGCCGCCGAAACCCGACGCCGCGCCGCGCACGACGTCTTCGGCAAATATCCCGGCATCGACATCGTCTGGTCCGGTTACGGCATGTGGGATCACGCCAAGGCGCAGAGCGTGATGGCGACGGTCATCGCCGCGCAGCCGCAGATTGACGGCGCCTTCGTGGAAGACTCGATGGGGCTCGGGGTTCTGCGCGCCTTTCAAAATGCGCGACGGCCGATCCCGGTAATGACGGGCGAAGCGCAGAAGGCCTTCTTGATTGCCTGGAAGAAGGAACTAGACAACGGCACCAACATGCGCGCTTTCGCGCAGCCTAACCCGCCGGATATCAGCCGCAATGCCATCGGTATCGCGGTGCGACTGGCGGCGGGCCGCAAGCTCAAACCCGTGCCGGACAGCGTCATCTACTATCCAATCCACCTTCAGGTGACCCGCGACAACCTGGATGCGACCCTCGCCTCGATGAAGGATCAACCTGACAGCTACTTTCTGGCAGAATGGTTCTCGGAACCACAGCTTGATGCTTTCTTCACCTGAGGGTCTGCCGGCAGCGCCGCCGACCGACGGGGAAATCGCACCCCCGCTCCTGATTGCGCGCGGGATCACCAAACACTTTGGTGGTGTCGTAGCGCTCGCCGGCGTTGATCTGACATTGCGGCAAGGCCGCGTCCTCGGCTTGCTAGGAGCGAACGGGTCGGGAAAGAGCACGCTGTCCCGCATCATCGCGGGTGAGTTGTCGTCGGGCGGCGGGGAGATGCATCTGGCGGGCGCGCCGCTGCGCCATGCCTCGCCGCAGGATGCCGCGCGCCTGGGCATTGTCATCGCGCATCAGCATCCAAGCCTGGCGCCCGACATGCCGGTCTGGGAAAACGTCTTTCTGGGCGCTGAACTCAGCTACGCTGGTGGTTTCATTGACCGCGCGAAAGCCCGACGCCGGACGACCGACGTGCTGTCGGAACTTGGCAGCCGGCTGGATATCGCGGCACCGGCAGGCACGCTGACTGCCGCCGGCCAGCAGCTGGTCGAGATTGCCCGCGCGCTCGCTCGCAGACCGCGAGTACTAATCCTCGACGAACCGACGGCGGCTCTTGCCGCCGCGGAAGTCGGGCACCTGTTCGCCGCGATCCGGCGACTGACAGCAGAGGGCGTCAGCGTCATCTTCATCTCGCACCGCCTCGCGGAGATCGACACGATCTGCGACGACATCCTGGTGATGCGCAACGGCCGGACGGCTGGTGCCTGGACGACCTCGGGGCGGCTGGACGAAGGGCGCATCCTCTCCCTCATGACCGGCGATCCGGATGCCGTGCTGCGCGAGGTGGGCGAGCGAAGGATCGGCGAGCCTGTTCTGCGGCTGGAAGGCCTGCGCGCCGGTCCGGCCGTTCGCGGTGTTGATCTCGAACTTCGCCGCAGCGAAATCGTCGGCCTCGCCGGGCTGCAAGGTCAAGGGCAGGTGGAACTACTGGAGGCGATCGCCGGAGATCGGCGGATCGACGGCGGCACGCTTTGGCACAAGGACCGAGCTGTATCGCCCAGGCGGCCGAGGGACATGATCAATCGCGGCATCTGCTTGGTGCCGGACGATCGGCGGCGCCAGGGACTCTTTTCCGGGGAGACGGTTGGCGAGAACATCGGCTACGTCCTCCTGGCCCTCGCCCCACGTCCCTGGCGCCTGCCCGCGGAGAAGCTCGCGGCCCTCGCCACGCGCGCGATCCGACGTCTGCTCATCAAGACCGACGGGCCGGACCAAACGGTCTCCGCCTTGAGCGGCGGCAATCAGCAGAAGGTCGTGATCGGAAAGTGGTTGGCAACTGATGTCGAGGTCATGCTGCTGAGTGACCCGACAAAGGGCGTCGACGTCCATGCCCGCTCCGAGATCTATGCTATCATTGGCGAGTTGGCCCAAGCCGGTACCGCGGCGCTCGTCTTCGCCTCAGATGTCCAGGAGCTGTTGCTGCATTGCGACCGCATCCTGGTCATGTACGAAGGCCGCATCGTCGAGGAACTGAGCGGCGACGCCATGACCGAGCCGCGCGTCATGACGGCGGCATTCGGGAAAGCCGCCGCATGAGGGCGCTCCGCTACACCGGCATCCTGCCGAGCTTACTGATGCTCGTCGTCGTCATCGCTCTCAATGCACGACTGCAGCCGCATTTCTTCGGCCTGCCCTCGCTCGAAGACAATATCGCCACCCTTACGCCGACCATCCTTGTCTGTCTGGCACAAGCCGTGATCGTCCTGAGCGGCGAACTCGACCTCTCGGTGGGCGCTGGCGTCTCACTCATAAACTGTCTTTTGGCGACGGTTCCAATCTCGGCAGTGGGAGGCCCCTGGGGGCTGATGGGACTCGCGCTCCTCCTGGCGCTGGCATTGGGCGCGATCAACGGCGTCATTGTGACGATCTTCGGGCTGCCGTCGCTCATCGCTACCTTTGCAACCGCGGCCGTCTGGTTCGGTCTGGCCCTGGCCCTGATGCCGCAGCCGGGCGGTGAGTTGGATCAAAGTGTGGGCGATCTCTATTCCGGAACCGTCAGCGGCGTGCCAGTGCCGTTGTTCATCGTGGCGGGCGCGCTGCTGATCTGGACCTTGCTCGGACGCCATCGTCTCGGCCGGCGGATCGTCGCCGTTGGCAGCAATCCCGCGGCAGCGTTCCAGGCAGGAATATCGGTTCTTCGCGTCAAGCTCGCAGCCTATCTGGTCGGTTGGCTGCTGGTAGGCCTCGCAGCCATCGCAATTTCTGCGCAGACGCTGTCTGGCGACGCTCGCGTCGGCGACACCTATACGCTCACTTCGGTAGCGGCCGTCGTCATCGGCGGCATTTCACTCGCTGGCGGTCGGGGCACCCCTTGGGGCGCATTGGTGGGAGCCATCGTGTTAGGCATCGTTAGCAACGTCATTTACTTCGCCGGCATTCCCAGCATCTGGCAGGAATTCTTCAAAGGCATCGTAATCATGTCGGGGCTCGGTTTCATGGTGTTCGAACAGAAACGTGCGGCTGTGGCATGACGGCATTGCGGCTCGGCCGCCCTCTCCTCTTGCTGGCTTTGACGCTGCTGCTGCTCGCGGCCGGAGAGGTCTTGTTGCCTGGCTTCATCGGGCCAGGCCAGATCGCCAACCAGCTCAAAATCGCGTCCTTCCTTGGCCTATTCGGACTTTGTCAAACAGTCGTCATGGCAGCGGGCGGCCAGGGACTCGACTTATCGGTCGGCGCCATTGCGACCCTCGGCGGTATATTGGGCGCGGCGCTGATGAACGGCAGCAATGCCATGACCCCGATCGGGGCCGGCGTGGCGATCGGAGCCGGCCTCGCCGCGGGCTGTGTAAACGGCGTGGGCATCGCGGTGCTTGGCGTGCCGCCGCTCGTCACCACGCTGGCGCTTTCCAGCGTCATAGACGGCGGCCTGATTGTCGGCGTCTCCCTGGCCCATCCTGCGAATGGAGCCAGCCCTGGCCTCGTCGCGATGACGGGGCGGAGCTTCCACGGCATTCCCACCGTGGCCGTGCTCTGGGCCGTGATAGCAGCGATCGCCATTTGGCTGCTGTCGCGCTCGGCCTGGGGGCGACGGCTATGCCGCACGGGCGCTAATCCTATCACCGCGCGCCTGAGCGGAACTGACACAACGCGGGTCCGAATTGTCGCGTACATGATGAGCGGCGGCATTGCTGCCTTTGGCGGCTTCCTGCTGACTGGTTACGTTGGCCAAGCCTTCCTAGGGCTGGGCAACGCCTATGTGCTGACGAGCATTGTAGTGGCGGCAATCGGCGGGGTCGCGCTAGCGGGCGGTCGGGCGCCGTACGGAGGGGTCGCCTGCGCAGCAATCCTAATGACGGTGCTGGTGAGCCTTCTCACGGCCATCAACATCGGCGAGAGTGGACGCCAGGTGATCTTCGGCCTCACCCTCCTCTCGTTTCTTATGCTCGATCGCTATCTCATGCGAGCGCGTCGCTAAGAAGGGACCTCTGGTTCAACCAAATCCCAACGATTGCCGTAGAGGTCCAAGAAGACCGCTATTGTGCCATAGGGCTCACGTCGCGGCTCTTCGACAAAGGTGACTCCCCTCGCGATATAGTCGGCGTAGTCGCGGGTGAAATTGTCGGTCTCCAGAAACAGGAATACTCGGCCACCACTCTGCTGACCGACAGCCGCGCGCTGTCGGTCATCGGCTGCCCGCGCGAGCAGAAGAGAAGCACCATCGCCTCGCGGTCCGACAATCACCCAGCGCTTATCCACTGAGGTGCGTGTCCTCTCGCACCTCGAAGCCTAGTTTACCCACATAGAAGGCGATCGCTTCATCGTAGTCTCTTACGAGCACAGCTGTGAGCACCAAACGCTGTTTCATGGTTGTCGGTTTAATCTTCCTCGATGCGCCGGTGCTCTTGAGTGTTCCCGGTCGTCATTATTCAGCCCGATTCGTGTGACTGCCGTCACAACCAGCGTTGTGGAATGCGATTGTCATACGGATCTCTATGTCCGTCGACAATGCGGCATTCTGAAGTCGGCATCCCAACGGCCTGGCCGCGGAGTTCAACCAGAGCGGCGCCGCTCAACCAAACCGTCCACGAACAGGTCGAGCACTTGGCGCGGCTGGTGCTGCCTCCTCAGACCTGCGTCAGGTGCCTAAGCCTACACACGAGATCGTGGGCTGCCGCCGAATGGCTATTCTCCTCCGAAGAGCCTCATGAAGGATTAAGCCGGTTCGCCTCCTACTCCGCGAACTCTTCCCGAGGGCATGAGCATTCCGAGAATTTGACCGTCCGCTGTACAGAGCTGGCCTAAACGAAGCTTAGCGATCCGCCCCCCTGTCGAAGCGGAATAGACCACTCGTCGCGCGTGTAGGCAATTGCGGTGCCCTCATCGTCGCGAACAGACCATCTTGGCGGGGCGTGAGGCTTCATGAAGGTCTCCCGGGTCGAAAGCATCTTCATCCTCATCTGGTGCTTGATGACACGAGAAAAGGGGGCGTGAAGGATCGGCAGTCCCTCGGTCAATGATCCGCCCTCCTAAACGGTGACATGACGCGGCCTCTATCCGCCCCTAAATTTTGCTCGCCGGACGAACGACCCCGGCCGTCATCGGATGTGGCCGGGAGCCCGTCCGATGACGTCAAAACGCTGATCGAAATGCTAGGGGTCGACAAAGCCCGATGAGAGACTTGCAAGATCCCTGGCACCCCGAACTCTCCATCCATAACCATCCATGTGGATGGAGAGTTCGGGCACTGTGCATAATCTTATTGAGCCCTTAGAATATTGGGGCGCTTTCACGGCGGTCGCCCTGGTGCCGCGCCTAATGCTTAGATGGCTGTCGGGTGGGTGGGGACTGGCCAGACGGCAAACTGTTAAGAAAGACAAGCTCCATGCGTTTGCTGCCAATGATGATTGTGGCCGGGCTCCTGAGTGTTCCTGTTTCCCATGAAGCGGCGGCCAGTCCCGCGACACTCATCGTGTCGCGAGTAACTGTCGCCCTCAGCGATAGTTCGATCGAGAATGTCTACTATTACCGTCACCGATATTATCCTTATCGGTACAGGGGAGCGTACTACCGACACCGCTACTATCGCCATGGTCGTTACTACTACCATTGAGGACGAGGAGCGCTATCGGCTGGGCTAGTCACGATGGCCCTTTGACGGTTCGTGGTGTGGGCAGTTGCCGACAGAGCGCAAAGCTAGAGTGGGCTTGGGTTTCGAGCAGATCAACGGTTCCTCAGCCGTAGCTCCGGGTGGCGAGCTCGAAGCCGATAGGAGATCGCATCTTCGCACAGAGCATTTTAGGATTCAGTGGCCACCGAGATCGCTGACTCCGGATCTGTAATAAGATTCATAAGATTCTTAGTGGCGAGCGTAGATCGCTTGGATCGTCCCCGCCGAAGTCAGTTCAAACACCGGCCAACATGACGTTAACCTCGGCCTATTGTTCGGCTGAGACCGTCTCAGTGATACGTGACCGGGTAGCCTCGATCCGCCCCACGCCGTGGAACGCTGACCCGATTGAGCAGGATTGGCGAAATCTCAACTCCCAGATCTTGGTAATCCCCAACGGGTGCGCCGATCTGAGAATACCCTCAGCATTATTGGTGGGGTCTGAGTTGTAGACGCACCTCAGGACGCTACTGACGGTAAACGAATCCACCAGAGATCAAGCCCGACATCCAGACAGCGAAGGACGAGCCAACCCTCGACGCCAGTGATTAGCGCGACGATCGGCGCTGCGGTCAATCCCAGCGCAACGACATGGTAAAGCAAACATGGTCGACGGAACATGGTGGCCCCCGCGGCCCGTTCGTATCCTCCGACCTGATGGCGCGGCTTGGGCGGTACTAATGTAGCGCCGAAGCGGATCGACCCGCGCGCCCCACATAGTTGGCGGCGTCCTCGGTCTGCAGCCAGCATTTATCCTCATCCACTGGTAGCATCCGACTCTAAACCTCCTCTGGAAGAAGAAAGCCGTAGCTCGACCGTGCGTCGGCCGCTGAACACTCAGTTGCTACAAATGGTAACCAGAATGCTGCCGTCAATCCGCATGGCGCGGAGGACGATATGGCAGCCGGACGAAGGTGGTGGCGCTTTGCCCGGCCTGACCCCTGGGCGAGGAAATCAAGCCTCTCAGGGCCGAGACCGATCTATCACGTGAAGTCAGCGCCCCGCGCAGGTTCGGGGATCGAGACCTGAGTGCGCGACAAGGCGGAGGGCGGTAGGATAGCGCAAAGACTGGAGGCCGCAGGCAATGCGCGCAGAAGTCTATCGTGGCTACAAGCTTGAGATCCATCAGGAGGATGGCGCGTGGCTTGTCGAGATCGCCGGCACCGGGTGGCGGAGCATGCTGCACCGTGATGTCGAGAGGGCCCTTGATGAGGCGCGCCTATGGATCGACGCGAACAAGCCCAAGATTCGCTGACGATGTGAGCGCCAGGCAGGGCGCGGGACTGCCGACACACTGAGGGGGTCACATCTGTTGTCAGCCCAACAACTGTGAAATTCACGCACTGTCGTTCGGGACGGTAATTGCGGCGGTAGCCTCATCGGATGGCGTGTTACAGTGACGCGCTATCGATCGCCCGTTGTTGCGCCCCCCGAACGCAATCATTCCGGAGCATTTGACAGAAACTCCCACGCTCGCGAATTCAGTGTTTTTACTGTCACTTGATTTCCAACCCCGTGAACTCGAACTTCATCTCCACTTTAAGAATGAGTGTACGCAACACGGTCGACGCTTCATTGCGTCCCATTTTTGGATTGGAGCCGCGCCATCTCTGTCCCGGCCTGATGAGTGACGGCTTCGACTTCTTGTCCATGATGGGCTCCTTTGGAGCGGCCACCATAGCGCAGAAACGCCCTCGCGTTCCGACGCTGACGTCGTTCTACGCCGTTCCTGGAGCGTCATCAGCCGAGTCTCGGGCCTTCCTCGCGCGCTCGAGGATCACAGCGTAGGCGCCAGCCGAGAGTTCGCCTCGGTCCAGCCTCGTGCGCGCAATTCCGGTCGCTCGCTGCATGCGGTCAACGACCCGCCGACTTGCGCGGATCAGGCGAGGCGGTCTCCTGCTTGTTCAAGCCCTTGTGTATCGCGAACACACCCTTCGCGAGCCACAAAGCAGCTTGTGTTCGCTTGTGCACTAGAAGCTGGGTGATCCTGGTCACGACCAGTGATATCCAGGCCTTGATGGCCGCGACCCGCCCTGCAGCCCCGCGACGTCCTGCGCATCATGCGTAGAAATCCACCGACATCTATCGAACGGACTGAGCAAGCTCTGTAATCTCATGCAGCGTATGGAGGAAATGGCCTGGCGGAAGCGAAAGCGCACCCTCGAACGGAAAATCGAGCAAATGGATTAGGACCAGAATAGCCGCAACCGCCGCCGCAAAAGTCGCTGAGAAGCTCACGAGTGCCCGACCGCTCTCGACCCCTGCCATGCTGACAAACACGGCGAGGACAACGCCGAACGAGATCAGAAGTGCCCAGAGAAATATTGGCACGCCGCTGCCGAGCTGAAAGGTTCTAATCGTCCTCTGCGTGTGTGCCTGTTCTAGATAGCTGAGAATTTCTTGCCGAAGGCCGAGGTCAGCGGCATCCGCAGGGTGCAGCCGCGCCGTCGTAACGATGGCTGAGTGCAGCATGTCATCGACGCTGACGTCCTCACTCCGGGACGAGAACATCAGCGGCCATTCCTCATAGATGACCCCGTCGACGTAGACCTGTTCCGCCTTCAAAACTGCATAGGCCTGAGCTGGCGGCAGCGCCGAAGCTAGCACGCCCGCGTCTTCAAGCGCACTGCATTCCAGCTCGATAGAGCTTGCGGCAGCGTTGTAGTCGCTCCACACCTCACTGAATACAAAGGCCAGCAGAACAGCAAAGATCACCCCTAGCTGTAGGAAAATGGTCGTTCCTACTTCCTGATGTCTCCGTCTGATATCCACACGGACGCGGCGGTGAACAAGCGCGCCGGCCATGCCAGAGAGAAGCGTGCAACCGAGTATGATGGCGAGAGCGATCGTCAGCGACATGTTTCGCCTTTAGCATGGGCTGGAGGCGAAATCACTGCACGCCGTCTTGAGTTCGACGCGACCATACCCGCGGATCGAGCCCAAACCATAACATCACCGCCAAACCAATGACGGCGAGGATGGCAGCCTGCACGAGTGTAAACTGATGAAGCACCTTGAAGATCGGACCGTACGTCAGACCGTGGATGACGGCTGAGCGCTATGAGCGCTATCCAGTCCGTCATCCCGCCGCCTTGGCAAGAGTGGTAGTGGTGGGCGAATACCGACAAGTGGCTCACGCTCGAGTCGCCTTCTGTCGTTCGCGTGGATTGCCTATCGCGGCGTCGCGAACCCGCGAATAGCCGTCCACGTGAGGCAAGGTGTCAGCGAACTCGACCCAAGGGAGCCGCAGTCCCCAATAAGCATGAGCCTCTGGATGAAATATCTCAGGGTGATCGAAGAAGCCGATCGTTACACAAATCTCGTCAGGAAGTGCCCGGTCACAGTAGCCGATCGAGGTTCCGCAAGTCGCGCAAAATGTCCGAACAACACCGTCCGCCTTTGAGAAGGTTTTCGGTTGTCCCCGCGTAATGTGGAACTGCCCAGGCCTAACTCCGACCCAAATGGTGAAAGGGCTGCCGATCGCGCGGCGGCAGTCGTCGTCATTACCCAGAAGGGCTGACCACGCAGCTCAGCGACAATCTCATCGCAGAAGCATGAACCGCTCTCGACATGCTTGCTCGTCATGGGTCGCCTCCTGCAGTCTCACTCCTGCACCGCCGCCCATTCTACGCGATGACTCGATGCCGGCTTCCTCGAGCGCCAACCGGATCGCGGCCACCGTTCTCTCATACAGGCCTTCGCTAGACGAGCGAGCAGATCTTCCGGCGCCAGCGAGAAACCTACTTGCCTTCCTGCGCTTCAAATTTTAGTTCGACACCACGTCCCTTTCGCCACTCTTTGCCGGAGGCCAGCTCACTCGTAAACCGAGCCTTGGCTTGTCGCCCAGCCTCCCCAATCGCAGCAGATGCTTCATAAGGATCGAGCAGCCGGCGAAGCTCGGCGGCACAATCTTTCGCCCGCTGCTGCCAGTGAGCTTCCCTCTCGCGTTCTCGATCGTGATGAAAGGCAAGGACGTTCCACAAAGAGACTTGAAGACGAATGAAGGCCGCGCCGCGGGCGTCAATCTGTCCAGGAGATGGCGTAGAGGGAAAATGGTATTGCCCTCTTATGTATGGCATCGGCCGCTCGATTCAGTTCAAAGGGAGCATATTTGGGTCCGCCCCACAGTAAGAGCTCCCGTGGATGGCTTGACAGGAGGTTAGTGGGAGTGTCGGGCAGGGTCCAAACGGCGGTAGAAGCCAGGTCGTCCCCTGACGCGTAGATCTCCAGGCCGTTACCAGAAGTTCGAGGCGGAAGATCATCGCCTACTTCGTCGCCTTCTGGTGTTCGCGCCGTCCTCTGACAGCACACTCGCCTCCGATACGCTGCGCTTCGAGCAGTGCAGGCCCGACCATGCAAGGCGGCGGCCGGCCTCTCCATGTTCTGAGGGACGGTCGGGGGCCCCCGCCATGTTCTATCGCCATTTTGTCAATCATCCCCGGCCCGACCCCGTGACTATAGAAAAGTATAACGGGACATGATGGCATCCGCGTCCGTTCTTGAGGAACATGGGCCTCTCGGGCACGACCAACAAGTCAGCTGCCGGTGTTACGATTTGTAGCAACTGATGCACGGATGCCGTTACAAACAGCGGTCACCGGTTCCATTCGTCATCTGCGGACGGACGAGGATCTGGATGATACGAAACAGCGTCGATGTGGTGAATGCTCTCGGCGGATATCACACCCTCTCCACAGCGCTCAAATTGCACTGGCGGGCGGTCTACAACTGGACGCGGCCCGAACGTCGGATACCTGAGGAAATGCGGCATCACATTGCCGCCGTTCCTGGGGCTGAGCAAGCCGGCGTGACAATGGCCGTTCTCGCGTCATTGCCTTTTAATCCCAAGTAGCGTGCTCGGGAGCGGCCCCTGGATATGGCGCCGCCACGAGGCGCGTGGCCCAACTTACTTTGCGTTATCGAGATGAGATGGCACTCGAACTTTGAAGTGCATCCAGGAAGCGCCGCATTGACGCGGCGCTGCGATATTTTCGCAACACGTTGAGGCGAAAAGGGATTTCATACCAAAGGGCCCACGGCGCCGCCGGCCGGCCCAGGTTGCGCCGGATGTTGCTCAGATAGCGAACATCCCTTCTATCGTTGCGAAAGGCCGTTATCGGCAGGAATTTGCGACGGCCACAGTAGTGTCTGACTGCCGCGTCCTTCCAGGCGCCGGTGAACTTCGCACCAGCCTGCATGTTATAAGTCACTGGCAACTTGAGCCATGCTTTTCTGAAGGTATAATTGAGGGCACACTGATCGATTGATGTGCAATCGACCTTGTAGAGACAGGCTATGTCGTGTTGACTAAGAGCCTTGGAATAATTCGCAGGAAAACTTGCGCCTCTCCAGTTTTCCGATGCAAAGATCATGAAGCCCGCGTTGAAGTAGTCGCCGACGTCAAAGCTCTCCGCCGCGGCATCCGACCATTTGGTATTTCGAAGCGCCCCAGTTTCGCTCAAATCCATGTCGGCCACCGCAGCGACAGGCGAATTGCCAAAGACAATGCTTCCGATTTTGAGGTCGCCGAAAACCAGAACGTCGTTGTCAAGATAAATGACGCGATCATAGTGTTCGATCAGCTCTGTGACGGCTGAGAGCTTGAGGAGGGTGGGCGTCGTCACATGGCCGAAAGTCGAATGAGCCTCGATTTCAGGATTGTTTATTTGTCTGAAAGTCACGTTGGCTCCGAACGCAGTGAGCGTTGCGCCGAATTTGTCCGAAGGATCTGGCATAAATTTGTAACAATAGACGTGAATACTACAGGCTGTGGGTTGAGAAAGAACGAGAGACATCGCGGAATGCTGGAGTAGTTCGTAACCGTTTTTGTCAGTCACATAGACAAAGGCTGATGTCATCAAGCTATCGCCTTTGTTATGGAGAGAAGCGAGGCAACATGTTCAACCTCGAGCTACCAATAGGGTGAGAAGGCCGGAGGCATTCCGCAAGCCCGCGTCCGGAGCCAAGCCTCATCTTTTATTGCGCGCGTATACCTCGAAATGCTGAACTCTCAGTCTGCTGCCGGAATAGCTCGCCAGCGCCTTAACTCGCATTGGAAGCACCACGACTGCGCCAAGACACCAGCCTGTGGCGGGCCGCGTCGCCGCCTCCGTCCCTGGATTTTCGCCTTGGATAGGCTGCTCTCGAGGAGCTTCGGCGGAAGAGTGCTGATGATCGAGGCAATCGCCTTTGAATTCTGTTGCTGAAAACTTACGTATCGATGATCGATGTGGGTGTAGCGACAGTGGTCTTGCGTCGGTCGCCCTGACCGAAGGTGTCGGTTCGATTCCGGCCGCCCGCTTAGGCGGGGCGTCGAGAAGGCTAACTTGCGATGCGCAGTTACGCTTTGTTGCGTTTCTACATCCGAAAAGCGAAGTGTAGGAAACCGAGGAGCAAGCGTAAGCATTTGCTGTTCGGAAGAGTTTACCCACTCTTAGGAAAAGAGACCTTCCTATCCCAGTTGGTTGCGGTCGGTGAGAGCCCGAGATGATGAGAGCGGACCAGGCAGGGTGCGGGTCGAGCCAAACTTCGGACTCGATTGCCGCCCGATGTCATGCGGCGCCTAATTGTGAGAGGTAATCGGAATCTTCAACCGTGGCGAAGGGCAGCCCTATCCGCTTCTCGCGTCAGGATGACCGCGAGTTCTAGAGCTTTGGCATGGGGAAACGCTAGTTCAATTGTGAGACCGCCCGCGTCAAGCTTGATCAGAATCACCTTGCCGTCCTTAGTCGCGGCAGAGCCGATAATGTTGTCGATGGCGAGGGCAGCTGTTTCATCCATCGCATTTGTCCTTACGACCTCCGGAACTTGGACAGCACGTAAGCAACTTCAATGCCGGGCGGCGGACGCAATCAGCTTGCTCGGGTTTTGAAACTCTTCGTTACTTGGCAAATTTCTCTTGTGGTCGGTTGCCAAGTAGCGCCGGCGGGGCCGCCAGTGACAAATCATCAGCGAAGGTAGAGGGTTGGGAGACGGTTAGATAAGACGTTGGGCAACTTCGTAGGGTGTCACCGGGTCAGCACTGCCAGGAGGGCGGCGGCAACGGGCTCGTTTTGAGGCGCAGAAAGCGGTGATTGGAAACTGCTGGCAGAGTTCTAAGCCGGAGAGCAGCCAGGTCAGTGTGAATCCCGCCGGTCTTTATTGTAGCGGCACCATATACCGCGATCCACAGGCCGTACTTTTTCGCAGGGAGCGCAAGCGGCGGCCGAAACCTAACCGACGCCTTCGGCTAGGAAGGCCGCTGGGCAAACCCACTCTGCAACGCCGACTTCAATGTATGGACGTAGGTCCTGCGGGACCCGGCTGAAGCCTCGAAACGCCAAGCGCTCGTCAGTGGCGCCCTCCTCATGTTCACAGCATAACTGATAGAGCCGGCATATCGCCGGAAAGCGATTGCGCAGCACCGTAACTCGTTCCACTATAACGACTGACGGCGCTGACTTCGTCGCGCCGTCGTTCCTCCCTAAAACTTGGCGGCGCTCACAAGGCGTCGTCCTTTTCGGGACGCGAACAGGGCCACAGTGGCAGCCGCGGAGCAAGCGCAACTCGTCTACTCTTAAGTGACACTTTCCGCCACGTGGCTTCCGCTTGGGTCGGCTCAGTCAGCGGCTAGCCGAGCTCGCCATGTCGGGTGCCACGCTGCAGGCACCGGTCCGGGCCGTGCTAGACGGCGAGTGAAGCTGCCGCACAAATCATAGTCGGCTCCATCTCAGAATGTGCCGAGACTTCTGATTGCCAGCCTTGCTGAAGACCTCATCGTTTGTGACGCGGACAACTTCATTTCCTCGGTGACCGTAGAGAACGCACCCTCTCATCTAATTCTCAATCCTCTGGAAATACGACGCTAAGATTCATTATTGTGCTCAGGGTTCTTCGCGGCCTGTTCCAGGCTCAGCTCGAGTAGCCGCCTAATTGCTTCCGGCCGCGTTAGGGGTTCTTTTTGCCAAGCGATCCATGAGTCGAGCTTACTCAGGTGCGGAAGGTGCAGACGGACGCCGATCAGCGTTCCCTTGCCGGAAAGTGCCGCCTTCCGCACCATCAAGTAGCTGCAACTAATCTTAGCATTCAGCTGTGCTACTACAACCAGAGAGAGCAAACAAGTCAAAAGGAAGCATAGAAAAGTGTGCGGCGGCTATCCTCTCATATAGGAATAGCGGCCTCTGATGTTCAGCTCGAAATAGCGGCTCTTCGATACGGCGCTCAGCAGGTTCTCGAAGATACTAATCGGCACGCTCTCATACGTGTAATTCGCAGCGCTATCTCGGAACCACACTTGAAGTTGGTGCGTTTCGTTATCGTATTCGGCCTGTGAAATCGCTGAGTCCTGGAATGCGGGCATAGCCATCAGATGGCGTGCCCCGAAGTGCACGCAACACAATCTACCGCGATGAGGGAGGATTACATGTGACTGGAGTGGTGAGCAGGAGGGCCTTGCGAGCGTTGATTCGCTGCGCGGGCCGTGGTGGCGAGCGTCCAGATGGTCGACAGAAAAACTCTGTAAAACGTCCTGCAGATGCAAGCATGTGACTCAACCTCATATTCCACTATTGTAATCCCTCAGTGTTTTTTGGCAATCGACCAAATGTACTCGCCGCGCCGTCACCTTTTGCGCCAGACGTATTGTGCCGCCGTGGCCGCCGCGCTGCTGCCGCTGGGTTCCGTGGCGCTCGCGGAGCCGACGCTGCGCACGCTGACACCAGGTGTCCTACGCATAGGCACTTATTTCACAAATCCGCCCTTCGAGTATGTGTCCGAGGGCGAGAAGGTAGGCTTCGAGGTGGATCTCATGAGCGAGGTCGCGTCTCGGCTCGAGCTGCAGCCACAATTCGTCGACACGCGGTGGGAAGTCATCATGGAGGAAATGGCGGAGCGCCGCTTCGACTGCATCGTCGGCGGCATCACGATCACCCCGGGCCGTCGACGGCTGCTCGCTTGGTCCGCTCCGTTCATGACGACAACGCTCAGCCTTATAGTCGACGCCGCCCGGTCGCCGGGGATGACGGGTTTTGCTGATCTGAAGGGCCGAACCATCGGCGTGCAAGCGGCCACAACTGATGATACTACAGCGGTGGCGATGCGCCGAGCTGGCAAAATTGGCAACGTCCGGGTCTATCAATTCTCGCAACTGACGGAAGCGATCGCGGACCTCCGTGCAGGTCGCATAGCGGCGGTGATGAAGGTTTCGCCGGCCGCTTCTTGGTTTGTTCGAAAAACGCCAGGTCTGCGTATTCTCGGGCAGATCCCGGACGACCCGCAACCTCTCGGGATTGGCTTCAACCGTGCCAATTCCCCACTTGTCAACGCTGTAGACGGCGTTTTAGCCAAGATGCAGCGAGACGGCGGCTATGCGACGATTGCGAAACATTGGAGGGTGAGCTAGCCATCGTTTGGCCGAATGAGTTACCCCTGCAACGGCTGTCACCCTGCCATCGCCCTATCAAGATGGCGAAGGCCAAGATACTGATATTTCGGTTTTCGCCTAAACAGGCGGCCGCAATCTCGTCAGCGAAAGCACCGAATTCGAGGTCTTACTTCCGCAAGGCCATTTCGTTCACACACTGCGCAGGATCCAGGGCTTGCGCGGTCCGTCCGACAGCTGTTGGTTTAACTTGGATCGAGATACGCGCTCTGCCGGTTGCAGGCGGCGCCGGCATTTCTTCATCTAAGAAGACGGACAGTGCGAATTGAGGAAGGATAGCGCATGAGCGGCAAGCAGGCGGACCTCGTGAGCGTCGAGCTCGCGGCACGGGCTATGGTGGCGACCGTCCGCTCAGTCGTCAGAGAGACCCTCGAAGACATTCTGCAGATGCAAGCGTGCGTTTCAACGGCTTCGGCTGAGAGCCACGCTTATGCGGCGTTGGATGACATGTTGATTACTCGGCTTCCTGCTCTCGTGGAGGCCCATGACGCCCTGGCTGCAGCTCTCAACGCTGCCAAACCGCACGCGCCGGCGATCTTGTCGCTCGTCACTGAGCAGCCCGCGCAATCGCCGTCAGCAACCTGAGCGAAGGACCCTGGTCTATGACCTCCGACTTCGAGCATGTTGACGAAGACCTGACGATCACGGAACTGGGCGAGCAATTGGGTCGTGGGTTCGCGGAGGCCGACCTGAGCACGTTTGAGGCTTTGCTTCTCGGTGCTGCTGACGCGCTGTTGCAGGAGATGGCCGAGGGCGGGGAAGACGAGGAGGTTGCCAATGCCGCAGTTGATCGGTTCAGAGCCGCCGCTCGGGCCGAGTGGACGCGGGTCTCCACGGCGGTCAGGAACCTCACGCCTGGCAGAGCTTAGCTGAGGGCGCGATGACACCGGAGCTCGAGATCGAACTACGAACGACGGTCGCGAGCCTGCGCGTGAAGACCTCCTGCCAGGAGCTGCCGATCATGGCGCGCCTGCCCACGCTTGGGGCAGCACAGAAGGCCGCGATACACGGGTGCCTAGACGCCATGGGAGACGGCAAGGTGGTCCCTTCCCGGCTCGTCGATCCAGGCCGGGTTGAGAGTGAAACGGCGCAGTGGATTGAGATGATGCGGAGAGCGCTGGACGGCTAGTTTCACGGCTGACCGTCTGCCTCGATCACTAGGGGTGCCAGATCTGCGAGCTCTCTCGTGACGTTCACCGCGTGGCTATAACGAGTACCAGGTCGACCCGCTTCGCCAGGTCACGCGAAGGGGAATGACCGGTAGGCTTCTCTGCAGCGGCCGCTACAGGGCGACTTGCCGGCCGACTTCCAGAAATCTGTCGGCGGGCAGGTCGAACCTATCCGGCACCCGCACGGCATTCCGATACATGAAAGCGAAGATCATGCGCCGCCATCCGGCTAGACGAGGTCGATCCTTGCTGCGCACTATCTCGTCGCGAGCCGCAAAGAAGATGGCGGAATCGAGGTTCAGCGGGCAGCCTTGCTTCCGTGCAAGGGCGAGGGCGACCGTCAGGCTCGGCACCTCGACGAAGCCAAATCGAACGGTCACGCGCCATAGACCGTCGGCTATCTGCTCGACCTCGGCTCGCTTCTCCTCCGGCACGCGCGGGATCTCGTCAAAGGCTAGA
>NZ_LMUG01000069.1:0-7958 GCF_009766125.1 Acidisoma sp. S159
TGACTTTCGAGGTTTGGCAGGAGGAGACCTATGCGCGGAATGCGGCATGATCGGCTTTCAGTCCGCGCGCTTCGTTCAGATGCGTCCTCTTCCAATTAATGTGACAATGCCACCGTCGCCGACCACATGCCCTCCAGCCACCGCCGTCATAAGGATTGGACGATTGAGAGGATCATGCAGGAAGCGATCGCCATCGGGCCGTCGGTCGAGCTCCTCTGTCAGTTGATCTTCGAAGATCGGCCTCATCCCGAGCAGGGCTCCCGCTCCTGTCGCGGGATCGTTGGCTTGGCTAGGAGCTTCGGCGCGTCCCGGGTCGAAGCGGCGTGCCTACGCGCCCTGGAAATTGGCGCTCGGGCCTACGGGCCGGTCCGCTCGATCTTCGACAAGAAGCTCGACGGCCTGCCCGCGCAGCACCTGCGCGGGTCCGCTCCACAGTCCGAGCTTGAGATCGAGCACATCAACATCCGTGGCTCTCGATATTACCACTGAAGGAAAGATGAATATGCTGAACCACCCCACTCTCGCTCAGCTCAACGCCTTGGGCCTACATGGCATGGCCAAGGCTTTCTCGGAACTCATCACGGACCTTGAGGCGGCCGGCCTACAGCACAGCGAGTGGCTCGCCATGCTCCTCGATCGCGAAGTCGTTTATCGCCAGGACAAACGCATGGGCGCTCGCCTCCGGCACGCCAAGCTCCGCCATCAAGCGGCGCCCGAAGGCATCGACTACCGCGCTCCACGCGGGCTTGAACGCCAATTGGTTCAAGAGCTGCTAAAAGGAAGCTGGTTCGAGGCTCATGAGACCCAACCACGCGTCAGAAGGCAAGAATCTTCTTGCTTCTCCGGGGGCGTCCACAGATGAGCCTAGCGCCGCGGCGAAATCCCGCTCCAGCAACGGATCCGCGCATCTAGAAGGGGACGAACCCCGTAGTCTAGCCAGGGGAGGACGCACGATGGGATGTGCGATAGTCGCGATACCGAAAAAGGCTGATTGCAATTTTGCCTATTAGCCAAAAGGATAAGTCGATGTGCGGACCCGAAGAGCAAATTTCGATATCAGCGCAAGCGCGGCTGTGATTGTGGGCACGCAAAGAGAGCCGACGCGGGGCAAGTCTCGGTCGGCTCTATGCAGGGGAGCCGTGCAGAATGCCTAAGGGCTACCCACCTTCGCATAACGAGCGTGCTGCACCCAGTTTCAGCACGGATCCTCACGAACGAGAGAAAACGATATGGCTGCGTGAATTGGTTTCGCAGGCTAATTACCTCGCGTCGGGAGCAGACGACGCTGTCGAATCAAAGAAACTGCTCGACCAACTGGAACGGCTCCGTCAGGCACAACGCGGCCGGAACGGTCGGGTAAGGCGACCGGTCATGGTGACGCGCATCGGCGTCCGCTCAATCACGCTTGGCCTCCTGTTAGCAATTTCCACAACGTCATTCCTATTATACTCGAGCGTAAGACCTGTCTCACGCCTTAGCCAAACAAGTCGCTCTAAGCCCACGTACGACATCGCCAGCAATGCGGTTGCGGCGATATCTTCACCTCGCCCGCTTGCTCCGGTATCTAAGGCGCATCGGTCAGACACTTCATCGTTCGAAGCTCAAACCACTTCCGATCGAGCGGATATCGGGCAGCTGGACAGAGCGCCCCCCAAAGAGCCCTACGCGGCCACTATAGCGTCCACGGCTTTTCCCCCTCAGCCCGTGCCCACGCCGCCGAAAGCGCTGCTCGACTGGTCTAAAAGTTGGCAGCAGGGAACACCCAGTGCGCCTCCTCATGCGGTTAGAGTAGGTCCAGCGCCCGTCGTAGCCGCGAAGCCTGTGCGTTTACTTCTGGTCCCGCCTCACCCATCAATGCCAACGCCGCTTGGCCGGTCTGAAGTTGCAACGGCCTTCCTAAACGTTGATGCTCTTCCCGAAGGCACAGCGCTTCACGTCTATGTCAACTATTCTTCGAAAATTCCTGACGAGGTCTCGCAAGCGACGGCAATCTTGCGGAAACTACAAAGTCAAGCTGTTGATGTGGTCAGTCGGGATAACCATACTCAGCCCTTCCAAGAGGGTAGCGTCACATACTTCTTCTCCGACGACAGCGGTGGAGCGAAGTTGGTCGCTCAGAAAGTAAAGGATCTGACTGGTCACGATGCTGCCATTAAACTGCTGAAGCAAGCACCGCTGCCGCGACCAGGAACCGTCGAAGTTAACCTTTAGTCCAACACGAGGAACTCCCATGAGCTACATTAGTAGGTCGAGCCTGACATTCTCTCTCTTAGCAATCTTGAGCTCTCCGACAGCTTTTGCTCAGTCGACAACGAGCACACCCCAAGATGCGGCCGCCAGCAAAGCCCCGAGTAGCCTTTCCATTTATTTCGATACCGGCAGCAGCGCGATCCGCTCCGATGAGACTAGGGTACTCGATCAAGCGTCACGTCTTTACAATGATGGCAAGCCAATCGTCATGATCGTTAAGGGAATGTCCGATACCACGGGTCCTGCCGAAGCCAATCTTCTTCTGTCGCAGAGTCGAGCTGACACGGTGCTTATAGCACTAATTTCACGTGGGATCCCTGCAGATCGTTTTCAGGTTCTTGCGACAGGCGAGACGGAGCCCGCTATAGCCACTCTGCAGGGGGTCGCGGAGCAGCGTAACCGACGTGTCGAGATCACGTGGCGCTAAGCCACCTCGGTCTGCTGGTTTTGGCCGTCGCCGCCTGGCCAGCATACGCAGCCGCCGCCACAGTCTCCGATGGTCAGGCAGCTTACGATTCCGGCCGATTTCAGGACGCCCTCAAGATTTGGTCGCAGCTGGCGGAACAGGGTGATGCACGCGCCCAATTCGACCTCGGGCTCCTTTACGATATTGGCGCAGGCGTGGAAGCCAATCCAACACGGGCCTTCGCCTATTATGAGCGCGCGGCTACAGCCGGTTTGCCAACTGCGGAGTTCAATGTCGGTGTTATGTATGACAGTGGGCGGGGCATAGTCCACGACGCCTCAAAGGCGGCATCTTGGTACTCTCGCGCCGCCGCCCGCGGCCATACCCGGGCCGCCTTCAACATCGGGCAACTCTATGAGACCGGCGACGGAGTGCCGCAAAATTTAGACGTGGCCGAACAATGGTATGGCATAGCGAGTGCCGTTATACCGGCGGCGGACGCAAAGCGGAGGGATCTCAAGCGAGAGATAAACTACTCGACCTCGAAGCGCTTTGCGCCCCCTCTGGCCGCATATCCGGTCGGTACGGACGCGGTGCTGACACCTAATCGTGACGTAGAGTTGGTCTGGCTTGCGCCGCCGGAACCCAGTGCTACCCGCTTTTTCGTTGAACTGCGGGAGATGAGGGGCGGCAACTCCAACGAAGTCTACTCAGGTTACACCGACTTGACAGCAATAGTGGTACCCCTGAATGATGCCGATCGGTTCGCTTGGCGCGTCTACGCTGTTGCCGAAGACGGCTCGCACTATTCCACCAGCGGCTGGAATCGCTTCACCGTGACGGACGATACTAAGACTCGTCCTGCTGCAATGGTTCCAGATCATCCATCTAGCCGCCGTGGAGGGTAATCGTGAGGCCGCTTGAGAAGATCAGTAGCCTGTTTCCGAGGCCGGGCCGCGAGCGAATTCGGCATCACACATGCGGTGAAGCGGCCAGCGGCCGCCCATCGGCAGCGATACCTCGGGTGTTCTTCCGTTCTGTTGACTGACCGATGCCATCCCGGCGTGAAGCCCGCCTCGTGGGAAGCTTTCGGCCGGTACGCAGTTGTTCGGTTTGCCTCCTATCGCAAGAGAACTCATTTGAGATGACGTCTAACCACGCCTCCTATCGGCCGGATATCGATGGGCTTCGCGCTATGGCGATTGTCGCCGTGGTCGGATATCACGCGTATCCTACGCTAGTGCCTGGTGGCTTCGTGGGCGTGGACGTCTTCTTCGTGATCTCCGGCTTCCTCATCGGTACAATCATCTATACGGGGCTGGAGAGAGACAACTTTAGCCTTTTGAACTTCTACGTCAGACGCGCGAAAAGAATTCTTCCTGCCCTTATCATTGTCTGCTGCGCGGTTTTGGTAATAGGCTACTTTGTACTGATATCGTCGGAGTACAAAGACCTCGCAGAAAGTGTCGTCGCGGCCTCTTTGTTTTCCTCCAATTTCCTGTTGTGGGTTCAGACTGGATATTTTGACAGCGCAGCCAACAACAAGGAACTGCTTCATCTTTGGTCGCTAGGGGTCGAGGAGCAGTTCTACCTGGTCTGGCCGATTCTCACCTTATTCATGTGGCGTCGAGTGAATTTGTTCACCTTGACCTTGGTAGTCGGAACTATATCTTTTGCAATCAATCTTTATCTGACATATACAAATGCGGTCGCTGCATTTTATCTGCCAGTCTCGCGATTCTGGGAGTTGATGCTGGGCTGCGGACTCGCGCGCTGGAACGTGCGCTCCGCTGTTACACTCGTATCCTACCCTAACCTCAAGTCCTCTATCGGAATCGCCGCGATCGTCGCGTCTGTGGTCTTGTTGTCGACGGACCATCATTTTCCCGGCTGGGCGGCATTGCTCCCAGCGTCGGGTGCGCTTCTGATAATCGCAGCTGGCCCGGATGCCGCAATCAACAAATTTATTCTATCGCGCAGGGCAATAGTGGCGATTGGTCTGATCAGCTATCCCCTTTATCTATGGCATTGGCCGTTATTGTCATTCCTGCGGATTATGGAAGGTGACGCATTACCTGCATCGGGCGCTACGCTTGCAGTCTGTTTGTCGTTCATTCTGGCCTACCTAACCTACGCAGCTGTCGAGAGGAACGTCAGGCACCTGCACGGATGGATGGTGGCACCAGCTCTCTGCGCTGTCTTAGCGACGATCGGGTTTGGTGGTCTAGCCATCCGCCAGCACGATGGCGTTCCTGCTCGAGCGATCAATCAGCTGAACGTATCAGACAACCAGGTCGGGAACGTCTCTGCGGAACTGATCAACGAGTGCGGAATGTCATCTAACGAGAAACGTGGCATCGCATTCTGTGTCGCGGACCGGAGAGGGCAGCCTGTTTACGCTTTACTGGGTGACTCGAAGGCAGCGGCGTTGTTTCCTGGCCTCGTGAAAGAGTCTTCTGATCACGAGCGATGGATGTTCATCGGCGGTGCCGCAGCCGCAGGCGCACCGATACCGGTGATTAGCGATGCCGGGCAATATAAGGGGTTCGAGCGCATGACGGTCGTCGCCGCCAACGCCGTCGCTCGGAATCCATCCATACAGGTCGTAGTCCTGGTCACAGCGATCCGGTCGCTGTTCCAGACCACCGATCCGTATCTGAAGGATCTTGCTCAGACTCGGAACTCCGAGATCGTCTTCCGCGGGCTGGACAAAATGGTCGCCGACATGACAGGCGCGGGTAAGAACGTTGTCCTGGTTATGGACAACCCCACACTCGCTGATCCGGTGTCATGCATAAGCCGGCGCACTTCACTCGCGATCGTTAATCGAATATTTCGGCATCGGATCAACGATTATTGTTCGGTATTGATTAGCGCCAACATGGAGCGAACAAAGGTCTATCGAGAGGTTATCAAACGGCTGTCGTTGAAATGGAGCGGTCGGTTGAAAATCGTTGATCCCACTAGCGTGCTGTGTTCAACCAAGAGAAACAGCTGTCCGATTGAAAAGGACGGTCATCTGCTTTACAGTTATGACGACCACATCTCAGACTATGGGAGTATTCTCGTGGCTCGTGAGATTATACCCGTCGTTCGTCGTTGGCATTATGCGGAAAGTGGAGACGAACGGCGCGGTGGATGAGGAAAGCATATCACAGTGCCCTTCTTCGGATGATTGGATGCTGGTCGCGCGCAATTTTCACCGCCGCGGATTGATCGTCGGCCGCAGCGGCGCCGTTTTATGTGGTCTGTGCATGAAGCGCTGCGCTGCTGAGATTCCATTTTCGGTCTACGCTTTGGGCCGGTCCGGACCTCCACGACCAGGGGTGCTCACACTGCGAGCATACCGTTCATACTATAAAGGCCATTGAAGGGTGTCAGCGGTATGGACTCGCTCTGACGAGCGTCAACGTCAGGGACAAACGCATGAGCAAAATATCCCAACTACTCGCCGGTTCACCTTCTCAGGATTCCACCCCGCCTTGGTTGCCGCTGCGCTTGCCGGCGGCATGATTGCGGCCATGGCTCCCATGTCAGCAGACGAGGCGGTAACGGTGTTCGGTGATGCGCTGGCAGCGCACTCCCGAGCCGTTGAAGCGGAACGAAGCGACACGTAGAGGCGGCGGCCAACGCGAAGCTCGCCGCATTCGGCGTGCCCACCAATCGCCAGATACATCCGCCCGCCCTAGTTCCGCTTAAGGAAAAGACGGGGTGGAACGTCAATGATCCTTATAATTGCTTGCACAGTCTGCGGCGGAACCAAGTTTCGGCGGAGCGGGGGCTGCGAGCGTTGCTGCAGTGCGTCCGATCAGCGTTATCGAGCGGCACTTTGGGATCGATTGAAAGCGGAAACCCCTAAGTCGGAGGCAGCAAAGGGCGACCAAGCTCCGAGTATTGACCCCCATCAGGGGCGGAATCCTCCGCTACACAGTTGAATGAGACTGTGAGTTTGTATGGGCTGCCTGGTTTGCCTGACCCTGAATGAGACTGACCTCGTGTCTTAGGGATGATTTGTCGGCCTTCCAGACAGCGCCTGTCGGTCGGGCGAGACGTGACCTCATAGGAGTTTGAAGCTTTGGTCCCATCACAGTCCTGTCCGCTCGTTCGACCGTCAGGCTCCGCAACCCACTCGGAGTCTCCTGCCATGAACCAGACTGCTGCTGCCGAGGTTGTCGTCGGCGTCGATACTCATAAGCACATCCATGTTGCCGCGGCGGTCAGCCCACTCGGCATGCGCCTGGGCACCATCACCATTCCAACAAACGCAAAAGGCTATCGGGATCTCGCGGCTTGGGCCTGCTCGTTCGGCAACATCAGGGCCTTCAGCATCGAGGGCACTAGATCGTACGGAGCGGCCCTCGCGCGGTTCCTGCGCGTGCAGGAACATACCGTGATCGAGGTCAACCGTTCCGACCGGCAACTGCGACATCAGAGGGGTAAGAGTGATCCGATCGATGCCGAGGCGGCTGCTCGGGCGGTCCTCGGCGGCCAGGCGACCGGTCTTTCTAAATCGGGCACGAGCACGGTGGAGATGATCCGCCATCTCAAGGTGGCCCGTGATACCGCGGTCAAGGCACGGAGCCAGAGCATGCTGGCAATCAAGGCCCTGATTGTCGGCATCCCGTCTGCCTTGCGTGAGCGGCTTGAACTCCTGCGCGGCAAGATGATGCTCATCCGACATCTCGCCGCCTTGCGGCCAGGACCGATCGTCTCGACTGTCGCCTCGGCCAAGGCCGGCCTGCGGGCGCTCGCCCAGCGTTGGCTTGCGCTCGACGACGAAATCAAGGTCCATCAAGCTCATCTAGAGGCGCTCACCCGCGCGCGTGCTCCTGACCTGGTCGAGGTGCATGGGATCGGGAGCGGCACCGCAGCAGAGATGCTCCTTCTCGTTGGTGATAACCATGATCGTATCCGCTCGGAAGCGGCATTTGCCAAACTGTGCGGAGTATGCCCGATCCCCGCATCCAGCGGGAAGACCCAACGGCACAGATTAAACCGTGGCGGTAACCGACAGGCTAACGCGGCACTCTACAGGGTTGTCGTGACGCGCATGCGAGGCCATCAGCCAACGGTCGACTACGTGCAACGCCGCACGGCGGAGGGAAAGAGCAAGCCCGAGATTATTCGCTGCCTCAAACGCTACGTCGCCCGCGAAATCTTTGCGCACCTCCGTCGCGAGCCGATTGCACCCAACATAACCGCCGCTTGACCAACATAGGAGCATCATCCCGTAAGCGGACGGTATCCGTGAGAGGGATGGACGATGACGACACAGCAGATGGATACCGTTGGCGCTGGCCAC
>NZ_LMUG01000070.1:0-1267 GCF_009766125.1 Acidisoma sp. S159
TCTGGGGCACAGTGGCGAACTCCCTCGCTGATCCGAGGCCAGAAAGCACCCCAATTCCATCAAAAGTGAGTCAGAGCCAGATTTGGATGCCGATTGACACCCACTCCTCGAGGCCTCCCCGACAAGCCACCAGGCGCCCATCAGCGAACCGGCCGGCCGCCGTCTCCCATCGCCTTGAAAGACCGTCGCTCAAAGCCCGGCGATCAGCACTCTGATCCGGCCGTCTCGGCACCGCGGCCGCCGAGGCGTTTTGCATCCATCCTGGAGCGGCAGGCCGATCACGGCGGGTTTCGTGTTGCTGCGGCTTAAGCTCGGTGTTCTGGGTAGACTCGCGATTTGCTCCGTCGCTGGCATGCAACCGCTGATACGACGGCCGGGACGGCGCGAAGTTCACCGCATCCGTCCCGCCCCTGCGACCCCTGAACATCCGCAAATTATTTGGAATTTGTGGAATTCCTGGAAATTGCCGCTGACAGAAAAAGGGATATCTGCACCAGATAGTTGCCCGCACGCAGTGACATTCAGCAAAAGTCGCAACGACAACGAAGATACCCCGCATAGGCATCCGTCATTTCCCGAGCTCTACCGATGATTGCAAAGCCCCCTGTCCCTGAATAAGGTGCTCATGGATGGCCAAATACTCGCCGCCCCGGTGATCAACGGGCAGCGCGATGTAGGGCTCTGCATCAAGAATAAGACGGCCTCAAGAAAGGACCCGACATGGCAAAAGAAGACTACTGGTTTATCTGTTACTCTCCATACCACAGGACCAACGCGGCACCACCCAACGGGGTTACTGAGGCCGATGTTGATGCCGATATGAAAATTGTTTCCGCCAACTTCCTTGGGATCCGCACCTATGGCGTAGATGGGGGCAATCAATGGAATGTTGATAAGGCGCGGGCTCACGGAATTCTCAAGATTGCTGTGGGGGTATGGGTTTATCCCGACAGTCCAAAGCAAACCAACACCCAGATTGATTTAGCTTTTAGTCAGATTGAAGCAGCGGCTAAGAAGTATGGCGCATTTGAACACGTTGATCTCGTAATTGGAAATGAGGTCGACCGAGCAGACGTCGCCAAGTACAGCCCGGCAACAATTCAGAATGCTATAGATTACGCGAAGCAGCAGAAACAAAGATACAGCTCAAACCATAGTATTTTCGTCACTACTTGCTTCAGCGGGACAGTCCTAAGAGACCGTTTGAAAATGCTTGTGGCGGCTCGGGGAGGGATGATTCAAGCTCGGGATGTGGACCCGAGAGAAC
>NZ_LMUG01000071.1:0-2296 GCF_009766125.1 Acidisoma sp. S159
GACCGTGCAGGGCGGCGGCTCATTCGTCTTTTTCACGGTGTCATCGGGCGGCAGCCTCGACCTTGCTTCCGGTAGCGTGCTGAGCAATGGCATCATCGCATCCGGCGCGACGCTGATCGTATCGAGTGGCGTGACGGCGGCCGCCCTGACCATCGAGCCCGGCGGTTTGGAAATCGTGGAAGCCGGCGGCAGCGCGGTTCTCAACACCGTCAGCGGCACTGCCATCCTTGAGAGTGGTGGCACGGATAGCGCCGGCGTTGTCGCGTCCGACGGAACGGAGACGGTGCAGAGCGGGGGCACCCTCATGAATGTGACGATCTCCGATGGCGGCACCGCATTCGTGGAGGCCGGCGGCATAGTGCTCCAAGGTGATACTCAGCTTCCATCGGGTGGCCTCGTCCTCGAGTCCGGTAGCCTGTTGAGCCAAGGCGTGCTGAACACGGGCGAGCTGCTGGCCGTTTCGAATGGCGTGGCCGTGATCGGGATCAACATCGAGGGGGGTGCCTCGCTGGGCGTGGACTCCGGCGGGACCGCGGAGAGTAACGTCTATGGCACCGTGAACGTCGAGAGCGGCGGCACGACGATCAACGACAATATCAGTTCTGGCGGAGACGAGAACGCGGCGTCGGGCGCCCTGTTGCTCCAGACCCAGATCTGGTCGGGCGGCACCCTCAACCTCGAATCCGGTAGCCTTTTGAGCCAGGGCGTTGTGAACTCGGGTGCGACGCTGATCGTGTCGAACGGCGCCTGGGTCAGCGGCGATACTGTCGCGCTTGGCGGCATGCAGATCGTGGAGTCCGGCGGTACAGCGGAGACGAACGTCAGCGGCATCGACATCGTTGAGAATGGCGGCACGGATAGCGGCAGCTTTGTCGACTCTGGCGGAACGGAGACTGTGCAGAACGGCGGCATCGCCATATTTGCCACGGCCGAAGCCGGCGGCACCCTGGCCGTGCAGTCCGGCGGCGATCTGGTCAGCGCGGCGCTTTCGTCGGGCGGCAGTTTCGACCTCGTTGCCGGCGCCACGGTGAACGGTGGTTTCGTGTGGTCGGGCGGCACGCTGGTCGTATCGGATGGCGTCAGCGTCACCAGCATGCTCATCGCTTCGAGTGGCACGGAGATCGTGGAGTCTGGCGGCATCGCGAAGGATACCGTCGGCGGCATCGCGACCGTCATGAGTGGCGGCACTGATAGCGGTGGTCTCGTCGTGTCCGGCGGAACGGAGAAGGTGCAGAAGGGCGGCACTGGCATGAATGTGACGGTCGTCTCGGGCGGCACCGAGATGGTGCAGTCCGGCGGCGATCTGATCAGCGCGGCACTTTCATCGGGCGGCAGCTTCGACCTCGTTGCCGGCAGCACGGTGAACGGTGGTTTCGTATGGTCGGGCGGGACGCTGGTCGTATCGGATGGCGTCACCGTCACCAGCATGGTCATCGCTTCGGGCGGCACGGAAATCGTGGAATCCGGCGGTACCACGAAGAATACCGTTGGCGGCGCCGCGACCGTTATGAGTGGCGGCACGGATAGCGGCGGTTTTGTCGACTCTGGTGGAACGGAGACAGTGCAGAAGGGTGGCACCGGCATGAATGTGACGGTTGTCGCGGGCGGCACCGAGATCGTGCAGTTCGGCGGCACCACGCAGAACAATATCGACAGCGGCACGGCGATCGTCAGCGGCACTGACACTGACGGCATGATCGAAAGCGGTGGGACCGAGGAGGTGGCGAGCGGTGGCGCCATCGTCGGTGGTGACCTTGAGGGCGGCACACTGGTGATCTTGTCTGGCGGGTCGGCCGATCTGGCATCCCGTTTGAACAACGGTGCCATCGTCTTCAGCGGCAGCGGTCCCGAGCAGTTGACCATCGATGGGAACCTAGCGCCCGCTGCTGCCATCTCGGGCTTTACCGATCCGGCGGTGGGTGGGAAGACCATCGACATCACCGGGATTGGCTCAGCCGTGACAAGCACCAGCTTCACCTTCAATTCAGGCGCCGAGACACTCACCGTGTCTGGCATGCTCGGCTTGACGACGGTGGACTTTACGGCCGGTAGTACTCCGGGTCCGCTCGAACTCACGACTGACGGCAATGGTGGCATCCTGGTGATCTGCTTCGCCGAAGGCACGCGGATCGCGACGACGCGCGGTGACGTCGCGGTCGAGACGCTGCGTGAGGATGCCTCAGTGTTGACAGCCGCGGGCGACGTTGCGGGGGTGAAGTGGATCGGCCATCGCCGCTTCAACCTCGCGGCGCGGCCGGATGTGGCGCCGATCCGCTTCGGCGCGGGGTCGCTCGGA
>NZ_LMUG01000072.1:0-227 GCF_009766125.1 Acidisoma sp. S159
GCTGTGTTCAGCCGAGGAATTGCTTACCGTCTTCCGTGCCACCTTGTAACGAACACCGAAGATCATGGACCGGGAAAAACGCTCGGACCCTCAGACATTATCACTAAATGGGATTGCGTGGTACTCGACTGGCGATCTGTCCGACAATTTCGCGGTCTTCCTGCGACGCTTCCAATGGAACCGTTATGATCAGGCGAACATCGAGAAATTCCTTTCGAAACCGCGCT
>NZ_LMUG01000013.1:0-521 GCF_009766125.1 Acidisoma sp. S159
CGGACGTGAAGCCAGCCCGTCTGGTGGTGTGCTCGACAGCCAGACGGTGAAGGCGCCGAATGCCAAAGCGCGAGGATATGATGCCAATAAGAAGATCGTTGGCCGCAAACGTCATATCGCAGTCGATACCGACGGGCGGCTGTTGATGGTCAATCTGACCACGGCGGACATTTCCGACAGTGCCGGCGCACAAGCCATCCTCGACGCCGTACGCAAGCGCTGGCCTTGGCTCAAGCACCTGTTCGCCGATGGTGCCTACGACCGCACCAAGCTGCTCGACAAAGCCGCTTTCCGTGACTTCGTGTTGGAGATCGTGCGCCGCAGCGACAAGGACCCAGGCTTCAAAGTGCTCCCACGGCGCTGGGTGGTCGAACGCACATTCGGCTGGATGACGCGCTGGCGTAGGCTCGTGCGCGACTATGAAACCCGGCTGGACGTGTCCGAGGCCATGATCCATGTCGCCATGGGAAGCCTGCTTTTACGCCGGATCGCCCATGACTGACCTTTCTCAAACGGACTGT
>NZ_LMUG01000073.1:0-1107 GCF_009766125.1 Acidisoma sp. S159
CGCCGCGCGGCATGAGGGCAAGCGCTTCGGCATCGATTAGTGGGTGGCTGCCCGGCAGCGGCGGGCAGTGCAGCGTGACGATGTCGGACTCCGCGAGAATTTCCGCGACATCGGCCCAGCGGAAGCCAGGTGGTGCGTCGAAGTTAGGGCGCATCGGGTCGTAGCCGATAACGCACGCGCCGAGCCCACCCGCGAGCTTGGCCACATCCCGCCCGATGGCGCCGCAGCCGATGACGCCGAGGCGGCGATTGCGGATCTCGCGCCCGCGCAGGCGCGGCCAGCCGCCCGCTTTGATGCCGGCATCGGCCGCCGGCACATGGCGCATCGCGGCCATCATGAGCGCGATCGCGAGTTCCGCTACACCCGCCGCATTGGCGCCGTCCGCCGTCAGCACGGCGATGCCGCGCTCCTTCATGCGCGTGACCGGGAGGGGATTGTCACGTTAACTGGTGGGGGTTGATACCAAGGCCCGTTGATCGCAACCGCTATGCCCAGTCCCGAGAACCGATTGAGATGATCGTCCACGGCTGATCGGCGAGCTTATTCCAGGCGTAGCAGCAATGGTCGACGATGTTCTCGTATGAGGAGAACACGCGATTGGATAGCCAATTGTCGCGCATGAATTGCCAAATGTTCTCCTGAGGGTTCAACTCAGGGCATTTCGGCGGCAGCGGCACGATCGTGATGTTCTCCGGGACATTGAGCCTGGGCGACATATGCCAACCGGCCTGATCAAGCAGAAGGGCGGCATGTCGACCTGGTGTGACGCTCTCCGAAATAACCTTCAGATGCAGGCCCATGGCTTCGGTGTCGCACCAAGGTAGAACGAGCGCTGCCGCGGTCCCTTTCTTCGGGCAGATAGCGCCGAAAATGTAGGTCCAGGCCGTGCGCTGGTCATGCGGGGCAGAGGGTCGAGTGCCTCGTCTTGCCCATCGCCGAGTGATCTTGTTTTTCTGCCCGATTCTAGCTTCATCAGCGAACCAAACTTCTATATCGCCGCGTTCGATTCCCTTTTCGCGCGCGATTTCGTCCAGACGGGTTGGGAGGTTTTTTTAAAAGTCTCGATCGCGCCCTCAGCCTGGGCATGGTGGCGTGGTCGCGCAGACA
>NZ_LMUG01000074.1:0-3838 GCF_009766125.1 Acidisoma sp. S159
CGATCGCGAGGGCCGGCACAATAACGTCGGTCCAGAACGGCACGCCCGCGTTCCCAGGCGCGAAATTGCCGGCCACGAACATCTGCCGGACGTGGCCGACCGCGTCCCCCAGCAAGGCTATGGAGGAAACCAGCACTGCCGCTGCCTTGAACGGCAGAGACGCCCAGAAAGCGGCACAGGCGGTCACACCGAACGCCAAGTCCGAGACCCCGACTTCATATTGGAAGGGACTGATCTGCCAGCCGATATCGTCCGGCGCTTCACCACGATCTACCCCTCGCCACTGTCTTCATTTCCCCTTCTGCCCAAACGCCGCGACGAACGTCTCCATGACGGCGGCGAGCGCCGATCCCGCGGGCCCCGGGGCGCGCAGCATCCACACCGCCCAGGGAGGCGGCGCATGGGCGTCGAGCACAGTCGCGAGATCGCCGGCGGCGAGGAGCGCCGCCGTGCCCTCCGAGCCAGCTTGCGCGATCCCGATCCCGTGGGCCGTCGCCGTGCGCGCGGCGTCCGATCCGTCCACGATGAGGGCAAAGTCGGGTTGCAGGAGACGGCGCGTGCCCCCAGGCGCGCGAAACAGCCAGGGCATCATGCGGCCCGTCGCCGGAAAACGCACGCCGATCAGCCGATGCTTTACGAGGTCGTCGGGCGTCTGTGGCACGCCGTGCCTGGCGAGGTAGGCGGGGGCGGCGAGGGTGACGAGCGGCAACGGTGCGAGTCGCCGAGCGAGGACGCTGGCATCGGCGATCCGGGGTGCGATCCGCACCGCGAGATCCCAACGGCCGCCGCTAAGGTCGGCGAAGTGGTCGTCGAGGGCAAGCTCCACGCGCAGCGCTGTATGACGCTCGAGCAGCGATGCCAGGGCGTGCAGCAGCGTCGGGGCAAGCGAGGCGGCGGCGGTAACGCGCACCGTGCCCGCGACCCCAATTGGTGCGCCGAGACGGCTAGCGGCCGCCACAAGCGCGAGGGCCGGGCCTCGGATCTCGGCGAGGAAACGCTCACCGTCGGGCGTGAGGGAGAGCGTGCGGGTCGAGCGACGGAACAGGCGTGCACCGTGCGCGGCCTCAAAGCGGCCCACGAGGCGGGCAACGGCGGCCGAGGTCACGCCGAGCAGGCGCGCGGCCCCGGCGAAGGAGCCGGCCTCGGCGACGCGGAGAACGACGACGGCGGCGCGCAGAGTGTCCATCGCATATTCGATACATTAGGTTGGCTCAGCTGCAACACTGTTTGTTCTACCCGGCGCGACCCGACACCCTCACTTCAGGGCATCGAAAGCGGGAGCGCGATGCCCGCGCGCCGACTCCTCTATTAAAATGAAAGGACACCAGTCATGAGCAATCCAGCATCCGAGCAGGCACGGCCGCCGGCACCGTCATTCGACCTCACCGGCAAGCGCGTTGTCGTCGTCGGCGGCAAAAAGGCGATCGGCCTCGGAGTCGCCCAGGCCGCCTACGCCATGGGCGCGGCCGTCACTGTCGCCAGCCGCCGCAATGTCTCGGCCGAGGACCGGCCGGACTTGGTCGCGTTTGACCAGGTCGTTCTGGACATCACCAACGAGCCGGCTGTGCAGGCTGCGTTCGAGGCCATTGGCCCCTTTGACCACCTCGTCGTCACCGCCGGACCCGAGCTGGGGTCATGGGGCTCGTTCATGGACGCCGACATGCGCGGCGTCCGCAGCTACCTAGAGGGCAAGTTGCTCGGCACCTGGGCCTGCGCCCGCCACGCCGCCACGCACCTGCTGGCTGGCGGCTCGATGACCTTCCTCACGGGCGGCACCGGCGCCCGAGCGAAGCTCGGCTTGGCCGCGGTCACGTCGACGTTCACGGCCGTCGAATCCCTGTCGCAGTCGCTCGCCCTGGAGCTGGCCCCGATCCGCGTCAACACGATCCGGCCCGGATTCATCGATACCGACTTCTGGGACGTCCTGCCCGCGGCAACCGTGGAGGAAATCCGTGCTAAGGTCCGCGCGACCTTCCCGGCCCGGCGGCTCGGGACGGCCGCCGACGTCGGGCATGCGGCCGTCTTCCTCATGACCAACCCGTATGTCACCGGCACGGTGCTCGAGGTCTCCGGGGGCGAGTTGTTGGTCGACTGGATCTTCTGACTTTGATTTTGCGAAGTCGGCGGGTGCTCTGTCACCACCGGCGGCAATGCCGAGCTACACATGGAGTGAATGATGAAGCGTTTTGCAGACAAGGTAGTCATCGTCACCGGGGCGGGGACGGGAATTGGGGCGGCCACGGCCAGGCGGTTCCTGCGCGAGGGTGCGACGGTCGCGCTCAACGGACGCCGCGAACAAAAGCTGCACGACACGGTCGCGGGCATCGACGGGGCCACATCGCTCATCCACGCCGGGGACGTGTCGGACGAGGCGTACATGAAACGGCTCGTGGAAGATACCGTCGCCCGCTTCGGCCGCCTCGACGTGCTGGTCAACAATGCCGGATTTGCCATCTTCGGCCCGTTCGCCGAGCTGACCACCGCTGACTGGCGGCGTCAGTTGGCGACCGACCTGGACGGCGTCTATTTCGGTACCCGTGAGGCGCTCCCACACCTTCTGAAAACCAAGGGTTCGATCATCAACGTGTCGTCAGCGTCCGGGCTCGGCGGCGACTGGGGTGGGAGCGGGTACAACGCAGCCAAAGGGGCGGTTTCGAACCTGACGCGGTCGCTTGCCCTGGAATACGCCGCCCGCGGCGTCCGGGTGAACGCCGTCGCCCCCAGCCTGACCAGCACCGATGCGACCGTCGAGTTGGAGAAGAGTGAGGCCGCCATGTCGACGTTCCGCGGGCGCCTACCGATGGGCCGGCCGGCCACGCCGGATGAGGTGGCGGCCGTGATCGCGTTCCTGGCCAGCGACGACGCCGGCTTCGTCAACGGCGTGATCCTCCCGGTCGACGGCGGCCTGGCCGCATCCAACGGCCAGCCGAACTTTCTGGCGTTGTTCGGGCAGGGCTAATGTGCCCGCGAGCAGGCAGCTATAGCAGGCCTTCAGAGCTTTGAGCTTCCGGTTCGCACGCGGGAGATCGTGATCCCGGCGATGTGGCATCCTCGGTTGGATGGAGATGCGGCGCATCGCTGGCTTCGTGATAACCATCGTCTCGGTGCGCCGGGCGGCGAACCAACGACAATGACGATCGCCGAAAAAGAGAAGCTCTGCCGTTGTAAAAACAGGGTCTCGAAGTCGATCATCAATGAGATAAATGCGCGCCGGTATCTGTAGTGGCTCGCAATGATGGTCGCCCGGAACTGCAATAGACGGACCTTTAGCGCTCGGAATATATGAACGCTCGCGATCGGCGCGCGCCCGCTCGCTGAGACACAAATCACATTCTGTGCGACGGACGCGAGATGTTCGGCGATTGGCTCAGGATCGGGATTTCCTAGGCTCCGCATTCGTCGCTGCACCTGATCATAGCTGGCGCGAGCTTCAGCGATCTGGGGCCAATTCTCCCGTATCCAGGAAGTGAAGCCTTCAAGGGCGGGCAGCATGCTGGCACCCATTTCGGTTAGCTCGTACTGACGCGCGGCGGTACCTCAGGAAAATAATGTCGCACCAGTAGACCGTCGCGCTCCAGATTACGAACAGTGAGCGTCAGCATCCGCTGCGTTATTCCTTCGATACCGTTCTTGAGGGCCGAAAAGCGCAGCCGGTGCCCGGTCCTACCGCAAGGTGCGACATGACGAGGATGGTCCATTTGTCACCGAAGCGCGCGAGGACGCCGTTGGGAACGCACGGCCGAAAACGGGGCCCGTGGCTTGCTAGTGTCCTGGCCGAGAAATAACTAGACACCTTCGCGTGGCTATGATTCGCTGAGTTCCTGGCAGCGCAGGAGAC
>NZ_LMUG01000075.1:0-19553 GCF_009766125.1 Acidisoma sp. S159
GGCAAGGTCGTATCAACAGGCATGGCGGGTGTGGCTCGGCGCGTTCGCGTGGACAGGATGGCTTCGACACCCAATCCCCAAGCGCGATCAATGCTTTACGCGACACCCGCCAGCGAATCCCCGGCATGCGCTGAAAAAGACGGGCTAGAAGCATTATGGCGGGCGAGGTCTGATTTTCAGGAAAGCAGAGTTCAATTGCTCGGTTGGTTGTATTTCAGGCCGTCATTGATCGTAATCTTCTCCAAGCCATTAGCTTCCATACCCCACGCTCCTAGAATTTTACGGTAGGCGCCGTCGGCCTTCAACTCCGTAATCGCTCGCTGAGTAGCGTCCCGGACCGCCTTCTCGGACTTCAGGAATGGCATGGCGTTGTAGCCGGTGCCGTATTCCTTGAACGACAACACCTGTAGGCCGCCCGCTTGTGGAGATGTCTTGATGACATACGCGGCTACTCCGTACTGATACATGGTTGCATCAGCGCGACCCGTCCGGACCTGCAGCAGTGCTTGGTTGATGTCCTGAAAGACCTGGACGTCTATCTTCTGCGTGCAGTGGGCATTCTGCTGCTCGACAAGCCCCTGCATGACACTGCCCTGCAGCACAGCAACATGTTTGCCACAGAGGTCGGAGATCGTCTTGATTCCGGTTGGATTGCCCTTTGGCACGACGATGGCGTTTCCGTCAGTGGAGTAGTCTACGAAATCCACCTTTTGCTCCCGCGCCGGCGTGTCACCTATGCCAGAAAGAGCCGTCTCGAAACGTTTCGCTTCGATCGCTGCAATAATCCCTGGAAATTGGATGGCAGACCAATTAGCCTTTAGCCCGAGCTTAGCCGCGACCGCGTTGCCGAGATCGATATCGGCGCCGATTAAGGTTTGGCCATCAGCCGCATAGTATTCGTAAGGCGGCGAACTAGGATCAGTCGCGATCTTCAATACACTAGAGGATTTGATGTCAGCCGGCAGCCCAGCCTCCAGCGCCGTGGAAGCAGCGACGTCCAGCGGCGTACCGTCTGGTCCAATTTTCAGCGTCGCTGCGTCGGCGAGGCTGACTACTCCCAGTAGCGCGGAACTAACCACCACGCCGCAGATCGCTTTAGAGAGTGTGCTCATAGAGTATCCTCCGGGTGATGAATGAGGCCCACATGCCGCTACGCAGCATCGGCAAAGACCCGTTGTGCCGAAAAGTGATGCCGGATGTAGTTATCCTGACCGTTTTCGATGATGTCGGCGACGGTTGCTCCGACGCCGGCGGACATTTTAAAACCGTGCCCTGAGAAGCCGATAGCCAGGACGATCCTGTCGCTCTCGGGGTGGTAGTCGATTATAGGAGCTCGGTCGGTCGTGAATCCGTCCAAATACACACCCGAGCGCACTGGCTCCGGATCCACTCCCTCTAGAAGGTCGCGCACGACCCTGCGGACGATTTCCGTGTCGCTACGTGTAACTGTCCGGTCGACCTGCGACGGATCAACATCGCTCAGATAGTTGATCGGCGGCATGATCTTAACCGTCCACCCGTCCATGCAAGGAAAGCCAGAGTAATCAATGTGTCCCGTCTGACGTATGCAAACCGGAAAGCGCTCGGGCATAAACGGAGCGGTGTCGCCTACGCCGAACCATGTCCCGACCAGCCGCCGTGCGATGATTTTGGGTGACGGAGCGTCAACCATCCGCGCCCCCCATGCCCCGCAGGTGACGACCGCGGCGTCAAACATCTGCGCGCGTCCGTCCGCAACGATCTCCACACCACCTGGCCCGGGCGTCACACGATCGACGGGACAGCCCTGGAGCAACGTTGCCCCTGCCGCCAGGGCCGCTTTGACTGCTGCCCGCACCGCTAGCTCCGGCCGCAGTAGGGCACCGTCCGTGTCAAGCAGAGCGAACTCGCCTCCGTGTAGTCGATGCTGTGGGAAACGGCGACGTAATGCCTGTTCGTCCAGCACTTCATGGCGGACATCATTTTCAGCCGCGCCTTGGATAGTATCAGTCAACCATTGCGCCTTTGCTTCGGCAATGTAGAGGCACCCGATCGGGTAATGGAACTTGCGATCCGACGCCGCCTGCAGCTCTGTCCACAAATCCAGTGACCGCCGCAGTATCGGGATATAATGCGCGCCCTCGCGATAGGCCATTCGGAAGATACGCGATTCAGCACCGTGCGCACTTGTGTCGTGCGGCACCCCCATCCGGTCGAAGCCAGTTACGTCAAATCCGCGCTTGGCAAGCTGCCACATTGCCATGCTTCCCATGGCACCAACCCCGACAACGGCAACAGTTTTACGTCCCACGTGTGATACACTCCTTGCTCAACGATTCTCTTTGCCCTCTCGCGTGAGCGGGCGCTATTTTACTCGCGACAGAAAGGCGCGGGTCCGCGCCTCCCTTGGGTGGTCCAAGATCTGATCCGGCGTCCCTTGCTCCACAATGCTTCCGGCATCCATAAAGATGACGCGGTCAGCGACTTCTTGGGCAAACCCCATCTCATGTGTCACTACCACCATCGTCATGCCCTGAGCCGCCAAGTCTTCCATGACTGATAGGACGTCGTGGACCAATTCTGGATCAAGTGCTGAGGTTGGCTCGTCGAAGAGGAGGACCTTCGGGCGCATCGCTACCGCGCGTGCAATAGCTACTCGTTGTTGTTGGCCTCCGGAGAGTTGCGAGGGGCGATGGCGATTGAAGCTCGCCAAACCGACGGAGGCGAGGAGATCGCGCGCTCGCTTCTGCGCTTCCTCCCGACTGAGCCGAAGCGCAATGCGCAGCCCAAGCATGATGTTCTCCTCCGCCGTCAGATGGCCAAAGAGGTTGAAACGTTGAAAGACCATGGCCACAGCGGCGCGCTGGCGCGCCAACTCAGTGCGCGGCACCTCCCACAGAACACCGTCGATCTCGCGGCAACCGATACGTTCTCCGTCGACCCAGATCTCTCCGCCACTCGGTATCTCGAGGTAGTTCAGACAGCGCAAAAACGTACTCTTGCCGGAGCCAGACGGCCCGAGGATACAGACGATTTCTCCGCGTGCTACGTCGAGCGAGATGGACTTGAGCACCACGTGTGGGCCGTAACTCTTGTAGATAGCGCGAGCGCTAAGCATCGGCAGTTGGGGCTCTGCGGCGGGACCGCCGGAGCGGGGGAGGGCTTGGGCCATGGCCGTCACGCGCCGGAACGGGTTGCTGCGAGTGGCCGCGCCCAGGTGGAGTCGCCCAGGCGTCGCTCAAGCCAGTATTGAACCGCGGACGCGACAGTCGTCAAAGCAAGGTACCAGAGCGACGCTACGATCAGCAGCTCAACGACCTGAAAGTTCCTGGCATAGATGTCTTCCGCCCGCGTCAGTAATTCCTGTGCGCCTATGACAGAGACAAGTGACGTGTTCTTCAGCATGCCGATCGTTTGGTTGGCAGTCGGCGGGATGACCACCTTGAACGCTTGCGGCAACACCACATGGTGCATCGTTTGCCCGTCCGTCAGACCGACGCTGCGCGCTGCCTCGACCTGCCCCCGGTCGACCGAATTGATTCCCGCTCGGACTATCTCGGCCATGTAGGCTGCCTCGTTTAGGCCGAGGCCTAGCAGCGAGGCGGCCATGGGCGTGATTAGCCGGTTGATCGACATCTGCCAGTGTCCAAAACCGACGACCGGAAAAACCAGGGCGATATTGAACCAGAAGATAAGCTGGACCAGCAGTGGCGTGCCACGGAAAAGCCAGACGTACAGGGTCGACGCGGCCGAGACGACAGGATACCGCGAGAGCGCCATGATGGCGAGCAGCATGCCGAAGGCCACGCCGATTGCCATAGATACTGCGGTCAGCTCCAGCGTCAGAATGAGACCATGCAGAACGGCCGGGAAGAATAGAAACCGTCTGACCACGTGCCAGTCGATTGCCCCACTAGTGACGATTCGAATCGACACGGCTGCAGCTATCGATAGCACCAATAGAGAGACAACCAAGCGCGTCCTGCCGCCTGGCTTGCGGGGCGCCGGGGCGGTCGGAGCCCGTTGAACAGCGATGCCAGCCGCGAATGCCATCTGTCTCATACGTCCTGGAAATAAGATCCTTCGAACGACGTGATCCTATGAACCGCCAGAGGGCGAGGTCCAACCCTGAGGCCGATCGACGCCCGCGCGCATACTCGTCATGTAAGGGAACGCCTTTAAGTAGCTTTCATCACCTCCCCATTTCTTGACGAGGTCAAGCATCGCCCCACTTCTCCACATTCCATCGAGAACGGCGCTCATCTTTTTCTCCAGGTCAGCGTCTTTCTTGCACAACAAGTACGTGTTAACTGCCGGCAGCAATTCCTGAAGCGCTGGATCCGCCTTCAGCTGGTCGGCGCTCGGGTCTTTGAGCAGTACGTTCTTTAACTTTAATTCTGGACGCTGCTTCGCAACATAAACCTGGGCCAAAGGATCGATGATACCGGCGTCAAGTCGGCCAGTTGAGATGTCCTCATAGATGCTTGAGACTTGTGGGTAGATCTTGACCGTTATTCCGGGTAAGGACTTCAGCGTCGGGATAAGCAGGTAGCCCTGTGGAATGCCGATCGTGTGGTTCTTCATAGTTTCAATTGAGTCAATGTTGAGATTGGGCTGCTCCGTAAACATCGTCGGTGTATAGTAGGTCGGATCGGTGAACAGGCCCGTTGCCGCGCGTTCCTTCGTCCAGCCCACCGGACCGACCACAGCATCGGTGCGACAGGTCTGCGCGGCGGCCAGCGCCCCAGGCCAATCCGAACGAGCCACCGACAAGGTTAGCCCAAGCTTGCCAGCAATGTATGTGACAATGTCGCCGTCAAGTCCAGTTATGCTGGTGCTGTCCTTATAGCCTGCGTAGGGCATTTGATCCTGCATCGAGATCGCCAGTACGCCCTGATGCAGTGTCTGGACGGACGCAGACGCGGCTTGCGCGCTGCTTAGGTTGATGGCGGCTAGGCCGGCTGCGCCAGCGAATACCGCGCCAATGAGCTTGATCATGATGTCCTTCTCCTTTCTACCGCGCCTCATCAGCGCTCGACATGTTCGAAGAATTCCCGCGTGCGCCGTTCTTTTGGATGGTCGATCACCTGCTCAGGATTTCCATCCTCGATGATCTGCCCGTCATCCATAAAAATGACACGATCAGCGACGTCCCGGGCGAAAGATAGCTCATGTGTGGCAATCAGCATCGTCATGCCGCGATGAGCCAACCGCCGGAGAACGTTGAGAACCTCGCGCGTTGACTCTAGATCGAGTGCGGATGTGGGCTCATCACAAAGCAGGACGTCGGGCCCCACCGCCAATGCACGGGCGATTGCGGTGCGTTGCTGCTCACCCCCGGAGAGCTGCCTGGGGTACGCTGCTGCGCGATGACTGAGCCCAACGGTCGCAAGCAGGCTCATCGCTCGCTCGAGCGCCTCACTTGGGTTCACGTGTTTCGCAACCGTCTGCGCTAGGATGACATTCTCCGCCGCTGTCAAATGCGGGAACAGGTTGAAACTCTGGAATATCATTCCAACATGCTGCCGCAACACTACGATGTCTCGGATTGGAAGGTGGGTAGCACAATCGAAAATGACGTGTTTCCCAATCGCAACGCTGCCCCCACTGGGCCATTCCAGGAGATTCAGGCAGCGCAGCAAGGTGCTCTTGCCGCCCCCTGACTTTCCCATTAGGCAGACTATCGATCCGGCATCTATGGTGAGATCTATTTCGCGGAGGACACGAGCCGTGCCGAAGGACTTGCTCAATTGCCGTACTTTTATTTCGCCCTTGAAGTCGTGGTCGGGTCTCATGCAGTACCCGTTCGTTTGGCTGCGCTACGAGCTTGGATAGACCGAAGAAGTCGACGCCGATTGGGTGAAAGAGCGACGCCTTCCGCCAATTTGTGTTCTATCAAGAGTGAGAGACGGGACAGCGGAAAGCACATGAGGAAGTAAATGCCGCCGATGACGATGTAGACCTCCATTGGCCGAAAGGTTTCGGATGCGATCGTCTGAGCCTGGTTCATCAGTTCGGCCGCCGCGATCGTGATCAGGAGTGATGTGCTTTTGAGCAGGTCGACCAGCATGGTCGCGGTGCCAGGCAGCGCGACCCGCACCGCCTGGGGGAGCACGACGTGGCGAATTATCTGAAACGAGCTGAAGCCAAGGGCCGCACTTGCTTCTTTCTGCGGACCGGGAACTGATTGTAGGGCGCCCCGGAATATTTCCGCGAGGTATGCTCCATAGAACAGGACTAAGCTTATGACGCCCGCGGAAAATGTGCCGAGCGTGATGCCGACCTGGCCCAGGCCATAATAAACGATGAAGATCTCTGTGATAATTGGAATATTCTTGAATAGCTCAGTATAACCATAAGCGAACCAACGAAGTGGTGAAAATCGAGAGGTTCTCGAAAGGGCGATGAACAGTCCCCAGATTGTTGCGAGGAAAAAAGAGATGGCTGTGAACTCGAGTGTCCACCTTATGCCGGTTGCGATATCGGGGAGATAGTGCGGCCAGTCGACGTGAAACGGACCCCACACTGCGCTCATCCACCGAGTGAGGACTGGTCGGAGAAGCGCTCAAGCGACAGGTGCTTGATCGGAAGGCTGGAGGTTCCGTCGATCATGATATCGGCTGCGACGACCCCCATCGCCGACGCCAATTTAAAGCCATGGCCAGAATAACCGGCCATTACATAGACCGGCAGGCCGGCACGCGGCCAGCCAAGTATAGAGTGAAGATCCGTCGTATAGGCGTCGGCGTAGTTCGTCACACGCGCCGGCGGCCCGGAGATGCCATTTAGATAGGTCGTCACCTGGGCAGTAACACGGTCGAGATCTGCGAGCGGCGTCACGCGCGATAAATGGTCTGGATCGAGAACGGAATCGGATTCGTAGGTGTCGTTGGTTCCCGTCTTAACCATGCCGCCATCGATGGACGGAAAACCAGAGAAGTTCGCATCTTCTTCACGGCGACAGAAGATTGGGAAACGCGCCGGAGCGAAGGCCTCGGGATTATCGGCGAGAAACCAGGGCTGGATTAGCCTTCTGGGGGATAGATAACGCCCATACTCAGGGAACAATCTTAAAATCCAGGGTCCTACCGTGACGATCGCCTGGGGCGCCCGATAGCGGCCGTCATCCGTCGTCACCTCCACACCGCCTTTGGTTGCGGTAATACTTGTGACCTCGGATGGGAATTTAATGGTCGCGCCGAGTTGCGCGGCAACGCGCAATGCGGCGCGATTTGCCCTTTCAGGGCGTAGGTAGCCCGCTTGAGGGTCTAGGATGACAACGTCGCTTTCAAGATAGCGGTGTTGTGGGAAGCGCCGCCTTGCCTCATCGAGACCCAACACTTCATGGGGCAGCTGATACTCTTGGACACAGGCGCGGAGGTTTCTGATGAACTCGGAATTTTCAGGGCCGATCATGAGTCCGCCCGTCAAGGTCAACAAGACTTCCTTGGAAATCTCCTCAAGCTCACGCCAACGCCTCTGGGCCTCCAGAAGCAGCGGTACATACTGCGGGCCCTCACCATAGATCGTTCGGAAGATTCGGGTGTCGCCCCCTGATGCTCCACGATCGTGACCAGGGTAAAACTGCTCGAACGCGATGACCGACCGTCCTCGGCTGGCCAGCTGCCACGCCGCCTGGCTACCCATCGCTCCGCAGCCCACGACGAGGACGTCTGCATCCATGTCCTGCATCCCTCTCGGATCACCAATCGGCAACTTCCCTGCAGAGGTAGGATGACACAACGTCGGGTGATCACCTAGTATCTATTTTGGCTCATGACGTATCGTGAAGTGCTAACAAAGGAAAACCCAGGTGGCTCGTTTAGTGCGTCTGTTGATGACGGAGCAGGCTGTCTCCTGGCTGCGGAGCCAGGTTAGCGAGGGGATGTGGCCAATCGGCACAAGAATCCCCCCTGAGGCGGACCTCGCAGAGGAGCTTGGCGTGGCGCGCAACACGATCCGCGAGGCGGTGCGGGCGTTGACCCACACGGGTGTACTAGAAGTCCGGCGTGGCTTTGGAACCTTCGTTCGTTCAGATTCCGAGGTAGATGTGGTTTTCGCTCGACGCCTATTGCAGGCCAAGTTCGCTGACGCGGCTGATCTCCGTCGGGCAATCGAAGTAGAGGCAACTCGGCTCGCTTGCGTCCGCCGGACGTCTGAAGATATCGACCATATGCGAGCTTCGCTACAAAGACGAACAGAATCCGATCGTGATGGCAACCAAGCTGGATTCCAAGACGCTGATTATCAGTTTCATCGAATGGTAGTTCATTCGGCTCACAACACGCTGCTGGACGAGCTGTTTCACTGCCTTGCGTCTCAGGTAAAGGCCCCAATCGACGAGATAGCCGACAAGCCGTCGGTTGAACGGCGAGATCAAGCTCATGCTGAGGTCGTCGAAGCCATTGCGCTTCGCGACGAGACAAGGGCGATCCGGGCCGCCCTAGTCCATCTCGACGTCATCGTGAAACAAGCCTGAGCCAGGACTAATCAATGGCCAGCGCCGAACCTCCTTTCGATTGCCCCACATCAGCGTGAACTAGCGACCAATCGCGAATTCCGGGAGGGGTCCAACCGGTGAAGTAGAACAACGTGTGGCGCCTAGAGGACGAAGTCGGCTGTCTGGACAAGGGAAGGATGCACAGCACGGCAGCAATTGCTTCGCCGCGATTGCCATGGGTTAGCGCCGCCACTTCGTGCCCGCACTCTCGACTTTCGGCGGAAGGGCCGATGGCGAGAGGGTTTATTGCCTCTCGCTGCGAGATTCGTCAGTCACACATGCGTAGTCGTTTCTGATACGTTCCGATCGGCGAGGAGTTTGGCGGACGCTGCGGCAGTGGGCGTCGCTTGGCCGGGCACAGTCTCTTTGGCGGCGAGCTCGCGGCACGCGCCGGCATATCCAGCGTTGGGCCGTCTTGAGGGATTCAATCACCTTGACATGGCCCGCTGCCGCCTATAATGAGCCTAATCGTTTAGGGAAAGCAAAGAGACGCAGCGCCTGATAGGTGCAGTCTAACCTAAACGATTAGGGAGCCTGTGGATGCGTAAGATGACGATGCGGGACATCTCCCAAGTGACAGGGCTTTCGATGTTTACCGTCTCTCGTGCGCTTAATGGCGGCGAAGGCGTGGCGGAAAACACTCGCGCCCAGGTTGTGAAGATCGCCCGCGAAGTCGGCTACATTCCAAATCGTGCGGCGCAGGCGCTACGACGCGGCACTCGCGACACGATTGCCGTTATTACAGCCAGCAACACAAACTCCTACTATCTTGAAATGCTCGCCGGCATCCAGCAGGCGCTGCGTCCTTCGCATTGGACGGTTGTTGTCGGAGATGTTGCGGCCGACGGTGCCTATGATTCCGATCTTGAGGATCGACTGGTGCAAAGGCTGATCGAGGCCCGCGCCGCCGGGGTGATTTCTACTCTCACGCTCAAAGGCGAGAATCTCAGTTTACTAGCTAGCTGGAACATTCCCGTCGTCTTCGTCGATTCATCACCACCCACCAATGCGCGCGACTTCCCGAGCGTTACGACGGATAACTACGCGGCAAGTCGGATGGTGGGAGAGCATTTGGCGCAGCACGCTTATTTGAAATGGCTTTTTCTCGTCTATCCTACGAGGTGGTCGACGCGCTTGCCACGCGAGCACGGCCTACGCGACGCAGCACAGCGCCATGGAGCGACCCTTGTAGTTCTTGAAAGTGACAATGACCCCGCCGGAGCTCATCGGACTCTTGCGCACCATCTAAAGAAGAATTCGCAGCTTCCGGATGTACTGATCGCCGGCAACAACCCGATTCTACTTGGCGCCATGAAACTGATGAAGGAGCGACAGATCCGGGTTCCCCAGGATATGGCGCTTGTTGGGTATGATGAGTTTCCGTGGTCAGAACTTGTGGACCCGCCGTTAACCCTTCTCAACGAGCATTCTGAGGAAATCGGTCGGAACGCTGCCTTCATAATGACTGAGATCATCACGGCGCAGGATACGCCCGAACGGGTGGGGGGGCAAAGAGCGCCGATCTATCTGCCCAGACATCAGAGGCAGGTTGCGCCCGATCTCGTGATCCGCCGCTCCTGCGGATGTGGGTTTACCCACCAATCGAGCTCGTTTGAGAGGTGACCAACCAATAAATGCCTTGATCGTAGTGCCGTTCACGGTCGAGCCGTAACCGCGACAAGTGAAACACAGTAAGAAACGCTAAAATAGGTGAGGAACTAGATATGATAAACAAATCACGCTTTGACCTCTCGTTGAAGATCACGCTCTGTGCGCTCGTCACCGCAACTATGCTAGCGGGTGCTCCTTCATTCGCTCAAGCTGCGACCAAGATCGAAAAGATCGGTCTTATGGTTCAGGATATGTCCAACCCCTTCTTCGCCGCGATGACAAAGGGCGCTAAGGATGCCGCGACAAAAATCGGGGCATCGCTGAACACGCAGGATGCGCAGCTCGATCTGGGAAATCAGAACAATCAAATCGATGCCTTCATTCAGCAGGGGGTGAATCTCATCGTCATTTCTGCGGTGGATGAAGCCGGCATCGAACCGGCGATCGACCGCGCAAAGCAGGCGGGGATCATCGTCGTGGCCGTCGATACTCCCGCTCATGGCGCGGACGCGGTCGTGATGACGAATGCGGTGCAGGCAGGCGAGAAATCCTGCGACTACCTCTTCCAGCAGATGGGCGGCAAAGGTCAAGTGTTGCTGGTGGATGGCACGCCGATCCAAACCATCATCGACCGCATCCACGGCTGCAGAACGGTTGCCAAAAAATACCCCGGCATCAAGATCGTCGGTCAGCAGGCCTCCAAGAATGATCGGGCTTCGGGCCTTTCCGTCACTACTGATATGTTGACGGCTCATCCTGACGTGACCGGCATCTTCGGCATGAACGATCCATCTGCGCTCGGCGCCGTGCTAGCGGTAGAGCAGGCGGACAAAACCAACCAGATTAAAGTGACCGGCGTCGATGGCAGTCCGGAAGCGGTGGCCGAGTTGAAGCGCGCGGGCTCTCCGTTCATTGGCACGGCAACGCAGAACCCGGCCGGCATGGTGCGAAAGGCGGTGGAGATTGCTGAAGATATCGCTGCTGGCAAGCCGCCGACGCAAAAGATCTTCCTCATTCCAAGTGTGCTTGTCACGCGTGACGATGTCGGAAGCTATGCGGGCTGGTGAGTGAAGGGCAGGGTGGGTTGAGGGCACGTGCCCAACGGCCCGCTCCAGCTTCGGGAAGGTAGGATGACAGGTAGCCCCTATCTCCAGCTCAAGGGCATCGCCAAGCGCTTTGGGTCCACCCAGGCTCTGAAGTCAGTGCATCTTGATGTGGCACGTGGCGAAGTCCACGCTCTGATGGGTGAAAACGGTGCTGGAAAATCGACCTTGATGAAGATTCTGGCGGGTAATATCCAGCGTGATGCGGGAGACATCATTCTCGACGGCCACGCGGTGGAGATCAGCTCGCCGCGCGCCGCCAAAGCTCTTGGCATAGCGATTATCCATCAAGAGCTAAATACAATCCCTGATATGACAGTCGGCGACAACCTTGCCCTCGGCCAGGAGCCGCGGACACGTTTCGGTACGTTGGATCGTCGCCGAGTGCAGGAAAGTGCCCGGACCAAGCTTGCGCGCATTGGGGCTCGTGTCGACCCACGCATGCGTATCGGCGATCTCAGTATCGGCATGCAACAGATGGTCGAAATTGCGCGCGCCGTCGCTGAAGATGCCGGCGTGCTCGTGCTGGATGAGCCGACGGCTGCCCTCTCTCAGGGCGAAGCAGATGAGCTTTATCGCCTCATCAATCAGATGCGCGCGGCTGGGGTAGCCCTCATCTACATCTCCCATCGTATGGAGGAAGTCTGGAAGCTGGCGGACCGCATCACGGTTCTTCGCGACGGTGCCCACGTCGGCACGGGTACAATGGCGGAGCTCAACCCCGACGCCGTCGTCCGCATGATGGTTGGACGTAGCATGGGCGATCTTTACGATCACCCTGTCCGCACGCCGGGGGACGAGGTCCTGCGGGTCGAGGGCCTGGTCGGGAACGGTGTTGGCCCTGTTGATCTCGCCGTACGCGCCGGCGAGGTAGTGGGGCTGGCAGGACTCATTGGCGCCGGTCGCACGGAGCTTGCCCGCCTGATTTTCGGCGCAGACGCTAGAACAGCCGGCCGAGTCTCGGTCGAGGGACGGCAAAGCGCGCCCCGTTCGCCGGTCGATGCCATCGCTGACGGACTGGGCATGTTGCCGGAAGACCGAAAGAGCCAAGGCCTCTTCCCAGATCATTCGGTGGAAAGCAATGTCGTCATCAGTTCGTTGCGGGCGTTCTCAACCCTCGGGGTTGTCGACCGCGCGGCCAGCCGCAATGCGGTTCGTAGTCAAATGCAACGGCTTAGTTTGAGAGCCAGCGCGATCGACCTTCCAGTAGGCGCTCTTTCGGGCGGAAATCAGCAGAAGGCCGCACTCGCCCGCTGGCTTCTGCGTGATGCACGTGTTCTGATCCTCGACGAGCCGACACGGGGTGTCGATATCGGGACTAAGCGCGAAATCTACCGGCTGATCGATGGACTGGCGCGGTCAGGGAAGGCCGTTCTTATCGTCTCGTCTGACCTTCCCGAGGTCATAGGCATCACCGATCGCGTCCTTGTCATGCGGCGAGGCCGCATCGTGCGCAACCTCTCCTCCGCGGATACAGGGGAAGAGGAGGTCATGGCCTATGCGACTGGCACTAACCTAACCGCGGACGCTCCCGTGCACGGAGCGCTGGCATGATGATCAAGAACGAGGCGGAACTTCAGTCAAAGGTCGAGGTGGCAGAAAAGTCGTCTTTCGATTTCGCCAAGTGGTGGGATCGCGTGGGCATTCTGATCGTGTTGATCGCCCTGATCGTGCTGATGTCGGTTGTAGCGCCCAATTTCAACCGCATCGGTAACCTGCTAAACATCGCGCGCTCCATTTCCGTGAATGCGATTTTGGCGGCGGGACTCACTTTCGTTATCCTGACCGGCGGCATAGATCTTTCCGTCGGTTCCATCATCGCGGTCTCGGGAGTGGTTTCCGTCATCCTCGCCATGGCCGGCACGCCCAGTGTTTTGGCCGTAGTCTTGGGCATGGCGGCGGGAGGCGCCTGTGGTCTAGTCAACGGGCTTCTGACCTCGGTGCTGATGCTAGCGCCATTCATAGTAACACTCGGAACCATGACGTTCCTACGCGGTCTTGCCTACACGATCACCGCTGGGGAGCCGATCGTCTCCAGCGATTTAAGCTTCAAGGTCCTGGGAAATGGCTACGTCGCCGGTTTTCCGGTGCCCGTCATCGTGATGGCCGCAGTATATGGCGTTGCCTGGTTCCTTTTGGAGCGCACCACCTACGGCCGTCACGTCTACGCCGTCGGTGGTAACGCTCAGGCGGCGCGGCTAGCCGGTGTGCGCGTGGGTCGCGTCGTGACCTCCGTTTATGTCATCGCGGGCATCTGCGCGGGCCTTGCGGGCGCGATCTTCGCCGCGCGAGTCATTTCGGCCCAGCCTACCGCTGGTACGGGCTATGAGCTGGATGCAATCGCCGCAGTCGTGCTAGGCGGCACCAGTCTTGGGGGTGGCCGCGGACGCATCATTGGCACGCTCATCGGGTCGGTGATTCTCGGTGTACTGACAACGGGCCTAATCTTGCTCGACGTGCCCTTCTTCACTCAACTCCTCATAAAGGGGTTGGTTATCATCCTAGCGGTCTCGATCGATAGCCTGAAGACAAAGAAATTCTCCTTCTTTTCGAAGACCACATAAGTCGCGAACCGGCCTGCGACAGCGACTCCTAACGAAAGACTGCTCGATGTCCTTCACGATCTCAGTGTCTGATTCCGTCTGCACGTCCCGAGTGAATGAGCCTATTTTCTTCGAAGTTCCCGCCGATCTTTCCGGCCCGCTGCGATGGATGGCGGCCGCGGACGGCAGCCGCCTGCTAGCACAGCGCCTGGACAGCGGAGGCGCCTCTGGTACGACGCGCTTTGTAGTTGTGGTCTCACTTGCGGGTCGCCTGAAGCTAACGCTTGGCGAGGAGGTGCTTGCAGGTGACGTGCCCGTTGGAATCACCAGACTGGAAGGTCGGGAGCAGGACTGTTTTGTGCGGCTTGATACAGGAGCGTTCGATCTAGAACTTTGTTCCGGGAAGGCGAAGGGGGTCGGCTCCTCCAAATGGGGAATGCGGCATTTCAAAGGCGCTGCGGATGGCCTCGAGCTGCTACCTTCTGGAAATAATGCTATTGGTGGCTTTTACGGACCCTTCTTTACACCTGAAAACGGGCTCATCAACCCGCCCGAACATTGTACAGTCCGGATTGAAATATTGGAGGAAGGGCCGCTCCATCATCACTATCGTATGCATGGGCAGATCCCCGATGGACTATTGCCGGAACTTCGCGGCAAGAGCTTCACGATCGACTGGAAGTTCTTCCACGCTGTTCCCTGGTTCCAGCGCAGATATATGATCGACGACTTTCAAACCATCATCAACGGTCGCTCTGTCACCAACAAGATCACAGTAGGTGATGAGTTCGAGGGCGGTCCCGGTAAGTTGGTCTTCAATCGCTTTGCAGCTGATGGCGGAACACGTTATCGCGCGGGCGACCCCTACGCCGGCTTCCTGGTCGATATGGTGGGTCAGACGATCGCCCAGTCTGGAGAGCAAAACGAGAAATTTGCTGAGTTCCGAACCCAGCTAAACGATATGAAGTCCGCCCACTGGGATCTTTACTGGCGGCTATTCTGTGCCTGGGAGAAGGCGCTCGGTGAGGCCGAGATCCGCGAGCGGCTGGGCCGCGTATGCGCAGCCGCCCATATCGCGGCAGATGGACCTGAGAGACCCTGGATCATCTCTGATGAGGCGATTGACGTCTCAACGGTGCCCGACGAGACGATCTTTCCCGGGGCAGCGTCCAAGACCGTGGAGTATGACGAAGCCTCCGGTCGAGCGATGATCTGGTGGACATCCAAACCTTCGGGCGCGTTTCAAATCGTGCAGCGGCGGGAATCAGGCTGGGTCAATTGGGGATCAAATGGTGAGAATGAATGCCCAGAGCTGCCCGCCGGTGTAGATATCAAGACCGCTTACGGTAGGTTTGCGAGCAAATGGAGAACAATCGCGGATGGGCTCGAAACGCCTCCTTCAGTTTTCGTCTCGAAGGCATGAGCCTTCTCAAGCGGCTGTGTCGGTAGGGAGTGTGAGGGTGGGGCATGACGCTCGAGCGCGACGCCGGTCAGCATCCACGGTTCAATCCCGCACAAGCCTGGCAAGAGCGGCAAACGCGCCTCTCCTGTTCGTCGTAGTTCGGCCTTCGTGTGCGAACCGCGAAGCCGTGTTTGGCCGCTCAACCTCTGTTAGGCCTTCTGACCCAGAACTTCAGGTCACGCTCAGCCTTGCCTACGGTAAGTACGCGAACACAAGTTATGGAGGTCTATCTGGGTTCGTGCGCGTGACTACTTGTTGATCCCCGCGCGTCACGACAAGGAGGGCGCGCGGCCGTGCCGCGCCTGCGCGTCCCGCGCTGGCTTTGCGGCTGATCATCTTATCGACGAGGACGATGCCTAAGTCGCACATGACTTGGCATATGGTCCTGCCACGAAGACGTGCACGTTATCGTCCCTCTAACCTCGCAATCCACGCCGCAGCGATCAGTCTAAGGGGAATGGATGCAAGCCATGATTGCTTTCGACATCTCGCCATAGTTACTATTGTTGGCAAACCGTCCGACCAAGGTACACTTGTTCATAACAACGATTTCGTCAGAGAACGGAATCAGCTCAGGCATGTCACTTGACGTCCTAATGTGCTCAAGCCCCACTCTGAGGCTTAAAAAAACGCCAGGGGCCGCAGCGGCGACCCGGAGCCCTTTTCGATCGGCAGTGATGCCATGAAGAGGAACGACCGCAGTGGCAGCATTTCGAGCCGAGCCATTGCTTCCACAATCAAGATGCCCTCCGGTAGCCAATAGCGGCTATGCCCGGGGGTATCGCCGCATTTGCCATCGATCATCGGGATCTCACAGGCGATCGTATCGGCACCGACCGCCTGCACGCGGCGTGCCGCCAGCAACTCAGCTGCCGGCGCGTTCATGCCGAGCTGGTTGCGCGAGTAGAAATGTGCGCGGCTGTCGCAATGCCAGAATTTTCGCCGCCAACCAAAGGTGACGAGAGCCATTTCCCCGGCGCCCACTTTAACGCCCCGATCAGCCTCATAGCGAAGGATGTCATCTGCGGTCAGTGTTTCGCCAGGCTGCCAGTCCCGATCCGAGAAATCATACAGCACCGCGGGGCCGACAAGCCCATCAGGGCGCAGAATGTCAACCGTCTGGTCCATCATTGCGGAGACGGCATGCGATGGGGCGTCCATATGGCATCCGGTGTGCTCCGCCATCGACAGAGTCTGGCAATAATAACCGTCATGCTCATGCGTGACCGTCGGATCGATTACGAGATGAGGATGAGTCGGAAACCTCGGCATGCCGCGTTCCAGGCGAGGGGCCAGATCGACACATCGCATGGTCGATAGGAGTGCCTCTAATTGTGACACCTTATCCAAGACCATTCTCCACGTTTTGCCGCTACTCGAATTCGAACGAGTTGCGTCGGCGCGCCGCAATGCGCGCTCAAGGCATCGCGATCTTGGCTTTTCAAGCATCCGGCCACGGCCAGACCAACCTGTCGAACCACTGTGGCGCGATATTAATGAGGCGCTGACCATCCAGGAATCGTTGCCACATTTCTTTCCGTGATCAGAGTTGGGGGTATTAGAGTGATGACGGGTTTAATCGTCTTTCCATTGAGTATATCTTGTCCGGCGCGCACAGCTTTGACAGCCATGAGGTATGGATCCTGGTAGGACAAAGCTAAGATCTTTGTGTTTGGATCTTTGATCGCAGCTTCAATGTCGGGCGAGCCGTCAACACTTATAATGAAGAAGTCATCGCGGTGCATCTGCCGTGCCGCAAGTGACGCGCCAATTGCCATCGGATCATTGACCGTGAACACCGCGTCGATTTTGGGGAAGCGTGTCAACATCGATTGCATCACATCTATGACAAGACGTGAATGCCGGCGCTCTTGGTCAGAGAAGCGAAGCAACCTTGCAAGCGCAAGATGCGAAAGGATCGCGCGATGGCGGGTTTGCGGTCGCGCAGACGATCCTGACACGCTTTGGCCATATCGACGGCATGTTTATAATCAATGAGGAGCAAGCTATCGGCGCCGATCTCGCGGCTCGCCAGGCACATCGCTCGGAAATGGTTATCACGACCGTCGATGGCTCGCCCGATGGCACAGCGCAGCTGAAATCCCAGGAGAGCCGCATTTTCGCGACGGCCGCGCAAAATCCATACGAGATCGCGCGTGTCGCGATCAAACTTGGCCTGGAATCAGTCGGTGGCCATGAACCCACGCCCAGTGCCGTTCTGCTTCAGCCCGTGCTACTTACGCGCGACAATGTTGATAGCTACAAAGGCTGGGTGAATAAATAGGGCACCAGACTCCCCTCAGGGGTCCATGAGAATGAAAGGTGGAAACCGGAGGGGAGCCCATCAACAACAGGTTGAACAAGGCGGACCCCATGGCATTAGTGCTCGGACTCAACAGCGGCTCCTCTTTCGATGGGGTCGATGCGGTGGTCATAGAGATCACCGATGGGCCGGACGGCTATCCAGAACGGCCGAAGTTTGTCGACGGGCACAGCTATGATTGGCCGGGGCTGGTGGCTGAACAGGTTCTTCGGGCCTTCGAAAACAAGCTCAGCCTGTTCGAGCTCTGCCGGCTGAACTACCTAGCCGGCGCGGTCTACGCGGAGTCTGCTCGCACGCTGATGCGGAAATTGCGGCTTGGCGCAGGCGACCTTGAAGTCATCGGTTTCGACGGGCAGACGCTCTATCAGGAGCCGCCGGATCATGCGCGGTTGAAGGACTTCGTGGACGACGAGAATCTGGTCGGGCGCTGGCTCGACGGTCCCTATGGCTGCGGCCTCCAGATCGGGGAACCCTCCATCGTGGCGGAAGCCTGCGAAACTCCGACCGTAACCCAATTCAGGCCGATGGACCATGCGCTCGGGGGCACCGGCGCGCCACTGATGCAATATCTCGACTTCGTGGCCTTTCGTGACATCGGACCGGTGCTAACGCTCAATATCGGCGGCATCGCGAACTGCCAACTCGCGGATCGGGACCGTAGCCGCATGATGGCCTTCGACACCGGACCCGGCAATGTGATGTTGGATCAAGCCGCGCGCGCCCGGCTCAGCCAAGCCTACGACGCCGATGGCGCCACGGCGGCGCGCGGACGCATCGACCAAACGATGCTGGGCGAACTTCTGGCCCACCCGTATTTCCATCGCCCGGTCCCTCGCAGCGCCTGGCGGCTCGATTTCGGATCGGAATATGCCGACGCCGTCTTTCGGAAATACTCCGGCCTCTCGAGCGAGGATCTGTTTGCGACACTGACGGAGTTCACGGCGATCGCCATCACGCGGTCGATCGCCGACAATGTCAGCCGGCTGGCCGAGATCCGCACGCTGATCGCGAGCGGCGGGGGGACACGTAACGGCTTTCTGATGAAGCGCCTGGCCGCGCACCTTCCTTCGTCACTGAGGCTTGCCGCCTCCGACGAATTTGGAATGCCAGCGCAATTCAAGGAAGCTATCAAGTTCGCCACCTTGGCGCACGCGACGATCAATCGGCTTGCCAACAACATTCCCGCGGCCAGTGGCGCTGAGCGTTTCGGCATCCTGGGAAAACTCGTCTATCCGCCACGCATGGCACTGGGCGCCGCGGACCCCGCGGCTCAGACGACAGGATGACTACACTGTTCTCGAAGATGAGGCGCTTAGGGTCGCATCGGCTGGTTCGGGGGCAATTCCTATTTGGGGAAAGCCTATCTTCGATTTTACGAAAAGCCTTTTCTGGAGGAACATTTGATGATTCGGCAGCCGGCTAACATTGACCTAGACGGTTGACGATGCCGTACTGACTGCACGTGGCCTGCGCGCTCGAAAAGGTGCGCCCGACACGTTTGACGTTGGCGGACTTAGACACATGCTCAGGCGCCTCAAGCTCAACGAAGAGGACGAGATCGCTGTTCCAGTTTTCGACCGAGCGATTGAGATATCAAGGTCGGCCGCCCGGCTAATCCCGAAAGCCGTGCGTGTTGTAGTCGTCGAAGGCAATTATCTGCTGCTGCAACTTCCGCCGTGGAGGCGACGCATGGCACGACCCTCCCATAGCGGAACATAAGCGCCTCCACCAGGACCCTTGACGCCCGCCGTTGGCCATCCATATACCATCCAGCTGGATGGAGGGCGATCATGGGCACAGTGCATGACATACGGACTAAGAGACAGCCGATAGCGAGAAGATCACGATCAACCTGGGTTACGTCGATCTCGGCCATATCGATCTGATGGTGAAGGATGGGTTCTATTCGAACCGGACAGACTTCATCCGCACCGCGATTCGCAATCAGCTCGACCGCCACGCTGACGTGGTCCGCCAGTCCGTGGCGCGAAAGACCCTCGACATTGGTCTAGCGCATTACGGCCGCGGCGAC
>NZ_LMUG01000075.1:19563-29325 GCF_009766125.1 Acidisoma sp. S159
GTAGCCATAGCAGTAGATGTATTTCCCATCTTCTTTGTTCCCGACCCTGACTGGCATCGCGAGCCTTGCTTCGCGCAGTCTGATGTCCAGCTGAGCAGTACCCTGTCGTTCGTGAAGTGTAGATCGACGGCGTGGAATGACCCGGCCCCAGATCAATAGGGTCAACGACTTATCGTGCCGATCGACCTCGGGCCCCACGCCGATTTACATCCAGTGTGGCTATTCCCGCTTCACTGGAACGTCCGCCGTGCCCGACCAAGCCATTCCGGCGCCGAGGATCCCGAGGTCGTGCGTGGGGCGCCGCATTGCCTCGCCTGAAATGCTCCCCAGGCGATGGCCTGGGGGACGAGTATGAGGAAGGTGAGCATGGCGACACGCCGGGAATAGGTGCGGGCGATCACTGAGAGGGACGTCTCGTCCAGGCGGAGCGATAAGACCAAAGTTCTGGATGAGTTCGTGGCGCTGACGGGTCATCATCGCAAGCACGCAATGCGACTGTTACGAGCGCCGCGCGGCTCCTCAACCGATGCCGGAGGCGGCAAAAGGCTCGAAAAATGATGTAGCCACCGACTTTGGCTGGACGAAATGGCAATAGCGAGGGTTTAACCGCTTGAAGGCAATGGCATCTGAATAGGTTGGGCACAGTATTGACCCTCGAGTCACGGCATTCGGAGCCGACGCGCCGACAAAAAACGTGGGCGATAGTAGATGTGCGCCGTATCGTGCCGTTACTGGCGATACTCATGGTCCTTGGAAGCACCGCCTTCGCGAATGGGCCATGGTCCGGCTATTGGGCGACGACGTGGCGCGATGGTGGCGCGCGACTGCACCTCGATCAACAGGGCGATAAGGTCAGAGGCACTTATCCGCTCTACGGCGGCAAGATAATGGCGATCGCCAGGGACGGCGGCTGGAAGGGCGATGGTCCGAGAGTGATAGAAGCGGTGCTTTCGTCTTCTACATGGACCCGTCTGGCAATAGTTTCAGTGGCCGCTTTGACGCTGGGGAATGGTGGACTGGCGGCCGCTCCGCTATTCCCGAGGCCTCGCCAGCATTCAACCATAAGAGTCCTCGCGAGGTGCTGCGGCGTTTCATCATCGACTGCAACATAGCCAGGAGCGGGCGGCCCGACGAATGGGGCAACGCGTTGCTGAATATAGATTTCGACGACGCATCCACGCCGACCTCGCTCGGTGAGAAGCTTCAGCGCGTCCGCGACCTGTTTGACGTCATTGACATGACTACCTTTCGAGTCTGGTCAGTGCCTGATCAGGCGCCCGGCCAACGCCTGAATGTTCGGCTCGAACAGTCCGGAACGGATGCCGCATTGACGCTGGCCATGGTGCAAGACTCCATGGGAGAGTGGCGCATTCGCATGCCAGATGCCGCTGCGCTCGCAGCCGATCGCGACGCTCTACTGGCCGCCCGTGGAGGACAGACACCTGACGCGGGTGCCTTCAGGAAGCTGCAGAACCCGCGCGACACCATGCGTAGCTTCCTTGAAGGCATGGCAGATTGGAACGGCGCCGGCCGCGCGCTCGCGCTGTCAACGCTTGACCTTTCCGGCATACCCGAAGTGCTGCGTACTCAGCAGGGCGCGCTCGTTGCTCAGTATCTCCGCCGCGTGCTCAACCAAATTGGACTGGTCGGCCTGCAAGCAATTCCAGATGACGGCAAGGACCGAACTCCCTATGTGCATTTCAGTCATCCCATGGGTCGTATCGTCATCGCGCCAAACGGGACTGAAACTAACGCGCCCTGGCAGTTTACCGCCGAAACCGTGGCGAATGTAGCAAACCTCTATACGGTATTAGACGAACTGCCACCTCCCCTTGCTACACCACCTGGCGCCATTCCAGCAGCGCCCTTCTTTACCCTCCGTGGCGCCGTCCGCACCCACGCGCCTGGTCTGCTTGGCCGGCTGGGGCCGGTCGAGTATTGGCAGCTGATCGGCGCCCTGTGCGTGCTGGCCGCCGCCGCAATGATCGGGGTTCTGATTGCCTGGCCGACCCGCCTCGCCATCGCCCGTCTCGCGGGCGATGGCGCGCGTCAACCCCGGTGGTTCTCCTGGGCGGTTGCGATCACCTTTGCACTCGTATTCGCGAACAAGTTTCCTACCGTGCTCGGCGTGCCCGAGCAGATCCGTCGCGTTACCTACCCAATAATCGGTTCGATTCTAATCATCGCCGCAGCTGGCGCCGTCTGGCATCTGCTCGGTGCTGCTAGTCTCGCATTGCAGCGGCTATCTGACCGGACCGTCAGCGCCGCCGACGATATCCTTTTCAGCCTTCTGCTAGCGGCGGCACGACTCGGAGTAGTCATCGCCGCTTTTCTAGGGTTCGCCTATTTCCTCTCAATTCCCACAAGCGGAGTCTTGGCCGGCCTCGGCATTGGCGGCCTCGCTTTCGCGTTCGCGTCGCGCGAGACGCTTTCAAACGTGTTCGGCGCCGGCATCCTAGTCGCCGACCGTCCCTTTCGTCGGGGCGATTGGATCACGGCCGGCGATATCGACGGAGCAGTCGAGCACGTGGGCATCCGTTCGACGCGGGTGCGCAGCGCGCAGGATAGTATCGTGGTGGTTCCCAATGGCAAACTCGCCGACTCTACGATAAATAACCTAGGCACGCGCCGTCACCGTCTTTTCAAAACCCAATTCGTTGTCACTTCGGGCGGTACGCCAGAGCGGCTAGATCGGTTCGCGTCAGCGTTGCGTGAACGAGTCGCCAGCGACGACTCCTTTGTCGCACGGCGCACCGATGTCGGAGTTTGCGGCGTTAGTGAAGCGGGGATTCAATTTGAATTGACGACCTATCTCAATGCTTCAACTTCGAGCGCAGAACGCGCAATCAAACACGTCTTGCTCATCGACGTCTTACGGCTAGCAGAAGGGATCGGCCTGCGCCTCGGAAAAGGAATGCTCGACTCGGAACCGGATGATCTGGGCAACAAGCAGGAGGTAGATCCGTGAGTCCGTGTGTTCGCCTGCCGGACAGGGGGTGGTTCGCCTTTCGGAGAGGAAAGGCCTACCCTCCACAGCACTTTCATCGGAACAGTAAGCGTATTTCAGTCGGGGAAAACACCGCCTTCGTTCATCAAGAGGCTATGCTGTATGAATCGCCATGGTGGATCTCAGACCGCAACCCGCTGTCAGGGTTAGACTGCGGAGCCGGCACTTGGAAACCGGCTTCCGGGACAGGCATGGGCTTCCTTAGCTTAGATCACCATCATTGGCTCCGCAGCTGTAAGCTTCTTGATCTTCCCCCCGCATCGGTGGACACCTCTGATACGCTCCTCTTGGAGCTGCAAGATGAATGATGAGCAAGACGAAGCGGGAATTCACGCCTGAGTTCAAGCGTGAGGCGGTCGCCTTGCTAGAGAGCAGCGGCCGGCCATTGACGCAGGTCGCGGCGAATTGGGCATCCAGCCCTCGATGTTGCGGGCGTGGCGGAGGGTGATGCAGGGCGGGGACGCAGGGCCACGGCCGCGGGTGAGGTTGGAAGGCGGGATGACAACGTCCAGCGGTTCTCCAGCGGTTCTCGCGTTGCAAAACGCGAAACTCAAGCTCGAACTGGATTGGACGCGCATGGAGCGCGATGTGCTAAGAAAAGCCATCGGCATCCTTCGCGTAGGTGCCGAGATGAGGTTTACGTTCATCGAGTAGCATGTTGGCACCTTTCCGGTCCGCCTCATGTGCCGCGTGCTCGAGGTTTCACCGAGTGGTTTCTATGCTTGGCGGTCGCGGCCGGATAGCGCGCGGGCAGCCAGTGACCGGCACTTGCTGGGCCAAGGCGCATCGGCTCCAAGCACAGCATCATGGTCGATACGGCAGTCCCAGGATGCGATGCCGGGCGGTATGGAATGCGGTTGCGTCTCTCAACTCGGTGGACTCGATCCGCGCGAACATTGCGGTCTCGCTCCATAACTGGTTCCACGATCCGTCGGCATCGGCGGTCTGCGAACTTGATCGAGTAGGACCGTCTGAAGTCTTCGCAATTCCTGAACCAGACCGAGAGGCCCAGCTGGATGCATGTTGCCGCTTCATGAAAGTTATGCGAAGCGGGTGCAGTTAGGATGATGAATACCATGGCAGTAGTCGCCGAGAGCTGATATTGAAAACTGTCTCGTCCACTGACGGGATAAACTCCGAGTTACATGAGAAGCCAAACTTACCCAGTCGCTTCGGCGGCTGGGTTTTTCTTTCCAAAAGGCGATCCTGACGTGGTCGCAAGAATGGAAGCCGATGGTTGATACCTTCAGCTTCCATCTTAATCGGTCTCATCTTCCTAATGAAGGCGGAAGACGACCTCAAAATCTTCGACGTCAGATCTTGTTAAGTTGCCCAAATCTCAACTCGACCGACGTCCGTCAGACACTATGCCCGGTCGCAAAATCGACGCTGGGCGGCCCTGCAATTGGGCCTGCCATTGCTGAACCAATGGGCGTCATCGTTGTCAGTGCCGTAATGCCTAGAGTCTTGTTCGCAGCAGCGGCCGCTCCCGCGGTCAGCGTTAATGCTCCACCGGCGCCCAGGTTGAAGACAGCGAGATTGCCGACAGACTTCCCATTCAGTTCGACGTTCGCGTCCACGACGTCATTCTTGGTGTCGATGAACAGGTCTTTCAGTGATACCATGCCTACCAAGTTCCCCAGCGCGATTCCACTTCCTGTATGTAGAATTTCAGCGCTTGACGCGTCTTCGGAGCCTCCGGTAATCGGAAAATTAGCAACTGGGACAGCTCCACTGAGGTCCAGACTGCCGAAACCAAGATTTTTCACTGCTACGCCAAGCGACGCCAGTATCGCCGCAGATCCCAAAGTGACTGAAGTGGCGCCCCCGACAATCGGCGCTGTGGTGCCCGCAGGAGGCGGCGGCGTTGGGGAGATAAACTGCAGGGATGGTTGTCCGAGCGAGAAAGGATTAATGAGCGGCGATACGATCGCAGTCCCGATCGTGGTAGACGAAGTGATTGCGTCAGTTCCAAGGGTCGTGTCGACAGCACCGGCCGCCGCCGTCGTTAAAGTCAGCGTTGGACCGAAGACACCGCGGCCGAGATCGAAAACCGGCACGTTTCCGGCAAGCTGTCCATCTATGGTGACGTTGGCATCGATCGTTCCATTCAGGGTGTCAACGTTGAAATCGGTTAGAGAGATACTTCCCTTGCTGTCACTAAGTTCAAGGCCGCTTCCTTGGTGTAATACCGACTCACTGCCGTTTAGCAGGTTTCGTGTGCCACCCGTAATTGGGAAATTCGCGACTGGCGTGCCGCCCGATGACGTCACCGTGGTCGATCCCAGTCCTGCGACAGTGACTCCCAGGGAGGTCAGAGTTCCCGCCGAGGTAAGATAGACGGACGTTTTCCCGGTCAGGATTGGCTGTTCATTGAGACTAGATAACAGATAGCCGAAGGGATTATTGTTTGAGAGCGACATGGAGCCTCCTCGGTCATTTTGACCATTGATTTGAAATTTGAATAACCGCAGTCCGTCAGGCGACCAGAGCTACGCTCCGGCCCAATACCTGTCGGCTTTCAACACGGATTTGGACGCAGGGATCACGCTTTTGTGAACGAGACGGTGTAGCGTCGGCGCTCAGGCGAAGCGGGCGGCTAGTAGTCGAGGAAGGCCCGTAGGATTGCGAGCGCGAGCGCCAGAACCGCAATCACTGCAAAAACAACGCTACTACGGTCATTATTCGCACCCAGAGAGGATCGCTGTCGAGACTCACGGTACCGTAGAACTGGTTGAGGCTTTTACACTTTAAACTCGCAACCACCTGCGCGACACTCTGGGGGCCGCGGCGTTAGCGACAGGTGAGGCTAGAGTAACCGACAGCTTGCCGGGGCTGACGCCCCTAGCTGTCAACACGTGATCACATTGCTGCTCACGTCTTGAGCCCTTGGACGCAAGTGGGTCTGCATCGGCTCTAACAGGCCCTGGCATGGGATGCGGCGGGCGCCACTCGTCTGGTCTTGGGCGCTCCCCGGCGGCGTAAGTCTTCAGCACCAATACCAACATACACGCCATAGCTGAGTACAGACAAAGGGCATGGAGTGACAGAAAAGTTCGTCGACTCAACACACTTGCAGCCTTGAAAAGACAGGTTAGAATGTGCAGAAACTATCCCGGTTTCCGCCGAACGGTATTCGAATATTGCCGTGCCTGGACGGGCGGAGAGGGTGGGTTGCCGTAATTGGATGACCGCTGGGCTCTGCGCCTTGACTCCGGGTGGCAGTGGGTTGATCGAGCAGAGCAGGGGAAGGGTCGTGATGACGGCACTCGCACAGGCCACTGGGTGAAAAATGCCTGTGCCCAAGCTCCCGTTGGGATTCGTTGTCCGTCCAGTGACATGATGTGCGGCCTTCTCAGACCCAGCCGTCGTGCCACGGCGCTCGTTTTCGGCTTGCAACATTGTTCGGCTGCCTTCTTCGCGGTGACTCATGATCAAACCACGCGAAGAGGCGGCGCGTTTGATCAGGCGACATCGTTCTCCACCAGCCTGCTTCTGACCTGCCTCTTCCGGCATGATGCGTCTGTTGCTCGGTTTGCTCCCTTGCGGGAGCCATTGCCAGCTGACGATCCCCTGTTTGCACGCGAGGAAATCGTCTTCAGTCCGCATTGTGCGGCCCTAACGGCCGGACGTTTGGTAGAAATGGGCAAGGCAACAGTGCGAAACGTGCTCGCAGCCTTTGACGGGACATTGGATCCAGCTCTGGTTGTAAATCACCTCAGCCTTGTGGGATATTAGGACCGACGTAACTCACAGAAAAAAGCCAGCAGGCCGATCAATAGTCGGGTGCACCTTTGTCCAGATCTAGCTAGCGTATGGCAGATCGAGAGAGGTGCCGCCCCGGCATTACAATGGGCCGTCTATTAATACGCGATTAGAACCCTAAGCGCGTATAGAGTGTGGTGGCGCCAGACGGCGTAGGGGCCGACAAATTGCGCACTCTGCCCGTTAGAAGGAGACGCAGAGGCCCCGTCTCGAGCACGCTTTGCAGCCAGGCTGCGGCCAACATCTCAGGCGTATGCTCAACCGCCTCCACAATTGAGGCCACAGCCCCGAGGTGGGTTATGTAATCCTCACCGGAATACTTGCGCACCTGGCCAGCATGGGCAGCTGTCGCGAACGCCTTCGCACGAGCGACAACGTCGCTCGCTCCGCATCCGTCATGGCTGTCCCTACTGTCGATCTTTATGATCCGTAGCGTGCCCGTTGAGCGTGTCACCGCACCATAATCGGCCTTTTGCCTTCTGCGAAGGCACTTGATGGCTGTGATAAGCCTTTCGCATAGGAAAAGGGCATCAACCCACCCACCGATTGGGCTCGGGGTTCAATGCTAGACCCAGGCGTGACGCTGGTGACGGCGTGAGGGTCCAGCAATAGTCGAAGCGCTTGGTACCGCGTTTGGTCAGATCGACCCGCCGACGCGGGAATTGACCGGGCCCCGCTCTAGGCGACGCATGGCACGACCCTGTCATAGCGGAACATAAGTGCCTCTATCAGCTCCCTTGACGCCCGCCGTTGGCCATCCATATACCATCCATTTGGATGGAGGGCGATCATGGGCACAGTGCATGACATACGGACTAAGACAGCCGATAGCGAGAAGATCACGATCAACCTGGGTTACGTCGATCTCGGCCATATCGATCTGATGGTGAAGGATGGGTTCTATTCGAACCGGACAGACTTCATCCGAACCGCTATTCGCAATCAGCTCGATCGCCACGCTGACGTGGTCCGCCAGTCCGTGGCGCGAAAGACCCTCGACATTGGTCTAGCGCATTACGGCCGCGGCGACCTTGAGGCGGTGCAAAACCGCGGTGAGATGCTGCACATCAACGTGCTGGGCTTGGCCACCGTCGCCCGAGACGTCACGCCCGAGTTGGCCCGCGCGACCATCGCCTCGGTGACGGTCTTGGGTGCGCTCCATGCCAGTGCCGAGGTCAAGGCCGCCTTGGCGGACCGAACGAACTAAATCAACGCTGACGGGCCAAGCGTCGCCCGTCAAAACGACGACGATCCACTATCGACGGAAGCCGATATCGGTTCCGCACGGGATGCCTGATGGGGTCCCAAAACACGGAAGTCACAGCCATGAAGAATCACCTGCCTGACGGGCTGCTACAGGCGACACGTTTGACAACGGGAGGCCGTCTTGCGGAGGCCACCGCCGCTTTGCAGAACATGCTTGCCGGTCGACCAGCGAGATCAAACGCCGATGTGAACCCGCAACTGAACCCTCTTACGATCGAAGGCGTGGTCGAACCGGCAAGATCGGCGAGGGGCGACCACGCACCACAAACATGGGCCAGGTTCGGTAAAGCCGGCGGCGGCAGGACCTTTGCCTCCGGGCAGTTCAATTTGAAGCCGGCGGTCTCTCATCCGTCATGCAATTTCTTTGGGCAAGGCACCCACGGCAATTTCCAGTTGCCGGTCGGTGGTCTAACTCCACTGTCTCCGAACCGGGCCCCAGTCATCGTGCCGGATGGTGCGCGGTTTCTTGCCAAGACCTTCAGCAACCAGGCCGGCAGCCGCCCTTATAAGCTTTATGTGCCCAGCGGCTACCATGGACAAGCCGTGCCACTGATCGTGATGCTGCACGGCTGCACACAGTCGCCGGATGATTTCGCCGTCGGCACGCAAATGAACGCTGCTGCGGAGAAACATACGATCCTCATCGCCTATCCTGGGCAGACAAGCTCTGCAAATATGCAGAAGTGTTGGAACTGGTTCAGTGAAGGCGACCAACGGCGTGATCGGGGTGAGCCCTCACTTATTGCCGGGATCACTCGCGAAGTAATGCGCGACTTTGAAGTCGATGAACGACGTGTTTATGTCGCCGGGCTTTCGGCGGGCGGAGCAGCAGCCGCGGTTATGGGAAACGCATACCCGGATCTCTACGCCGCGATAGGCGTGCATTCTGGGCTGCCCTGCGGAGCAGCACGGGACATGCCCTCGGCATTCGCCGCGATGCAGCGTGGCGGGAAAGGCTTCACACATGAGACAGCGATGTCGCCCCAATCCGAAACCCTCGGGCGACTTGTCCCAGCCATCGTCTTCCATGGCGACCGTGACACCACCGTAAATCCGGTCAATGCTGACGCGGTTGTTGTTCAGTCCGCTCAGGGCGAGGCGCTGAGGGCGCGGGTTGAGAGCGGCCAGGTTCCAGGCGGTCTGGCCTATAGCCGCACGCTGCATGATGACGCGACTGGGACCACAATGATTGAGCATTGGCTCGTCAAAGGCGCCGGCCATGCCTGGTTTGGTGGCAGTCTCTCGGGCTCATACACCGAGCCAAGCGGGCCCGACGCGACAGGGGAGATGCTGCGCTTCTTTCTGGAACACCCGCGCCAGGCATCGGCGTAGCACGCGGACTTCAGCGCGATGCCTGGGCCGCGAGGTTCCTCCAGAAATGAGAGCCACTGTTCTGGCTTATGCCGGAACAGTGTTTTCTTCTCATTCCGGCTTTCAGATAAGGGTTGCCCATGAGCACACATGACACGACCTGGTACGTAGTCGCAGATGGCGGTAAGGCCCGCATCCTCACCCGCCATGATGACCACTTTCACACGATCCATACCTTCAATGCGGAGGGCACCGGCGACATTGACGAAGATGCCTCCAAGGGGGAGCATCAGCTAAAGGCACCTCACGCTGATCCCAAGGCCGAGATTAAGCACGAGTTCGCGCGGGTCGTTGCGGACTATCTTAATCGCGCACCGGCGTCGGAAGTGCAGGACATTGTCTTGGCCGCCCCT
>NZ_LMUG01000075.1:29335-29545 GCF_009766125.1 Acidisoma sp. S159
CTGGCTCGTCAAAGGCGCCGGCCATGCCTGGTTTGGTGGCAGTCTCTCGGGCTCATACACCGAGCCAAGCGGGCCCGGCGCGACAGGGGAGATGCTGCGCTTCTTTCTGGAACACCCGCGCCAGGCATCGGAGTAGCACGCGGACTTCAGCGCGATGCCTGGGCCGCGAGGTTCCTCCAGAAATGAGAGCCACTGTTCTGGCTTATGCCG
>NZ_LMUG01000075.1:29555-30115 GCF_009766125.1 Acidisoma sp. S159
CCACACGATCCATACCTTCAATGCGGAGGGCACCGGCGACATCGACGAAGATGCCTCCAAGGGGGAGCATCAGCTAAAGGCACCTCACGCTGATCCCAAGGCCGAGATTAAGCATGAGTTCGCGCGGGTCGTTGCGGACTATCTTAATCGCGCACCGGCGTCGGAAGTGCAGGACATTGTCTTGGCCGCCCCTGGTCACGTCCTGCACGACATCCGCGAGGCACTTAACAAGGCGACGGCAGCCAAGCTTACTCGCAGCCTGAGCAAGGACTTGACCAACATTTCCGACCACGCGATCGCCGAGCATTTCGGGAAGTGACGTGCTGGGGGTTTGAACCCATCATTCCATCTAAGGGTCTATGCCAAACCATGAGTTTCAAAGGAGCAATGTCATGCGTCGACTGCTACTCGCAGTAACTGCCTTCAGCTTCCTCGTCGGAGCGCCGGCGGCTTTCGCCTCGCAATGCCGTGACGCGCAAGGGAAATTCATGAAGTGCCCAGCTAAATCGACGGTTCACTGCCGTGACAACTCTGGGAAGTTTGTGAAGTGCAGCGCCCCA
>NZ_LMUG01000075.1:30125-33278 GCF_009766125.1 Acidisoma sp. S159
CGGAGCATGTCATGCGTCGACTATTACTCGCAGTAACTGCCTTCAGCTTCCTCGTCGGAGCGCCGGCGGCTTTCGCCTCGCAATGCCGTGACGCGCAAGGAAAATTCATGAAGTGCCCAGCTAAATCGACGGTTCACTGCCGTGACAACTCTGGGAAGTTTGTGAAGTGCAGCGCCCCAGGCGCCAAGCCGGCCTGAGACCGGATCCAACTTGTGTAGATACATAGCATAATATCTCGCAGAATCGATCAAGACCGCAAAATCAGGTTTTGGGATCTGGAGGTCGAAAGCTCGAATTCAAAGCCCGACCTATGGAATCGGGCTTTCGACGGAGCGACAGAAGCAGGCGCTCATTGCAATTAGTTATGGAGCGAGTGGAGCAAATGGCAGATAGGCTGGATGACTTAGCGGCAAAATATAGTGTGAGCGTTGAAGCAGTCGAGGTTTTGAGAGAGGCTCTCCGTCGCGGCGGCGGTCGACAGGCGCAATTTAGCCACCGGGACCTCGGCGGCATGGGGCAATGGTCAGCGGGCGGGATGACTCAGGTCGGTGACATGTTCAACGTAGACTTGAAGGACAAGGTCAACGCGCTCTGCACGGCGCTGTCGCGCCAGGCAGAGGAGGTCAACGGACCGCCGCCAGTGGAAGAGGATTCGCCCAAGCCATGGTGGCCGGAGGGGCTGGGTCAGCCCTCGTCAACTGGATCGCAGAATGGCATGCACTACGCCTGCTTCCCGGATGCAAGGCGTGTCGCAGTAAAGCAGGCTGAAAAAGTGACATTATACGATAGCGGTGACCACAGGATCAGCGGCGTTTCCCAGTCGCAGAGCACGGCCCAGCAGTTGAGCCTCAGTAGTCAAAACGGAATAATTCGCGCGTCAGACCTTCCAATCGCTCGCGCGAAGACGCCGTCGCCGTGAAGCCCGCTCGAGACTTGCGCTGCAACAACCCTTTCTGCGCTGAGAGCTTTGCACAAGGACCTCGATGGTCATCAATTTGTCCAGGCTGGCCAATAAGCCGCCGTTGTGTAAACCGAGTGATTCAACCTGACCAACGCAATGATGTCAACACGCGATAATGTTCCTTCTCGCGGGTTGACCTGTTCGAGCCAGGCCTGCCGACTAGTCGTTATAGCGAATCAAGTTCGTTTTAACGCTAGACTTTCGACGGCGATGAGGCTTTTATGTTGCGGTGCAGCATGAAGGGAGCTTCCCGTGCCAAGGACGATCTAGACGTGCCGAACAAAGAGCGAGCTCGGGATTACCAAGCGCACGTCGCTCATCGTGGGTCTGGTGGCTGAGTGGCATTCTTTGCCAAAGGCCCGCGGCGCATTTACCGTCCTTCGCCTGTGTGGTTAGCGCATCACGACCACTGGTTAGTAGGACACGATCAACCCATGCACTGGCCCTTCGTCATACATCAGAGCTACGTGCGCCGGCTGGATATCCATCAGCCGTTCGGAGGGCAACAACAGGGCGGAATTTCGACGCCTGCTAAACTTCCTGGAATTTTTTTATTCACAGGCCACGGTGCCGGTATCGTCGGTTATAGGGATGAGTTCCAAGCGGACGGCTCCCTCCGATACACCGGTCAGGGCCGGGTCGGCGACATGCGCATGGTTGCTGGTAACGCAGCGATTCTCGATCATTCAGCACGAGGAAGAGACCTTTTGGTCCTCAGCCAAACAAAGAAGGGCAGTAGAGTTCGATTTGAAGGCTTATTCGTCTGCGCAGGCTGGGAAATCGAGCGGCAACCAGACATTAATGGCCAGGAGCGAGATGCCATCGTTTTCAATCTAGCGCCATTACGTGAGACGGAGCTCGAAGCAGACGATATGGTAGCGGAGCCCGCACCCATATCAACACTAGCTGAGCTGCGGACTAAGGCAATGGCCGCGGCAGCGCCTGCGCAAGGCATACAAGCAAATAGCGCGGCAACGCTGTTTCGTCGAAGCCGCGATGTTCGAGATTATGTTTTGGCTCGTGCCGGGGGTATCTGCGAGTCTTGCAAACTACCTGCTCCATTCACTACTGCAAGCGGGCGACCTTTTCTTGAAGCACATCATATTCGGCGTCTCAGTGACGGCGGGCCTGATGATCCACGGTACGTGGCCGGCATCTGCCCAAATTGTCACAGACAAGCGCACTATGGGAGTGACCATAAGAAGCTGAACGCCGCTCTGCTTAGTGCGGTTCATCTTTTTGAAGCGGTGGCCCAGGAGAGCTGACCCCCCCCTCAATCTGGCGCCACACGGCTAGCGCCAGCGAGGCGACCTCCGACATCAAATCGTACTGACGAAATTTGGCCAGTTAGGCCGGTCTGGGGGGCGGACCGCTAGGGTAGGTGCCGAAGGGCCTAAAACGGCCTGTACGAGGCTGAGCGTCTGCAAGGCGATAAACCCACACCTCGCTCGAAAGCTAGGATGCTCAGTTACTTTCGAGCTACCCCCCACCTTGCCCGCGAAGCGATCTGCTGACGGGCCCGCAGGGCACGTCGCGGCGAAGCCGCCAGCTCCTGCATCGTCGCCGTCATCCCCAATCTAGTTGCTAGATCATGACCTACCTCGCGCTTCATATGAAATTGCACGATCGCAATGAAACCGACGTATTAAAATTGAATTAGATTAGGTATTCGATCTTGGTGGCTCCGCTTCGCTACGCCACACCCCGAAAGGCTAAGCGCGCCTTTTGGGTGCTGAAGAGCTTTCGGCTTCTCCAGCATCAGGACCAATGAAGCATGTAATCTATTTTTTAAAGATAACGTGCGCGCATGCGCATCATAGAAAGAAGCGCGCGCACACACGAAAGGCTTTTAATCAGGCCGACAACCCCCCGCAAGTATCAGGTCTTTTCAATGGGTTGCCGCTAGTAATTTTTAGAGTTCATGAATTTATGCATTCAAGATTTCGCGCTGTCTTTCCGCCCAAGCCGGCTAGCAAAAGCGCCCCTGGTATATCTGCAAGAGCAGATATCAAACTTGAGGGTCAACTTGTGACGCAACGCCGCATTATCCGGACGTGGCAGGCCACGCTTAAGCCAACAGATGTGCAGCGGGCGGAACTGCGGCTGTGGGATGAGCGTATGCCTTCGCCGAAGGCCGCCTGGGCGGGCACCGCTTGCCGCTTTAAGTAGCACTTTAAGGCGGCGGTTGAGGT
>NZ_LMUG01000076.1:0-342 GCF_009766125.1 Acidisoma sp. S159
TTCACCTCGATCAAAAGCCACCCGATCGTGACAGACGCCCTCATGCAAGGTGCGAAGCTCGTGATGATGCCGCCGCTGTCGTGCATGTCGCAGGTCACGGATCGTGGTCTGACGTTTTCGGACGCGGCTGAGGGCGTCGTCAAAGGTGACTACCCGAGGCTTTCCTTCTTCGACCAGGAGCGTGTTGCGATCTGGTGGACAAAGGCGATACCGGCGTTCATGGCCTCAATCCCTCCGCTCTGGCTGCCGGCGTCCTCAAGAAGCGCCGCGGTGGAAGAGGTGGCGATCCACCCCAAAGCGGAAACGGAAGCGGAAGCGGAAGCCGGGGAGCACGCCCGTGTT
>NZ_LMUG01000077.1:0-2669 GCF_009766125.1 Acidisoma sp. S159
TTCATTCAGCTGCCACCGCCCGCCTCTTTCGAGAGCCCTGAGGCTGTCGCGAGCGTCGCCCTTCATGAGGCATCGCATTGGACGGGCGGCAAAGATCGGCTGGATCGCGATTTAACGAGTCGCTTTGGGTCAGCCGCCTACGCTCAAGAAGAGCTTCGTGCCGAGTTGGCGTCGGTTTTCCTCGGCAAAGTCCTCGATTTGCCAAGCGATATACCGAACCATGCAAGCTACCTCGGATCCTGGATAGAGACCTTGAAGGCTGATAAGCGCGAAATCTTCCGCGCTGCCTCTGACGCACAGTGTATCGCCGACTATCTGCTGGCCTTTCATCCCGACTACGCCAACCACGCAGGCTACACGGACATCAGCACCGAGAGCGGGACGCCTGCCGCTGTGCTGGCGGCGTAGCGCCATGGCGGCGGCCCGACGGCGCATCACGACGACCGGCTGATCGCCAAGCTTTGGGTGGGCGCTCGCGGCCAAGAACGTTGGCGTGATGAGCGGCGTTCTGGCCCGCGATCTGGCCATCATCCGGCTCGCGGGGCGAGTGGCCCCGTCGAGGTTCCGTCCTGCCGAGATAGACCATCACCAGCGCGATCGGCGCGCGGTTCGCCGGGGCCGCCATCGAGGCCGACGTGACGTCAAATCGCGCCCGACGCACAGCGTTGGGCCGCACCCCCAAAGCTGGAAGCCTTGGGCCGTCCGGCATTCGCCCGGTTGAAAACCATGTTACAGCCCGCGCTCGCGGCGCAGGCGTTCGCCGGCCGCAAGTAAACTTGCTCCGGCAATCTGATGATCCGGCTGGGTTTGCAGCGTGCGAAGATCGTGCTGTGGTCCGAGTGGCCGTCTTGACAGGCCCGCGACCCGCGAACCTTCAATCGGCGGGATATCCGCCACTGAAGATCGGCCGCTCGAAGTGTAAAGGCGAGGCGGGAACCGGCTCATGCTCGATATCTGACACCGGATTCAGCACGGGATCTTCCGGCGGCGTCACGGCTTCATTGTAGGCCGATCTCGCAATGATGTCGGTCATCACCGCCACGACTGTCTGACGATCCATTCCTGCTTTCACTGCGTCTGCAAGCATGGCGTCCAGACGAGGTGAAACCCAGTCGTGTACAGGCGTGCTCATTCAATTGCCTTCAGGTTGGATTGCGAAGGGATATACCACGTCCTGCGTGAAGCACAGAAGAAAACCGGCGCGTCACCAGTATCCCCTACCGTCTCTCGACATCCAGCACGACCCACATATGGAGCGAAGGAATGGATGGAGATTGGAGAGCATGGCGCTTCGCTTCGGCCGTCTCGCCCTTTCTCGTGTTGCTGCGGCTTGAACCAACCGCGCGCTCCGGAAAACGGGTGGGTCCTCGCCATACTCACTGCGTTCCGTGTGGCTCTGGTCCAACGCAAGCACGTTCCGTTGTCCGTCTCTTCCGGCCGGTTCCCAGGGGCCGCACACGAAGGGACGCCGACGGCATAAGCCAGACGCCTTCTCTTGGTTGTAAAATGTGAGAGAATTACATGGCTTCCGTCAACAAGGTGATCCTGATCGGCAATCTCGGTAAGGATCCTGAAGTCCGCAGCAGTCGAACCGGCGACAAGATTGTTACCTTCAACCTTGCCACGAGCGAGAGTTGGAATGACAAGGCGTCCGGCGAGCGCAAGGAGCGCACCGAGTGGCATCGCGTCGTCGTGTTCAACAGCCAAATCGCGGAGGTCATTGAACGCTTCCTGAAAAGGGGCGCGAAGGTCTACGTCGAGGGCCAGCTTCAGACTCGGAAATGGGTCGACCAATCCGGCGTTGAACGCTACTCCACCGAGGTCGTGCTCGCTCGCTTCAAAGGCGAGATGACGATGCTTTCGAGCACGAATGGTGGCCATCGCCAGGCCGCCACGGCGGATGAATGCATGGGCGATGGAGACCTGCCGCACGCGGGCCGTGATTTAGACGACGAAATTCCATTCTAGGGCTGCGCTCGCCAACGACCCGCGCTCCACGTGCGGGTCGTCAACCGTTCATCCCAATGTGGAGGATTCGGGTGAACCGCGACGGTCAATCGGAATGGGAGCCTCGCCAGCGTCGGCGCTTGTTGACCTCGCCTTCAGTTACAGCTGTCTGTCTCCTGTTGCCCCCCGGCTGCTGGCGGCGTTTGGCATGAACAAAGCAGTTAATTCCGCGCAGTGTGATCGTCCTGAGATCGCGGCTTCAGGACGCGGCCCTAAAGCCCCGGCCCCAACCTGTTCCGGCGACATCCAGGATGTGTCGGCCCGACCAAGTCGCGCGACTCAACCGTCTAAGGCCGCGGCCGATACCCTCTTCGGTGCTTGGATCGTGCAATTCGGGCAAGAGCATTGAGAGCAGCTCCCGGATCAGGATGCGGGTCCGTCCGCTGGCGACCCTCTGTCCCGATTTGGCCCCACTGGCGCATCAGAAGCGCGCGGCCGAACAAGTCCGGCCACACCTCCATCCTGTAATACCGCCGCTCATTTAAGTCCGGCCGAATGCGGCACAACACCGCGCTGTCCGGAAACAGTGGCAGCTGTACCGGCTGAAGTTTCTTTCGGTTCGCACCACGAGTCGCCATGACAGAAGCCTAGCAAATTGCGGGACGGTGAATAGACCCGCGATCACGGAGCTCGCTACGGATGATTCCGGTTTTACATTCGCG
>NZ_LMUG01000077.1:2679-4966 GCF_009766125.1 Acidisoma sp. S159
TTGGGAGCCTCGCCAGCGTCGGCGCTTGTTGACCTCGCCTTCAGATACAGCTGTCTGTCTCCTGTTGCCCCCCGGTTGCTGGCGGCGTTTGGCATGAACAAAGCAGTTAATTCCGCGCAGTGTGATCGTCCTGAGATCGCGGCTTCAGGACGCGGCCCTAAAGCCCCGGCCCCAACCTGTTCCGGCGACATCCAGGATGTGTCGCCCCGACCAAGTCGCGCCACTCAACCGTCTAAGGCCGCGGCCGATACCCTCTTCGGTGCTTGGATCGTGCAATTCGGGCCAGAGCATTGAGAGCAGCTCCCGGATCAGGATGCGGGTCCGTCCGCTGGCGACCCTCTGTCCCGATTTGGCCCCACTGGCGCATGAGAAGCGCGCGGCCGAACAAGTCCGGCCACACCTCCATCCTGTAATACCGCCGCTCATTTAATTCCGGCCGGATGCGGCACAACGACGCGCTGTCCGGAAACAGCGGCAGCTGTACCGGCTGAGGTTTCTTTCGGTTCGCACCACGAGTCGCCATGACAGGAGCCTAGCAAATTGCGGGACGGTGAATAGACCCGCGATCACGGAGCTCGCTACGGATGATTCCGGTTTTACATTCGCGGCGGCCCGCACCTGCTTCGTGTGTGGTGCGCTCGCCAGTTTCGGTTTCAACACTCGCGCCGGCGAGGTCTGGACCTGCATGAGCCACCGGTCGGAGGGCGACAAGCTCCTGGTCGCGCCGGCGTCGTCCGGAAACAAGACAGCGCCCGGACGGGCCGCAGGCGGAGGTCGGTGATCAGGCTACGGGATCGGCATGCAGGACGCTCGCCCTCTGTTCCCGAAAGCCGCCTGTCCCACGCAGCTTCGGTAGGGTCTGGCGTGTGAAGATCCTCTCAAGCCTCCTCACCCAGCAAAGCAGAGGCAGAGGGAGGATCGACATTTTCGGCAGCCGGTCGGGCAGCCCGCTCCGCCACGTCAACCTTGTGACGGCACTCCTTAGCCAACTTTCGAACACGCTCGCGCTAAGATTCACGGCGTCGCAGCCTCTATGCCGACCAGCTTGGAGCAGCGGTCTGTGAGCTTGGAGCACTGCTCAATCCCCGCTCCGCTCAGGGGCGTGCCGAAGATCCTTCCACGCAAGCCGCGCCTTAGGACGGCCGCGTTGCATCGGCGAAAATCAGGTGCCGGTCCTCGATGGCAGTCAGACGCTGGTGTCGAGAGACGGCCGAAGGTAGTTCCCGGATTGGAAGGCACGGGGAACAAGCTGGCGGTCAATCCCAGGGGCGACCCGTAAAGAACGATGCAAGCACGGGCGGCGGTCTGGGTGCGGGTCTTGCTGACCATGGGGAATCTCGATCGCTTGCAGCCACAGTCCTCCTGGTCTGCCCTGTCCGGTCTCACCCCTCTGGCTGTTGTGGTCTGAACCGGGCGTCACTCACTCCAACCCCCGCTTTGCCAAACGGCAAAGCGCCTGCGGTTCGCACGGCACCGGGTCGCTGCGCTCCCGCACCACTGCCGTCCTCAGGGGTTTCCGCTCCCTCCTACCCGGTTCTGGTCGACCACACCCGAGGGGGAAAGCCGGCACTGGGCCGGCGAACCTTTCCGGCGCAAGAGAGATCGAATCATGGCCAGCAAGACCCGCACCCAGACCGCCGCCCGCGCCACCCAAACCCGCCAGCCCGTCACCCTCGAACTCGCCTCCAGCCTGTGCCCCCACAGTGCGCTCGCCGAAAACCTCTCCCGCACCTTCGGCCTCGAGCCCGTCGACACCGCCGGCATTCGCGAAGCAACCGAAGAGCACCTGGCCCTCGCTTCCAAGGAACTCCCCCTCTCCGAAAAAGCCCTCGAGATGCACCTGCAGCGGATCGTCGGCGCTTATGTCAGCTCCGCTTTCGGGGCCGGCCAGTTCTACACCGGCAAGGTCACCCAGGCCCGCGACCTCACCATGAAGGTCGCCAATGAGGATCGCGACGAAGACCGGGACGGCGTGAGCGGCTTCGAAAGCCGGGCCGAACGCGCCCGCATCTTCGCCGGCGAAATGGGTCTCCAGGCCCACGCCCTTCTGGCCGCCGCCGAGGGCGCGGTCTCGGCCTACGCGCACCTCACCGGCAATGAGTGGAAGCCTTACGAGGCCCCGAGCCAGGCCCCGACCACCAGCCGCGCCAGCGCAACCGCCCAGATGGGCGCCTTCGAAGGCTAAAACTACGGCGGGAGCTTCGGCTCCCGCCTCCTACCTGCCAAGCAAACGGGTGTCGCGCGTTGCGGTGCCTAGCCGCGTGATGGCGCCGAAGCCCAGCGCCAC
>NZ_LMUG01000077.1:4976-5082 GCF_009766125.1 Acidisoma sp. S159
GCCAAGCGGCAAAGCGCCTGCGGTTCGCACGGCACCGGGTCGCTGCGCTCCCGCACCACTGCCGTCCTCAGAGGCTTCCGCTCCCTCCTACCCGGTTCTGGTCGAC
>NZ_LMUG01000077.1:5092-5727 GCF_009766125.1 Acidisoma sp. S159
GGACCCGCCAGCCCGTCACCCTCGAACTTGCCGCCAGCCTGTGCCCCCACAGTGCGCTCGCCGAAAACCTCTCCCGCACCTTCGGCCTCGAGCCCGTCGACACCGCCGGCATCCGCGAAGCAACCGAGGAGCACCTGGCCCTCGCTTCCAAGGAACTCCCCCTCTCCGAAAAAGCCCTCGAGATGCACCTGCAACGGATCGTCGGCGCCTATGTCAGCTCCGCCTTCGGGGCCGGCCAGTTCTACACCGGCAAGGTCACCCAGGCCCGCGACCTCACCACGAAGGTCGCTAATGACGACCGCGACGAAGACCGCGATGGCGTGAGCGGCTTTGAAAGCCGGGCTGAGCGCGCTCGCATCTTCGCCGGCGAAATGGGTCTCCAGGCGCACGCTCTCCTGGCCGCCGCCGAGGGCGCGGTCTCCGCCTACGCCCACCTCACCGGCAATGAGTGGAAGCCCTACGAGGCTCCGAGCCAGGCCCCGACCACCAGCCGCGCCAGCGCAACCGCCCAGATGGGCGCCTTCGAAGGCTGAGACTACGGTGGGAGCTTCGGCTCTCGCCTCCTACCTGCCAAGCAAACGGGTGTCGCGCGTTGCGGTGCCTAGCCGCGTGATGGCGCCGAAGCCCAGCGCCAC
>NZ_LMUG01000077.1:5737-49241 GCF_009766125.1 Acidisoma sp. S159
TAAGGAGCGCATCGAGTGGCATCGCGTCGTCGTGTTCAACAGCCAGATCGCGGAGGTCGCTGAACGCTTCCTGAAAAGGGGTGCGAAGGTCTACGTCGAGGGCCAGCTTCAGACGCGGAAATGGGTCGACCAATCCGGCATTGAGCGCTACTCCACCGAGATCGTGCTCGCTCGCTTCAAAGGCGAGATGACGATGCTTTCGAGCACGAATGGTGGCCATCGCCAGACCGCCACGGCGGATGAAAGCATGGGCGATGGAGACCTGCCGCACACAGGCCGTGATTTGGACGACGAAGTTCCATTCTAGGGCTGCGCTCGCCAACGACCCGCGCTCCACGTGCGGGTCGTCAACCCTTCATCTCAATGTGGCGGATGCAAGTGAACCGCGCGACGGTCAATCGGATTGGGAGCCTCGCCAGCGTCGGCGCTTGTTGCGTCCTAAGATCGCGGCTTCAGGACGCGGCCGTGAGCCCCGGCCCCGGCCTGTTCCGGCGACATCCAGGATGTGTCGGCCCGTCCACGTCGCGCAACTCATCCGTCTAAGACCGCGGCCGATACCCTCTTCGGTGCAGGACGCTCACCCTCTGCTCCCGAAAGCCGCCTGTTCCACGCAGTGTCGGTAGGGTCTGGCCTGTGCAGATCCTCTCCAGCCTCCTCACCCAGCGAAGCAGAGGCAGAGGCAGGATCAGCATTTTCGGCAGCCGGTCGGGCAGCCCGCTCCGCTACGTCAATCTTGTGACAGCACTCCTTAGCCAACTTTCGACACGGTCGCGCTAAGAGTCGCGGCGTCGCAGCCTCTATGCCGATCAGTTTGGAATGGCGGTCAGTGAGGTTGAATTACTGCTCAATCCCCCGTGCGCTGAAGGTCGTTCCGAAGAACCTCCCATGCAAACCCGCGCCTTCGGCAGCCACGTTGCTTTGGCAAAAACCAGGTGCCGGTCCTCGATGACAGTCAGACCCTGGTGGCGAGAGACGGCCAAGGGGGCTCGGAGAATAGGGAGGCATGGGGCACAGGCTGGCACTCAATGCCGGGGGCGGTTCTCAAGGGACGGTGCAAGCACGGGCGGCGGTCTGGTGCGGGTCTTGCTGACCATGGGGAATCTCGATCGCATGCACCCACAGTCCTCCTGGTCTGCCCTGTCCGGTCTCACCCCTCGGGCTGTTGTGGTCTGAACCAGGCGTCACTCACTCCAACCCCCGCTTTGCCAAGCGGCAAAGCGCCTGCGGTTCGGACGGCACCGGGTCGCTGCGCTCCCGCACCACTGCCGTCCTCAGAGGCTTCCGCTCCCTCCTACCCGGTTCTGGTCGACCACACCCGAGGGGGAGAGCCGGCACTGGGCCGGCGAACCTTTCCGGCGCAAGAGAGATCGAAATCATGGCCAGCAAGACCCGCACCCAGACCGCCGCCCGCACCACCCAGACCCGCCAGCCCGTTACCCTCGAACTTGCCGCCAGCCTGTGCCCCCACAGTGCCCTCGCCGAAAACCTCTCCCGCACCTTCGGCCTCGAGCCCGTCGACACCGCCGGCATCCGCGAAGCAACCGAAGAGCACCTGGCCCTCGCCTCCAAGGAACTTCCCCTCTCCGAAAAAGCCCTCGAGATGCACCTGCAACGGATCGTCGGCGCTTATGTCAGCTCCGCCTTCGGGGCCGGCCAGTTCTACACCGGCAAGGTCACCCAGGCCCGCGACCTCACCATGAAGGTCGCTAATGAGGACCGCGACGAAGACCACGATGGCGTGAGCGGCTTTGAAAGCCGGGCTGAGCGCGCTCGCATCTTCGCCGGCGAAATGGGTCTCCAGGCGCATGCTCTCCTGGCCGCCGCCGAGGGCGCGGTCTCCGCCTACGCTCACCTTACCGGCAATGAGTGGAAGCCCTACGAGGCCCCGAGCCAGGCCCCGACCACCAGCCGCGCCAGCGCAACCGCCCAGATGGGCGCCTTTGGAGGCTAACACTACGGCGGGAGCTTCGGCTCCCGCCTCTACCTGCCAAGCAAACGAGTCTCGCACGTTGCGGTGCCCAACCGCGTGATGGCGCCGAACGCCGGCGCCACGAGGCAGTCTCCAAGGGCGAGCGTGCGCGGCCGCTCCACGACCCCCCTTCCGTCAGCGCCCCCAAGAGCGAGGGGCTGCCGGTTGCACGAAGCAGTTTTGGCACGTCAACGCCAAACTATGCGGGACAGTATGCTCGTCCAGTTTTCGCCGCGCGTAGCCGCCTTGTTCAAAACGAGATCATTGGCGCTCAGAGCCAAAGCTCCGCCGCTCCCGCACCAAATCCAGGTGCTCCTCACGACGTGACTCCGCATCGGCCGTCACGCGGATGAGCCGCTGCCAGGCGATGTCCAGATGCCGCGGATCGTGGCGGCACTGCACTGCGGGACGAAAGACCTCGCCCAGGCAGGGCAACGGGACCACGCTGCCTTGAATCTCATCGCAAAATACCGCCGAACCCGCCGAGACGATGATGCCGGCGATCGGCACGTTCAATCCCGCCAAGGCCGTCTCCACGTAAGCGTCTTCCGATCGACGCGGTTGACATAGCGTTGTGCCGAAGGTGACGATCGCACTGGCAGGGTCGGTTTGAGGCTGCAGTGATGGAGATTGACACAGACAAGATCGACGATGCGGTGCTGGCACTGCTTTGCCTGACGTTGCACGACAAGGTCAGAGCGTGGAAGGGTCATGATTGGGATGCCCTTGACCGTTTGTACCGCAAGGGGATGATTTATGACCCTGTCGGCAAGGCAAAGTCGGTCTTGCTGACGGATGAGGGCCTGGCGGCGAGCAGGCGATTGTTCGAGGAGTTGTTTGTCAAGTCTGGGGCGTAGAAGTGCGCCCACCAATTGACGGCTATTCCGCTCAGGCGGCGGCTGCGATCTGCGGTTGGAAGTTCCAGGGCAGAAGCTCATCAAGGCGGCTGATCGGATGGCCCCGCGCGAGGAGATCCAGAACGCTGGCGAGATAGGCCTCGGGATCAAGACCGTTCAATTTTGCTGACTCAATAATGGTGTAAGTTACCGCGGCGCGGGTCCCGCCACGATCGGAACCCAGGAATAGAAAATTCTTTCTTGTGACAGCGATTCCTCTGAGAAGCCTCTCCGATAAATTGTTATCGATACTGAGGCGGCCATCTTCAATGTAGCGCGTCAGAGCGTCCCATCGGCTCAGCGAATATTGGAATGCTTTCCCAAGCGGCATCTTGCTCGAGAGGCGCCGTCGTTGCGCGACAGCCCAGGTGTGGAAGGCGTCGAGGAGAGGCTTTGCCTGGGCCTGCCGCGCGGCCCGGCGTGGGGTCGCTGATTTGCCGCTGATCTCTTCCTCAATGGCATAAAGCTCTTGGATGCGCTGCAAGGCTTCTCCGGCGATCGGCGATTTGGTGGCCTCGAAGACGTCGAACAGTTTTCGTCGGGCATGAGCAAAGCAGGCCACATGCTGGATCCGGGGCGCGTTCCGGCCGTTCGGCCGGTACAATGCCTGGTAACCGGCGAACGCGTCAGCATGCAGATAACCGCTGAAGCCCTCGAGGTGCCCCTGAGGGCGCACACCCTTGCGGTCGGCGCTGTAGCGATAAAGCACGGCCCGATGGCCTGCCCCGCCATAGGGACGCGGATCCACGGCATAGCACCAGAACCGGGACAGGTTCGTTCTGCCCTTACCTGGCGCCAGCGTGCGGATTGGTGTGTCGTCGGTCCAGAGCACCGACTGAGCCATGACGTATTGGCCGATCCTCTCGGCCAAGGGGGCCAGCCACCAAGCGACGTGTCCAATCCATTCGGCCATCACGGCGCGCGAGATGTCGATGCCCTCGCGCGCCAGGATGCCTGCCTGACGATAGAGGGGGAGGCCGTCGCAATATTTCGAGACGGCGATGTGAGCCAGCAGACCAGGGCCAGGTCTCCCTTTCTCGATGGGCAATTCAGGCGCCGGCGACTGGAACACCATCTCGCAGCGGCGACACGCATATTTGGGCCGGACATGACGGATGACCTTCAGCCGGGCCGGGATCTTTTCCAACACCTCGGTTGTCGTCTCGCCGATCTTGGTCAGGCGGCCCGGGTCATAGTCGCCGCAATGACAGACGATCTGCGGCTCATGCACCACCACTTCCCGTGGCAGGTGCGGCGGCAGCGGCTTGCGACCAGTGGGTTTCCGACGTGGGTTGGATTGCTTGTCATTGGCTCCGTCGAGGCGGGGATTGGCAGCGTGTTGCTCCCCGACATTCTCCTCGAGATCCTCCAGGCGCAGTTCCAACTGCACGATTTCGCCGTCGAGCTTCTCCGAGGAATGCCCGTAACGTTGCCGCCGTAGCACCGCCAATTGCATTTTTATCTGCTCGATCTCGAGCAGCGCCACCTTCAGCCGGGCTTCAGAGGCCGCGAGTTCCGCCAGCCTGGCATCGCGTTCCGCCAGTTGGCTCCGCAGTGCCGCGATTTCTTCCTGAAGTGCCTCGACATCGGACATGAGCCGAGCTTATCAGTTCCGGCATCGATGTACAAAGACTCTCTCAGAGTTTTTGAAACGTCTGTGCTCAGACCACGACTTCTGGCCGGATCGTCCATGCCGTATTGCGCCAATCGATCGATTCCAGAAGCATGGAGAACTGCGCCATCGTCAAAGAAACAACGCCGTCCTTAGCTTGAGGCCATACGAAGCGGCCACGGTCCAGCTTTTTCACATACATGCACATGCCCTGGCGATCCCAAAATAGGCACTTGATCAAATCACCTCTGCGACCTCTGAAGAGAAAAATCGCGCCACTGTAGGGATCATGCTGCAGCACCGTCTGCACCTGCGCGGCCAAGGAATGGAATCCTTTCCGCATGTCCGTGATACCGCAAGCCAAGTAGATGCGGACCTCTCCTGCGGGCAGCATCATCCGCCGCCCAACGTTGATAGAACTCCGCGCAGCACAGACTCATCGGCAGCGCCATCTACGCGCACCCGGATGCCGTTCGGGAATTCAATCTCGATCCGTCCGGAAGAAGGCTTCAGCCGCACCGAGGCCCCCGGGATCGGCGGCGCCGCCGCCGCCTCGGGAGGTATACCTCTTTGAACCTGCACGGGAGCAAAGCCCGCCATCGCCGTCGACAACATCTCCTTCCGCCAAGTGTAAAGCAGGCCAGTCCCAACTCCATGGCGGCGTGCCACTGCCGCAATCACTTCGCCGGGGCGTAGCGTCTCCTGCACAATCCTCAGTTTCTCTTCTGGGCGCCAACGTCGATGCCGCTCTCGCCGCACACGCAGCTCAATCTCTTCCGTAAGAGCACTCAAACGACGGTCGTTCGACCGCTCGGTTCCATCCTCGGCAACCAATATCTCTTCCATGACCGCAAGGGTCGCCAATTCCCTCCCGAGCACGCAAGGCGCCAATCAGATGACGCTTACGGGCGACCGGAGGAGGCGCCGCTGTATCGGCCGGCTATTCCGGACCTCTGGCGCGTGGTGGATGCCTTGGCGCGGATCCAGACGCTGCTCGCCGAGTACCCGGCGGGCGGCGACCTCGCCGCCTTCTTGCCGCTCGTTGCCGAGGCGGCTACCGACCGCCCGCTTCGCGCACGGGCAGCGGTGGCGAGTACCTTTCTGGCGGGGCTCGAGCTGGGGCGCGGAGGCGCTCTGACTTTGGCGCAGGACGTGCCGTTCCGAGAGCTGCAGCTTGCCGGCGCCCCTCGAGCCTCGGCAAACGAGTCGCGGCTTCAGCGGCGGCCGCCTGATAACGGATCGACCACCAGCAGCCGCCTGACTAGACGCCGGTATATCGCTAGGGTTCGCCTATCAAAAAGATCGGCTTCCTCTCATTCGGGATTGGACGCCGTCTGCGCAGTCGCAGACACACTCTGCCGCCGATGCCCTCCTTCTATCGATCGACCCTCGCCGTTGCAGCGAAGGAGTAGAGGGCGGCCGGGTGAGGCATCGTTCTAACTGCCGACGATCCGCTGGCGCTTTGGGAAGATGAACTCGTTGCCCAGTTCCGACTCAGAGCTTCGGGTGGAGATTGCGAACGGGGCTCACCCGTTCCGGTAGTGCAGCCAGGTGTAGGATCGTGGGATTAGGAGCCGATATCTGGAGGGTAAGATTGTTTTACCTTGCCTAGACGGGCGGGGAGGGCGGGTTGCCGCGATTGGACTACAGTGATGACCGGGAATTGGGTCGCCGAGCCGGCGCGCCCCGCCCTTTAGAAGCCTCGGTGCCGTCCCAGATAGAGCGTAGTGTTGATCAGAACAGGGGCGAGGGAGCTCACCTCGGCTCTCTACTGCGCGTCTCTCTCTTGCTGTCGAGCTTGCCGACTCCAGCAGCTATTTCCGACGGTCATCGCAGAGGTATCTGAGGCAGCTCGGGATCGGCGCAGAACACCGGGAAGCCAACGAAAACTGAAATGACGCCGTTACAAACAACGATGAGGGTGATTGCGTTGACAAGGACGTCAATCTAGTGGCCTGGCCGGCTGGAGACATAGTTGGTCTCTGGCAGCCGGCGGAATAAAACGTGCAGGTCTGTCATGAAACGTGCTTACTGGCCGACACTATTGACGCTTTGCCTGATCTTGTATGGCTGCGCTGCCAATACCGGGCCTTCGACCACACCGACTGCGGAAACTGCCGCTGATACCGATGGCGGCCGCGATCTTATCAGGTGGATCCCCGTCACCGACGATTCGGGTGCGACCACGAAGATGGAAGCTCGTATTTGTCGCCCAGATGACGCAGCCCCAGCTCATCTGGTGGTCATCAATCACGGCTCGCCGCCGCATGCGGATGAGCGTCCTACGATGCAGTTGGAGGAGTGCAGCCAAAGAGCTGTGCGCTGGTTTGTCGACCGTGGTTTTGTCGTCGTGGAGGCCCTTCGTCGAGGCTATGGCGCGACCGGCGGCGTATGGGCTGAGGGCTACGGTTCCTGCGAGGATCCAGATTATGTTCGTGCGGGACTCGAGACCGCTCGCGATATCGGCGCCGTCGTCACCTACGCCACCGCGCTTCCCTTCGTTATTCCCGACGGTGTCACCGTGGTCGGGCAGTCGGCCGGCGGATGGGGAACGATTGCCTATGATAGCGTCCCCCACTCTCGGGTCGCCGCCTTCGTTGTAATGGCTGGAGGGCGGGGCGGTCATCATCGGGACATTGCCAACAATAACTGCCGGCCAGATTTGCTGGCCCAGGCCGCCGGACAGTTCGGTCGGACAGCGACAACGCCGATGCTGTGGATCTACGCAGAGAACGACAGCTTCTTCGGCCCGCCTGTCGCCAATTCCCTCCTTCAGGCCTTCACGGCTTCGGGTGGCCTGGTGGACTTCCACCGCCCTGGCCCCTACGGACAGGACGGCCACCATCTCTTCTTTGGAAAAGGGGGCACCGAGGTATGGGGGCCTCTGATAAAGAACTACCTCGTTCAGCGAGGAGCGCTTTCGCAGGCGGATTGGGACGCGGGAGGGTGACCCTGGACTGCGGCTCACTGGGTGCGTCTCCCGCATCTATATCCGGAGATCCGACGCCTTCGAAAGGGACGCGAAGAACTGCGGTCTGTCGCCGCTCCCCGTCACCAAAGCGCCACCGGCCGCGCGTGCTACATCTCACGCCCGATCGAGGCCGCCCATGCAAACGGCATTTAGCTTCGGTCACGCTTTCGATGCGGGCGATGGCGGCGTCTGCAAGTTTGCGGGCTGAAGTTTCTCTGGCTGCCAGCGCTATCGCGTGACACTAGTCGTTTCCGGCTGTCTTCATGTCACGGGCATTCAGCTCGGACTTCCGCCTCACCGTGAATACCCGTCAAAGTGCTGCTATACTGGAACAGCCTCTGAAGGAGACCATCTTCGTCGAACAGCGAAATCAGTTCCCGTCAGCAATCACCCTGAAGCAGTAGGTACGCTCAGACTTCCGCCGGCGGATAGTTTCGCACAGTCGATCGTGGTCGGCTTTCCATGTCCCGCCACCGTATTGCACAGGTGGATCTCCCTTCAGCAGCGATGAGTTTGAAGCTCGCGTGAACTCCTCTCGCCAGGATTAGCGCCTCTCCCCAGGGCGCTCCGCCCCGCGCTTCATGCCGACAACCGATACGCTTTCGAAGGCCACACACAACGGTACGTGAGAGCGAAGCCGAGCAGCATGTTCGGTTCGACCGCAGCGGGCGGTCCAGCCGAGTTGAAGATATTCACCCAGCGCTGCTGGTCCATGATTGTTTTCTGGCGGCCGGCACCGATTGTGATATTGGTCTTCCCTCTGAGTTCAGGATCGCTTCCACGAACGGCATGCCAAAGGCGCATCGCTCAGCGCCGACGGCCGCCTGCAGCCTCTCCGGATCGAATCTCTTGCCCATGAACTGGATGCAGGTCGCCGCACTTCGCTGCAGGTTCGGCAAAACCGCGTTGGTTTGGTGAGCTAGGAGCGTTACGATCACGAGATCATGGGGTATCGTTTCTTCAAGTCCATCGGAGACCGAGACGGGTGCCCGCTCGCCCTTGACGTCCGGCAACTCGACTAGGGTCGTCCACGTTGGTCGACAAGCGTAGAGTCAACGAAGACCGACTTTGGTAAGCTGCTAGATATCCCCACTCGCCGCTTCGGCATCAGGTGACGACGAACCCGTGAGCAAAGGGATCACGATCATCGATGAAGATCGTGTTGTATCCGGTCATCCTTGCCCACCCGGTGATCGTCGGGATAATCGCGGGTCGGTCTGCGACCGTTGTTGCCGCTTCGACGCGACCTTTGAAGACCGAGCCGATGATCGATTCATGCCAGAAGGGGTCTCCTACCTTGAGTTTGCCTTTGGCCTCAAGCTGCGCCATCCGGGCCGAGGTTCCAGTACCGCATGGCGACCGGTCGATTGCCTTGTCGCCGTAGAAGACCGCGTTCCGCGCGTGGGCACCCGAGACCGTGGGCTTGCCGGTCCACTGGATATGCGACAACCCATTGATCCCGGGATAAGCCGGGTGGACGAATTCGTATCTTGTATTCAGCGCCTTCCGGAGCACCGACGAGAAGCCGATGAGTTCTCCTGCCGTGAAATCGGCCATGTCCCGAAAATTTCTCTGCGGCTCGACGATCGCATAGAAATTGCCGCCATAGGCTACGTCGACAACGACCTCACCCAGCCCATCAACATGCGCCGCAAGACCTTCGGCATGGAGGAAGCTCGGCACGTTCGTCAGGGTCACCTCCTCAACGAAGCGGCCCTCCTGTCGGTACCGGATGTCGATCTTACCCGCAGGGGCATCCACAGAGAGCGCACCGGGCTCTCGTGGCGTGATCAAGCCATTCTCGATGCCCATGGTGATCGTTCCGATCGTGCCGTGGCCGCACATCGGAAGACAGCCCGAGGTCTCAATAAACAGCACGGCGACATCACAATCCGGCCGCGTAGGTGGATACAGGATCGATCCGGACATCATGTCATGCCCGCGCGGCTCGAACATCAGGCCAGTGCGGACCCAGTCGAAAGCTCGCAGGAAATGCGCTCGCTTCTCGAGCATGGTCTCGCCTTCGAGGCGCGGACCGCCGCTGGCAACTAAGCGTACCGGATTGCCGCAAGTGTGGCCGTCGAAGCAGGAAAAGGTATGAACCGTCATTTCAAAACCGTTGCGGAGAGAAGGGGTTGAGATCAATTGGCGGACGGTGACCGGTAAGTAAGTCGGCCACCACCCGTGCCGTGCCCGCCGACTGGGTCAAGCCCAGATGGCCGTGACCAAAGGCGTAGATGACGCGGCTGGTTGCTTTGGCGTAGCCCAGGGCCGGCAGGCTGTCGGGAAGCGAGGGGCGAAGGCCCATCCACTGGACGCCATTCCCGGTCTTCAAGCCTGGCAGGAAAAGCGCCGCCTTGCTCAGCATCGCCTCGGCACGCTTGAAATTTGGCGACAACGACAATCCTCCCAGTTCCACCGCACCACCCACACGAATGCCGGTTGAAAGGCGGGAAACCACGAAGCCGTGGCCTCCGAAGGTCACCTGGCAGCGCAGGTCGAACGCACAGGACGGTAAGGTTGTGTTGTAGCCGCGCTCGGGCTCCAGCGGGATCACCTCACCGATACTCCGCGCAATGCGATGCGAGAATGCACCTGCTGCGACCACGACTTGGTTCGCTGAAAAGGTTCGTCCAGCCATCACCTTGACGTCCGATTCTTCCAGCCGAAGGCCGCTCACTTCCGCGATCTCGGTCTTGCCGCCGCGCGCCCGGAAATGGCCCGCGAGCGCAAGCACGTATAACTTCGGATCGGCAATCGAATACCAACCTGGCGTGAAGGTTCCCCGCGTGAAGCGACGGGCGAGCCCGGGCTGCAGCTTGGTCATCTCGTCCGCGGTTAGGTGGCGGAAGTCGATGGCGTGCCGTGCGCGCGTCTCCCAGTTTGGCTGCGCCGCGCGAAACTCGCGCTCTCCTTCGTAGACCTCCAGGTTACCGTCGTGGCGAAGCATCGGCAGCGTACCGGTCACGGACAAAAAGTCCTCAAGTTCGGCCTTCGAAAGTTCCATCATGGCAGTTTGGGCGGCGGTCGAAGCTGCCACCCGCGTCGGCGTGCTCGCGCGCCAGAATTTGTATAGCCAGGGCATCATTTGCACCGCGTATGCGGGCGGAAGTGTGAGGGGTCCAAGGGGATCAAGCAGCCACCGCGGAGCCTTTCGCACTATTCCGGGCGAGGCGAGCGGAAAGATGTCGGTGAAGGCAAAGGCGCCCGCGTTACCGGCGGAGGCGCCTGCGGCAGGGCCCTCTCGGTCGATCACAGTAACCGAGAAACCGCGTGTGAGAGCGGCGATGGCCGCTGAAAGCCCTATCACCCCCGCACCAATGATGATTACCGTCTTACCACTCATGACCGAATGCGTCCCCAACGCCCCATATGATCCGCACCGGTTTCCGGCTCGCGGCAGCGAGCCGGCGCGCAGACGGGTTTACCAGGGCGTCGGCGACGCGCGGTCAGGCGGCCTGTCTCTGGCTCCCGAACTGCTTCGACCAATCGGCGTACCAAACCTCAAACAACTTGAGCTGAGTTTCAATGAAGCGCTTCTGGCTAACCGAAAGTTCGTCGGCCGCATTGAAGTTGAGGGAATATTCCGGGGCACCCTTCAACACCATCATGTGTTTGAAGAACAGAACGAGATCCGGGCCTGCGTCGACCACCGACAGCACATGAAGGGCGTCATCCAGCTCTTTTGCCTGGAAACGAGCCTTCGCATCACCTGCCGCCGCGGCCTGGCAAAGCGCAACCAGATGCAAAATCTCGCGCGGAAGCACGTTGCCGATTCCCGTGATAGCCCCGGCGGCGCCGCAATTGACGAACCCATGATAGACAGCAGTGTCGACGCCGATCATCAGTGTCACGTCGCTATCCGCATTGGTGATGTTTTCGGCGGCGTAGGAAAGATCGTCGTGTCCGCCGAATTCTTTGAACCCAACCAGGTTTGGATGCTCGGCGCGCAGAGCGAAAAATAGATCGGCACGGGTCGCGAAACCATAGTATGGGCTGTTGTAGATGACCGCAGGCAGGTCAGGTGCGGCTGTCAGGATGGCCTTGAAGTGTGCCTTCTGCGCCGCGATGACGGATCCACGCGATAGGACCCGGGGAATGACCATCAGGCCTCTTGCGCCAACCTTCTGTGCATGGGCGGCGTGCGCTACGGCAGTCGTGGTATTAACTGCGCCAGTGCCCACGATCAGGGGAATCCCCGCCTGCACCAGCTGCTCGACGCCTTCCATCCGCTGTGCATCCGTTAGCAACGGCCAATCACCCATCGAACCGCAATATACTACCCCGGACATTCCCAAGCTAATGAGATGCTTGGCTCTTCTGACCAGCGCCCCGAAATCGGGCGTACGGTTTGCCGTGCAGGGCGTCATCAGAGCAGGGATGGTCCCAGAAAACATTTTTGATTTCATTCGTCTCTCTCCTTGTGACGGGTTGAGTCTAGATGGTTCGGGCAGGCATAGGAGCCGCGGAACTGGGGACAGGGTCCTTTGGGATGGGTATACAGTCGACCGCTCTGCACCTTCGGCTGCAGATCACAATCCTCCGCCCGGTTCACGGATCGGCGTTAGGGATGGTCTCACTGGCAACCTCCACTTCAAGCAGTGGGGTCGAGCCTTTGGCTGAAGCGCCTGGTGAAGCGGTCGATAAGGATTGCGAGCACAACGACACTCAATCCCGTTTCCACTCCCCTGCCTACCTGCAGGCGAGAAATCGCGCGAATGATCTCATCACCAAGGCCACCGGCACCAATCATTGAAGCTATGATCACCATCGAAAGCGACATCATAATGCACTGATTTACGCCTGCCGTGATGGATTTGAACGCGAGAGGAAGCTTGATCAAGAAAAGAATAGTCAATCGTCCCGCGCCAAACGCCTCTCCAGCTTCGACCGCTTCGGGATCTACCATCCTGAGGCCGTGCGCCGTCAGCCGGATTGGCAATGGCATGCCAAAGAAGATCGTCGCGACAACGCCGGGTACGGTGCCCACACCAAAGAAAAAGACAGCCGGCACGAGCAACACAAATGGCGGCATCGTCTGCATAAAGTCGAGAACCGGATCAAACAGGGTATTCATCCTGGATGATTCCGCGACCAGCATACCGAGGGGAATGCCAATTGAGAGGGAAAATAGCGCCGACGTCAGAACCAGCGATAATGTAAGCATCGCGGGTGTCCACAAATTAAGGACGAGTATGAAGACGAGCCCAAGAGCACCGAAGACCGCCAGCGAATAGTGTCTCATCGAAACGCCGATCGCTGCGACCACCAGGATGATCAGCCATGCCGGAAGCCCAGTCAGAACGGCCGCCAAAGGTTTCTCGACGCCTAATATTACAGCGGAGATCGCATTGAACAGGCCAGCATAGTTGAAAGACAAATAATTTGTGAAGTTGTCGATGGCTGTGGCTATCTGCATAGAGAAATCGGAGAAATCCATCATTGTCCTCCATTCGCCGCCACGCTGTCGATCGCAAGTTGAGGCGGCGGTGGCGCGGGCGGATCTTTGGAAGCTTCGTGGGCATAGTGGGCGGAAAGTGCCCGGAGCATGGAATTCGGCGTTATCATCCCCACGAAGGTGCCGTCTTCCCTCGCCACCACAACCGACCGCTGCTGCGCCAAAGTGTCCAGATGAGGCGCAATTGGTGCATCGGGAGCGAGTCGTAGGTAATCCTGCGACAGCGTCGGCGTCAGCTCTCCAGGACGATCGGCTAGTCCAAGCATCTTGCCGCTCGCATCTGTCACCGGTAACGGGCCAACGAAGGGCCGGGCCAGTGCGAACGGCAAGACTTTGCTGCCGCTCAGTACGGCGGCAGGGCGAGTCGGATCGGTAACCTGCTCCGCACGAAGAACTCTGAAGATATCGATACCCCGGACGAATTCGCGGACGTAGTCGTTGGCAGGGGCCAACACCATATCCATGGGACGGCCTTGCTGAATTAAACGGCCTTTGAGCAAAATAGCGATTTTGTCTCCGAGTATCACGGCCTCGTTGGGATCATGCGTAACAAACACAATGGTTTTGCGCAGTGTTGCCTGTAGCCGGATCAACTCCTGCTGCATTTCGTCGCGGATGAGTGGGTCAAGCGCGCTAAACGGCTCGTCCATCAGCAGAACGGGGGTATCCATAACAAGTGCCCGCGCAAGTCCCACACGTTGCCGCATGCCGCCGCTGAGGCTCGCCGGCTTTCTGTCCCCCCAACCGTTGAGCCCTACCAGTTCCAAGGCTTTACCTGCGCGCTCGCGCCGTTTCTTGCGTGTGGTGCCGGCTATCCGGAGGCCGAGAGCAACATTTTCTACAACAGACATGTGCGGCAGCAGCGCAAAATGCTGGAAGACCATGCCGATACTTGAGGACCGGATGTTTCGCAACTCTTTGCGCCTGGCGTTCGTCACCTCTCGCCCGCAAACCGAGATCTTGCCAAATGTAGGATCAATCAGACGGTTGATACAGCGCAGCAGCGTAGATTTGCCGCTGCCGGACAAACCCATGACGACGCAAATCTGTCCGGGATTGATCGTGAGGTTGATGTTACTGAGGGCCACGAAATGGCCGGGGTCTAGCTCGGCCTCCGGATTGGCCCGCAAACGATCAACCGCCTGCTGCGGCCTAAGCCCATAGATCTTATAGAGATCCTGAATTCTGATAGCAGGCTCAATCGCTTCCATGTTGCTTATGTGAGCCAGGGCTCAATGATGCCTTTTCCTTTGGCTCCGTCGATCCACTTGGCGGCAGCGTCCTCCGGCGACATCCCTTTGTCGATCCAGCCCATGATCTTTGCTTCCTCGTCGTTAGGGAGGTGGAACTTGGCAAAAAAATCATAGGCTTTGGGAAGGTTCGTCTTAAGATCCTTACGAACGGCGTGAAAGCAATAGTACGGCTCGGCCATCATCGACTGCTTCGGGTCCTCCAGATAACGCATTTTATATCTTGTCCACATAGGCAACGGTTGCCAGGTGGTCACCACGACCCATTGCTTCCGGGCGTAAGCACGCTCGAACGCTGCTTCCATTGCAGCCTCACTGCCCTCCACCAGGTTGAGTTTCAACCCATAGGCTTTCACGGTCTTGTCGGCGGACTGCATCAATCCCGAGCCGGGATCGATCCCAATTATACCGTCCGGGAACTTGGCCGCGTTGTCGTTGAGTTGCTCGATACTATCGACAGTAACATAGTCTGGCACAGCGAGACCCTGTGTCATCGGACCCTCTGAGACTCCGACAATATCTATTGAGGAGGCTACCCGCTTGACGTAGTCGGCTTGGCCACCTTCGTATACGCCTTTGAGTGGACCTAGCCCCTGCATGTAGGAGTTCGAAAATACATCTACTTTGCCGGTCTGCATGGCGGCGTAGACGACTGCCGGCTGCGCTTGCAGCGTTTGGACTTTGATACCAAAATTATCTTGGATTAGTTTCGTTCCTACGTAAGTGATCGCGAGTGCATCAGACCAGTCTACATAGCCATAAACCATTGTACTTGTATCAGCCCGCGCGATTGCAGGCAGACCCGTTACGAGGGCTGCAGCACCGCCGGCTTTCAAGAGCGTCCGGCGGGAGATGGTTCCTTCGCCGATAGATGGTGTCTTCGACATGCCAGCCCCTTCAGATGCGTCTGTTGTTTCAGCATGACTGACGGGGTACACTTGTTACCTGCCGCCATCCGGGAAGGCTCTATTCATCGGAAATTCTTGGGGGTCGCAAGGTTTTTCGACCGGATGCCGGACCCGCCATGGCGCAAAAAACGCAAGTGGCACGTGATTTAATCTCTCTGGACAGCTCTTGCTTCCCTGCGGCACTTGTCATGCTTAGGTTGGTTCCGGCGTTTACTGTAAGGCGTCAGGAGACGATGGATGAGGGACGTTGGCAGGTGCGTCGCCGCCTCTTCGCTCCCGGGAGGCAGCCTCACGTATCCAACTACGAAGGACTTCCGCTGCCGGCGACAAGGCCCGGCCGTCATTCCAAGTCATATAATAGCCTCCCGGTGCCATGATCTCAAGATTAGTCAGACGCACCAGCTTGCCCTCTGCGAGCGGTCGCCGCACAAGCCGATGCCACCCAACTGCCACGCCCTGCTCTGCCTGGGCGGCTTCAATTGCGGTCGTGAACTTGCTGAAGCGGCGCCCCTTATTTGGACCATGAGGGATCTGCGCCCTGCCCAGGATCTCGTCCCAGTCCGGCCAGTCGGAGTCGGCCCAATCCACATGCAGCAACGGGAGCTCAGGCAGATCCTTAGCCAGGGAGGCTGAGTGCTGAGCGCCGAAGGCGGGACCGCACACTGGATAGATTGTATCATCGAAGAGAAACTCCGTCGTCTCGCCTGCCCAGGCACCAAATCCGTAGCGTACTCGCAGTTCCACCTCTACCCGGCGATAGTCGCGTGTATTATCCGAAATAAGATGGTCAACTGTGAGCTCAGGGAATCGCTTCCAGAAGTCAAGCATGCGGGGAATGAGCCACATGGCCGCAAAAGCGTCCGTGCAGGCGAGCGTGACATTGCGAGTGCGATCACCCCGCTTGATCATTCGCACCGCTTCAGATGTCCGGGAGAATGTGCTCGACAGCACGGCATAAAGGTCCTCGCCGGCTCCGGTCAGTGAAACCCCCGTTCCGAGCCGGTTGAACAGCGGCACACCAAGCTCCTCCTCAATTGCTTTGATCTGGCGGCTAACCGCGCCTGGAGTAACGTTTAGTTCGTCCGCCGCCAATTTGAACGACCTATGGCGTGCCGACGCCTCGAAGACGGCGAGCGTGGTTAGAGACGGCAGGTCGTAATAGCGACGAACCATGAGAATCCCTCCAGAGCCAAGCCGCCTAAGAGGCAGCCTTCCCGTAAACCGCCGCATGAGAATTTTGCAGGAGGATATTGGTCTGGCAGGCACAAGGCAAATGGATCTCATGCTGTATAAACTCTGTCTTTCCCGCGGAGTGGAGAATCCCGTGCAGAGCCGTCCGATTCCCTCAATCTCGACGCTGCTTTCGCAGCGGACTTCAGGTCACGCCCTTCCGGCGGGTCTCTACACGCGCGATGATGTGTTCGAGGCCGATATGGACATCTTCTTCCGGAACCACTGGATTTGCATTGGCGTGGAATGCGACGTGCCGGAGCCCGGCGATGCGATGGGCGTCAATATAGGAAGCTCAAGCGTCATCCTGCTGCGCGACGACGACGGCGACATCCGCGTTTTCCACAATGTATGCCGTCACCGTGGATCCCGGCTGATAGGCCCGGGAACTACGGTGGTCTCCAAGCTGGTCTGCCCGTATCATCAATGGACGTACGAGTTGAACGGCGAGCTCGCCTATGCCCCTCATATGGGCTTGGATTTGGATAAGACTTGCAGGGGTCTGAAGCCCGTGACGTCCAAATCGATCGGCGGACTGATCTACGTCTGCCTGTCCAACAACCCGCCAAAGGATATTTCGAAGCTCGAAGATGTGATGGAAGCGAGGCTGGAGCCCTACGACATCCGCAACGCAAAGGTTGCCTACCAAACAGACGTGATAGAAAACGGCAACTGGAAGCTCACGATGGAGAATAACCGGGAATGCTACCATTGCTCGGGAAGCCATCCGGAACTGTGCGTGTCGTTCGTTGACCTGGATTTTGGCTATGATCCAGAGAGCTTGAGCGTCGAGGACCGGGCGGCGGCTGTGCAGCATGAGGCACTCTACTCTTCGCAGACGGCGCGATGGGAAGCAGCAGGCTATCAATCCTCTCCGGTCGAACAGCTGGTTGACTGTGCGACAAACTTTAGGACACAGCGCCTGATCATTGCCGGGAGGGGAGAATCTCAGACTCTCGATGCCACTGCGGCGTCGACAAGACTGCTCGGAAGGATGACCCGCACCGACCTCGGCGACACTCACTTATGGGGTCACAATAGCTGGAACCATTTCATGGGGGATCATGCTGTTGTTGCTACTGTAGTGCCACTTTCCGCTCACAAGACGCTGGTGCGCACTAAATGGCTTGTACACAAGGATGCGGTAGAAGGAGCTGATTACGATCTGGAGAAGCTCACGAGTGTGTGGATTGCCACCACCGATCAAGACGCCGAGTTAATCGCGCGTTCTCACGCCGGCGTGCAGGACAACGCCTACGAACCTGGGCCTTACTCGCGCTTCGCGGAACAATACCTTGATAAATTTGCAGGCTGGTACATCGATCGCATGCGCGCCCACGGATACTGAGCGCTCTCTCCTGGAACTAATGTGCGCCACCATAGTCGTCCGTGTTCTACGCAATTGTGGCTGGACATCGGGCCGCTATGACTGCGCCAGAAGTATCCACATCGCAAAAAGCGGGGTGGGACCTGAGCGCATGGCGTGCCGAATTCCCGGGCTGTTATAGATCGTGCCGCCGATACCCGGTGAAAACCAGTCGCTTGCCGCATGCTGAAACTCGCCGTCGGAAAGAACGAGGTAAACCTCCTCGGGAGGGTGTCTGTGGTCCGGGTAGCGCACATGCGGAGCCAGAAGCGAAAAGCCGATTTGCACATCAGCCCGTTCCTCGAGCCCTCCGGGACCGAGGATCATCACATTTCCATGTCCGTCAAAAAAGTTCGGGCTCGCCGTCGCGTCGTAACTCTCGCGATGGCGCCAATGCAACATCGGTTCTATTATTGCAAAGCATTTCAGGAGCTCAACAAGTGCCTTATCGGTTGTCCCGATGCCAAGAGCAGCGCTAAGATTTGCGCAAGCGGGTAAACGCCGCGGATCAGCCACCCCAACTGCCTGTGGACTCTCCAACCTAGCGAAGATCTTTCGACTAGCTTTAAGGCCATTGGGTTCGCTTAGAAATCGGTCATAGGCGCCCTCAGCTGCATGGACAAAGGCCTGAAGTTCAGGATTTCGGCTTCTCATTTGGATTGTTCACCAGTGACCATTGCCCAGATAGGAGCGGAGCAGCGATACCTTTAACTAGGATGAAGAGGCCACGCCAGACAATTTGCTGCTTAACAGATGTTAGATGATAGGACCTTACATGTCACGGGGGACGCCAAACCAAGGGAGCCGCATTCTCGGGATGGCTATGCCTGCAGAGAGCAGTGAGGCCCGTCCGGTTGCTCCAGTCGACAAAAATATCATCGCCAGCATCTCGCGGATCGATCAAAAACGTCTTTCCCGTTATCGCCTCGACCGGCTGCGAGCAGAGTTACGAAGGCGGGACTTCGCGGCTTCGATTCTCTCGGACCCAATTAATATCCGCTATGCAACGGGCACCAGGAATCAGGCTATCTGGTCCATGCATGCACCTGGACGATACGCCTTTGTTGCGACAGATGGTCCAACTATCCTGTTCGAATTTGAGTCATCGAAGCATGTTACAGCCAACTCACCAATTGTGGACGAAGTGCGCCCTTGCACGCCGTGGCTTTACTTTCTTTCTGGTCCCCGGACGGAAGAAAAGGCGCATCACTGGGCTGGAGAGATTGACAGCCTGTTGCGCCAGTTCGGCGGTAAAAACCGCCGGCTTGCGGTTGATCGCTGCGACCCGCTGGGCGCCGCCCACCTGCAATACCTTGGCGTTCAGCTATTTGACGTTCAGGAAGCTGCCGAGCAGGCGAGGATGATAAAATCGACGGAAGAACTTGCGTGCATGCGGGTCGCCATGAATGTGTGTGATCTTGCCGCAGGCCGGATGCGGGCCGCGCTTGAGCCCGGTGTGAGCGAAAACCAGATTTGGGGCTTGCTTCACGACACGAACATAGCTCACGACGGGGAGTGGATAGAATGCCGCCTTTTCGCATCCGGCCCGCGGACGAACCCTTGGTTTCAGGAGTCGAGTAACCGCAAGATCCAGGCTGGTGACATGGTTGGCTTTGACACTGATATGGTAGGCCCGTTTGGATACTTAGCTGATATTTCGCGCAGCTGGCTCTGCCCTGGCGCCAAAGCCACAGATCGGCAGAGGAGGTTGTACGATCTCGCAACCGAGCAGGTACTCCATAATGTATCGCTTCTCCAACCAGGCCTAGGTTTCCGGGAGTTCGCGGAAAAGTCTTGGCCGGTTCCTGATGAGTTCATCGCTAACCGGTACGTCATGATGGCGCATGGCTGCGGTTTTGTAGATGAGTATCCTTCAGTGCCGTACACCGTGGATTGGAATGACTGGGGCTTTGACGGTACGTTTGCCCAAAATATGGTCGTTTCTGTGGAGAGCTTCATAGGTGAGGTCGGCGGCCCGGACGGTGTGAAGCTTGAACAACAGGTCATTATCGGTCCTAACGGCGCGGAAGTCATGTCCCAAACGCCTTTGTGCGACGCATTCACCCTGTGAATAGTGGAACGGCTAAATAGCTAACTCTTTCTGAGAAGCCTACAAACGTCTCTCCAAACGAAGGCACTCGCATCGGGCACTGACCGGGCGTGGTTTGTAAATAAAGCTTCGGGGTTTTGAAAATGACCGGTCGGGATCCAATTCTGCAGCCTTTCCAGCTGAAGACGCTCCGCATCAAGAATCGCATCGTCAGCACCCCGCACGCGCCGGCCTATGCGGAAGACGGCAAGCCGAAACTGCGCTATCAACTCTATCACGAAGAGAAGGCTAAAGGCGGCATTGGCATGACAATGTTTGGCGGATCGTCCTTTGTATCCGCCGATTCACCTGCGGTCTTCGGCCAAATCGACGTTAGCAATGACGACGTTATCCCGTATTTTCGAGAATTCTCGGAGCGTATTCACAAGTATGATTGCCGCCTTGTGTGCCAAATATCGCATCTCGGCCGCCGCACAACCTGGAACGTGGCCGACTGGCTACCGGTCGTAGCGCCTACGCGATTGCGTGAAGCGGCGCATCGCGGTTTTCCCAAGGAGATGGACCATCACGACATAAAGCGAGTTGTCAAGGACTACGCGGCAGCCGCATTACGCTGCAAGGAAGGTGGCTTAGACGGCTGCGAAATCCTGAACCATGGCCATCTGCCAGAGCAATTTCTCTCGCCTGCCACCAACAAGCGGACCGACAAATATGGAGGCTCGCTGAACAACCGGCTGCGCTTCACCCTGGAACTGCTGGAGGCGGTGCGCGCTGCCGTGAGCTCCGACTTTATCGTCGGTCTGCGGCAAGGGATCTCGGAGAATTTCGAGGGGGGCCTGACGAAAGATGAGGGACTTTGGGCTGCGGAAAAAGTCGTTGCCGAAGGCCTAATCGACTACATGACGGTTAACTTCGGCCACATCGATACCGATTATGCGGTGGCACAGCATATACCTGGCATGTGGGCGCCACTCGCTCCTTGGCTCGAAGCAATTCGCGCCTTCCGGGCGGCGATCAACATCCCCACCATTCATGCCTGTCGCATAGCTGACCTCTCAACGGCTCGCTACGCTGTGGAGTCAGGGATCCTCGATCTGGCAGCCATGGTGAGGGCCCATATTGCTGATCCATACATCGTCAGGAAGCTTGAGGCCGGGCAGGAGGACCAGATACGGCCTTGCGTCGGCGCAAATTACTGCCTCGACCGGATCTATCTCGGACAAGACATGCTGTGCATGCACAATGCCGCCACCGGACGGGAGGCGACGATGCCGCATATCGTTACGACAACCAGGGGGCCTACACGGAAGATAGTTGTGGTCGGTGGTGGACCGGGCGGCATGGAAGCGGCGCGCGTTTGCGCGGAGCGCGGTCATGCAGTCGTCCTATTTGAAGCGAGCGATCGTCTAGGTGGCCAGCTTAACATAGCGGCAATGGCCAGCTGGCGCAAGGATCTTGCGAGCGTCACTGGATGGCTTTCTCTGCAACTGGAAAGGTTGAATGTCACTGTCCGGTGGAACACGCTGGCGGATGCTGATGACGTGCGCGCGGAAAACCCTGATGTCGTGATCATAGCGACAGGCGGGCTTCCAGACATCGACTTGATCCCGGGCAGCGACCTCTGTATCAGCGTTTGGGACGCGCTCTGTGACCCGACTCTCAAAGGAACGGTGCTCATCTACGACGATAGCGGCCAGGCGCCCGGTGCGTCGTGCGCGGATGCGCTCAGCGACAGGGACGACGCGAGAGTAGAACTAGTCACGCCCGACCGCATGGCCGCGATGGAGATGGGCTCACAGAACTACCCGATTTTCCTGGAACATTTCTACCGCAAAGCTGTGACGATCACGCCCGACCATCGGATTCAGTCTGTACAGCGCCGTGAAAATCGCCTGAAAGTTACCTTCACCAATGAGTATGGCGGTCCCGCTATCGAACGGGTGGTGGATCACCTGGTGGTGGAGCACGGTACAATCCCGCTCGATGATCTGTTTATCGACCTCAGATCGCAGTCTGTGAATGACGGCGTTACTGACTATGACGCGCTGCTGACAGGCAAGCCTCAGCCGCTTAAGGGCATTGCCGGTGCTTTCGAACTCTACCGCATCGGCGATGCCGTCGCGAGCCGAAATGTACATGCTGCTATTTTCGACGCTCTTCGCTTGTGCAAAGATCTCTGATCGAACCGCCTGCTGAGCGTGTCCGGATATTGGCGCGACCTGATTACATCGCACGTGCTGTCGGGTAGGGAGCTGCGACGCCAGGTACGCCGATCGTGCGCAGAAGGCGGCCATCCAACGAACATTGCCTCACGCAGTGATTCCAGTCGTCCGTGAGCCACATTGTCTGGTCCGGAGCGACATGAAGGCCATGGGCGTGCGGAAACAGTTCATGGCCCCAGGATCGAAGAAACTCCCCTTGTCGTGAAAGGACCACGACGGGATGTTTGCCGCGATTGACGACCTAAACACAATCCTTGTCGTCGACCGCGACCGCGGCGACTTCGCCAAGCTCAATCTCGGCGGGTAGTTTTTCCCGTGCGTCGGGCGCCATCATTGCCAGGGCAAGTAACGGCACCGGCCAGGTCTTCTGGGCGCATTTAGACCGGCAGAGCTGTTCAAACCTTTTTCGCTCAAGCGGCGCAGTGCAAACCTTCCTGCGATGGAAGGGCTTGAACGGCTTCGATGGTCCGCGAGAAATATTAGCAACTCTGGAAATGTCCGGCTCTTAAAAGTCATTTCAGCTTGGGTTGGCTGAAGAAAGAGTTTTGCAAGACGGCCGGCTAAGCTCACTCTTAGCGCGGCTTCTTTTCCGTAAACACCTTTCAACAAGCCAAATCGCCTCGGAGAGCGGACCAGGCGCCTGTCTGGCATCAACGCGGCGAAGGCCGGTCCGGCACTTTGCGGGGGACGCCCAATAAGTTGTGGGGCAGCGCCCTGAGGTAGTCCCTGGCACCTCACCGAATCAAAGGCCTCCCGATTGCGCCACCTCAGATCGCGTGGCTTCTAGCTCGGGAATGCGACACTGCTGCCATCCGCACTAGATGGGGCTGTCGCCACTACGTGACGCAACTTATGAAGAGTCCTGAGCTTCGGCGGCATCGGCTGCTCAGGAAAGCACTGTGACCAGGTGCTGAGGGCGACATCTGCCACGTACATGTCTCCTTGACTGTCCAGAGCTATCCCGTGCGGCGCGATGAACTGCCCGGGGCCGGTGCCCGCTACGCAATCGCCAATTGTTGCAAGCCGTTCTCCGCTCATATCGAGCCCTGAAATTCGCGGACCGAGACCGGGCGCGGCTCGGTTAACCGGAAGGGTTGGCGGGAGCTCTCCGACGAGGCAATAGGGGGCAGCTGCCCTTTGCGAGGTGGATTGTGCAGGGCCGGTGCAGGTTGTTCCATTGTCTGGTAGCTTCCGTTTCCGTCGAAGGACTGAATGCGATGGTTCTCACGGTCCAGCACATAGACCCAGCCTTGAGCGTCACAAGCGATATTGTGCACGACGTTGAATTCGCCCGGACCCGATCCCGACTGGCACCAGGACCTGATCAATCTCCCGTCGGCGGTGAATTTGTGAATTTGTGAACGCGGGCGTTGCGGTATCCAAGGGTCCACCTTTGCTCGCAGAGACTGGACTCGGATTGCTTTCGAAGTTGAACTCTTGAAAGCCCAATCTACCTCCACCACCCAGCCAGCATGCGTTCATCAACACGCGATAACCTCCCTTGATCGGGATAGGGGGATGTCTCGCGACACCACCCCTCCCACACCACCGGGCATACGGGTCACGTACCACGGCGGTTCGACCGAGTTAAGCCGATGCCGGAACATAGAGTCGGGGAAGACCGAGTGAGTCGAAGTGGTGGTTGCGCAGGGCGGCTTGGACCGCCGGGTGTCCTGACATGCGCCAGAATACCGTCGGTGAGCCGGCGGCAACGGCTGCTCTGAACTGCGATACGCCGCGGCGTCAGAAGCATGCCTCCTCCGCTTCATGAGCGGCCAATCGGCGTCGCGCGCAAACAGACTCTCTGTAGAACATCAAGGGCGCCGGCGTTCTGCGCAGCCTTCCTAGCCCGATGTCGAAGATCCTAAACGCCTGTTCACTGACCTCGAAGCGAACGACCACGAGTTCGGCTAGGCCGAAGGTAAGGCATACCGTCGTTGCTCGAGCCAGCAGCTCCGAGATATTGCTCCTGCTTGGCAGTCGTCCCGTGCCGCCCGGGACGACTCGCGCGTGCGGAGGGCCAGCGGCGGGCTACTGGATAAGGCGCGGCGCACCCGTCTCCGCAGCCGACGCGCTCAATCCATTTGCGACGAGGATGCCGGCGATTGCACCGTTGGCGTGAAGCACGGCGATATCGTCGTCGAACGCCTTGGCCATAGCAACGTTGTCCTTGGTCATCGGATAAGTCGCCTGACCGGCTTCGAGACTCGCCGCGACACGCGGATCAGGTTTGATCACCTTGATAATGATCCCTTTCAGCGCCCCGTGCGCCTGCGCTACCACGCCGATCGAGTCGCCGTCCACACCGACTTCGATGCGGCCAGCCGTCAGATCCTGCTGCATGTCGACCGAGATCGGATATAGCTTAAACTTATCCCCCATCAAACGCTGCAAATCGGCATTCCAGAGATTGCCCTCTGTACTGCCGAGAGTTTTGCCAATCAGTTGATCAACCGTGTCGAGGCCCGTCTTCGAATACACGGCCATCTGATCGACATAGAGCGGCGCCGAGAGATGGACTACGCGTGCCCGCGCCGCTGTACGATACCAGTCTCCTGTTGTGGTGTCTGCCTTGTGGGCCATCACATACTGGATGCCGGCGCCCCCGTCGGCGAGCACCGCTTTGATCTTCAAACATTCCATATCGGCGATTTTGCTCAGAATATCGCCGTCGATCCCACCGAGCTGTCCTGAATTACCTATGTAGGAGAAAGGTGCGTAGGTTGTAGCCGCCACCGTGATGAAACCAGGCTCTACGACACTGAAATCGTGCCTCGGCGTGCAGGACGCCGCGTAGGCTGATGTAAGACCACACAATGAGGTCACCAGAAGAGCTGTTCCGACAAATTTGATCCACTGCGTCATCTTTTACATCCTTTGCTGTTGACTTAGCGGCGCGAATACTGGCCGCTCCGATGCTCTACGTAGGAGACAAGGAAGGACGCGGGAAGGCAGACTGCCACGTAGAAGAGACCGGCGAGTGCCAGAACGGGAAAGTAGAAAAACGTATCGGCACCGATTTCATAGGCGCGGCTGATCAACTCCGGCAAAGCCACGGTGAAGCACAGGGATGTGCCTTGGAAGACGAGGATCGCGAAACCCAGGAGTGGCGGCACGGCGACGCGCAGGCCCTGCGGCAGAATGACGTAGCGCAGTCCATCGATCGTGGACAGGCCAAGCGCGCTAAGGGCATCCCGCTGACCTGAGGGGACGGAGTCGAGGCCGGCCCGGATGATCTCGCTGGTGTAGGCACCCGTGCTCCAGCTTAGAGCAAAGGCGGAGGCTGCGAAGGAGCCGAGAGAAAGACCCGCGGACGGCAAGCCGAAATAAATAAACTGTAGCAGCACCAGCGCCGGCGCGCCGCGGCCTACTTCAACTAGAATCAAGGTGATTCGGCGCAGCATCCGGTTCCTCGCTTGAACTCCGAGGGCACCGATCAAGCCGAGAGGAATACCGCAGAGCAGGGTGACAAGCGTCAACTCTATGCTGACGACGAAGCCGCTGAGGAGCTCGGGGATCCAGCTAAGAACATCGCGCCAGGTGGCCCCCATCATCAACGTGTTCATCGGGCCACCTTTGCGCGAAGATAGAGATCCGCCGTTCGTGACATCCAGGCGATGGGCAGGCTCAGAAGAATATAGAGCAGCCCAGCGATGCCGAACATCTCGAGCCCATGGAAGTTCAGTTTCGAAAGTCGCGTCGCCTGGTAGGTGATCTCCGGTACGCCGATTGTCGAGGCGATAGCGGAATCTTTGAGCAAGCCGATCGCGTAGGTTGCAACCGACGGCAGAGCCACGCGAAACATCTGAGGCATGATCACCTCATGAAACGTGTGCCGCTTACTCAAATTCAGCGCTTGGGCTGCCTCCCATTGCCCGTGATGGATGGAGATAAGGCCGCCGCGGTAGATTTCCGCCATATTCGTTGCGGCTATCGCACCTAGGCCGACTAGCGCTGCCGTCAGAGGGCTCATGCTGAGCAGACCCGAGCCAACACCGAAGAAGATGATGAAGAGCCAGACGATTGGTGGCACCGCGCGCACCAGGCTGATCAGGGCTGTGCCGAGGATGCGCGTCGGAAGAAACCGGGCATTGCGCATCATCATGATGGGGAACCCCAGCACGGCGCCAATCGCGAGCGCCGCTACAGTGACCAAAGCGGTCCAGGGTAGACCGCGCAGGATGAGACCGATATCGAGCAGCATCAACGTTCGTTGACCGCGCGAAGGAAGCGTTTTCCGCGAATGGATTGCGGGTCGCGGATCACTTCCCGGCTCGGGCCATATTCGGTGATCGCGCCGTCTGCCATTACCGCGACGTGATCGGAGACGTTCTCTGCAAAGCTCATCTCATGTGTGACGACGATCATGGTCATGCCGCTCTTCGCCAGTTCACGCATCACACCCAGCACCTCCAGGCCGAGTTCCGGATCGAGTGCCGAGGTGGGCTCGTCGAACAGCATTACCTTCGGCTCCAACGCCAAGGCACGCGCGATAGCAATCCGCTGCTGCTGGCCGCCCGAACAGCGGATCGGATATTGCGCCGCTTTGTCGGCAAGTCCCACTCGCTCAAGAAGTTGCATGGCGACCTCGTCCGCCTCCCGCTTCGACCGCCCGAGCACGCGCTGCTGTGGCATGGTGACGTTACGCAGCACCGTCATATGCGGAAACAAGTTGAAGGACTGGAAGACCATGCCGAGCTGTCGCCGCAGCTGCGCCAACTCACGGCGCGGTAAGGGGCGGCCACCCTGAAGCGTTACGTCGCCAACAGTGACGATGCCGTCGTCAGGTGATTCGATAAAGTTAATGCAACGAAGGAGGGTGCTTTTACCCGACCCGCTGGGGCCGATAATCGCCAGAACGTCACCAGCAAAAACCGAGAGATTGATATCGGACAGCACGACATGTGAACCATAGGCCTTTCCGACGTGCTCCAGCTTGACGAATGGCTTTTCTCGTGCGGTCAACGACTTCTCTCTTCTCTTCTGTTGACGACGTCTGACACAGGTAACGATTGCTAAACGCATAGGCCCGTGCCCCGGGGCTCTTTCATCCTATGCAATCCTCCCGCCACTCAGCCGGGCCGTTCAGCAGAATACTTAGATCAGACTAGAGACTGTGCCGCCGCAATCTTTCAACCGATTTCGAAACTCACCCCCTGCGCCAAGGGCAGGGCGCTGCCGTAGTTGATCGTATTGGTCGCCCGGCGCATATAACTTTTCCAGGCGTCGGAGCCACTCTCGCGTCCACCGCCCGTTTCCTTCTCACCGCCGAAGGCACCACCAATCTCGGCGCCGGAGGGACCAATATTGACGTTTGCGATGCCGCAATCCGAGCCGCGCGCGGAGAGGAAACACTCCGCCTCCCGAAGGTCGTTGGTAAAGATTGAGGAAGAGAGTCCCTGTGGTACGCCATTCTGCAGTGCCAGGGCGTCGTCGAAATCTTCATAGCGCATGACATAGAGAATCGGCGCAAAGGTCTCTTCCAGCACAGGACCCGCCTGCTCCGGCATTTCGACCAAAGCGGGCCGCACATAAATCCCATGTTCCCCGTACGCGACGGTGACGCGTTCGCCCCCCGTGACATAGCCGCCGGCAGAGCGGGACGTCTTCAGTGCGTCCTGCATGGCGTCAAAGGCGTGAAGGTTGATCAGCGGCCCGACCAGCGTGCCGTCCCGCAGCGGATTTCCGACTTTAACCGACGCATACACCTGGCGCAGCTTCGGCACCAAAGTGTCATACACGCTCGTATGGACGAAGAGGCGGCGCAGAGTTGTGCATCGTTGCCCTGCCGTGCCCATGGCCGCGAAGGCTATCCCGCGGAGTGTGAGGTTGAGGTCGGCAGAGGGAGCGACGATGGCGGCATTGTTGCCGCCCAGCTCTAGCAGCGCCCGGCCGAAACGTTGCGCAAGCCGCGGGCCAAGCGCGCGACCCATGGCGGTCGACCCCGTGGCCGAAACGAGCGGCACCCCCGGGTGATCGGCCAGCGCCTCTCCAAGCCTGCGTCCGCCGATCAGCAATGCGGACAAGTCCTCTGGCGCTTCGCCACCTGCCGCGCGAAACGCGGCGAGCGCGCGGTCAAACAACACCTGAGTTGCCAGCGCCGTCAGCGGCGTCTTCTCCGATGGTTTCCAGATGATTGCATTGCCGCAGACCAGCGCGAGCGCCGCATTCCACGACCAGACCGCGACCGGGAAGTTGAAGGCAGAAATGATGCCTACAACGCCGAGCGGGTGCCATGTCTCCATCATCCGATGCTCACCGCGCTCGGTGGCGATAGTGCGACCGTAGAGCTGGCGCGACAGTCCTAGAGCGAAGTCGCAGATGTCGATCATCTCCTGCACCTCGCCGAGACCCTCGGAGATGACCTTGCCGACCTCGATTGAGACAAGGCGGCCGAGCGCCGCCTTGTGGATCCGAAGCTCCTCCCCGAACAGGCGCACGAGTTCGCCGCGCTTCGGCGGCGGTACATTGCGCCACTCTCGGAACGCAATCTGGGCGGTCTCGACTATGCCCGCCACATCTGACGCCGCAGTTTCGGTCAGGGCCGCCAATTTTTCGCCTGTGACCGGCGAGCGGACCACGAGTGTGCCTCCGGCAAGGTCAGCCACAGGAAGGCCGAAGTCGACGAGGATGTGCTGGACCTCCTCCGCCAGATTAAGAGCAGGATGGTCCTTTTCGCCTTCAGAGACTTGCTTGGTCATCCTGTGTCCTCGACCGCGGGAAAAGCGAAGTGCGCTACAGATTATTTAGACCCGTGCAGAGATATGGGCGATCTGCGAGCCGAATTCGTAATATGTTTCGCGGAGCCTCCGGAAGCGCTGCGCCGCCGGCGCGGTGACGGGCAGAGGCATATCCGCCTCGGCTAGGCGGCCTGTTACATGCTCCGCCAGTGCTCGGCCGAACACCGTGCCCGGGGCGATACCTCGGCCGTTGTAGCCGCTGAATGACAGGACGCGCTCGTCCAATCGATGAAATTTAGGCACCAGGTCCGCCGTCATGCCGATCATGCCATACCATTCCGCTTCGAATTCCACCGGGCCAAGCTGGGGGAACAGCAGGGCCAGCGTGCGCCGCGCCCAACTGCGATGGATCGCAGTGCCAGCACCGCGCAAGGCTCCAACGCTGCCAATCACGAGCCTTCCGGCATTGTCGAAACGATAGGAAGACAGGACATCCTTAGTGTCCCAAACACCCTGTCGCTCTGGCAGGATTGTCCGCCGTAGGTTGTCGTTGAGCGGACGTGTCGCGATGTTGAAGTAAGGAAGATGGACAACCTCCTGACGGATGGCTGGCCAGGCTCCGACCGTATAGGCATTCGTCGCGACGATCACCCATTCGGCAGTAACGGCACCGTGCGGCGTAGCTATATGCCAGGCGCCCCCCGTTCGACGGGAGGACACAACCGCGCTGCCCGTATAAATCCGGGCGCCCGCCGATAGCGCTGCGCGGGCGAGGCCTCGAGCATAAGCGAGCGGCTGGATGGTGCCAGCGCGTTGGTCAAGCAACGCGGCGGTATAGACGCTGTTTCCGACCCTGCGGCACGTCTCCTCGGCGTCAAGTAGTTGAACCGGGGCGCTCCGCGCCTGCCATTGACGGGCGCGCTCTGCGAGTTCGTCCGCACCCTTGGCTCCGACCCCGCAATGTAGGGTTCCGTTGCGCCGGGCCTCGCAATCGATGCCATGTGTTTCAACGAGTTTGAACACCAGCGCCGGCGCGTTGCCAAGCAGATCCAGTAACCGCTCCCCATGGAGAGGTCCCAAGATGCCAGGCAGTTCGGCAGGCATGACCCAGAGCCCAGCATTGACGAGACCAACGTTGCGGCCGGAGCCCCCGAACCCGATTTCGGCACCTTCCACCACGACCACGCTCGCGCCGGCCTCGGCCAGATGCAGCGCGGCGGACAGCCCCGTGAAACCGGCGCCCACGACGGCCACATCGGCGACGACATGATCCGAAAGGCGAGCCGTCAATGGCGCAGGCGGCGCTGTGCGCTCCCAAAGTCCGTGCGATCGGGGGTCGTTCAACATGCTGAGTTCGAGATGGACAAGACAATCCCAAATTCTTTGGGCCGCTGTAGAAGTGCGTGCAACGACTGCGAGAGATAACCCTTCAACGGGACCGGGCTCGCGTCACATAGTTCCTTCATCGCCCCAGCAAACCCTCCTCTCGTAGATAGCCCAAGATCCGGTCAGCAGCGTTTTCAGGATCGATATTGGCGAGCGTCGTCTCGTCGCCACCACGCTTGCCACTTCCGGTGTCTCCGCGCCCGGCACGCAGCCGCTCCGAGGCGCTGCCGCTTGCGCCTTGCATGGCGCGTGTGGGCCGGGCGCGGGCCGGGCGCGCGGCCCAGTCCTGCCTTGCATCTGGCTCGCCCCGGGCGGGTGCCGCGTACAAGACACCTCGGCGGGCGCGAGCGAAAGCGGAAAGCCGGGGCCCGGGCGCCCTACTTCCCACGGTTGCCAGCAGCGGCAATGGGCAAAACAGCTGGCGACGGCGGCCCCCCGGCACAGCCTGGACCATCGCAGCCTCCCCGCTCGCCATGGTCAGCCCAGCGATCGCCGGCACCAGCCGAAGACCGAGACGATGGGCCAGCCAGTACGGGACCATCCCGCTTCCCTCCCCGGCCTCTGCGGTCGTGCCGGTCAGGACCAGGCTTGGGCTCGCTGTCGCCAACCAAGCCGCGAGCGCCGGAAGAGGGTCGACCCCTGTCGGCATAGCCAGACAGACGAGGCGTGGCGCGCCCATACCCAGATAATCCCGCAAAATAGCTGGCGATGGGTCGCCGGCGTGCAGCAGGGTAAGCCGTTCCGCAGGCACGACGCGCAGGGCCAACTCAACCGCACGCGCGTCCGAAGCAGCGCGTCTTGCTTGGCCCGAAACTGGGTGACGCCCGATCGAGACCAGTACCACAGCCGAAACCAAGCTATCCACCGGATGAAACCCGGAGCCGTCGTATCAACGCCGGCATCACCGCCTGCGCATCGGCGATGATAGCTAGGTCCGCGCGGCGGACCATCTCCGCATGCAGGTCGGTGTTAACAGCGATCACCCTTTGGCAACGCGCGATCCCCTGCAAGTGTTGCGACGCGCCCGCAATTCCGAGGGCGATGTAGCAGGCTGGCGCGATTAGGCTGCCGGATGCTCCGACTTGTGCGGTGCGCGGCATGTGACCGGCATCTACCACCGCTCGACTGCCTGCCTCCGCCGCACCCAGCAGCCCTGCCAAAACATGGAAGGACGACCAGTCTGTCAGCCCGTTGCCGGCACTCACGACAAGTTCCGCCTCGTCGATCGGGACCGATTGCGGATCGAAGTCCAGCAGACCACCATCGCGCACATCTCCACTGGCGACCCGCCATACGGGCGCGGGCAGGGACCGCGCCTCTCGCAACCGCGCCTCGGCGATCGGAGCGAAAGCGCCGCCCGCCACGATCAACACACGCGGCGCCGGCCGTCTCACGTCGGTAAGGCCACCATCCTGCCGGCACTCTACCTGGTCATCCACCCAGCGAATCATGCCGGTTGCCGGCCGGTCGCCTAGCCACATCGCCACTCGCCGCCCGAGATCGCCACCTCCGAGGGGATCCTCGGAGAAAAGCACATGGCGCAGCTCTAGAGTCTCCACGACATCCGACAGCGCGACAGCGCGCAGAGCGGGCGCATATCCGGCGAAACCCTCATGATGCAATTCCAGCACGCGGTCCACGCCCGCTTGTGCCGGATCGCCGCGCAGCTTCTCGCCCAACGGCAGTAGTAGGATGAGTACCACCGCACCGCCAAGGCTATCCGCGACCTGCCGCGCCGCTGCCAGCAGCGACAAGTCAGCCTGGGAGAGGCGGCCCCTATCCAACATCGCCACGGCGCCGATCAGGTGGGACGGGTTCTCAACCCGGAGTACTTCGCCAAGGATGTGTTCGGCGGCTACGGCGGCGCGGGCACGGCCGGACAGGCGCTGACGCGGATCGACCCTTTGGCGCCCGCTCATGGCCTCGTGACCAGGGACGGCAGGATCAGCTCCGCGAGATCGGCCACCTCCGGATGAATACCCGGTACGCCTTCCAGCATCTGCATGCAGCCCGGGCAAGCCACAGCGATCACGGGTGCCCCTGTCTCCCGCGCGTGGTCCATGCGAATTTCCGGGATGCGGCGCCGGCCGGGAATGTCGGCCAGGGCTGCGCCCCCACCACCGCCGCAACAGGAGGCGCGGCTGCGCGCGCGCTCCATCTCCACTATGTGGATGCCGGCCGCCTGCAGCAGCCTGCGGGGCGCATCGAACTCACCCATGTAGCGACCGAGATAGCAGGGGTCGTGGTAGGTGACGCAACGGTCCCCCGTGGGCTGAAGCTCCAGCGAACCCGACTTGACCAGCGACAATAGCAGCACCGAATGGTGCACGACCTGCCAGACGCCGCCAAAGGCCGGATATTCCCGGGCGAGGCAGTGGAGCGCATGCGGGTCCGCGGTGACGATCCTGGCGAAGTTCCGGCCCGACAGCGCCGCGACGGTCGCCTGCGCCAAGACCTGAAACGTAGCCTCGTCACCTAATCGGCGAGCGAGATCGCCGCAATCCGGTTCCTCCTCCAGCACCGCGTAATCGACACGGGCGGCCCGCAGCAATCGGCAAAGTGCACGCAGCGTCCGCTGGTGACGCGCATCGAAGCCGCCTTCGCCGATCCATAGCAGGACGTCGCAGGTGCCCTCGGGCCCCAGACGGGGCAGGTCCAGATCGGTTGCCCAGTCTAGCCGCGCCGAAATCTTCTGGACACTCACCGTCCCCGTTTCGCGCAAAGCGACCAACGCGTCCGCGGCCTTCTCGGGCACCGCGCCTGTCTCTAACGCAGCGTAGCGGCGCAGGTCGATGACCGCGTCCACATGCTCGATAAGCATTGGGCATTCCTGCACGCAGGCCCGGCAGGTCGTGCAGGCCCAAAGCGTTCCCGGCGAGACCAGCTCCCGGACGGCCGTCGCTTCGGGCGACAGACCAGGATGTGGCGAACCCCCATAGAAAGCGGCATCCGAGCCGGTTGCGGCAACCAAATCCTGGATCAACCGTTTCGGGTTGAGCGGCTGCCCGGCGGCGAAGGCGGGACAGGCGCGTTCACAGCGGCCGCATTGCACGCAGGCATCGAAGGCGACTAGCCGGTTCCAGTTGAAGTCCGCTGCTCGGTCCACACCCAGCCGCTCCGCCCGGAGATCGAGCGGCACTAGCGCCGTCTCTATCCGCCCCGAAGGCCGGCCAGGGCGCGGATGGGCGATCAGGTGCAGCGCCCCCGCGACCGCATGCCGTAGCGGTCCGCGCCAAACGCCGGCCAGGAGCCAGGTCAGTCCGACAGCGCCGACCCCGTCGATCACCAGCCACCCCTCAACGCCCGGCTCAAAGCCGAAGAATGGCGGGAGGGCGGCTAGTCCTAGAAAACCAGCGACCAGGGCGATAGCAAAAGGAAAGCGCTCATACGGCCCGCCTGACAGATGCGTCGGCCGCACCGGCTGACGCCGCAGGATATCCGCCGCGGCGCCGATCCCCGTTGCCATGACCGCCAGCACAACCAACACTGCCAGCGCCCGACCGCCCAGCCCAGCTAGATGCAGCGGAAGAGACAGGAGAACGGCCGCAATCAGCCCACCCGCCACAAGCATATGCATGCGCGCCACGGCCGGTTCGCGGGAAACGATCTCATGGACGGTATGGAGGTAGGCATGCGGTAGACCCGCAAAACCACCCATCCAATCGACCTCCGCGTGGCGGCCGATCCGCCACCGCAGGCTCAGTCGTAAAATCTGCAGCAGAAGCACGACCGCCGCCGCCGCCAGAAGCAGACCGGCCGGATCGGGCGTCAACATGCGCTAGCACCGAATCGCGGTGGCGCGTTGCATCACGGGACCGCCTGCTCCAACAACCACTGCTCCCGCAACCAGGCAATGGTGAAGAGGTCGAGATGCGAACCGCCGATGTTCTTGAATACCGTAATCTCGTCTAGTGTCATGCGACCGAGGGCGTCTCCTGTGCAAAGCTGCCAGAGATCAGCAAGGATATCATCGCGGGTGATCACCCCGTCACGCAGTGGCGAGGCGAGATCACCGCTACCCTCGATATTTGTAGCGTTGTCTATGAAGATTCGGCCGCGCCGCATCACCTCGTCATCGCTTTCCCGCATCTGCGGTAGGTAGGCGCCGATGAGGTCGAGATGCGCGCCAGGTCGCAGCAGCGCCCCCTTTACCAGCGGCGTCTCCGACATGGTGACGCAGGATATGATATCCGCTTGGGTGATCGCCGCATCCAGATCCGGCGCCCAAGCGATCGCAATGCCTGGATGGGACAGCCGCGATACCAAAGCCTGGGCCCGAGCCGGCGTGCGGTTCCAGATCAAGACGCGTCGAAGCGAGGGACGCACCGTGAGGAATGCTTCAACCACGTGCGGCGCCAGGGCGCCGGCACCAACTACCAGCAGCGTAGCGGCATTACGCCGCGCCAAAAGATCCACCCCAAGGGCGGAATCCGCTGCCGTCTTTCGTTCCGTCATCGCGGCGCCATCGGCGGCGAGCATCGCCGCACCGGTCGTCGCGTCGAACATTGCCACAATCCCCTGCACCGTAGGCTGCGGCGGATCGAGCGAGAGGTTGCCCGGAAAAACGCCGACCAGCTTGACGGAAATCGCCTCGTTCGGTCGCCAAGCGCCTAGCGCTAGGAAGAGGTTGCTGCCACCGGGCTCGTCGATATGGAGCACCTTGGAGGCGACCTTCCCACCGCGATGCGCCACACGCAGGGCCTGGACTAGGTCCGGATAGGGCAGCAGGCGATGGACGTCCGCGTTGGCGACGAAGTGCATCGGGATGCGGCCTAGACGTCTTTGACGAGTCGAAGCGCATCGTAAAGCGCAGAGTGCACGTTTCGGCTCATGATGGCGTCGCCTATCCGGAAGAGCTGGAAGGTTCCTTCAGGCTGCGACCGCAGATTCTGCGTCCTACCAGATAGAAGTGCGTCGTAATCTACTGCGCCGCGGTTCGACGAAAACGGCCGCAGCGCGTAATAGAGATCATCATTTGGCCGTGTCCCAGTCTCATAAACGACCTGATCGACCATCCGCTCCTCTTCCGAGCCGGTATATTCATTGCGCAGCACGGCCACGAGACCATTGCCTTCCCGATACAGCTGCGTCAGCCGCACATCAGGCGTCTGCAGCACCTTGTTCTTGTACAGGTTGCGCACGTGGGCAACATAGGCCGTGTGGCCGATCGCCTCGCCCACCAGCCGATCCGGCGTGGCGAGTTCCACCTCCGATCCGCGGAGCGCCAGATACTCGGCAACGGTCGCGCCGCTTTGCTGGCCGATCTCGTCATACACCAGAACCGTATGGCCCGGCTCGGTCGTGCCGCTCATCACATCCCAGGCCGAAACGGCAAGATCCGCGCCTGTTGCAACCGGCGGATTCGGGCGACCGCCGGTTGCGACCACTACGACGTCGGGGCGTGCCGCCTGCACCGCCTCAGCCGTCGCTCTCTCGTTGAGCCGAATTTCGACCCCGCCTTGGCGCACCTGTTGCTCCAGCCAGCGGATAATGCCCAATAGGCTCTCGCGCCAGGCGATACTGCGCGCCAAGTTAAGCTGCCCGCCTAGCTTGGCCGAGGCTTCGAACAGTACCACTTCATGGCCGCGCGCCGCTGCGACGCGAGCCGCTTCCAACCCACCTGGACCGCCGCCCGCGACGACGACGCGGCGGCGCTCCGCCGCAAGCGGCACGATATGCGGCAGCGATTGTTCTTTTGCGGTCGCCGCATTTTGAATGCAGCCGATGCCGCCCTGGCCTGCGTGATCGACACAGTAATTGGCGCCGACGCATTGCCGAATTTGATCCGCCTTCCCGGCCATGATCTTGTTGACGATATGCGGGTCCGCAATGTGGGCTCGGGTCATCGCCACCATATCGACGTGCCCCTCGGCCAGCGCGCGGGCAGCGGTCGCAATGTCGCGGATCGCGGAGGCATGGAGCACCGGCAGGTCAGTTTCCGACTTCAGGGCGCTCGGCAGGTGAAGGAAGGGAGCAGTGGGGAAAGACATGTCCGGCATCATGCCCACCAGCCCGGCTCCTGTGTCGCCATGTGCCTGGTAGACGCTGATGCAATCGATCAGGCCGCTGTTGGCAAAGCCGGCCATGATACGCAGCCCCTCCGCCTGGTCGATGCCGCCATCCTGGAAGTCATCGCCGGCGATCCGCATGCCGACCACAAAATCGCTGCCCACGCGCTCGCGGATCGCCGTCATCACCTCCATGCCGAAGCGCATGCGGTTCTCGAGGCTGCCACCGTAGCGGTCGGTCCGCGTATTGGTCACGGGCGAGAGGAAGCTATCGATTAGGTGATGCGCCGCGGCAATTACCTCGATACCGTCTAACCCGCCGCGCTTACAGCGGTCAGCTGCATCGGCAAATGCCTTTATGACGCGAGTGAAGTCCCAGTCCTCCATCTCCTTCGCGTAGGAACGATGGAGCTGTTCCCGGTTGTACGACGGCGCGATCAGCGGCAGGCCGTCGCGTCCTTCCGGCGCGCCACGGCGTCCGAGATGGGTCAGCTGGCAGAACAGCGCCGCGCCATGAGCGTGGATGCGGCGAGAGAACCCCTCCAAATACGGCAGGATGCGGTCGCTGCTACAATCGATCTGCGAGAAAGATAGTGGCGAATCGACGGCGACGGCAGAGGATCCGCCAAAGATCGTCAAGGCGAGACCGCCCTTTGCCTTTTCCTCGTGGTAGCGCTGATAGCGCTCTCCTGGCATTCCGTCATTGGCAAGGCCGGGCGCGTGGCCCGTGCTGAAGATCCGGTTGCGCAGTTGGAGAGGACCGATCCGTATTGGCTTTAGCAGCGCATCATAGTCGCCCATCGATCATCCTCCGACCACTGCTCGAACATCTTTCGTCCCAGATGGAACGATGTCAAGACAGGTCAGCTAGCTGCGAGCTCAGTTAGAAATCGATGCGCCAGTCCGGCATGGATGCCATCAGTTTGCCGAGGATCCCATCGAGCGCAGCTAGTTCAGTCTCGTCGAGCGCCTGCAGCATCCTGCGCTCCCGCTCCAGGAATAGCGGCAGCAGCCGAGCAAAAGTCTCCCGTCCTTTCTTGCGCACGGTCAAAAGACTTCGCCGGCGATCCTCTGGGTCAGTCGTGCGCCCGATAAGATGGCGCAAGCACAGGCGCTCCACGGCCCGGCTCACGCTGTTTTTGGGTCGTCCGGTCAGGTCGCAGATGGTCGTCGCCGTCAGGCCGCCGCAGAAGACGACACAATAGAGAATATTGACGTCGTCACGCAGCAGGCCGAAGTCGCGCTCGATCGTGGCGTAGGTCGGGTTGGTGAGGAAGTTGCTCCACAGACTCATTCGCCAGCCGTTGCGTAGCGGCAGGCGGGACACCAGCACGCCCAGCATCGCCGCAGTAACCGTTATCTGCTCGGCGTTCATCTTTTCTCTAAGCCCCGCCGGAAAGGCGAGCATCCTTGACTTGATAATTCCATTTGGGACAAACTGGCACAAGAGCAGCCGCGGGGTCGAGCCATGGAAACCTTCGACGTCGCGGTCGTTGGCGGCGGCATCACAGGCGCAAGCGCTGCAAATCATCTTATATCATTAGGCTTCTCTACGGTTTTGCTAGACCGTGGAGATATCGGCGGCGCGACCTCCGGGCGCACAAGCCGGCTGCAATATTGCGGCCTCTCCTATTTCTCCACCATCCAGTCGCTCGGCAAGATCGCGGCGCACCCGGTCGAATCCCTCGAAGGTGTCGCAATGGCCCGCCGCGCCATGAAGAACCGGTCCGAGTTTGTGCGCTCCAATCCGGAGCGGGTGCGTGCCGTCACGTTCCATTTTCCGCTTTATAAGGAAGACACCTTCCCGCTCTGGCAAGTCCGGGCCGGCTTCTCCCTTCTGCAACGGCTGGATCCGCGCGGCGTGCCGCTCGACATCGTGCAGATCACGCCCGATCAGGCGCGACGGCACCCCATGCTGTCCCGGATGCGCGACCTCGACCGTCTCGCTGGCGTGCTGCAGTATACGGAGTATCAATTCGATTGGCCGGAACGCATCGTGGCCGATGCCGCGCTCAACGCCGAGGAACTCGGCGCCCGCATCCTGAACTACACTCTGGTAGCCGGCATCACTCAGAACGCCGACAAAAGCTGGATGCTGGACTGTCTCGATAGGCGCAGTGGAGAAAGGCGCTCCCTCCGCGCCCGGGCCTTGGTCAATACGGCGGGTGTATGGGTGGATCAGCTCGCGGCAAGTTCCAAGCTCGGACTGCCGCGCCTGAATCAGGGCGCCAAAGGCGTCAACATCATGTTTCGCCTGCCCGATGCTTTCCGTGGCTTGGGCTTCGAGACGATGACGCGCGGCGGCGAACCCTTCTACGTCATCCCGTGGGACGATCTTCACTATATCGGCCCGCGCAACAAGCCGCATGACGGCGGTCCCGACGGCTTCCTCGTGGAGGAGCAGGAAATCGCGGATCTCCTTGACGAGATGAACTACCAGTTCCCATCGCTCAATCTGAAACGGCGCGACCTGCGCTACGCCTGGGCCGGCGTCAGGCCGCGCACGGCGCATCGGCACGAAGCGGCGGGCGGACATATCAGCATGCTGCATGACATGAGCGGTCAGGGCGCCCCCAACTACTACTGCTACACGGGCGGTTTACTGATGACGCATCGCACGGCGGGCCGCACGATCGCACGGGCTGTCGCGAAGCGAACTAAACCCTCGAGACCCGCACAGCCGGAGCAGCTTGTCGCGCGAGCTTTCCCGCGCGCGGACAACAGCTCCCCTTTGCCGGGAGCTTATCGTGATCTCCGCTGGGGCGACCTCCGTCATGCCGCCGCGCACGAACATGTCCATACGTTTGACGACCTTATGTTCCGCCGCGTCCGGCTGGGCTGGACGGAGCGCATGGGGGCCGACATTGCCCATGATGTCGCCGCGGAAGTTCGTGATGTCCTAGGCTGGTCGCCGGAGGAGGCCAACGCTCGAGCCAATGCTTATATCAATGATCTCCGGACCACATTCCACTTCGTCGAACCCTGAGGATGGGGATGCCGATCAATGCCGCGCCGGACATGCTAGGCCGAGCTATCTCGTTTGACAAACTCGAGGCGTCGCTGACTATGCGCGGCAAGACACTCCGCAGCCGCGTCTTTCTTCCGGGTCATCAGCCCGGCCTCGCAGAAGCTGGCGTTCCGGGCGAACGCTACATCGACTACCATCGGCAACGGGCTCGCGCCGGCCTCGGCATGCAGATCACTGGCGCCACGCCCGTGATGTGGTCGGAGGTCTGGGCTGACGGCCTTACCCTCGTCAACATCGATGACAGGATCATCCCCGGCTACCGCAGGCTTGCCGCCGCCGTCCATGACGAGGGCGGCCTAATGCTTGCCCAGCTTGCCCATGTCGGGGCAATGGAAACTTCGGGTGATGCCATCCTCTCCGCGTCCTGGGAATCCTCTGAACTCAGCCAGCGGATGGCGCGGGAAGCCTCGGCGGAAGAGCTAGCCACAATTGTCGGCTTCTACCACGCTGCGGCGGCCCGATGTAAAAGCGGCGACCTGGACGGTGTCGAGGTTACCATGGCGCATGGCATGCTCCTGGCGAGCTTCCTCTCCCCACTGATGAACCGCCGCACCGATAGGTTTGGCGGCGACGTAGAAGGGCGAACGCTTTTTCCACGTCAGATTCTGGCAGCCGTGCGGACAGCAATCGGACCGGACAGCATCCTCGGCATACGTATCCCGGGCGATGAACTAGTGGAGGGCGGCATTCGCGCCGCTGAGGCCGCTACGCTGGCGAAGCGCCTCGTCGCTACCGGGGAAGTGGATTATGTCAGCGTAACCGCGGGTAACAACACACGGAAGCTCGCCCGCGTGGACCATTGGCCGCCAACGCCGGCCCCCTTCGGCACCTTCCGCCATCTTGCACGCGCCGTGAAGGACGCCGTCGACGTGCCAGTGGCAACGGTAGGGCGCATAACGACGCTGGCGCTTGCGGAACAGATACTGACTGCGGGCGACGCTGACCTTATCGGCATGGTGCGCGCGAATATCGCGGATCCCGCAATCATGCCAAAGACGCGATCCGGGCAAACAAGGACGGTACGCCCCTGCATCGGCGCCAACGTCTGCATCAACGCCTTGCTGGAGCACAAGTCGCTCTCCTGCATGGTCAATCCGGAGATCGGACGGGGGCGCGACGCGATCGAACAGCCGATCGACACGAACAGTTCCGCCGTCGTCGTCGGCGGTGGCCCCGCCGGCCTGGAGGCCGCGCGCCGCCTTGCCCTCCGCGGCTTCGCGACGATCCTCTTTGATGCGCAGCCGGAACTCGGGGGTCAGATGCGGCTGTGGTCCGGGACGGCGTCACGCCGCGAGTTCAAGACCATCATCGGCTGGTGGCAGGACGAATTGGTGCGGCTGCGCGTCCAGATCAGGGTGAACGCGCACCTGGGAGCCACCGAGCTGCTCGCACTTCGGCCCTCCGTAGTTCTGCTGGCGACCGGTTCCAGGCCGATCGCCTCCGCGATCCTGTCGAATCGCGATGCCGTGTCCCAGTTCGGTCCTTACAATGCACCGCAATCGGGGGGTCATGTCCTCGTACGCGATGAGATGGGTCGGCTCGCGGCCATGCTGACAGCGGAGCGGCTTTCGGAAACCTGGGCGAAGGTCACTCTCGTCACCGCGTCGCTCTATCCTGGCGAGGGCGAAGGCGTCACGACTCTCTATCCAATGATTCGATCTCTCGGCGAGCGTGGGGTGGAAGTGATCGACCGTGCCAAGCTTGTTCGGCTCGAAGGCCGAACCGCCTTTCTGACCGGAACCTTTCACGAAAGGCGTCCACCCGTCGAGAATCTCGATGCGGTGGTTTCTGTCCTCGGATCGATCAGCGATACTGAACTCCTGCAGCCGCTGCGCGCGGCGGAGATCGAGACAGGGCTCGTTGGCGATGCCAAGCTTCCGCGCGGCGTGACCGAGGCGGTGGCCGATGCCGCATCGACGGTCTGGTCGCTCCAGAAAGGGGGCAAAACCCCCTTGTGACCGATCATGCCGTACGCTGACGAAGCGCGCCGGAATAGACTTGAATCAGCTCCAACAGCGAGGAATCATTCGATGCTCGACCCCCTTTCTGGGGGAGGTCGTCCGCCTCGCGTTCAGCCTTTCTCAAGCGCCCAAGCGACAGCGGCTCTTTTTTCGCCGGATGTACCAGATGGACCGAGCTGCGAGGTTCTCCTCTTTTTAGCTCGCGGCCGCCATTCATTAAAGAAGTCGTTCTTTTTGCGTGGCGGCCATAGCCGATCGTGACGCGTTTTCGATAGCCGCCTTGAAATAACAAACCTTGTAACGCGCGTTTGCTACAACTTATACCAGCCCGCTGGCTCTGATTCTCGGGGTTTTCAATTGCTGTGAGTTCCTGATCCGATCTCCTGGAGCCGATTCGCAGGAGGACGTAGGGTAGGGCAAGCGCTGGAAATCTCGCGGACGAGCCATACGGCGTCGGAGCTACGGGCAGCAGCGAGCAAGAGTGGAGATGCCGCTCAGGTTCCCCGGATGTTGGCGATCGCGCTGGTCTTGGACGGCGATGCGCGCACTGAGGCGGCGGAGCAGGATGGCATGGAACGACAAACGCTGCGGGACTGGGTGCGGCGTTACAACGACTTTGGGATTGAAGGCCTGAAGTCCCTTACCAGTCCGGCCGCGGGCCATTGCTGACGAAGCCGAATTGAAAGCTCTGGTTATCGCCGGCCCGGACCCAGAGCGCGATAAGGTGGTCCGTTGGCGCTGTGTTGATCTGCGCGAAGAAGTCGCCCGTCGGTTCTCGGTGGAAGTGCATGAGAGCACGATCGGAAAATGGCTGCGCCACTTGGACCTGACCCGGCTGCAGCCACGCCCGGTTCATCCCAAGAAGAATGCTGCCGTGCAGGAGGAATATAAAAAAATTCGGCACTTTGCTGAAGAAAGTGCTGCTCGGCTGCACGCATGCGACGCCGATCGAGACCTGGGTTCAAGACGAAGCTCGGGTCGGGCAGAAGGGAACGCACGCCTACATTTGGGCGCCAGTCGGTTCACGTCCAGTCATGGTACGCGACAATCGCCATGACTCCGCCTATCTGTTCGGTGCCATATGCCCTGCCCGGCGGATAGGAGCGGCCATCATCATGCCGTCCGCGAACACGGAAGCGATGAACGAGCATCTGGCCGAGATCAGCACCCAGGTCGCGCCGAACGCCCATGCAGTGCTCCTCGTCGATGGTGCAGGCTGGCACCAGAGAGGAGATCGTCTGATCGTCCCGGAGAACATTTCTCTGCTGCCTCTGTCACCCTATTCGCCCGAGTTGAACCCGATGGAGAACGTCTGGGAATACCTGCGTGCCAACAAACTTTGCAGCCGCGTCTGGGAAAGCTACGACGAAATCGTCAATGCTTGCAGAAAAGCCTGGAACTTTCCGGTCGATGATCCTGACCGCATCCGTCCCGTCGGATCCCGTGATTGACTATGGGTCAATCTTTAAGCGAGTCGGTATTAACCCCCTTTCCGATAAGATCTCGCGTATTGATGCTCAATGCCATTTGCGGGTTGGAAAGGCGACGTGATTGGCATCTCGCTGCCACTTGGAAGGGACAACGGTGGCATTAACTCGCGAAAAGAGATCGCCGCTTTCGTCGGCGCTGAATGACAGCGTCCTTACCCGTTGCGACCTCACAGGTTACATCGTGGCGAGGCCAGTCGCGTTTATCCCGCAAGTAGATGCGATCGCGGGAGGATAGTCAGTGCTCACTCGTCAGCGAACGGAAGCTCTTTGCAGAGGGTAATATCTTCCGTGCGAATCAAGCTCCGAAGCCGCCACTTCTTCCTCTGTCCCGGGGATAATCAGACCGTCCCTGGCAGTAAGTGATCAAGACTAGGGTCGCCTTTGCTTCAGGATGGCAGTAGCCGCCCTTCGCCGTATCTCAGAACATGAAGTCGCAGATCGTCACCATGTCAGTCCCATGCTGCGTTTCACCGAGGTGATGGGAACACTACGCTGCGGGTCCTTCCCCAGATGCGGGGATCGGGTTCGTTACAAGCTAAGGTTGACAGCTACTCCACAAAAACCGGTTCGGCCTTGAGGAGCTCGAATGCCGCCTGTTGGAGGGCAGCTGGTTTGCTTGCCGCGGTGATTGGGCCTCGGAGGCGCCGGGGACAGAAACGAGGTTGATGCGCTGGGTCGCCGGATGTGCCATGGGATCGCCGAAGCTGCAGTGGCAGTCCGCGGTCGGTTCGTCGTCGCCCACGCTTGCGTAGTGCGGAAGTTGATTGTTGGCGCTGGTAGGGTGAGGCGATGAGGATGCGAGAGCGTCTCACACAGATTGGCGCGCCATAGGCGGGGGCGGCGGGCGAAGCTCTTTCCCGCTCGGCCGGCCATGAGGCCATGAGGTCATGGTCGTGGAACAGGCTTGGCCCCCATTGCTCGGCCCAATTGGCTAGGCCCGCCCTATTCAGCGGTAAGCGCTGATAAAGGCGGAAACGCGTAGGGCGCGGCTGCTCGACGCGCTTCTTTGTCGCTTGTTC
>NZ_LMUG01000078.1:0-356 GCF_009766125.1 Acidisoma sp. S159
GTTCATCCTCTCGACCTGACCATTGGTCCAGGGATGATTGATTTTGGTGAAGCGATGCTCGATGTCGTTCTCGCGGCAACGCATCTCGAACATGTGGGTGATGAACCGCGCTGTTGGTCCATTGGCATAGCGTTGTGGAAGCCGGAACTGGATGCCGTTGTCGGTCAGGACCGTGTGGATGCGATAGGGCACGGCCTTGATCAGTTCGACCAGGAAAGCCGACGCCGTGACGCGATTGGCTTTCTCCACCAGTTGCACGAAGGCGAACTTGCTGGTGGGGTCGATGGCAACGAAGAGATACAGCTTGCCTTCCGCGGTCTGCACCTCTGCGATATCGACGTGAAAGAAGCCGATCG
>NZ_LMUG01000079.1:0-3187 GCF_009766125.1 Acidisoma sp. S159
GTTCGAGCGGATCGAAGCCCGCCCGGCTGTGAACCGCGGACTTCAGGCGTTCGATCAGCATTAGACTGTCGCGCCAATGAAGGAGATGTTCGATGACACTGCAAGAACCCTTGCATCGATCGCTAGATCTGGCCTGCCGCTGAAAGGCAAACTCGACGCGCTTAAAATCGAGCTCGATATCAACCTCGCCCCCAGGGCGGCCGTCGAAGCACTCCATCGGGTTCTGTTGCAAATGGTAGGACGGCTGCGATGGAGTAGAACGCCGGCGGCTGAATTGGTGGACGGGCATGATCGCGGCTGAACAGGACGGCTCCTTCAAAGGTCGGCATTTCACGTCCGAGGTTATCCTGTGGGCGCTCCGGTGGTATCTCGCCTTTCCGATCAGCTACCGCGACCTCACCTTGATGCTGTCCGATCGTGGCGTCGCGGTCGATCACACGACCCTGTTCCGTTGGGTGCAAGCCTATGCTGCCAAGCTGGAGCAGCGGGTTCGGCGTCATCTGCGTCTTTGCACCGGGTCCTGGCGGGTGGACGAGACCTACATCAAGGTCAAGGGTGTCTGGACCTACCTTTATCGCGCGGTCGACAGCCTTGGCCAGACAATCGACTTCCTGCTGTCGGGCCGGCGCGATGCCACGGCGGCGAAGCGGTTCTTCCGCAAGGCGCTGGCGCAGCCGCACACCGTCAACCCGCGCACGATCACGGTGGATAAGAACCCATCTTATCCGCGTGCCGCAGCGGACATGAAACGAGCCGGCGAACTCTGGCGCTTCTCGCGATTGCGGCAGCGCAAATACCTCAACAACATCGTGGAGCAGGACCATCGCAGGATCAAACGGCTGGTGCGACAGGGCCTTGGCTTTGGCAGTTTACGAACGGCACGACGGACGCTGGCCGGCTACGAGATGATGGCGATGATAAGGAAAGGGCAGGTTCACGACATTGGTGGCCGCGACATGCCGGCACAAGCCACCTTCATTGGCGAGCTCTTTGGGATCGCTGCCTGACTTGTCACGCTTCCCCGTGAATCGCTGATCGCCAGCCAGCGTTTGCAACAGAACCACGCTGTATGGCTCTATCACGTGTTCAGCCTGAGCTTCCGAGATGTTGAGCTGCTGCTGGCCGAGCGCGGCGTCATCGTCTCTTACGAGAGCGTCCGCCGATGGTGCCTGAAGTTTGGATCAGCCTTCGCCGACAATCTGCGTCGCCGCCGACCTCGGCCCGGTGATAAATGGCACCTCGACGAGGGTGTGCTGTGAACGCACGACCAGCGATGGAAGTGCGGAGCTGCATAGAAGATGAGGGTGGGCCCCTCGAAGCCGACCGTCAGGGGCAGGCTTCAAACTACCGCAAGCTGCGACGGTAAAGAGCCGTTGTGGTGAGCGTTGCGGAAAAGGCGGGACTTGATCCCGTCAGGTGAGGTTCAGAGAGACGAGCGAAAGCGAACCGCTGATGACGTGTCGAAAAGTGCAAGACGATGTCGAAACCGGGTGGAACTCGTTAACCCGGGACGAGTCTGGGGGATGGCCTGATTTCTGCCCAGGCGGCATCCGGCATAAAGGCGGCGTGACTCTGAACCAGGCTTCTATGTGGAACGCAGGAACCTGTCGCCCCGATGCTAAGGGAGAAATCCAAATAGGTGGACCCTATGAGGATGAGAGTACCGATGCGGGGCACAGGGGCGGAGCAACCCGTAGTAGTGATGAAGGTCCTGTAATGGGGCTGGAGCGAAGGGGTTGCATTGTTCAGCTCTGGCCTGAGGGCAACCAGCAACGGGAGGACCCTCATGGATAGAGCCAAGCCGTATGACATTCCGAAAAGGGAAGTATGGGAAGCCTATAAGAGGGTTAGAGCCAACCAAGGGGCGGCTGGCGTAGACGGCCAGACGATTTCGGACTTTGAGGCTGATCTTGGGAACAACCTCTACAAACTCTGGAATCGTCTGTCGTCCGGCAGCTACTTTCCGCCACCGGTGCGGCGGGTCGACATACCAAAGAGCGATGGCAAGACGCGCCCTCTGGGGATTCCCACGGTCGCTGATCGCATCGCCCAGATGGTGGTCAAACGGCATCTGGAGCCGTTGGTGGAGCCGCAATTCCACCCGGATTCCTATGGATACCGGCCCGGCAAATCGGCGCTTGATGCAGTCGGCATGGCGCGGCAGCGATGCTGGCGTCGTGACTGGGTTCTTGATCTCGATATCAAAGCCTTCTTCGACAGCATTGAAACGGAACTGCTGATGCGGGCGGTGCGCAAGCACACCGATTGTTTGTGGGCGCTTTTATACATCGACAGATGGCTGAAAGCGCCGATGCAGATGGCGGATGGGAGCATCATCGGGCGAGAGAGAGGGACGCCGCAGGGTGGGGTCATCAGCCCCCTCTTGGCCAATCTCTTTCTGCACTACACGTTCGACTTGTGGATGCGCCGGAACTTCCCGGACATACTGTTCGAACGCTATGCCGATGATGCGATTTGTCACTGTCGCACTGAAGACCAAGCCACAGCGCTGCGGACTGCTCTTGAGGCGCGGTTTGCGGAGTGCGGACTAACGCTGCATCCTGAGAAGACGAAGATCGTCTATTGCAAGGATGAAAGTCGCCGTGAAACTCACCCGACCTTCAAGTTCGACTTTCTTGGCTACGCTTTCAGGCCAAGGATGGTGAGCAAAAGGGCCGGGGGGATGGGCGTCTCGTTCAGTCCCGCAGTCAGCACAAAGGCCCTCACGGCGATCCGTCGGGCTGTTCGGAGTTGGTCGATGCATCGACGAAGTGACAAGACCCTGGATGATCTCGCGCAGATGTTCAACTCGAGCATTCGCGGCTGGATCAACTACTACGGGCGGTTCTGCCCTTCGGCCCTCTATCCGACCTTGCAGCGCATCGACCTTACCTTGGCGCGATGGGCAAGCGGAAAGTTCAAGTCCCTGCGCGGGCACAAGCGGCGATCCCGACACTGGCTGGCGCGCATCGCACGCCATCAGCCTCGGCTGTTCGCTCACTGGAGCCTGCTCTATGGAAGCGGCCGAACAATGGGAGCCGGATGATGCGAGAGTATCACGTCCGGTTCTGAGAGAGCGCGGGGATGCAACTGCCCCGCGCCACTCGCCTGTTCATCCGCGTTCAGGGTGAATTACGCTATCTCTGGCGCGCCGTGGATCAGAACGGCGTCGTGCTGGACATCCTGG
>NZ_LMUG01000079.1:3197-4206 GCF_009766125.1 Acidisoma sp. S159
ACGACGCGGCGGATGCGGAAGCGATCTGCGAGGCCGCGCAGCGCCCGACGATGCGGTTCGTGGCCGTCAAGAGCGAGGCAAAGCAGGCACTGTCGGCAGTGTTCCGGGTGCGCGACCTACTGGTCGGACAGCGGACCCAGCTGATCAACGCGCTGCGTGGGCACCTCGGCGAGTATGGCGTCGTGGCTCCCCAGGGGCCGTTCCACGTTGAACGGTTGATCGTCGAGATCGAGGATTCGGAGTCCCTCGTGCCCGAGTCCGCGCGCTCGTGCCTCCAGTTCCTGGTCGACACGCTGCGCGCACTGCGGGGCCGCATCGATCGCCTGGATGCGGAAATCACCGCACGGGCCAAGCAGGATGAGGGCGCGCGACGGCTGATGGAGATTCCGGGGATCGGCCCCATGGTCGCCACCGCCATTCAGGCGCTCGCTCCCCCGGCGGGGCGTTGTCACGTTAACTGGCGGTCTGCGACGGCCTGGGCGAGGATGATGGCATGAAGAAGCCGCCAGGCCCGCACCATCGCCACCGTTTCCCGGCAGACCTCATCAGCCACGCGTATGGCTCTATCACGTGTTCAGCCTGAGCTTCCGAGATATTGAGCTGCTGCTGGCCGAGCGCGGCGTCATCGTCTCTTACGAGAGCGTCCGCCAATGGTGCCTGAAGTTTGGATCAGCCTTCGCCGACAATCTGCGTCGCCGCCGACCTCGGCCCGGTGATAAATGGCACCTCGACGAGGTGTTCATCCGCGTTCAGGGTGAATTACGCTATCTCTGGCGCGCCGTGGATCAGAACGGCGTCGTGCTGGACATCCTGGTGCAGAGCCGCCGTGATGGCGCCGCGGCGAAGCGCTTCCTCAAGCGCCTCCTGAAAGGCCTGCACTATACGCCACGCGTCCTCATCACGGACAAGCTGAAGAGCTACGGTGTGGCCAAACGCGAAGTGCTGCCGGACGTCGAGCATCGAGAGAGCCGCTACCTTAACAACCGGGCAGAGAACTCGCACCGGCCGA
>NZ_LMUG01000079.1:4216-4935 GCF_009766125.1 Acidisoma sp. S159
AGAAAGACGTCGGCCCGTTTGGGGCGCTGTTGCGGCGAGCATTCTTCATTTGAGTCGCGAGAAGCACGCGGTCGCACGATCGATGAGCAGCCATGGCGAGAATAGGCCGCGGCACGCGATGCACACGGCTATCGAGGACTCGAGACGGTCATCGCCGGCACCGTCCCCATTGCCTCCAGCTCTGGCGGAAGTTCACCATCGTCGTCCACATCAATGGCGAGATCAGCTGTCGGTTCGACTAATTCCGCTGCGGCGAACTCTATCATCGCGACAACATGTGTCGCATTTACGGTGGCCAAGGTCGCACCGGGAATTGGAGCGCCCAAGTAGTGTTTGGATTGCCATGCCAGATCGATGCCCTGGGGCACTCCTGCGCTGTCGAGTAGCACGTCGATGAGTTGCGTGCCCTCCGACGATTGGGCGACGGCCGTGATGGAGGTGATCCGCATGACGTCACCCGTTGTCAGGAGCAACCCAAACGAGCCGCGCTCGCCGATCATGCGACCGGTGAACCACGCGGGCAGAAGCTCGGCCGCGTGGTTAGGATCGGTGATGCGCATCCAGGGCAATGGGACCGTCCTTCTTTTGCGTCAACTCAAGCCTTCGCGGATGGTCGTGGCCGACAGTCCCGATTTGTAAAGGCGGAAAAGTTTATAGCCGTATCATACAGCCTCTTGTGGAATGCAAGCTCGTCTACCGCCCGACGGGTTCGAACGGTT
>NZ_LMUG01000079.1:4945-17442 GCF_009766125.1 Acidisoma sp. S159
GGCCCCCGGTTCCTCAGGGTCTACGGCGTTGGCGTGACTTTACCAGAGGGATCGACACTGAAGCGGCTCTCGCTTCCACCCTTGTTGCCCTCACCCATCCAACTACCGTCCTTCTCTTTCGTGAGGCCCGACATCATGCTGTATCCGGCGACGCCCGCGTCATAGAGTGCCTGCTGTTGAGTTACGCCGGTAGGGGCAGTTTTTCCCGGATCAGGCGGGTTCGATTGGGCTAAAGCTACAGCCGACGGAGCGACAAGCAGCAGTGCCGCGACGGCAAACTGAACGGTCCTCATAGAGCGCCTCCTGGTCGATCTGTTATCTCCGCGCCCTAGTGACGCGCGTATGACAGCTATTCCCGCGCGGGATGAATTGGAGGTGTAGCCACCGCCGAATTTTGTAACGAAGCCTCTCTCACAACTGGCACGCCCTGTCTCACCCAAGCGACGGACGCCTCTGTACTGGCACTGATAACGATGCCGTGATTATTCCATAAGGGCCACAAGCAAGCCGCAATCGCCAACTACCCACCTGTGCGTGTCGGGAGCTGCTTGGGATACGTATATGATGTTCGTCGAATGGATCAGACTGGAGATCGGCGACAACTCGCCAAAGGTCCTTACGCGGCGCCCCTGGCGCGAGCACAACTCCAAAGAGCAGTATGCGAAGGATGCCTTGAGCCAGGTCTGGGACTGGACTGGCTCAGTGGGTCCTCAGCCGTTACCTGATCCAAGAGGCCCTGCCGCCAGAGCCGAAGCCATAAGGTTCATAGATGACCGCGGCGTTGAGGTTTGGCGCCTCACCTACAAGGACGTATGGAACGCGCGCCACCCTATTAAGAAGTGACTCCCGCACCCTTCCACCTGCCCGTAACTCCTGGGCACAAAGCCGCGGGACTCATCGCCGTGACGTCACAAGACGCCAAGTAGCGAATAGGCAATTGTAACGGAAGGTTGCACTGTTCAATGGCGAGCAGAGAGAAATCGAAAGATAGTGAGGCTGAAAGTGACGCGCGCCTGTCTTGGTTCAGAGGGCGCATCTTGGCAATGGTGCGAAGCGAAGAACGCGACCTCTCGGCCAGGCAGCTCGGCATCCTTCTTACCTGCTATACTGCAGAGGCCCCGCAGACGGTCCGAGGACTGGCAGAAGCCCTGAGGATTCACAAGCCAGCCTTGACAAGAGCGGTAGACGTCCTCGTGCAAGACAAGCTCGCGCGTCGCCTAGCCGATCCGAGAGACAGACGTTCCGTGCACATCGAGGTTACGCCCACCGGCAAGACGTTCTGTAGAGGCCTGGGGAGCCCGCCCAAACCTAGTTCCCCTCGCGTTCCCTCAGAGACGCACGAATAGATTTTAAATACCAGCGAACCGGAAGTTCGCATTATGTTCCCAACATGGGCGACGATTTGGACGTAGGGGCTGCTAAGGGCGAGCGACGGCGGAAACGTGGGCAAGAAGCCTTGCGCGAGCCCCTAGGCAGATGGAGCGGCTGGCGGATCGTCGCACAATGCCCGAGCCCTTCATGTCCTAGGCCACGTGAGATACCGATCGATGACCTTATAGGAACGCTCGGCAATGCCAGGACGATCGGAACGGTCGTTCGGAAGCTTGTGTGTAAGAAATGCCATCTACCGCCAAACTGGGTGACTCTCGCGCATCACGTGGCACGCTATCCGCTGCTCGGAGACCGTCCGGCAGCCTGATGGTCTGGGTGGGACGCTGCGGGTTATCGCAGCGATAGGGCATCTTGACAGGCCAGCGGCGTAGCCTTTTAAACGGCTGTCGTCAGCCTTTACAAGTCTCAATTTTAACACGCTTAGCCTTTAAGAGGCAAGCCGTTAACCCTTATAAATTAGGATTTGGAGGTCCTGAATGGCCCGCAAAAGCCGGGAAAACCCGGAAATCCGAGAGTTCATACTTCAAAACGTTGCGGTCAACTCGGGGAACATTGCGGCTCTAGCCACCAAGCACTTCAACATCTCCCGCGTAGCTATAGCGGGGTATCTCACCCGCCTTGTCAATGCCGGGCTCCTGATTCCAAGCGGAACAACCTCGGGTCGCCGATACGAACGGAAACCTATCCATCATGAAAGGCATAGCTTTACCCTCACTAAGGATAGCTCTGAGGACGCCATATGGCGCTATCGCGTCTTGCCCCTTTTAGCCCAACAGAGTCCCAATGTAGTCGAGATTTGCCAATACGGCTTCACCGAAATTTATAACAACTGCATAGATCATTCAGCGAGCGTGGCAGCAACTATACTCGTGACAATCTATTATGATGAGATTCAGATAAGGATTCTAGATCAGGGGATCGGCATCTTTGAGAAGATAAGAAATCACTTCAATCTAGTCGATGCCCGCCATGCCCTTCTGGAACTCGCCAAGGGCAAGCTCACGTCAGACACAAAGAATCATTCGGGCGAAGGCATCTTCTTTACATCTCGGATGTTCAATCGGTTCAACATCTCTTCAGGACACTTATACTACGCTAGAGAAATAAAGTTCGATGACGAGTGGTTAATCGAAAACCACGACACTAACTATGATGTCCAAGGCACACAGGTCATGATGGCGATATCACCAAAGGCAACATGGAGTCGCCGCGAAGTCTTTGAGCAATATCAAGCTTCGGGGAATGTATCATTTAGAAAAACTCACGTTCCAATCAAGCTAGGGAAATACCCCAACGAGGAACTTGTTTCCCGTTCTCAGGCTAAGCGAATCCTTGCGAGAGTCGGCGCCTTTTCTGAAGTGATTCTCGATTTCGAGGGAATCATTGAGATAGGACAAGCATTTGCGGATGAGATTTTCAGAGTTTTCGCCAACAACAATCCCGACATACACGTCATATACGTAAGAACATCTCCTCAGGTTCAGACGATGATCGAATACGTACGACAGGCTGCAGTGATGGCGGAACGAAACCCACTTCTTCCCCGTAAGGCTACGTAGAGAGCACCCGATTATCGCCAAGGTTGATGCAGCGTATCATCGCAGTCACTGAGAACCTTTGATGGCATCGATAACGGTCCCCATACCTAGCTCTCGGGAGAACCCACCTAATACTCCAAGAGCTGGAACAGAATCGACCGCATAGATTGCCACTCCTAAAAGGCCCATGCGCATTGCATCTACCTGACGATCCGTAACGGCGGGCTGATTGGCAAGGTGGCAAGCCTCAGTTTGTAGGTCACTAACTGCATCTCTGAAATGGGAGAAGCCATATCCGACTAAACGCCGTTCGCTCAGCGCGGTTGAGATGATGTCAGTCGTCGATAGCGACGTATATCCATTTGCCTGCAAGGCTTTCGTTTCAACGGCTACAAAGGCGTTGAGTTTGCCAACATCGGAGACAGCCTGATGCACCTCACCCTCTGCGGCTTGATCTTTCTCCCCGGCTTTGATTACGACAGCTTCGAACGCAGGGTCGGATAGAAAGCGCGTTAGTGTTACACAAGCTAAGTTCATTAAGTCCTTTCTGGCGGCATCGCTAGCCAAGCCAGTAGGCGTATAGAAAGCTGCGTTTATGGTGTTCACTGCCTGCGAAAGATAAGCGAAGTCCGCCGCGATGGTGCTGTTTGAACCTAGAGCTACGGCGGTGAAGACGGCAACGCTCCCGATAGCCAGACGCCTCCGCATCGTCCGTCCCCTCACATACGCAATCCTTTATGGTCGGGAAGATAACGCCAGCAGCCTAGGCTTGTCGAGCATCTCGGCTAGAGCGGCATCGAAAGGTACTTTAGATACCCTTGCCCTAGGAACGCCGCATAGCTCGTCTGGCTACGAGACATACAACATGGCGGCATGATCCTGCACCGCCGCAGAACACCGGCTATGGGCAGTCGCAACAGCCCGTGGCGTTATCCGGCAGCGCCAGCATCTGAGGCCTATTTGTAGGTGCCGGTAGAGCCGAAGCCGCCCAAGCCGTTCTGCCGTGTTAGTCGTTTAGTAAAAGCATAGCCGTGTCCAGTAATTCATTAAGTGCGAGTTATCTTCCACATCTTACTACATCACTCCATCTCAAGACGATGCCCGCATTCCCGGTCTCCACGATCTCGCGCGCTGAATACGACGGCCAAACCCGCCAGCTGCAGCTGTGGTTCCGAGATACCTCGGAGCTCCTGACCTACGAAAACGTGCCCCAAACGGTGCACGAGAAGTCGCTGACTGCTGGCTCCAAGGGGCGGTACTTTGAGCTCACGATCCGCGGGCGCTATCCGTCAGAACGCCGCATCGATACACACAGCTGAGTGAAGACGCCGTCGACTCCATTTTGGAGCCCGCCAAAGCTCCTCAGCAGCCGTTCTTCACCAATCGCACGTTCAACACGCGATTCAGTCCTTATCGCGTGTTAATATGTTGGACCTGATATCAGCGATTCCGAGGCGAATCACCTTCAGGCCGGCTCAATCAGCCCATCAGACGACCTCCCAGCCAGCGTCTAGCGCTCCAGCGTGCAGTCTCGGGATGAATGTATTCTCGAAATAAAGCGCCTCTTTGTCGAGGCTCGGCCATGCCTCCCCGGCGAATCGAAAAGCAATCAGGTCTTTGAAAGCGTCTCGGTCAAAGATTTCGAGGCCGTACCCTGTTTCCCAGTAGAATTTCTTCACCATCCGCGTAAATGTCCGATCGGTCTCCACCAAAGTGGCCAGAGCCTCAGGGCTGGAGGGACGAATGTGCATATCCTTGACCAGCACTTCGGTTAGACGGTCCAAGATGGCCGCACTTAGGGGTTTGATAGTGCGAGGCATTTAATGTTCTCCTGACCCAACTGCAATTTCCCAAGATCCCAAGACTTACGCAGACCGAGCCGCGTCGAGCGGTACAAGCAGGCGCGCGATCACACCCCACTCCGGCAACTCGTCGTCGTGGCTTCGCGGCCGGCGGAGCTGCCATCCCAGCGATGTCAGTGCATCACGCTCGTTTGGCGAGAGCGCCGCTGTGCGGTCGAAGCGGGTGACGTCGAGAAGTGGTGCTGGTAAGGTCGTCATGCGTGGCCAGCCGGCTCGGCCGTGGCCAGCATGGCGACCCGCCAGTCATGAAGCTGTGCCATGCCGTGAGCGAGCTTACTGGCCAGCTCACGGCCGGACAAATGTATATACTGAAGCGTTGTTGCTGGATTACGGTGCCCAGCGAATGTGGCAATGGCATGTAGTTCCCAGCCAGCATGGGCGAGATCGGTGAGGCAGAGGTGACGTAGGGTGTGCGTGCCGAAGCGGGGTACTCCAGCAGCAACGGCGATCCGGCGGACAACTTTGGACCAGGTCCATGGGGTCAGCGGATCGGCGTGGTTGCGTCGCGACTCAGACAGGAACAACGGCCCCCGTGCTATGCTAATTCCTGCGCGGTGTCCGAGATAGGCGCGCAGAAGTTCACCGCTGACGGCCGAGTATGGCACCACCCGTTCTCGCCGGCCCTTCGTGGTCTCCGCTCGGATACGTAACAGTCTGTGCCCGGGATCGATATCGTCGGTGCGCAAGCAACATAGTTCCTCGCGCCGAAGACCCGCGTCGTAGGCGAGGGCAAGCATCATCCGGTTGCGGATCGGCTCAATTCGCGCCACATTCAGGATCTTCCGCCAGTCTCCTTCATCCGGAATCCAAGGCAGCCGCACTTCATGCGGAACCAAGCCGCGACGGTTGCCGCCCATGCGAGCGCTGGGTGCGTAACGGCCCCGTCCGACCGGGTTATTGTCACGCAAGCCCTCCTCGATAAGGTGGTCGTAAAACAGCCGGACCACGGTAAGCCGCTGCTGTATTGTGGCATTGGCTAGTCGCAGATTTGCACCAGAAGATGGGTCCCGACCCGCGCCGGCACGCTGCGGGGGACGCTGGGTTAGCTCACGGACGTAGCGGGCAACGTGATCTCGTCCGGCGGTAAGCGGGTCGGCCGAGCCTGCCGCGCAGAAGCTCAAGTATTCAGCAAGACCCCGGCAGTAGGCATCGAGCGTGCGCGGGGCGATACCGAGGGCCGATCGAATGCCAAGCCACGCGAGCACATTGGGCTCGGCGGCCAGGACAGGCCAGCGCTCGGCCAACGGAACGGTAATCGCCATGCCGCCTCCTACAATACGTCACGCTGGGCCCAAACTGATTCCAAGTAACATATATGAACAGCGCGAGTTGCTGATGGCCGTGAACGACATCGCAGGTATCGTTGATATCCAACGTCACCGCCGACGGCGGCTTGGCATAGCTGTCGCAGTAGAGGCCGACCATGATGCGCATCAGCCCAATCATCTCGCGTAGATCGGGGGCGTTCTCCCAGCGCGACATGGTCGGCTGGGATGGCAGGTCGCGACCGGTATCGGGTAGGCGTCCGCAGGCGAGCTTTAGTCCGGGATCGGTGCGCAGGTTATCGAGGTCGTCCGCATCCTCGTAGCCGCAGGCGATCGCTAAAATGCGGGCGCGCAATATGTCGGCCAAAGGATGCAGCACGCGTGCCGGGTCGCGATGATCGGGCATGGCCGCCGCCAGTCTCTCGGCCACCTTTAGCCGCTGCTCGGCGAGCGACAGCAGGACGACCCCGCCATCCGATGTCAGGCGCCCGCAGTCAAAGGCAGCGACGACTTTCTTGCGCCCGACGGTTGGCAGAGCCAAGGGCAGTATCGTATCTTCTTGCATGGCGGGTGACGCGCGCTCCGATCGTGGGAACCGGTTGGTCTCGACACCCAAACTGTAAACAGCATCAGCAGCTTACGCGACATCCGCCGCCGAATCGCAGCCATGCCGTGAATAAGTCGGGTTAGATGCTAAGGATTCCCTGCTTAGTCGCCGCAGATCGAGGCGTCTGAATCTCAGGTAGCGTTTGACAACTGGAGCAGGCGCTCCCATCTCCGGCCTATGCTCAGCGACAAGCGCTGTTATGGGATCATGGGCTGGCGACGTCCCTCTTTTTCATCTCAGCATTCACCAAGGGAGGGGGAAGGTTCAATAGCAAAGCATTGAGTTAGGGTCACCCGTATCTAAATGCAAGAAGGGGCTGATAGTCTCTGCCGTCCCGCTGAACGGGTTGCGTGCTTCCGACGAAATTTAGGTCGCAGTTGGCCTTGCTTTTCGAGGTATCAAGTGCAAGTCAGCAGTTTGCAGTCGCAGTTGGTTAGGCTCAAGCAGGACATCGCGGAACAAAAAAAGTTTATCCGAGAGCTGGGGCGTACTCAGCGTTATAAGGGGGTGCCTGAGGCACGGCAACGACTGAACGAACTGCAGCGCAAGCTGAAAGACATAAGAAGCAGAACGCGTCTATCACTCTCATGAGTCTGATGATCATCCCCATCGGCGCACGTTCGGAGCACGCCCTTGGCCATCTGACGAGGTGCCCGTTCTATCAACTGGATTGAATCGGCCTCCAGCAGCGAAACCTAGTTGCCGCGAAGAATTGGGAGCAGCACCTTCTCGATATCGCGCAAAGCATCAGCCCTTTTGAGGGTTCCGTCGGTTGCACGGTCAAGGCCTTCGCTGACATGTTGTGAAATCAGCAGTCGCATCAGACCACGCATGGCAGCCAAAATAGCGCGCGCCTGTTGCAACTCGTCCCCACAATAGCGTTCCTGCATGATCATCTGCTGTAGGCCTCGAACCTGCCCCTCAATGCGTCCAAGGCGTTGGAGCAAGGGGCCTCGTTCTTCTTCACTGCGATGCAGATATAACCACCGTCCTTGAAGCTCGACCTCATGATCTCGTGATACCCCTACCTAGTATATGTACTAGCCTCTGACTGCCGGTAGAGGCAAGGTCTTTTGCGGCGTCCTCGACGCTTTCGAAAAGTTCGAGGCATCAGGGTGAACGATCGCCCCGCAGGTTGTTTAACTTAAAGGAGACGTCATGTTCCTTCATCGCAAAGAACTTATTCACGCTGTAGACGTGGGTACGCCCGACGCTAAATTTGGGACATACCTGCTCGAGCAATTCGGGGGCGCCACTGGAGAGTTGACGGCCGCGCTTCAATATTGGGTGCAATCGTTCCACGTAGAGAACGCGGCAATCCGCGACATGCTCCAGGATATCGCCATAGAAGAGTTTAGTCATCTCGAGATGGTTGGGAAGCTAATCGCTCAACACACGAGCAAAATCGACCAGACGCCCATTCACGACGCACCTTTGTTCAAGCTGAAAGGCGGCGGACCTCATTTTCTTGATAGCCAAGGGAGTTGCTGGACTGCCGCTTATATTCAAGAAGGCGGTAACGTGGTCCGTGACTTGCGTGCTAATATCTCAGCCGAAGCCGGTGCGCGTCAGACGTATGAAGCTCTCATCAAGGCATGCGACGATGAAGGCACCAAGAAGACGCTAGTGCACCTGTTAACCCGCGAGATAACTCATGCGAAGATGTTCATGAAAGCACTCGATCAGATGGGCAAGTTGGACGATCCATTCTTCGGAAACGTCCCACCAGATGACACGGTCAAACTGGTCTTTAACCTGTCCCAGGGTGATGATGCTCGCGGTCCTTGGAATGAGGAACCCGATTTCAAATACATTGAGAACCCACAGCCAATGGGCGGAATGCCTCCGGCGCCGATTAATCCTGACGATGAGAAGACCGACTCCGCGATGCCGACCAAGGGGAGAAAGCCTGCGCGATGACATGATCTGAGGCTATCTTGAAGCGAGGAGGTGCTCAGCCACCTCCTTCGCGAGCAGGATCCTCGCCCGCAGTCGCTTGGCATCATTGTTGGACACCCTGTCAAGGCTCCGCAAGGGGCCCGCGAAGCGAGGGAACCAGTGAAGAGCGAAGCAGGCTAAGCTCCCGAGAACAGTAAACCATACCTGGCGGAACGACAGCAAGCATACTCCAGGCCATCTTGCTGAAGCTGTGACTACATTTCTTCACTAAATTCTGAGTCTGACAGAACACGTACCTGGGTAGGCGGCCTCGACCTTGAGCATTAGCCTCGGTACACCGGCCTACTCCAGCGACGTTGAAACGCTAGTAACAGACACCAAGGTCGGTGGTGTCCAAACGTCGCTACTGCGACCGCAGTAGCGGTTCACAGTCAGCGAACTCAACTGGACACATATAACTGCGGCCCACTCGTGCCCGTTCCACTCATTTTCGGCACTCACTGAGTAATCGCTATTGTATCTTGAAATATGCGACATCGGCTTCCACAACTCAAGTGGACATAAAAGGCTTATGCTTGCGCAAAGGATGAACGCTATGATCCTCCGTTTCGAGAAACGGCAGTCCTTCCGCTTCCAGCAGAATAAGCCGCAACGCGCCATATTCAGGACCTGATCCGTCCTGGCTCAAGAAGTCCAAGGCGTCTATGTCGATAGACTAACTGCCAACGGTCACCATTGGAGCTCCTGCAGCATTCTTGGAGAAAAAGCCACAGCCAACTCGCTCAGGCTTCACCGCCTAAGTAGCGACCTATCTGGGGAAGGTAGCCATCGCTCGCGAAGTGCGGCCCAAATCACGTCCGCGAGCCTCACTCCCGCGTGACAGGTCTTGCCATCACTCCGCCGACGTTCCTCTAAGGCAACGGGACACCGTGTGACCACGGCATCGCATCAGCCCAACACGCCGTCGTCTTCAAGGACCTGCCGATCAGCATCATCGGCCGCCGTCGCTGTCGAGAGCGCGGCGGAAGCATCATAGCTTGGGGATTTGATGAGCACCGGAACAAAGAACAAGGCTAATGCAGCAACGAGTTAACGTCATTGGGCGGTCGACTACTTGAGGTACCAACAGCCGAAGAAGGTAGCTTCGACGGGCACGTTTGGGTGCGACGTTAGTGCGTTGCATATAGCCGAGCCCGGCGCACCGCCGGGTGCGAACGTCATCTTGCCCACATTGTAGAGTTCGACCCTTCGACCACTCCAAGCCCCGGTCATGTTGATGATGGTGCTGCCTGTCCCAATGATCCTAATAGCGGAGTAACCTCCGTTCAAAGCAATTACGGACGCGTTCTTTCGGGTGAAAAGTTCCGTATTGACGGGGGTGTTGTCCGTGACAATGCTGTTGGAGGTAGGATTATTGTTGATTGGGGTGTTGAGGCCAGAGAAGTCGTTGTCCGATATATTCCCATTCGCGTTCGAACCGGCGAGATTGACACCGGTCAGCGAGTTGGTTACGAACCCGGCGCAAGCTTCGGACACGCGGTTTCCGCGGATGATGAAGTTGCTGACCCCCCGCGGACAAATAGATAGCGCTGCCGGCGCTAGCGTTTCCACAGATCTCGCTATCTTGAATTGTAAAGTCGCTGACACCAGAGTGCACCTCCACCGCGTTTGTGCGATTGTTGAAGATCCGCATCCCTAGGAAATGTAGTCCACTCACAAGTCCACCCGCTGTGTTCTGAATGAGAATGCCGACACCGGATGAGCTGGAACTCCAACCGCCATCTGCCACCAGGCCTCTGATTACGGCCGTTGAAGCAGCGGTATCAATCGTCATCTAGGCGACGCTGTTAGTGTCACCATAATGCGAGGATCCAAGCGTGGACCATTCGATGGTCTGGTTGGAGCCGGCCTCTAGCTTTGTTCCAGTCTTGGCAAAAAGGAAGTCATCTTGCGCAAGGAACAATCCACCGGCGTCTTGGACCAGCAGATCAGCATCGGCTGGATTTGCCTGATCTGCGGCGATCGTTGACCCTGTGATCCGGGCATCCACAGTCGCCGCCGACCTCGTGTAGTAGCCTACGCGAATGCCATAGCAGCCCGAGCCACTGACACCATTGATGTAAGTGTCCTCGACGGTCTGCGTGTTGCCACCCAACTCGATGCCAATACAGGCACCATTGATCCATACGTTGCGAATAGCGGCGCCGTGGCGGGCCTGGTGCAGCCGCCCGATTTCCGGCCCGGCTTCGCGCTTCCGGCGGGCGCGGCTCCCCAGGTCGCCTATGTCTGGAAAACCGAGGAAAAAGGGTCGGACGTGAACCTGGGCGTTCACCTGGTGCGCGATGCCTTTACCGGCGCATTCGATGAAGCGGCTGTCCTCACGAATGACACGGACCTGATCGAGCCGCTGCGGATCGTCACGCAAGAGGCCGGGAAGCCGGTTACGCTGCTGACGCCGGTCAATCAACCGTCTGTCGGCCTGGTGAAGGCGTCAACGCGGGTCCGCCATATCGTGCCGTATCTTGGCCCGTGCCTGTTCCCCGACACGCTGCAACTGGCAAACGGTCGGACTGTCACCAAGCCGCCCGGCTGCGTGCCGCCGCCAGTCGAGCCAGTATAATTGAGAGCCGCATTGATTGCGGTCGCATCATCTGTAGCACCATCACATTTGGCGCCGTAGGCTCGGATGTCGAAAGCGCGATTGCTTAGCGCCGAAGTGGCGACGCCGCCGGGCGCGTCCGGAAGTCGGCTCCCTCGTTGGCTTCGGCATGCTGAGCATAATGCTGCTCGTGCTCTTCGTCCTGATGAGCGACTGGCGGGCCTTATTTGGCTCTAGCGAGGCCAGGACCGCCCTTACCAGGCAGGGTTACGTTTCGTAACAACTCCTAGTCGGGCCGCGACGGCGATTCCGCGCTACCTCATTTCTACTCGTAGTGGGACGAAACAAACGGTGCGTCTGGAATTTCGAGAGGCCTTGTGGTTCGTCGCCGACATCTTCCTGGGGTCATCCGACCTAACAGGTGGCCAGGAGGATGAACCTGGCAGCCGTCGTAGCGCTTTGGCTGCGGTCATCTTCCTTTTGCTGTTTGCTCTGGTCAGCCTTCACGTCGTTCACGTTCTGAAAAAAGTCGATGCGCTTCAGGATTGCGTCATGCAGGGCCGGACGAACTGCGTGCCTAGCCGCCACTACTTTAATGCGCCGCCCCCATAGGGCGACCATATCTCGGACATCCTTCAATGGCCCTCATAGTATGAAGGGCATCCCCAAAACACAATTCCACGCAGGGGGCTGAACTATCCTAAAAACTTTCAGCAGGGGGGCCATGACATACTCAGGAGCCCGCTCGACCCATCGTGTTTTCTTCCCGCCAAAACCGACGGGTAAGCTACGACTTCACAGCCTGAAGCGCGCGCCATGGAAAGTTCGCCCGAGACCCTAGCCTCAGAGCTCTGGAATCTCGTCCATGTGGCAAGGCTACCCATGCGCCAGGCCTCCGCTCGCCTTGGGCTATCGGTGGCAGTCGCCTATGAACTGCTCGCGCGGGAGAAGCGCCGCCGGGAGGTGCAGAACCTGAAATGGCCTGTGCAAATTTCGCCCAATCCCAAGACTAGGCCGAGGTGAGACCGTCGAATTGGCCCATCCCGCAGCTGCTCTGCGCACCAGGCCAAGCATTGCCGTTACTAAATTGATTTGATCGGCGCATGCCAAGCGGCGGCAGGCCTTCCCAAGTTCGTTAAGAACGGGAGCGGGCAACCATGTCTAGCCGCTCACTGATGAGGTAACAGCGGCCATTTCGATTGGCGAGAATAGGCAGCCAACGACGGCATTTCTCCCTGCAGCTGTCGTCAGGTAAAGCGTATCCATCCGCCGGTGGCCGCCTGGCGTTGGTATGATCGAGCGCGCTTAAGGTCGTCCTTATGAGTGCGCATAAGG
>NZ_LMUG01000079.1:17452-63282 GCF_009766125.1 Acidisoma sp. S159
GCCCCCTGACGTTACTGGCAGGTATACCAGCCTATGTCCATGTATATGCCGTGCATCGGCATTCCAACCTATGGCAAGAACCGGATAGCTGGAGCCTGCTCCAGGTGTGGCTTCGAAGAGACATGACGTAGCAACTATCTCGGCGGCGCCTGCCTGTCCAACTTCCGCCACCGCTAAGACAAAAGTCAATGACAGACTACGAAACTTCATCGGACAAATACCTCTTCTGAAGTCTGGGCCTACTTGAAATCGTGGGCCGGAGAGATTGTGCGTCGCTGACCGGTTCGATCTAGAGAATCTGCCGAGTGTAACCCCCAGCAGAAGTTTCAGTAATATGAGGGGATCTTCGTTCGGCGCTACGGCAAACCGTCACTCGGATTGTGCAAAGTTACGAGCTTCAATCCTTCGGCAATTTTACGGTCGTTCGGTGCGTCTGTGGACCTGCCTTGGCCGACAAGCTCCGCGCCTATGCCGGCTGGCGGTTCCGCTTGATCTCAGCGACGCCCCTGGGCCAGAGCCGCGCAATGCATTCCGGACGGTCACCGCGGCCTTGACACGTCTCGCTCAGTCGAGCGCTGCTATTTGTCGAAACCATCGGAAGGATAGGCGCAAATGCCGCCGGGCCCGTTTGCTAGGCCGTTGATGACGACCGTTGCCCACCGCTATTTCATTGGCCGTCAAACCAAGCAGGGGATCGCGCAGAGCCTTGGCATTTCCCGTTTCAAGGTTGCCCGCCTGATCGACGAAGCGATTGAAACCGGCGTGGTTCGCTTCGTCATCGCGGATCAGGACGATTATGACGCCCCATTGGCCGAAGCCTTGGCCCAAAAATACCGGCTGCGGCACGCGGTTGTTGTGCGAACACCGAATTCCTCGCCCTCGGCTGTCACTGAGGCTCTGGGGCGCGCCGCCGCCGCGCTCCTGGAGGAGACCCTGGTGGATGGTCAGACCCTCGCGGTCGCCTGGGGACGGACGCTGGCAGCCTGCGCGGGCGCGCTGACCAAGCTACCGCTGATCGACGTCGTTCAGGCCATCGGCAGTCTTGCTGGCGCCGAATATGCTCAGAGTTCGGTCGAGCTCGTCCACCGGCTCGCGGCGCTCAGCCGTGGCACCGCCTATCCGCTCTACCTCCCCATGTGGTTCGAGGATCAGGCGCTGGCGGAACTGGTCAGAAGCGAACCGAACATCGCCCGTGCGACAGCTCGCTTTGCCCATATCGACATATTGGTCTCCGGAATCGGGGCCTGGAACCCACCGAATTCCACGCTGTTCAGCACATTGCCGCTTTCCTGGCAGGAGCAGGCGCAGGCAGCCGGAGCCTGTGCGGATCTCTGTACCGTGCTGGTTGACCCGAGCGGGCAAGCCGTTGCCACACCGCTTGCCGACAATGTCGTGGGGGTCAGTGCGGCACAGATCCGCGCCGTGCCAACGGTGATCGGGGTGGCCGGTGGCCTGGAAAAGACAGACGCCATTCGCGCGGTGCTGAACGGCGGATGGCTGACAACGCTGATCACAGACGCCACCGTCGCTCATCGGTTGATTGATCACCCGCTCAAATGAGCGGGCATCGCTCAATTGACATCCCCGCCTAGCCTGAATACGGTTGCGGAAATAAAAGCGCAGATGCCGTGTTGGAAACGTTGTCGGAATCCTCGGCTATCCTGACCGCCGCCCGCCGTGTGATCGCGGCCAACGCGGCGGCCGTCAGCGCCGCCGAAACGGCGCTGGGCGAGACCTTCGTGAATGTCTGCCGATTGCTGGCTTCGGGCTCCGGCAAGGTTCTCGTCACGGGCAGCGGCACCTCTGGCGCCATCGCCATCCGTGCGGCGCATCTTCTCTCCGTCGCGGGGACGCCCGCCTTCTACCTTGCGCCGGCGGACGGGCTGCATGGCGGTCTCGGCGTCTTGCGAGGCGAAGACAGCGTCATCGCGATCTCGAAAGGCGGCGGCTCAGCGGAATTGAACGAGTTCTGCCGCCGGGCGCGGCGTTTGGCCGGCTGCCTCATCGCGATCACTGCCTCGCCCGAGTCCGAACTCGCGGTTCTCGCGGATCACGTCTTGCCGCTCACCTTGCCGGCGGATGCGGATCTGGGAGCCATCATCGCAACCGGCAGTTCCCTCGCGGCTGCCGCCCTGCTGGATGCGATCACCGATGTCACCCGCATGATGCGGGGCTACCGATGGGACCAGGTGATCTACACCCATCCCGCAGGCGCGGTGGGCCGCGACGGCGCCAATCTGGCCAGCTCCGCGCAGTCCGAATAGCGCACGTGAACCGCCACCTCGTTGCGGGTATCGATACCTCCACACAATCCAGCACGGTCGTGATCCGGCGGCTTGAGGACGGTGCATTCATCGCCGAGGGCCGCGCGCCGCACCTGCCGACCACGCCGCCGCGCAGCGAGCAGGATCCGCGCGATTGGTGGCGAGCGCTGATGGCGGCTTTCGCACAGGTCGCGCCTCATCTGCCGTCCGTCGCGGCGATTTCTGTCGGCGGCCAGGGGCATGGCCTGGTTCTGCTCGATGCGGCGGACACGCCGATACGTCCCGCGAAACTGTGGAACGACACCGAATCCGCACCGGACGCTCTGGGCTTGCTGGAACGATTGCCGGCAGCCGATTGGGCGGGGCGCACCGGCTCAGTCCCCGCACCCGCCCTCACCGTCTCGAAACTCGCCTGGACCCGGCGCTGCCATCCAGAGGCGCTGGCGCGGGCGACTCGGGTGATGCTGCCGGCTGACTATCTCATCTATCGCCTCGGCGGCCGTGCGGTGACGGAGCGTGGCGGTTCTTCCGGCACCGGATATTTCAATCCGGTCGCTAATTGCTGGGACCCCGCCCTGGCCGATCTTGCCGCCCCCGGTCTCGACTGGGACCGGCTTTTGCCTGCGATCATCGACTCAGGCGCGGCGGCCGCTGAGATGCGGGCGCTCCCCGAATTGGAGGGTCTTGCAGGCGCCGTGGTGGGCGCTGGCAGCGGCGACAATATGACGGCGGCTCTGGGCCTCGGCATTCGGCCCGGCGACACCGTGATCTCGCTCGGGACCAGCGGCACCGTCTATACCGTGACAGACTCACAGGTGCGGGATGTTACAGGCGCCATCAACGGTTATGCCGATGCCACGGGCCGCTTCCTGCCCATGATCACTACGCTGAACGCCGCCAAGGTCACGGATTTCTTCCGCCGTCTGTTCGGTGTCGATGTGCAGCGCTTTGACGCTATGGCCCTCGCCGCCGAGCCGGGTGGCGGAGGGGTCGTCGTAGTGCCGTATCTGGATGGCGAGCGCACGCCGAATTTGCCCGATGCGCGCGGCCAGGTGTCGGGCCTGCGCAGCGACACCACACCCGGCCAGATCGGCCGCGCGGCGGTGGAGGGCGTGCTCTGCGGCTTGCTGGAGGGGCGCGATCTGCTGCGCGCCGCCGGTGCGCGGATGGATGGCCACCTTATCCTCACCGGCGGGGCCGCGAAGTCCCGCGCCTACCAGCAAATCCTCGCCGATCTCAGCGGCGAGGCGGTCTATCTCAGCCAATCTGTGGAAGCCGCCGCCGCAGGCGCGGCCGTGCAGGCCGTGGCGGCGCTGACCGGACGCAAGGTCGACGCGATTGCGCGGGACTGGGCGCCCGATCTGGTGCTGGCCGCGGAGCCACAGGCGGCTGTGGACGCCGTCGCTATTCGCGCGGCCTATCGCACGCTCGCCGCGCAGGTGAAGGCGGCGGCGGCATGATGAAGGAGGGACAGGCGGTGAGCAGCGTGACCGAAAAGCCAGTGGCCCGGAAACGTTGGAAGCTGCCCGACGAGACCGGCATCCTCGGCATGCTCATCGTCGTCTTCGTCATCTTCTGCGCCATGTCGCCCAATATGCGCACGCTGTCGAATGGGCTGGTGCTGCTTCTCAACGGCGCCGTGATCGGTCTTCTCGCCCTCGGCCAGACTTTCGTTTTGCTGATCGGCGGCATCGATCTTTCGACTGGCGCCAATATCGCCTTTATGGGCGTGCTGGTGTCCTTGCTGATGGCGCATGGCGTGTTCTGGCCGCTCGCGGTTCTGCTGACCTTGGCCGCCGGCACCCTGATGGGTGTCGTCAACGGCATCATCATCCAATATTTCCGAGTGCCGCCCTTCATCGTCACCTTTTCGACGATGGGCGTCATGTCCTCCCTCGCCCTCATCATCACGGGCGCGAATTCCATCTCAATCACCCAGCCGGGCTTCGCCTTCATCGGGCAAGGACTGGTGGGCGGTGTTCCGGTGCCGGTGCTGATCCTGGCGGCCATGGCGATCCTGGCCGGGCTGCTGCTGTCCAAGACCATTCTCGGCACGCATATCTACGCGACCGGCGGCAATCGGGAGGCGGCGCGGCTGGCCGGAGTCAATATCACCACGACCACGATCACGGTCTATGCGGTCAGCGGGCTCTGCGCGAGCCTGGGCGGCATCATCGACACCGGGCGGCTCATGGTTGGTTTCCCGACAACCGGCCTCGGCGACGAACTGTTCTTCTCGATCGCGGCGGCCGTCATCGGCGGCGTGAGCCTGTTCGGCGGCGTGGGCCGCGTGCAGGGCGCGATGATCGGCGCCGTACTCATCGCCGTCGTGAGCGACGGGATGAACGTGCTCAACGTCAGCAGCTATTGGCAGTCTCTCGTCATCGGCGTGATCGTGCTGATCGCGGTCATCTTCGATACCTACCGGCGGCGCAGCGCGGGCGTGCCGCTTTCGGAAACCCTGAGGTCCCTTCTGAGGACACACGGAATGCGCCGGACTGGCTAGGGCAAGGCGCGGCAAAGCTTGGCGTCAAAAACAAAAATGAGGAGATGCATGCGATGAAACACATACTGGCTCGGGCGGCGTCCACCGCCACGGCGAAACCCTGGATGACGACGGTATTGGCGGCCCCGACGATGGTGCTAGGGCTCGGCATCGGCGCGGCCGCCGCGCAGTCAAGCGCGATGCCCATCCCGGCGAGCTGCAAGGATGCGCAGCCGCTGATCGGCGTGGCGCTGCCCAATACCTCCAACCCCTATTACATTGCGATGCGGCAGAGCTTCATCGATCACGGCAAGGCTGCCGGCTTCAAGGTGGCGGTCTCCATCGCCGACAACAGCGACTCCCGTCAGCTCTCGCAGATCGACGGCTTCATCCAGCAGAAGGTCTGCGCCGTCGCCTTGAACGCGGTGGATTCCGGGCCGGGCGCCGCGATGGCCACCGCCCTGACCAAGGCAGGAATTCCCGTCTTCACCGTCAATGTCTCCGTCGCCCTCGATGACCTGAAGGCACAGGGCGGCCAGATCATGCAATATGTCGGCCCGGATCAGGTCGAGGGTGGCCGCGTGATGGGTGAGGCGACGCTGGCGGCTCTCGGCAAGACGAGCAAGATCGTCGCGGGCATCGTGGGTGATCCGCAGCAGCTTCCGACCAATCAGCGCGACGGCGGCTTCAAGGAAGCGCTCAAGGCCAATCCCAATGCGGAGGTCACCCGCGTGGTCAACGGCCTGGTGCAGCCCGATGTCAGCCTCAAGGTCGGCATGGAGATGCTCCAGGGCAATCCGGAGATGAACGTGATCTTCGCCGATACCGGGCCGGGTGCCGTGGGCGCCATCCAGGCCATCAAGGCGCTGGGCCGGGCCGACAAGGTCAGCCTCTTCGCCTTCTGTGCGGCCGATACCAAGCTCGAAGGCCCCTACAAGGGCTGCGCCGCGCAGCAGCCGGCAACCTATGCCGAGATCGTTGTGAAGAGCATCCGCGACTATGTCGACGGCAAGCCCGTGAAGCCCGAGATCCTGCTGCCCGTCGCTGTCTTCACCTATGGCCAGACCCCGCCACCCGGCGAGCTTGGCTAAGACCGCGAAAGGCCATGGCCGAGGAACGGCTCGTCGCGCAAGGCATCGTCAAGCGCTACGGCAGTGCGACCGTTCTGCATGGCGTGGCCTTAACGCTACGTTCCGGCGAGGTGCATGGCCTGGTTGGCCATAACGGCGCCGGCAAGTCCACCTTGCTCAAGGTGCTTGCCGGGGCCGTGGCGCCCGATGGCGGTACGATCCTGCTCGATGGCCGCCCGGTCTCCTTCGCAAGCCCGGCGGCCGCGACGGCCGCCGGCATCGCATGTGTTTTCCAGGAATTGTCGCTACTGGAAAATCTGACGGTCACGCAGAACCTGTTTCTCGCACGCGAGATCGCCAGCGCGGGCATTCTCGACAAGCAGGCGATGCGGGAGACGGCTCGGCGCGAGCTTGCCGCCAATGGCCTCAATCTCACCGGCGACGAGAAGGTCGCCAACCTGCCGGTGGCCCAGCGTCAGATGATCGAGATCATCGGCGCCCTGGCGCGCAATGCCCGTGTCATCCTGCTCGACGAACCCACCACGGCGCTGGAGCGCGGCCAGATCGACCGTTTGGTCGAGACACTGCGCCGCATCGCGCGGGAACGGGATGTCGCGATCGTCATCGTCGATCACAAGCTCGACGAAATCTTCGCTGTTTGCGACCACGTGACGGCGCTGATGGATGGGCGCGTCGTGCTGGACGCCCCCATCGCTACCGTGTCGCATGAGGCGGTGGTCGAATCCATCATCGGCCAGCAGGAGGCCGCGCGTCTGCAGGCCCAGGCACCCGCCGTGCATGCCACCGCCGCCGCGAAGCCGTCGCCGATTTTGACGGCGCGCGGCGTTGGAGCACCCCGCGGACTGCGCGATGTGAGCCTCGATCTCGCACCCGGCGAGGTGCTCGGCCTTTATGGTCTCGCCGGTTCCGGCCGTAGCCGGCTGCTGCGAACGCTCTATGGGCTGGAGCCCGTAGGGCATGGCACGATGCGCCTACGCGACAGGCCCTATCGTCCGCAGTCCCCGCGCGCCGCCATGCGCGAAGCCGTCGTCTTTGTCTCGGAGGAGCGCAAGGCGAACGGGTTCATTCCCGACTTCGACGCCATCCGAAATTGCACCCTGCCCGTGCTGCGACGCCATGCCTGGGGCGGCGTGATCCGCCGGCAGGAAGCGGAGCAGGAAGCCATCGGAGTGCTGGAACGGCTGCGCGTGCGTGGCGATATCCATGCGCCGATGTCCCGCCTGTCGGGCGGCAATCAACAGAAGGCCCTGCTTGCAAAGGCCGTGCTGCAGCGCCCGCAGGTGCTGCTGCTCGATGAGCCGACCAAGGGCATCGATGTCGGCACCAAGGCCGAGATCCATGCCTTCATTCGCAGTCTCGCGGCGCAGTCAGGTGTCGCCGTGCTGGTCGTCTCGACGGAGGAGGAGGAACTGCTCGCCGTCTGCGACGAGGTCATCATCATGCAGCGCGGTCGCTGCTCCGGGCGACGCCATGAGGCCGCCAGGCTCGACAGCACAACGCTGCGCCGCCTCGCCCTGGAAACCACGCCCGAACCCGTCTTGGCTTGACCGCCGCCCTTCAGGAGAGATCCGCATGAGCAAGCCTCTCATCATGGTCACCGGCGCCGGCACTGGCATTGGCGCCGCCACGGCACAGGCTTTCGTCGAGGCGGGCCATCCGCTGCTGCTGCTGGCTCGCCGCCGCGAGAAACTGGAAGCGCTCGCTCTGCCCAATGCCGTCTGCCGCAGCGTCGATGTCCGCGATCTTGCGGCCGTCGCCTTGGCGGTCGCCGAAGCCGAAGCGCTACATGGCCCGGTAGATGGCCTCATCAACAATGCGGGCATCGCGCCGCTCGCGCGGATCGAGGATCAGGATCCGGCCGAGTGGCGTGATCTGCTCGACATCAATTGCCTCGGCGTCATGAATTGCATGCATGTGGTGATGCCGGGGATGAAGGCGCGGCGGCACGGCACGATCATCAATGTGAGTTCGATCGCCGGTCGCAAATCCTACCCGTATCACGACGCCTACGGCGCCTCGAAAGCCTATGTCGACGCTCTAACCGAAGCCGCCCGCAGCAGCATGTCCGGCCATAACGTGCGGGTGATCGCGATCGTCCCCGGTCTGACCCGGAGCGAGATCGCGAGCACAATGCTCAACGAGGAAGCGCATGCCATCTGGGCGGCCCGTGGCGCCGATATCGGCGGCGGTATCGCGGCCGAACATGTCGCGCGGACCATGCTCTTTGCTTACCAGCTGCCGCAGGATGTGATCCTGCAGCAACTGACGATCACGCCAACGCGGCAGGAATTCTGATGCGGACTTTATGCCAATACTTCTGCTCGGACCGCTGGATGCGGCGCCCCTCCAAAGTTCCGCGACTGCGTCACGGCAAGAGGTGATAACCCAATATTGAATCGCGCCCATTCTACTACGTCATGCTCGGCGAAGGCCGAGCACCCACGTCTTCGCTTGCGCAGCTAAGGCAAGACGTCGATGGCACGCCCTCGCCTGCCATGACGGATCCTTTGGGCGCGATTCAAACAAAGACATCGCGCACTACTTGCTGGGCGCCGTCTCCGCCGCCCTGCCAGCCGCCGCATAGAGGTTTAGCCGCGAATACACTCCGAAGGCGGACCCGTCGTCCAGGAAACCGCCGCCTGGTCCCTCGGTTTCGGTCAGGATCTGATCGGCTTGTTCCAGCGTCAGCGACGGAAATGCCAACGTCAGAAGGTAGCCGGCTTCGGGCGCGGCCTTCCCGACGTCCTCCAGCACGTTCGCGTTCTTCGGATAAACGACAGGCAAATTATAGGTCTGGGTGACGGCGTAGAACGCCTCGTTCATTGCGGGATTGCTCAGTCGCCCGATATCCTCATTTGCACAGACCGAGACCGTGTTGCCGCATCCTGCCTGCAATGCTGTCGTTAAGTCATCGCGCGCGGCCTTCAGGGCAGCCTGATAGTCCTTTATTATCGTGGCCCCTTTCAGCGTGCGGCCTACATAGGCCGGATCATTGGCGAGCAGATGAGCGAGGTCATATGTTGCCAGGGTCCGGCCACCGAGGACGTCCATAGCGTAATGGGCGCCCATCAGAATTCGGTCATTTCCGTATTCTGACGCTCTCGCAATCATCTGCTGGAAGCGCTCTGGCACAAGCTCGGCCAGGACTAGGGATCCCGTGAATCCGTAGGTGGTATGGCCGCTCGGGAAGGATGGGCTGTTGACCAAATCCATGATCGGACCCTGGTTATAAACCAGGTTGTCGGCGGGAACGTTAAAGTAGTCGTATCCGACGATCGACAAGACAGTGTGCTCGGTTTGAAATGGCCGGGAGTCGCCGTAAGCATCCCCGCCGGGGCTCCCTCCGGGAAGGCCGTAGTTTGTTCCAAATGGGTCTGGCGAACCGCCGATACCCGTGAGGATGCCGATAGCCTCGCTGGACACGGGTTTCTTCCCGTCCGTGGTACCATTGGCGAAGAAGTATTTCCCCGAGTTCGAGTCGGCGCCCGTTGTGGCGTTCGCGTAGGCGATGAGGGCGGCGACCGCCGGGGACACGCTCGTATAGGTCAGGCGGTCGTCATAGTGCGCACGCGCCTGGTAGGCCGCACCAAGCGTGGTGCCAAGGCCGTCGGCGAGGTCAGCGAGATTCCCATCTGTGATGAAAGCATCCCGGAGCGCCTGCTGCTGCTGATCGGTAAACGGCAGCAGCGTCGGCTGCCGGATCTCCCCTGTCTGAATGCCGCCGGTTACAGTGTAATTGGCACCGAGCGCTGCCTTGCCTGCCGCGGTTTTAGCCAGGACCGTCAACGGCGCCAGGCCCTGCAGCGCCGCCATATTGGTCATGGTTTGTGCCTCCGCATGGAAGGACGCCAAAGCACCGACGACAACTAAACTCAAACCCAATTTGTCGAACATGGACCCTCCGTCATTCAGTCGGTGTGGCAACCATAGCTGCATCGCACGGCGTACGCGGGCACGCTACTCGCGATCGTCGATAGCCGAACAGTTAATCGACATCACTGGAAACCGCTAGCCGTCAGATCCCTGATCGTTTGGGAGGAATACCCGGTCGTTCAATGTCAGTATTCCATCTTCCATAATCTCCAGATAGATTCCCAGATCGGGATGGCCGAAATGGCGCATGATGGCCTTCGGCAAATGGGAGTCGCGTCCAGCTGTCATCGGATTGACGTCGATAGCCGCGCAACGTCGGGTACGAAGCGCGCCGCGAAATCTCACTGGACCGATGCAAATTTCTCGACCTTCCCAATCCAACTCCTCGGCGGCGTCAAGCCCATCTATATAGACATTCGCGCGAAAACGAAGCGGGTGAACCTCGTGCCCCACCCTCGCCTGCAGCAGCCGCACGGTTTCAAGATTGATAACCGAGATTGCCCGCATCATGGCAGGTGAAACCACGCTTATGTCAGTGAATTTATGCCCTATAGCATGGACAAGTTTGATTTGGCCGCGCGCATCCGCACCGGCATAATTTGTAAAGAAAGTTTCTGCTTGCGCCCGTCCGATCGCAGTTGACAGATCAAATTGACTTGATTCCCGACCCTTCTGAAGGATCGTCAGGATGGAAGTCACCGGATCGAGATGTGTGGACAAGGCTGCAAGTATCTCATTCGCACGCAGCATCAGGAACTTGCCCTTATCCAAGGGCTGCGGAGCTTCCGGAGAAAACTGGGTGGTACCGAGCGCTAATGCGTAGATCCTGTCATGAAGCACGCCGTGGTCTCGCGTGAGAGCCAGAACCGGCGTGGGCTCAGCCGATAGCCCTTTTACTGGGTAACGGTACAGCTGAGCTACTTGCATCATGATTCGGGCCCACCTCTCACTGGAGAAGGGTAGCCGAAAACCAGGCGGCTGATAACGTCCTTAGCAGCCGTCAGCCTGCGGTGCGAGGCGACTTCGCCTGGCCGGCCTTATACGCTTCGAGAAATGCTCTGGACGACACCTCGTCCGCAAGAGCCCGAAGCCTGGTCGCCGAATCATGTCCTAGGACTATTTCGGTGCGGCGGTTCGCGGCGGCCCACAAGGTAATGCCTTCCGCCAAGCGCTTCCTGCCCAGCGCCGTCAGCCACGCGTGTTTCGTCCGCTTGTCATAAGCATCCTGCCGAAGCTCGATCATGCCGTCACGCACCAGGGGGCGCAGCGCATAGGTCAGGGACGAGATACCGATCGCCAGACGCTCGGCAAGCGCCTGCAACGTCGGACCATTTGCCCCGCCGAGAACATCGGTCTGCACAAGCAAGCCAACCTGCGTGGCCTTGAGGCCTGTCGGCGACACAGCCTCGTCATAGAGATGGCCGAGCCGGCGGGCGGCGTGGCGGAGCGCGGTGTGGGTGCAGGCAAGTTCGCCCAACGCTTCGCTCAGATCGATGCCCGGCGCATCATGCTCCATGGTGAAATCATCTGGATCGCTCATGTCCCTAAAATAGTTGGGCACCGTAGCATTGACAAGAGGGTGGTCATGGCCACATAGTTGGGCGCCCAACCATTGAGTGCCAAATCTATCAGGAGTAGCCTATGCCCGACCGTAAAACTGCCGTTATTACCGGAGCGTCCTCCGGTATCGGCTCCATCTATGCCGACCGCCTCGCCAAACGTGGCTACGATCTTGTGCTGGTCGCCCGCCGTCTGGATCGCCTCGAAGGCTTGGCCGACAAGATCAAGAAGGCCTACGGCGTGAATGTGGAAGTGCTCCAGGCCGACCTCGAAAAGGACAGCGACGTCGCCAAGGTCGAGCACCTGCTATCCACCAACCCGGCCGTGCGAGTGCTGGTGAATAATGCCGGCCTGGCCCGCCTTAAGCCGCTCGAGCAGGCTCCGCTGCAGGATTCGCTGGCGCAGATCGCGTTGAACATCACGGCGCTGACGCGTCTCACCCACGCTGTTCTGCCCGCCTTCCGGAAGCTGAATGAGGGCGTGATCATCAACATCGCCTCGGTGCTCAGCATTCACGCTTGGTCCGCGAGCGCCGTCTACAGTGGCACCAAGGGCTTCGTGATGAACTTTACCCGTGGCCTTCAGGACGAATTCGCGAACACTGGCGTGAAGGTGCAACTGGTCAACCCGGCATCGACCGCCACAGAGATCTGGGACAACTCAGGAATACCGCTTTCGGCCCTCAACCAGGAGAGCGTCATGACCACGGAGAACATGGTCGATGCGTCTCTGGCGGGCTTCGACATGGGCGAGACGATCACCTGGCCGTCGGTTGCGGACGCGACCCTATGGGACAAATACGACGCGGCGCGCGCCGCGCTTTTTGCTGCCACCCAGACCGGCAAGCCGGCTCCGCGATACAACCTCGCCTGATTGCGCGAGGCGCATCTCGCATCGACGAGAACAGACAAACTTTGATCTTGTATCGGCTGCTGCTGATGGCAGCCGACGGTTCACGTTGATGCTGGCCGCGGATTGACGAGTGATCGGATACGGTCGGCGTCTGATGTCGTGACCGGATTATAAACGATCATGCCGAGGTCAGGACGACCATCGACGGCAAACGCGGAATACTCCAACGCGATCGAGCCTAGGATCGGATGGTTCAGCCGCTTGAGCCCCTCCCCGTGAACGTGAATATCATTGTCCTGCCACAGGGCTTCGAACTCGGGGCTGATCCTGCAAAGCTCGTCCACGAGCTGTCTGACTTCGGAAATGGCGCCGGCGCGTGCCGCATCCACCCTGAACGCTCCCACCACGAAACGGGCGACGCTGTCCCAATCATACTGCTTGTCTCGGATGCGGGGGTTGCCGAAGATGAGCCGCAGGATATTGCGCTCGCCCTCCGGGAGTTTGCCATAGTCGGTGAGCACTACGGCGGCGGCGCGATTCCAGGCGACGATATCCCAGGTGGCGGTCTTGACCAGGGCAGGACTGACCTCGAGCGCATCGAGCACCCGTTGTAAACGCGGCGTGACTCCTTCCGAGGCCTTGTAGCGGACCTCCGGCGGACGCCCGAGACCGAGCAAGAAGAGATGTTCGCGCTCGATGTCGGTCAACATCAGCGCAGAGGCGATCCGGTTCAACACCTCCGCCGACGGTGCGCCGCCGCGCCCTTGCTCCAGCCATGTATACCAGGTCGGGCTTATATTGGAGCGCTGCGCGACCTCCTCCCGTCGCAATCCCGACGTCCGTCTGCGGGCCGCGGAGAAACCCAAGGCCGCCGGGTCGAGGCGGGTGCGGCGATCCTTGAGGTAGGTCCCCAGCCGGTTATCAGTCTCGGTGGGCATGCTGATCCTATTGGTCATTATACCATGATAATGTCACTACTTTAACAGTAATCGGATTGGCGCGATATGGTTCTTCGAGACAATTGGAGATTTCCCATGCGCGTATTCGTCACCGGGGCGAACGGCTTTATCGGCTCCGCCATCGTTCCAGAACTTCTCAACGCGGGTCATCAGGTCCTCGGGTTGTCGCGGTCGGACGAGGGGGCCAGATCCCTCATCGCGGCCGGTGCCGAGGTGCACCGAGGTAATCTCGAAGATCCGGAAAGTCTGCGACGCGGCGCGGCCGAGGCAGATGGAGTGATCCACTGTGCCTTCGATCACGACTTCTCGCGGTTCGTGGCCAATTGCGAGAAAGACAGGCGCGCGATCGAGGCTCTCGGCGCGGCGCTCGCCGGATCGGACCGGCCTCTCGTTATCACCTCGGGGACCGGAATGGGAAACGACGTGCCGGGCCAGCCCGCGACCGAGGAAATCTTCAATACCAGGCACCCAAATCCCCGTGTCGCATCGGAACTGGCGGGAGCTTCGTTGTCGGCGGCCGGTGTCAACGTCTCGGTGATGCGGCTTCCCCAGGTTCACGACACGGTCAAACAGGGCCTCATAACGCCTGCGGTGGCTCTAGCCCGAGAGAAAGGCGTCTCGGCCTATATCGGTGACGGACTCAACCGCTGGCCGGCGGCGCATGTGCTCGATGTCGCCCGGCTCTACAGGCTTGCATTGGAGAAGCGGGAAGCGGGCGCCAGATATAACGCGGTCGCTGAGGAAGGCATTTCGGTCCGTGACATCGCGGAAGTCATCGGCCGAGGCTTGAAGGTGCCCGTGGTTTCCCTGTCTCCGGAGGAGGCCGCGGATCACTTTGGATGGCTTGCGGCCTTTGCCGGTCTGGACCTCCCGGCCTCAAGCGCGCAAACCCAGCAAAGACTCGGATGGCAGCCGACCGGCCCTGGGCTGATCGCCGATCTCAATGAAATGCGCTACTCTGACGTTTGAGCGTGTACACGCAATGACTTTACCTGTTCCTAGGCACGCGCTAGAATTTTGCTGTCATGATAACTCTTTACTCTTATCCGATGCTCTTCGGCACCGCCGACAACAACGGCTATGGGCTAAAGGTCTTCGCATTCATGCGGCTAGCGCGCCTGCCATTTGTGCATGAGCATATTTTCGATGCGTCGGCGGCGCCCCGCGGCCAACTCCCCTACATCGTAGATGACGGCGCCGTCGTTGGCGACAGTGAGAGCATTGTCGCCTATTTGATCAGCAAATATCATCTGACGATCGATGCGGCGCTGACCGCCCGTGAGCGTCGGCTTAACATCCTTCTCGCGCGCCTGCTCGACGATCTCTATTGGGTCATGTCCTATTCGCGCTGGAAGGACGAACGCTTCTGGCCATTGTTCCAGGCGGCACTTCTCCGCGAGCATCCAAGCCTGACCGAGGCCGGGTTAGCCAAGGCGCGCGAGTTCAACGCGCAGCGCTATCATTTCCAGGGCATCGGCCGATATACGCCAGATGCCGCCTATGCGCGCGGGCTCGCCGATCTCGATGTGGTCGACGATATCGTTTCATCCGGCGCTTATGTGCACGGCGCGGTTCCCACAAGTGCGGACGCCGGCATTTACGGCTTCATCGCCAATATCCATTTCTATGACATTGAGACGCCCTTGAAACAGATGGTTTCCTCCCGGGCCAACCTCGTGCGGCACTGTCTGGCGATCCATGAAACCGTGACGCAAGAACCACCAGGCCCTCATCGGCGGTAAAGCCGCAGTGCTGAGCCGCCAGCCGCTGGCGAAGTGTGAGCGCAGCCTTTCTCATTTCGCAAACGCCTAGCCGGTATAACGTCAGGCGTTGAGTCCCTTCAGCCGGTCTGGCCGGCCAGACTCTCCAGTTCGGGCAACAACACGACACTCTCCTGCTCGTTTGGATCGGTGCGCGCGATCAGCGCGGTCGCGGGCTCGGTGCTCGGATTGTAGGGCAGATGGGGAACCCCGGCCGGAATGTAAAAGAAGTCGCCGGGTGCAACAACCGAATGATGCTCGAGTTTGGCGCCATGCCACACATGCGAGGTTCCAGTCAGGGCATATATGGCGGTTTCATGCGCCTCATGCATATGCGCCTTCGCGCGGGCGCCCGGGGGAAGGGTCACCATCTGCAGGTGTATTGCCTTGGCTTCCACCGTCTCGGCCGAGATGCCAACGGCGTAGGTCAACCCCTGCTTGCCTACAAAGGTTGCTCCAGCGCGCACTTGCCGGCACTCGGCCAGTTTGGGGGGATGGTTGATATCGTTCATATTGCACCTCGAATATGGGATTGAAGATGCGCTGCCGGGCTCAGTCAACCAAAAGCAGCCACCCTCCGGCGGCGGCCACTATTGTGAGCCGGTATCCTAGCCGGGGCTAGTCTATGACCGCATGAGAGTCCGCAACAGCGCGACCGGGCGGCTTCTTGAAGACGATCAGTAGCGGAATCACCGCGAGCGTCGCGATCAGCGACAGTCGGTAGTCGTCGACATAAGCGATAATCTCGGCTTGACGTGTAACGACGGCATCGAGCGCGGTCCGGCCGCCGGCCGTGATTGGCCTCCAGAAATCGGGTCGGATAGGAGGTCAGCACCCAGTCGATCTGGTCATGGCTCGACGAGACACTCCCCTGCATGTAAGGCGAGGACATTGGCGATGCTCGTATCGAGCGCCTGCTTAAGGGTGGCCAGGATCACGCAGACGGTAATCGCCGCCCGGTTCATGCCATCTGGCGGATTCTCCACTGGCATGGCGGACGTCCCTTAGCTGAACAAGTCGGGTGTTCACGGCCGCCATCTCGTGGGTGGATCCGAGAGGCGCGTCCTGATCTTTCGATTTCAGGATCATAACATAAGTTATTATCACCTGCGTTACTACTGGTTTACATCCTGTGCACGCATGGCTGGTCGCCGCCCTATTGACGCGGCCAGGGGCGGGCCATCTCCTTGGAAGTCCACCGCCGAACGTTGCGCCTGGCTCGCCAATATCTAATGTATCGATCGAGGTGCGATCGAAGTTCGCCCCCGTAGCGTCAAGCCGAGCCCGCCGTTTCTCAACTCACTGGAGATAGAGCATGACGACCCCATCCAATCGTATTCGTCATTTGGCCCGCGCCGCTGTCGCCGTCGCGTTTCTGGGCGGCACTGGGTTTGGCCTCTCGGCGTGCAACACGTTTCACGGTGCGAAGAAGGACCTCTCTAATGCCGGGACAACGACCGGAAACGCTGCCGACACCGCGGGGACGGCAGTGGGGAGTGCCGCTCACACGGCCGTGAAGGCTACGGGCAATGCTGTCGACAGTGCCGGCAATGCAATCAGCAATACGGCAAACAGCGTCACACAATAGGCTTCCGGCAGCGGCAACCCGAAGAGAGGAATTATGCCAACAAAGATCAACGCCACTACAGAGCCGGTATCCGTTCCGCCGAATTCGCGACTTAGCGGAAAACGGGCACTCGTTACCGGAGGATCGGACGGCATCGGTCTTGCCATCGCGGAAGCCTTTGCCCGCGAGGGCGCCGAGCTCTATCTGGTTGGTCGCAGCACCGAGAGGCTGGCACGAGCTCAGAAGTACCTCGAAGGCGCCGAGGTGAAAATCATAGCAGTCGACCTCAGCACGGATGCCGGAATTGATTCTGTTGTGCGCCAGATAGGCGAATTCGAAAAGCCTCTGGATATTGTTGTGAACAATGCCGCGGTAGCGTACTTTTCACCGTTCGACTCGGTCACAATTGATCAGTTTCAGCATTCCTTCGCTTTGAACGTTGCAGCTCCCTACTTCCTGACGCAGCGTCTATTACCTTTTCTTACGCAGCCTGGGGGATCAGTGATCAACATCTCATCTTATTTCGCCGACAAGATGATTCCCAATCGGCCGTCGACCCTCTATTCGCTTTCGAAGGGCGCGATTAATTCGCTGACCAAATCCCTCGCCTACGAGCTTGGCAAGCGGGGTATCCGTGTCAACGCTATTGCGCCCGGCACTGTAGACACCGCGATGCGGCGAGCCTCGATCGAGAACTTGCCTGCGGAAGCTCAAGCTGAGCTTCAGCGTTTCGTCGATCGCAGCTACCCGCTGGGTCGTATCGGACAAGTTTCCGACATCGGGGGCATCGCGGTCTATCTCGCAAGCAACGAGGCGTCCTGGACCTCCGGTGGAATTTTTTCGATCAACGGCGGCCTGACGGCCGGATGAATCCGAGGTCGGCTTTTTGATTTCTTGTCTCCCGTATGTTTTCGGGACGAAAGCCTCGAAGCTGGGAGGGATCAGCGAGGTAGTCCTGATTGAGGCACCTCAAGCAGTCTAGAGGTCGGTTGACTACATTGGCTCCACGGGCTCGTATTCGGCCGCAGCAAAAGATTGCTGGTTTGGGTTTACCCCGGTAACGTCTAGCTCAAATCACGGGAGGCGCGGGAAACGTGTCCAATCCGCAGCAGGAAACTGCCGACATTCCACTCTACTTTGTCGACGAGAATGGGACTTACAAGATCGGCATAGAAATCAGCCTGGACGGAGGCAAAGACTACCAACTCTACGAATTGGACACGGGCGGTAAAGGCTTCTGGGTCGCCCCGGATGCCGCTTGGGGAAGCTTCTCCCCGTCGGGCGGCGCTCCGATCTACAATAGCTACGGCAGCGACATCGCCTATACCGGGAACGCCGGCCAAGCCAACATCACCTTCCTGACGGTTAACGGAAGCGCCCTCTCAGCCGATGCCACCGTCGCGCAAATCACCGTCCAGACCGGAACAGGCGGCGGCTGGAATCAAAACGCCGTCGCCGCTGGCGCACCGCCTCAATACGGCAACTTCTACGGCGACTTTGGCGCATCGCTGGCTATCAAGGACGGTTTGTCATCGGTCCTCGAGCAGTTCGGCGGCGCGTATTCGAACGGTTTCATCGTATCACTGAACAGCCTCGCAAGCCTCGGGCCAATCACGAGCGGCGTGCTGTACTCGATCGGCGACCTACAAATCGGGTTGACGGCCGTGCAGATCGCAGCGACAGCGAAGGATCCCCAGATACTGATCCAAGCAAGTTCCTTGAACGGCGCAGCAGGACAGGTCGCCGAAGGCACGCTTACGGTCAGCGACGGCACTACCGCGACCTCCTACGATACCGGCATAGTATTGGATACAGGCGCGCCGCAAACCAATATTCATTACGGGACGGCCTTCGAATACGGCGCACTCGAGCAGTTCTTCCAGGCGGGGGTTGTCCCCGACAATGCGAGCTTCACGCTCACCGCTGATGGACCGAATGGCAGTACGCAGCTTGTTCGGTTAAGCGAGCAAACCTCGCCACCCAATCTTACAGGCGATGGAGCGAGCTACGTTAACAGCGGCCTCAACGCGTTTCTCGGCCACAGCGTTACCTTCGATGTCGTCGACGGTGTCATTGTCGTCACGCCATTTACCGCGTCACCCGCCAGCCCCGCGCCGACGCCAAACGGCACACTGATCGTCGCTGGAGCGGCTTCCGATGTGGCCGTGCCCGCTGGATATCAGACCGTCTACGACAGCGTGGGCAGTGACACGGTGACGGGTGGTGGCGATAGCCTGAACGTCTATCTAGCACCTGACCTGCAAACGGGGACGGACTTCTACAGCGGCTCAGGGAACGACCTGATCGTCGCTGGAGGTGCCGATACCATTTCCGCTGGCTCCGGCGGCACGACGGTCGTGGGGAACGCGAGCAACACGATCATAGCGAGCTCCGGCCCGACTCTTGTCAATAACCAGCAAGGCGCAGACTTTTCTTCCGCGGAGGGTCTGGGGCGGTCTCAGTAACCGGCGGAACGGGCAGCTCCACAATGTTTGGAGGCACCGGCTCGGCCCCCACCTTTCTTGCCGGCGGGGTGGGCAATGCCACATTACATGGCGGATCCGGCGACGGAGCTTCCACAATAGGCGGGGGCAACAACCTTTTGGCCTTCGCGGCGGGAACCGGCTCCACGACGCTGATCGCCGGCATAGGAGTCTCGGTTCTAGACGGGAAAACCGGCGTCGGGCCCGAAGTCTTCAGCACCAGCCCGCTCGGCGCCAGGGGCACGGATCTGATCGGGCTGAATAACGCAGCAGACACGGTCATCGGCGGGACTGGCAGCGCGACAGTAGTCGGAGGGGCCGGTCCGGATACCTACGTCTTCCTCGCCGGGCACGCAGGGGGCATGGAGGTAATCCTAGGGATGAAAGAGGGCGACCAAATCGACTTCGGCGGCTATGATTCCGATCCGATAGCGTCGGAGCACTTGTCGAATGGCAGCGACCAAATCACATTGACCGACGGCACGATGATTGCGCTGGTCGGACTGGGGCAAAAGCTATTCGAATCCGCTCCGGGCCTGTAGCTGGTCGGACATGGCAATGCCTGCGGCACCCGAACAACGCCACCCCCGCGCTTACAACGCCTATACTCGGCAGTTGCCCGCGCCACCGATCGATAGGAAAGCAGATGCCGCCTGATTTTAGCGTTGCCGGCAAGCATGTTCTCATCACCGGGGGTACCGGCGGCATCGGCGGTGCCTTCGCCCGTGCTTTCCAGGAGGCGGGTGCGACGGTGATTGTTGCCGACCTCAAGGCACCCGCCCCGGGCACCCTGCCGGACGCGATACGCTTTGAGCCGCTTGACGTATGCAGCGATGAGGCGGTGGAAGCGCTGGCGGCGCGGGTAGAGCGGCTGGACGTGTTGATCCATTGCGCCGGCCGGCTCGTCCGCTGGGAGGAATACAAGCCGACCGTCTTCATGTCGATTCTGGACGTGCATCTGGTCGGCAATTTGCGCCTGGCCAATGCGTTCCGCGGCCATCTGAAAGCGACGCGCGGCTGCCTGATCAACATCGCCTCTATGTATTCTTATTTCGGCGCGGCCCATGTGCCGGCCTATAGCGCGGCCAAGACCGCCATCGTGTCCTTGACGAAGTCCCTCGCGATCGGTTTTGCCGAGGACCATATCCGCGTCAACGCCATAGCGCCCGGCTGGATCAAAACTGAAATCAGCCGCGGCGGGCGGGAGGATCCAACCTTCAATAGCAAGGTGGTGGCGCGGCTTCCGAATGGCGAATGGGCTGAGCCCGAGGAACTCGCGGGTACCGCGCTTTTCCTGGCCTCGGCTGCCTCGAACCTGATCAACGGCGTCACCATTCCAGTGGACGGTGGCTATGTCGCGAGCTGACCTCGACCTTGGCTGGATCGCTGCGGGGACCAAGCCGAAAAGCTAAAGGCCCCCACCCCGCGTTGCGCGACTCTGCGCAAGCACCGCCGCGGCCAGGATACCACCCTGCACGATGAGCTGCGTGCTGTAGGACAGGCCGAGGAAGCGCAGCAGGCTCACCAGCAGCCCCAGGAATAGCGCCGCCGCCGCGCCGCCGGAGACGGAGCCGATGCCGCCAACCAACGTCGTGCCCCCGATCACCGCCGCCGCCACGGAGTTCAGGTTGAAGTCGTTACCGGCCGAGAGGCTCCCGATCCCGATATAGCCCGCGACCACCAGTCCCGCCGCCGCCGCTGTCAGCCCTGAGACGACATAGGCGAGGATGATGGTTCGGTCGATGGCGATACCCGACAGCCGGGCTGTTCGCGGATTGGCCCCTGTCGCGAAGAGCGCGCGCCCGAAGGTTGTGCGGTTGAGGACAAGGTAGCCGAGCAACACAATCACCAGCGCCACAATCACCGGCAAGGGAATGCCGAGCGCATAGCCATTCCCCAGGGTTTTGAGGCTCGGCGAGATCGAACCCTTGGGCGCGCCCGCGCAATAAACATAGGCCGTGCCTTGAAGGATTCCGTATGTCCCCAGCGTGCCGATCAATGGCTGGATACGCAGCTTCGTCACCAAAAATCCATTGAACAAACCTACTGCCAGGCCGGTGCCGAGACACAGTAGGACCACCGGCACGGTGTAGGTGTTCTGGCCGTTCAGCAGATCGGCCGCGACCACCGTTATCAGCGTCATCACCATGCCGTTCGACAGATCGATGCCGCCGGCAGTGATGACGAAAACCTGGCCCACCGTCACGATCGCGAGGCTCGCCACTTGACGCGCGACATCGAGCAGATGGTTCGCCGTGAGGAAACCCGGCGCGCAAACGCCCGCCACCGCCAGCACCACCACGATCGCCGCCCATACAGCGACCTGCGATCGGGCGTGGCCGTAGCCGCCGAGGCGGGTGCGTCCGATTGCACCAAGCACCGCCTTCATGTCCTGCGGGCCCTCCGTCTCAGGAAATCGAGGGACAGTGCCGCAATCAGGATGGCGCCTTTGACGATCCATTGCAGGAAGGGCGACATGCCGCGCAGGTTCAGCAGCGTATTGATGAGCGTGAGCAGCACGCCCGCGACCAGGGCCCCGACACCGCTGATGACTCCTCCCACCAGGCTGGTGCCGCCCAGCACCGCGGCGGTGATTGAATCGAGACTGTAGGGCGTGCCGATCAGCGGATCGCCTGAGCTGACGCGCGAGGCCAGCAGCAGCCCCGCGCAACTCGCGAGACCACCGGAGATGACATAGACCAGTGCCTTGAGTCGCAATACCGGCAGCCCCGACATACGCGCACTCGCCTCATTGCCGCCGACGGCGATGAGGCTGATGCCCAGCGGCGTGCGGCGGATCGCCCAAGCCAGCAGCAGCACCAGCACGACGAGGACGATTGTCACGACCGGCACCCTGCCCCAGGTGATACGGCTAATCTGAGCCAACCCTTGCGTAACCTCGCCGCCGGGTTGTTTCATGATGTCGAGTGTGACGCCCTGCAAGGCAATGCCGACCGCCAGAGTGATGATGAAGGCGCTCACCCGCGCATAGGCGACCAGCAGGCCATTCAGCAGTCCCACCGCCATGCCCGCCAGGACGCAGAATATCATGATCGGGATTGCCAGACCCGGCGACCGCTGCATGAGCAGCGCGGCAATGACGTTCGAGAGGCTGATCACCGACCCCACCGAGAGATCGACGCCGCCGGTCAGCATCACAAGCGCCTGGCCGACCGCGACAACGATCAATGGATTAGCCGATGTCAGGATGTTCTTGATCGCGCGCGGGCTGATCAAAGCAGGCTCGACGATGATCGCAAGGATGATCAGGAAGACGAGCAACAGGGCGTTCCCGCCACTGCCCAGGAACCGCCGCAGCAGGCTCATCCCGTCGCCCGCATCGCGTCACGATCCTGCGTCGCGGCCCGCATGACCATCTCCTCGGTCGCCACCGCGCCTTCAAACTCGGCCACCACCGCGCCATGCGCCATGACCAGGATGCGGTCGCTCATGCCGAGGATCTCCGGCAACTCGCCCGATGTCATCAGGATGCCGACACCTTGGCGCGCGAGGTCGCGCATGATGTTGTAGATCTCGCGCTTGGCACCGACATCCACGCCGCGCGTTGGCTCCGCCATGACAAGCAGGCGCGGCGCGATGCCCAGCACTTTCGCGAGCACGAGCTTCTGCTGGTTGCCGCCTGACAGGTCGAGCGCCTGTTGGGCCGGAGAGGCAAGCCGGATGCGCAGCATCTCAACCATCTTCGCAACAAATCGCCGCTCGGCCGGTGTGTCAACGAACAACCCGGCCCGTCGCCGCAGGGACAGGCTTTCCATCGCCATATTCTCGGCGCAGGAGCGCACGATGGCGAGACCTTCGCCTTTACGGTCGTCCGGAATGAAGCCGATGCCGGCGGCGATGGCTTTGGCCGGCGATGACAGGTCGAGGCGCCGGCCCTCCAGGAAAACCTCGCCATGATCAAGCGGCAACACGCCGCAAAGGGCACGGGCCAATTCGCGCTGGCCTTGCCCTTCCAGCCCGGCCAGGCCGACGATCTCGCCGCGCCGGACCTCGATCCGATCGACGTCGAGACTTCGTCCATGCCGCAGGCCGGTCGCCGTAAGAATCACCTCGCCATTGGAGGTTTCGCGCGGTGGGTAATAGCCGTTGAGTTCGCGGCCGATCATCATTCGCACCAGGCTATCGCGATCCACCTCGCCGATTAGATGCGTACCGACATGCCGACCATCCTTCAGCACGCTCACGCTATCGGCCAGAGAGAAAATCTCGGACATGCGATGGGAGATATAGAGGACGCAGACGCCATCATCGCGCAGGCCGCGGATGATGGCGAAGAGTGCCGCTATTTCGGCATCGTTGAGCGCCGCGGTCGGTTCATCCATCACCAGCACGCGCAGGTCGCGTGATAGCGCCTTGGCAATCTCAACGGTTTGCTGCTCAGCGACATTGAGTTCGCCGACCGGTCGTCCCGGATCGATGTCAACCCCGAGCCGTGTCAGCAGCGCCTGCGTCCGCTCGCGCAGCGATCGCTGCTCGATCTTGCCGAGACGGCTTGGCAGTTGGCCGAGAAAGATATTCTCGGCCACGCTGAGATGGGGCACCAGGTTGAATTCCTGGTAGATCGCGACAATGCCAGCCTGCAGGCAGCGGGCTGGCGGCAGCCCGTCGATGCGGGCGCCCTCCAGCGTGATCTCGCCGCTATCCGCGGCGTAGACCCCGCAGAGCATCTTGATGAGCGTCGATTTCCCGGCGCCATTTTCCCCGAGGATCGCTCGCACATGCCCGCGCGGCACGCTGAGCGACACATCATCCACGGCCCGAACTCCCCGGAAGGACTTCGAGACCGCGCGGATGTCGAGGAAGCCGTCAGCCATGCCGAAGCCGGTCGGCTGCTGAAAGCCTAGCTGCCGCATTTGTAGAGTTTGGTGACTTCGTCATGCGTCATCTTCGTATTGGCCCAGACGTCGTCCGGGCAATCCTTCCGGACATATTGGTCGACATTCGCATCGGTGATGGTCGGGATCGGCAATTCCTTCCACTTCTGGATCGTGCCGCCCGCGAGGCATTGCGTCAGCAGCCCGAGCGCCGCGCTGCTCTGCCAGGTGGGATCGTCCGGCGCTATGGCTGAGAAGCCTTTCGACTTGTTGTCCGACCAGGTCTTGAGGAACCCATTATACCCCTCACCCGGCATCGGCACGAGCGGGCGCTTCGCCGCCAGCAGCGCGTCGATCGCGCCCTGGGACATCGCGCCGCCCTGCGAATAGACGCCATCGATCTTCGGATAGGCGGAGATCAGATCCTCCATCGCCGCCTTGCCCTTGTCGTAAGCCCAAGCCCCGGGCTGACGGGCGAGAACCTTGATGCCCGGTCCCATGGCGTCGATCGCCCCTTGTGAGCGTAGATCGTTCACGGCCGTTCCAGGGATGCCATCCAGCATGACAATCTGGCCCTTGCCGTTCAGCTTTTCTTTCAGCCACGCGCCGCCGATCGCACCGAACTTGTATTCATCGGCCCAAACAATGCCGGTGAATTTGTTGCTGTTAACACGATCGTTGAAGAGGACTGTCGGCACCTTATCGTCGGTCGCATCCTGAAGCGGTCCGTTCAAACCGTCCGGCGTCAGGGGCGTGATGAGCAGCCCGTCAACATTGCGCGTGAGCAGATCCTCGATATCCGAGACCTGCTTGGCGATATTGCCGTCCGCATTGGTGATCACGAGACCTTTAATGCGACTGTCCTTCGCCGCCGCCGCCTTGAGTTCGGCGATCATCTGGACGCGCCAGGAGTTGGTCAGGCCATAGTTGGACACGCCGATGGTCCAGGGCGGCGGCTTTGCAAGACCGATCGCCTTGCAATCGACCGACGCATCGGTCCAGCCTTTCGGCTTGCTGTTGGCTGAATCGGCCGCGAAGGCCGGCGAGATCGGCGCCAGGCTCGTCGCGGCAACGAAAGCCACGGTGCTAAGTGAGGCGGCGGCGGTTTTGAGAGTTTGGCGCAAACGCATGGTCGTTACTCCTCTTTCTTATTTGTTTTTTCGTTCACAGTCCTCGTCGCTGGCCGACGAACCGCCGTTCACTAGGGCAGCAGCGCGACGGAGACGCACATGGGCGAACTCAGCTCGATGGAAGTTTGATTGTCGGCGAGCGCGCCGGTCGCCTGGTCGATCTGGAGAATCGTGAGGTTGTGGCCTTCCTGATTGGCGACGATGAGGAAGCCGCCCGACGGATCAATGGCGAATGTTCGCGGCGTGCGGCCACCACTTGCGCAAGCACCAATCTGGGTTAGCCGCCCGCTGCCGGGGTCGATGCGAAACGCCATGATGCTGTCATGGCCGCGATTGCTCGCAAAGAGGAAACGTCCATCGGGAGAAAGCACAATCCCGGCCGATGTGCCGCTGGTGTCAGCCCCTTCCGGCAAGGTCGAGACACTCTGCGCGATCTCGTAAGACCTGCCCTCACCGGGTCTAGTCAACAACGTCACGGTTTGAGCCATCTCGTTGAGAACATAGATTCGCGCGCCGTCTTTCGAGCAGACGAGATGGCGTGGTCCGGAACCGGGTGGCATGGCGATGACTTCCACTGGCTCCTCGCTCATGCGGCCGGCCTCGGCATCAAAATTGTAGAAGGCGACCTCGTCGGTTCCGAGATCCGCGGCGACCAGCCGCCCCTCCGGTGTTTCGACCAGACAATGCGCGTGCGATCGCTCCTGCCGCTCGGCATTCGGGCCGGTTCCGGCGCGCACCACGCTGTCGCTCGCTGGCTTGATCGTGCCGGCATCGAGCGGGAGAACCACCAGCGCCTTGCCCGGTCTCGTTGCCGCTGGCTGCATGCTGTAATTCGAGACAAGGAGGTGGCGCCGGCGCCGATCCAGCGAGACGAAGGCCGAGAGATGGCCGAGCGTCGGCTGCTTGTTGATATAGGTCAGCCCACCCGACAGCGGATCAAGCGCGTAGCTGGTTACGATACCCTCATGCCACTCGAAGACTTCGCTCGCCGCGTAGAGGACGTTCTGCTCGGGATCAAACGCGATATAGTTCGGATTGTCCGCGCCCGTTGTCACGCTCAAAGGCTGAAGTGCGCCTTTATCTCCGTCGAAGACGAATACATGGATGCCGTCACCGCGCGCCGGGCCGAAGAAAGGCGTATTTCGGGTCAGCGACCCCACAAAGACAAGCACTCGCCCGCTCACGGTTCCCGTCCCGGCATTGCTGGCGGCCTCCCTCTCGCGCGCTCATCCCCTCCCGTCTACCGCGGCAAGATAGAACGGCCACACCTCTCGCGAAATCGCGCTGGTTATCAGTGATCTCACGCTAAGGATGGGCCGGAATGCTGTCAACATAGCGTGGCCCGGAGGCGACAAGCTCAAGACATTCAATGAAATTCTGCAACAATCTCTCAGGACATGATCAACCCCCATCGACGTTGATCGTTTGGCCCGTGATATAAGCGGAGTCCGGTCCGGCCAGAAACGCAACAAGCCCAGCGACGTCTTCGCCCCTCCGGCTCGTCCCATCGGAACATTCTTCACCCATTCCGCCATCAGCTCGCCCGGCCCGTAGTTTGCCAGCAGCTTGCCCCAGGCTCGGTCGTTATAGGCCCACATATCAGTCTCGATGATCCCCGGACAAAAGGCGTTGACCGTGATGCCCTTTTTCGCGACTTCCCTAGTGAGGCTTTGCGTGATGCCGATGACACCGAACTTGCTGGCGGCATAGTGCGGTGTGAATATGAAGCCCTGCCGCGCCTGATCCGATGCCGTATTGATCAGGCGGCCGCCGTCGCCGTGCTTGCGAATGCGCGCGATTGCCACCTGACCGCAAAGGAACACCCCTTGGTGCTCACCGCCTTGACCTTGTCCCAATCCTCCTCGGGTAGATCGTCCTATCCGAGCGATCGTGATGACGCGCGCGTTCTGGACGGACATATCAACGCGACCGGAGTCCCTTTCGGCAAGATCGAAGATCTCCGTGACATCCGCGATATCCGTGACATCAGCGACGATGGACGATGCCTGCCCGCCCGCGCGCGCCGCGAATGGTTTCCGCGACTGCCTCGACGGAAGGTTCATTCGCGGCGACAACCACGGCCGCGCCATCACGCGCGAGCCAAAAGGTGATCGCCGCGTCTATTCCGATGAGGTTTATTGTCTTGGGTAGCGTCGAGCCGGGCAGCCGTGAATTGATCTGTCACCAAAACATTAATGAGCTTCCCGCGCATCGCGCCGAGCAACCCCGCAACCTTCCGTTGACCCCCGGCCACAGCGACCACGCCTTTCGCCTGGCGACAGCCTGTCGGTCTCGGCACCCCAGGCGGCGCGGTCTCGCGGATACCCGAAAAGCGCGAGCAGGTCATGGTCCCACGCGCCGCTCGCCACATCTAGGAGCTGAGTGCGGGACGCATTGCCAATTTCGCTGACCGGATCGTCTGTGGAGAAGCGGCTCAGCAACCATGAGTCGATTTGTGCCGATAACCGCGCTGCCCGCCTCTATCCGCAGGCGCCTGAGGACCCGCGTGTCATTGTCGCATCAACAGTGAGGGGCATATGATGGCTATCCTGCGCTGCCGCGTCCCACCGGCACCGTCCGGGAATTAAGGAGATACAGATGACGAAGACTTGGCTCATTACCGGTTGCTCCGGCGGATTTGGAAAACTCCTGGCGCACGCGGCGCTGGCACGCGGTGACAATGTTGTGGTCAGCGCTCGCGACCCCGGCACGCTTTCGAAATTTGTGGCCCAATATCCGAAGACGGCGCGCGCCGTCGCATTGGATGTCGCCAAAGCAGGCGATGCGGCGAAGGCCGTTGCCTTGGCGCAAGACGCGTTCGGGCAGCTCGACATACTCGTGAATAACGCGGGATATGGCTTCATCGGCGCGGTAGAGGAAGCCACGCCCGACGAATATCGCCCGATGTACGAGACCAATGTTTTCGGCCTGATCGAGACGACGCGGGCGGCGCTCCCTGCTCTTCGGAAGAGCCGCGGCGGCCGGATCGTCAATTTGTCTTCGGGAGCTGGCCTCCTCGGCGCGCCTGGTTATGGCTATTACAATGGTACCAAATTCGCGGTTGAGGGCCTTTCTGAGGCTTTGGCCGGAGAGGTTGCCCCTTTCGGGATCGCCGTCATCATTGTCGAACCCGGCCCGTTCCGGACGGAGTTCCTCGGACGATCGATGTCAGTCGCCAAGCACGAGATTGCTGCTTACAGCGAAACCGCGGGTAAAGTTCGCGCCTCTCGACCGGGCAACGATGGCAAGCAGGTCGGAGACCCCGACAAGGCGATCAAGGTGATCCTCCATGCCATCGACGCTAAGGATCCGCCGCTTCACCTGCCGTTGGGCCCCCGCGCCTATCATTTAGCCCGGACCAAGATCGCGAACCTGACGAAGGACATGGAAGCCTGGGAAACCGAGGCCATCGCGACCGACTTTGACGCCTGACGGCATTGTCGTAGAACAGGACGGTGAGATCCTCCTGCCGACATGCGGTGTCGGCAGTGAGTTTCTTGTGCGAACCCCAACCCCACACTGCGTTTGGCACGCAGATGATCCAGAGCTTTATCCGGCACGATGAAGATCATGTGCCTCAATGGCTGGGGCGGCAAACTGCAGGACTCTCTGACGTCCTACCTAACATCAGCATCTCCCGATGTTCTGTGCCTTCAAGAAGTCGTCCACACGCCCGAGACGGACAAGGACTGGCTGACCTATCGAGACAAAGACCACGTCCTGCCACGCGAGCGAACTTCTTCCGCCACGTTGCTGCAGCCCTTCCCGATCCTTCACGATACTGGCGAAGATAGGTCTAATGGATTTGTAACGACCTGAGGATTCGCTGGCACGCGCACTTCGCACTACGCGAAGCCGGGAGGATTTGCGGACTACATGCTTGCCAACAAACACGTCGAGGTTTTGGATTTCGCTGTGGTGACGCAGCCGAAAATTTCGGATCGCTGCCCACTGATGTTGAAGGTCTAGGCGTCATGCCGACCCTCAAGATCCGTCCCAACAACGCACTAATTGTAGTCGACATGCAGAACGGCGTCGTTGGAATGCCTATGACCGTGACGCGGTCGTGGCGAACATCGGACGCCCTCGCTGAGATGGGTCGTCGGGAAGACGTTCCCGTTATCTGGGTCCAGCACTCCGGCACGGACCTCGCGAAGGGGAGTGAGAATTGGCGCATCGTTCCCGGACTCGCTCCGCACGACACGGAGTCACCTGTCGAGAAGACTTACGGCGACTCTTTTGAAGACACCGACCTCGAGATCGTCCTGTCAAGTCTCGAAAGCGGGCGACTTGTTGTCGTCGGCGCCCAGACCGATGCATGTATCCTCTCGACGCTCCATGGTGCATTCGTCCGCGGGTGCGACGTCACGCTCATCCGTGACGCCCGCAAGATCGAGGACCGCGCGGCATGGGGCGCTTCCTCGCCGAAGCAAGTCATCGCGCATACGAACCTGTATTGGAGCGGCCAGGCAGCGCCTGGGCGGAAGGCCGCGACTGCTCACACCGAGGGCTTAGTTTTCGCTAACGAGCCTGCTAGCAACGACGCGGCAGCACCTCAATCTGGCTAAGCGCAGCCTTTAGCGTGAAGTTGCCGCACGATCTTGTCGCCATCCGTCTGCGCGATGTGAAAACGGAACTCGTGCCCATCCTTCGATTCCCAGGTCGAGTAGTCCGATACCGCACGGGTTTCGGCACCGTCGCGGTCTGGCGTTGTCACATCCATCCGCTGCTGGACCGCCCAGCCGACGCAGCCGTCAATGACCTCATATTCCATCGCACCGGAGGCACTGGTCGTTCCGCTATTTTCCACGTTACCTAGGATCATAAGGTACAAGGCGCGATGCGCGGCAAGCGGCACGGCTGTTCCAGCTTCGTATCCCGGGGACGTACTCGCGACCAGGAAGGTCGCTGCGAGCAAACAGAGATTGGCAAGCAGTTTGCCCATGTTGCCCTACGAGAACCCAACGCATTCGCTTGGCAAGCGCGTTGCGGCCCCTTTATCTCATTCGGTTTTGGGCAGCCTGGTCCAGAGCGCGAGCGAGAATGCCGACCAGTTCGGCAGCCTTCGGAGCTGTAAAAGCAATGTCGATGAGGTTTAGACCGGCCTGTAGCGTCAGCACGACAAGCGCACCGTCCGTGGTAGAAACACCACGAACAATATCGTCGATCGCAAGAATTGCTTCTTCGCTCATAGAGCTCATCCTGAGACGATGGGCGGCCACTCAGACTATACGCAGAAATTGAGCGCGATGGCTTTCCTCTTTGCGCCGCTGTTACACACTGCAACAATTTAGTGAAAACCAAGCATTGGCCGAGGGCGCGTAGGTTCGATCAAACTCCGGTTCGCTGGCAGAGGAACGATCGGCGGCTGAGGTTCTATTGTCCCGGTCCTTTACGAGATGCTTGCGCCTTGCTTGGCCGCTTGGCGTGAGAGCTCCCAGTATCGTTCCCCTGTTCTGCTCCACGGCCGCGGCATTTGGCCATTGGCAAAGCGTCGGCTGAAAGCGTGGTACCGGCGCTGCCCCGCGCCATCTTGCATTCGCCGTCTCGCAGTTGCGTAGAGCGTTCTGCCTTGCCTGATCGTTGATTTACTCCTATCACACACAAGACTTGTGTGAAGTGCCTGGAGAGACGACCGATGATGCCCGACTCACTAGAGATCGCAGCCAGCTAGCCATGACCGGCTGGTTTCTTTTGCTTGGCCGCCGGCGTCAGGAAGACACTGTTTTTCTGCTCACCATCCTTCTATTCCTGACCTTCTCCTTCGTTCTGCACGGCTTCCTGACAACCGGAAACATTATCGCACTGCTGCGCAGCGTGGCGTTGCTCGGCATCCTCGCCGTAGGCATGGGCATCGTCGTGATCGGTCGGGGGATCGATCTGTCGCTGGTCGCAATCCTGGCGATATCGGTGGCGGTCTTTCTCAACCTGCTCGGCCAATCCTACCCGATCGGCATCGCGCTCCTGCTTGCTCTGGTGGGCGTCATCGCCGTGGGGGCGCTCAATGGCGTCCTCACCGCCTATGCCGAAATGCCCGCGATCTTCGCGACACTCGCAACCGGCACCTTTGTCTATGGCCTTGGACGGTCCCAGTTCCTGACCCAGGATGTGATCTACCTGCCGCCCGGCCACGACCTGTTCACGGCCTTTGGCAATGCGCGCCTGGCCTCCATACCCGTTGAGGTGGTGGTCTTCGCGTTCATCTTGGTCGGGGCCTTCCTGTGGCTGCGCTTCAGCAAATACGGTCGCTATATTTATTTGATCGGCGACAACCTGAACGCGGCGCGCAATGCGGGCCTGCCGGTCCGGCCGGTGATCGTGCTCCAATATGTCGTGTCGGCACTGCTCGCCTTCGTCGCCGGGCTTATTATGGCGGCGGGCATCCACTCGATGAATACCCGCATCGTCAATTCCTCGCTGCTGTATGACGTCATTCTCGTGGTGGTCATCGGCGGCATCGGCCTTTCGGGCGGCAAGGGTGGTGTGCGCAACCTCATCGTGGGTACGCTGCTCATCGGCATCCTGCTCAACGGCATGACGATCCTGGATATCAGCGACCTCTACCAGAACCTCATCAAAGCCACTGTCCTGCTTGCGGCCCTCATCGTTGACGGCGTGTTGAACCCGCGCGACGAACAAACCGACCAGCAAGGCGACATCTGATCCTCACGACGACAAAAGGGAAAACAAGAAAATGCCTGCCTCCAAGACCGCCCTCGCGCTCGCCACGGCTGGCTTCCTCGCCGCCGCCCCCGCCTTCGCCCGCAACGATCCCGGTCCCGCCACCTATGACGCGGCGCTCAAAGATAAGACGGTCGTGCTGGTGCCCATGTCCACTGGCGAGGATCTTGCCCAAGGCTGGGCCCATTACGTCGGTGATGCGGTCAAGGCTGCCGGCGGCAAGTTCGAGGTGCGGGACCCCAACTGGAACACTGAGGCCGGTGCCCAGGCGATCACCGAGGCCATCAACAGCAAGCCCGCCGTCATCATCGTGCAGGCGCCAGATCTACAGAGCTATTCTAAGCTTTTCCGCCGGGCGCAGGAAGCCGGCATCTATGTGATCCAGGTCGATAACCCGACCAATTATCCGACCGAAGCCTTCGTCGGCAGCAACTGGACCAAGCTCGGTGAGCTTGAGGCGCAGGCCGTCATCAACGGCTGCGGCCCGAACTCGTCCAAGGAAATCGGTCTGATCCAGGGCGACCAGACCAATTCCTCCAGCCTCGACCAATATACCGGCATCCAGAACGTTCTGAAGGACCACCCGGACTTTAAGATCGTCGCGCAGCCGGACTCGAACTGGGATGCGAGCACCGCACGTTCAGTCGCGACGACGCTGATCCAGCAGCATCCGAATGTCTGCGGCATCATCGACTATTGGGATGCGACGGCCCAGGGCACCGCCGCCGCCATCCGCGCCGCGGGCAAGACAGGCAAGATCACCCTCGCCACCACAGGCGGTGGCGAGCAGGCGGATTGCAACCTGCTCGATACCGGTGTGATCGATGCCCTCGTCGCGACGGACGTGCCGAACCAGTCCCGCGATGTCATCACCACGATCAAGTTCCTGATGCAGAGCGGCATCAAGCCCGGCACGGTCAAGACCTGGCTCTATACGCCGGAGCACATCACCACCAAGGCCGACATCAAGAACGGCACCTGCTGGAACCTGAAGGATTTCGCGAAGAGCAAGTGAGCAGGCGGCTCGCCTCACCTGGGCTTTCTCGCACGTGAAACTCTCCGAAAGTCTCGCCCGGCTGCGCTACGGCCTCTTCCCCGATCACTTGGTCGGGGAAGTGCTGTCCAAGCGCTGGACCGACAACGCGATTCCCTTGGTGTTTCTGCTGGCGACCGTGATCGGCGTCGGCACCGCCATCCCGGACTTCTTCTCGCTGGCGAGCCTGGCCGACGCCTCCCGGCAACTGGGCGAATTCGCGATCGTCGTGATGGGCCTGACGATTGTCATGCTCGGCGGGGGGATCGACCTCAGCGTCGGCGCCACCTTCGCCTTGTCGGCCTTCGCCTCGGTCGCCGTCATCTACATCATGGGCGGTCCGATCTGGCTGGCGCTGCTGGCCGCCCTGGCGACCGGCGCGATCGTCGGCGCGGCCAATGGCGTTCTGATCGGCTACCTGCGGCTGCGCGCCTTTCTCACCACCCTCGTCACCTTCACGATCCTGCACGCGATCTACAGCATCCTCGTCGTCAACTTCTCGGCCCAGGTGCAGCTTGCGGATGTCCAGACGCCAATCTGGGACTTCATCGGAGACGGGGGCGCGGCGGGTTTCCCCATCAGCCTGATCGTGGCCGTGCTGGTCGCGATCCTTGCCCATGTCTTCATCAGCCGCTCCCGCCCCGGCTGGCATGTTTTGGCGGTCGGAGGCTCCCGGCGCTCCGCCTTTAATGCAGGCATCTCCGTGCGGCGCACGGTGTTCATGACCTACATGATCTCCGGCCTGTGCAGCGGTCTGGCCGGCTTTCTGATCGGCGCACGGCTATCGGGCGTTGGCCCCGGCACGGGCGCCGGGCTCGAAATCCTGGCGCTGACGGCGGGCGTCGTCGGTGGCAACAGCCTGGGTGGCGGGCGAGGCTCCATCGCCAAGGGGCTGATGGGTGCGGTCATCGTCCTGATCCTGACCAACGGTCTTATCCGCCTCGGCTTTACCAGTGGTACCAACCAGATGGTGCTCGGCGTGGTTCTGGCCCTGGCCGTGTTCCTCGATGTGCGCTGGCTGAAGAACCGCTCGAAGGTCCTGGCGAAGGTCTATGTCGCCCCGGTCTATTCCGCTTTGCCCTCCACCCCCTCGGCCGAGCCCGATTCAGGCTCGCCCTTCGCGCTGAATGACCGGCTGGCGGAGACCGAGTTCATCGGTTTGGGAGAGATCGAGGGTCCGGAAGACGTCATCCTCGACGAGGACGACAACCTCTATTGCGGCACCCGAAATGGCGAGGTGGTCCGCTTCCTCGCGCCGGATTACAAGCAGTGGGAGGTCTTCGCCCATACCGGCGGTTTCCCGCTCGGTCTTGCCTTCGACCGGGCCGGAGCACTGACGGTCTGCGTCGGCGCCATGGGCCTCTATTCCGTCGCGCGCGACCGGACGGTGACGCGGCTTTCGGCCGAGACCAATCGCACGCCATTCTCCATCCTGGATGATGCGCGGCTGCGCGACCCGAACGACTGCGACATTGCGCCCGACGGCCGCATCTTCTTCACCGATTCCACCACGCGCTACGACGCCCATGATTGGGCCTTGGACAGTGTGGAGAGCCGGCCCACCGGCCGCCTGCTGGTATATGACCCCCGCAACGGCCGCACCCGCACTGTCCTGCGCGGCATGAGCTATCTCAACGGCGTCTGCATGGCGCATGACGGGCAAAGCCTGTTCCTGGCCGAATCCTGGGCCTGCCGCGTCCATCGCTATTGGTTCGACGGGCCCAAAGCCGGGCGCCTGGATTGCGTCATCGCCGCGATGCCCGGCTATCCCGACAATATCAACCGGGCCTCCGATGGCGGCTACTGGATGGCCTGGCTGGGCATGCGCACGCCCTCCTACGATCTGGCGCTCCGCAAGCCCGGGATGCGCAAGCGAATGACGCGTCGGCTGCCGCAGGATGATTGGCTGTTCCCCAATATCAATACCGGCGGCGTGGTGAAGTTCGACGAGAACGGTGCCATCACCGAGGTGCTGGGCAATCTCGGCGGGCACAGCCACCCGATGGTGACATCGATGCGCGAGCATAAAGGCGCGCTCTATGTCGGCGGTATCCTCAACAACCGCATCGGCCGCTACAGGCTGGAGGGCGCCGATCCGAGCTGGACCGGAATGCGATCCTATTGGGGCGAAGGTCGATGAGCCTGCTCGACATTCTGCGCGGCCGGGCCATCACCATTCCACCGCTCGACGGCGCCTTCCGGCCAAACACTCTCCTGGAAGACGCGGAAGCAATCGCGCGGTTGACCGCGCCCGACGACCTCATCGTGGTGGATGGACGCGTGTTCTGCTCCAGCGGCGATACGGTAGTGGCGCTCGGCGAGACGCAGCCTGTGGCGCGTTTCGACGTTCGAGTGGCTTGCCTCGCCGCTCGCCCCGGCGGCGGCTTTGCAGCGGGGCTGGAGGATGGCCGTATCATCCTGTGGCAGGCGGGCAGCGGACCAGAGATCGCGCGACCCGCTGGCCTGGACTGCCCAACGGCGCTTTTGTTTCTCGACCGAGATCGCCTGGCGGTGGCGCAGGGCGCGCGTGGACTGAAGCCGTCCGATTGGGTGCGCTCCATCATGGGGCATGACCGCAGCGGCGCGGTCTGGCTGCTGGATGCGGCGGGCGGCGCGGCGCGACGGCTGGCCGATGGGCTGGCCTTTCCCTGGGGTCTGGCCGCGAACGTCGACAACCTCATCGTCTCCGAATGCGGCCGCCACCGGCTCCTTTCCGTCCCTCTCTCCGGCGGACCCGCAAAGCCGCTGCTCACGGGTCTGCCCGGCTATCCGGCGCGGCTGACACCGGCCGCGGCAGGTGGCGGCTGGCTGGCCATTGCCGCACCGCGCAACCGGCTGATCGAGTTCGTGCTGCGTGAGGATGACTATCGGCAATCGATGATGGCCGAGCTTGATCCCCGCCACTGGATCGCCCCCGCCCTCGCTTCCGGCCGAAATTTTCTGGAGCCGCTGCAATGCGGCGGCGTGCGCTCCATGGGTGTGCACAAGCCCTGGGCGCCGACGCGCTCCTACGGTCTCGTGGTACGGCTCGATCCACGGTGGCAGCCGACTTCCTCCGCCCATAGCCGCGCCGGAGGCCAGCGCCACGGCGTGACCGGCCTCGTCGAACATGACGGCCGTTTGCTTGTGGCATCCCAGGGCGGCGATGTGGTGGTGGTTTTGCCATGAGCGCTCTCATCGAGATGCGAAAGATCGCCAAGAGCTATCGCGGCGCGGTGGCCCTGAAGGATGTCGATTTCACACTAGAGGAGGGCGAGATCCATGCCCTCGTCGGCGAGAACGGCGCCGGCAAATCGACGCTGACGAAGATCATGGCCGGCGCGGTCGAAGCCGATGGTGGCACCATGCTCTTCGCGGGCGAGCCGGTCGCTTTCCGCGCGCCAGCCGAGGCTCTGGCGGCCGGCATCGCGATGGTGTTCCAGGAAACCAGCCTGGTCCCGTCCATGACGGTGGCGCAGAACCTCTATCTCGGCGACGAGCCCTTCCTCACCCGGCTGCGCGGCGTGCAGGTGGCGGCGCAACAATTCCTCCAATCCCTGAATTTCACGGTCGATCCCGGAGCGCTAGTCTCCACCCTCGGCGCCGCCAAACGGCAGATGGTGGAGATCGCGCGGGCTGTGCGCCTACGAGCCCGCGTCATCATCTTCGATGAACCGACCGCAACCCTAACCCCAGAGGAAAAGCGCTACTTCTTCGCCCTGCTGCGCCGGCTGAAAGCGCGAGGCGTATCGATCGTCTTCATCAGCCACGCCTTGGAGGAAGCGCTGCGGATTTCGGACCGCATTACCATCCTGCGGGACGGCGGTTTGGTCACGACAGGGGAGACGCCGAGCTTCACGCGCGACAGCATCATCGCCGCCATGGTGGGCCGGGTGCTGTCCGGGGAACTCTACCGCAAGCGGGATGATATCGCGGGCCTTCGCCGAGCCGGCGACAAGGCGCTGAGCGTGCAAGACGTGTCGATGGGCAATATCGTCCGCAACAACGCGTTTTCTGTCTTCTACGCTCAGGTAACAGGCATTTTCGGCCTCATCGGCTCCGGCCGCACCGAGACAGCAAAGATCATCGCCGGCATCTACAAGCGAGATTTCGTACGCGGCGGCGAGATCGAGCGTGACGGCCAGCCGATCCGGTACCGCGTTCCTCGCCAGGCAATGCAGGACGGGATTGTCTACGTGACCGAGGACCGCAAACTGGAAGGGTTCTTTGAAACCAAGTCCATCGCCGAGAATCTCTATTCGGGCTATCTCGCGGCTGGTCTCAACCGGTCGGTCGTGGTCAGCATGCGGGAGATGGCGCGACTTGCGGAAACCTGGCGCAAGACACTCAACATTCGGGCGCTCGAGAGCAATGAGCGGGTAGTGGAATTGTCGGGCGGCAATCAGCAGAAGGTGGTGATCGGCAAAAGCCTGGTGCAGAAGCCACGCATCATCATCTTCGATGAACCGACACGCGGCGTGGACGTGGGCGCCATCGCCGAGATCCACGCCCTGATCGGCGGCCTCGCCGACGAGGGTCTGGCTGTGATCGTCATTTCCTCGTACCTACCGGAGATCATGAACCTCTCTGACCGCATCCTGGTCTTCCGCCAGGGGCGGTGTGTCGAGGAGTTCTCACCGGCGGAGGTTGACGAGGAACGCATCATGTATGCGGCGGTGCATTAGTCGAATGATGATCTAATTCTGAACCGCGCCCTTAGCGTCCGTCATGGCACGCGAAGGCGTGCCATCCACGTCTTGCCTTCGTTACGCAAGCAAGACGCGGATGCCCGGCCTTCGCCGAGCATGACGTGGTGGCGTGAGAATGGTTCAAACCAAGGACATCCTGCTCTGGACAGATTGGATGACCACCTAAGGTCGAAGCAAAATCCCTACGAAAGAAATTTCCTCAAAAAGCGCCGCGTTCGCTCCTCCCGCGGGGCAGCAAACAATGCCGCGGATGGCCCCTGTTCCACGATAACACCGCCATCGATGAAGATCGTGCGATCCGCCACGTCGCGCGCAAAGCCCATCTCGTGTGTCACGATCACCATGGTACGCTGTTCGCGCGCCAGATCACGAATGACCGCCAAGACTTCTCCCACCAGTTCGGGGTCGAGCGCCGAGGTCGGTTCGTCGAAGAGGATGACCTCCGGCTCCATCGCCAGCGCCCGGGCGATCGCAACGCGCTGCTGCTGGCCACCCGACAGGCGCTGCGGATAGACATCCTCCCGCCCCGCCAGCCCGACGCGCGCGAGCAAGGCGAGACCCCTCGCCCGTGCCTGGTCTCGCCGCTCCCGCTTCACCACCACGGGACCCTCGATGACATTCTCCAGCGCGGTCATGTGCGGAAAGAGATTGAAGTTTTGAAACACGAAGGCCGCACGAAGGCGAAGCTGTCGGATCCTGGCTTTTTGCCGAGGCGCCTGGATACCCGCATCGATTTCGGTCGCACCAATGCGGATGGTGCCCGCACTGGGCACCTCCAGCCAGTTGAGGCAGCGCAGCAATGTGGTCTTGCCGGAGCCCGAGGGGCCGATGATCGCAACCACCTCTCCGCGCGACACCGACAGATCGATGCCGCGCAGCACATCGATCCCGCTGAATCGCTTGGCGAGTCCGTGCACTTCGATCATTGCCGCGGCCTCAGGCACGCAGCACCGCCACATGGCGGTTCACTCGCGCCTCCAGCACATGCTGACCAATAGCAAGGAAGCTCGACAGCACCCAGTAAATCACCGCCGCCGCGATATACATCGCAAATATTTCGAAGGTGCGCGCTGTGATAAGCTGCGCCTCCCGGAACAGTTCCGGCACCTGAATGGTCGCGGCAAGCGACGTGTCCTTCACAAGCGCGATGAAGCTATTGGCGAGAGGTGGAAGCGCGGTTCGCGCCGCTTGCGGCATGATGACGCGACGCATGGCCTGGGTCCAGGTCATTCCGATCACCGCCGAAGCCTCCCATTGCCCGCGATCCACCGCGGCAATGGCACCACGCAATATCTCGGAATTGTATCCCGCGACGCTGAGCGTGAAGCCGATCAGCGCCGACGGAATGGGGCCGAGGCGTATGCCAATCTCAGGCAGGCCGTAATATATAATGAACAGTTGCACGAGAAGCGGTGTGCCACGGATGAAGGAGACATAGATCCGTGCCAACAACACCAAGGGACGAATGCCGGAAAGCCGCGCCAAGGCGATCCCGAAACCGAGGATGAGCCCCAGCGCCATGCTGGAAACGCTGAGTCCGATGGTGTAGAGCGCGCCGCGTAGCAGAAACGGCGCCGACTCCCAGACCAGTTGCAGATCGGCGCCGATCATTTCCGTGCGTTCAGCCCGCTCGGTGCCGGTTCACTGGGTGACGTCGATGCCGAACCATTTAACCGAAATCGCCTTCAGCGTTCCGTCCGCGCGCAGCTGGTCAATCGCATTGTCGAGCGCTGCCTTGAACTCGGCGTCCTTGCGCAACGCGATACCGGCGCTCTGCGCCGCGAAAGGCTTGCCCGCGGCCACAAAAGGACCGCCGGACTTCTTGATGAAATCAGCGGCGACCAGACGGTCATTCAGCACGGCATCGATCCGCCCGGCCCGCAGGTCCTGATACTTCGTGGGGTCGTCATCATAGGTACGAATATCGGCGCCCGGCACATTCTGTCGCAGCCACTGCTCATAATTGGTGCCAAGCCCCACGCCCACGCGCACGCCCTTAAGCTTCGCGGGCGCATCGTATTTCGCCTCGTCGCCGCGACGGGTGATGATTTGAATGCCGGAAACCGTATATGGCTCGGAGAAGTCGTAGACCTTCTGACGTTCCGGCGTGATCGTGACCTGATTGATCACGACATCAATACGCCCGGACGCAAGCGCGGCGAGGATACCGTCCCATTTCGTCGGCCGGAAGTCGGTTGTGAGGCCAAGCTGCTTGGCGACCGCCTTAGCAAAATCGACCTCGAATCCGACCAACTGGCCTGACTCATCCTGATAGTTGAAAGGCGGATAGGTACCTTCCAGACCAATGACAAGGGCCCCGCGGCTCTTGATCGCCGCGGGAACTGCCCCTCGTTCTGCGGCACGGGCGTGCGAGGCACCGGCAAGTGTTAGCCCTCCCAGCAAAAGGGACATCAACAGCCGGCGACGGAAAAAGTGAACCGGTAAGCCTTGCATGAGGCATCCTTACTTTTGGCCGCATGATCCACGGCGGATTTTTGTAACCACGCTATGCGCGCGTTGATTGCTATCGTATCAACTGTAGCGCCTTGCAGCAATGGCCGCGCATGTGATCGACCGCCTTTGCCATACGATCCCCGACAAATTGCAAAACGCGGACCACGGCAATCAGCACAGCGACAATCGCGATACCGACGTCCGTCTCGGAACGCTGATAGTGATAGCAGATGGCCAGATCCTCGCGGCCGCCGGCGTCGATCGCGCCCGCCAACCTCCACACTGCTGGCGCGCGCGGCCCCAAGCATATCTTTGGCACACCGGCACAGATCGTCGATCACCTTGAGGAATGGTTCACGCAGGATGCGGCGGATGGCTTCAACGTGATGCCCCCACACCTACCTGGCGGGCTAGCGGAGTTTGTGGAGTTGGTTATTCCGGAGTTGCAGGGCCGCGGTTCCGTACCTAATACGAAGGCACGACCCTGCGCGAAAATCTCGTCCTAAGCCGGCCTGCGAACCGCTTCGCCTCTGCCGCGCTGGCCATCGCGACGGCGGCTGAATAGCCTACTTTGGGTAAGGCATGTCCCGGCTCGGCCTCCGACAGTGGCGCGAGCGGGTCACTGGTGCGCGGAGACGCCCAGTAGCGACAGGATCTCATCACGAAGCTGGATAAAGACCGGGTTGGAGCGATCCCGTGCGCTCTCCGTCGTCACAGGCAGAATCGCAGCGACGCGCCCAGGATGGGGGGCATGACCACAACACGATTTCCTGCTGATCGTCCGTCAGATGATTGTGACGTCGGAAAAAGAGAACCTTGTGGCGCAGGAGGGCTGCGTGAATGCCCTCGATCGTCGCGTCAGGCAGTTCACCTGAAAGGCGCACGCCTTCGATCTCAGCGCCGATGCGCGCGAGAGAGGGCTTGCGGCCAATGGCCAGAGTTCTGGCACGGCAACTGATTGAGACACTGCACGCCTCCTTTCTATCTAACGTTTTCTTTGCGGGCGCGAAGATCACACCAGAGCCACTCGCCTTCGCGTCCACACGATACGGTCAACGATCGACGAAAGTCGTTATTGCGCGTCTTGCGCATCGCGGAAGAAGTACTTCTCGTCTGGTTGAACGCCCAGCGCAATGAAGATGCGGTTGGTGTGATTGAACCAAGCGCTAACCTCGAGCGCTTCAATGATGTCCGCATCATCGAGCCCGGCCGCTCGCAGGTTGTGAAATACGGACTCATCGATCTGTTTGGGCGTCTTCGTCACTTTGACAGCGAACTCTACCAGAGCCCGTTCGCGGGGGGACAAGACCGCAAGATGCAGGTCCAGCGCAATGCGCCGCGCGCGGACCGCATCTCCGAGTGCCTCGCCAAGAGCGATGGTGTGGTGAATCTCGCAAAGGCCGCACCCGTTCGTTGCTGACACGGCGACAGCGATGAGTTCACGTTCATGGAGGGGGAGGCGAGCACCGTTTACGCGGAATAGATCCTCAAAATATGAGGCGAACCGTCTCGCGGTATCGGGATTCAAAGCGAGCGTCCTGACCCAGTTCTCGCCGGCATGCCGTTCGATGAGCGCGCGAATGTTTTCGGGTTCCGCGCCGAGCCTCGGCAGATGCACGCGGGCGATTGCCTCTGCGGCCGGCGCCAGATGGGTATCGGGCATCACTAAACTCCTCACCAATATCTCATTGTCGCCGCTGCGCGATTCGGTTAGGCGACGCGGCGTGTCACACGAGAAGCTTGAGGGGTAGCTCATTCAGCACGAGAGTCAACAGTCAAACAATAAAAACACTGCCAAGAAGAGTGCAACTCAGGACGAAATGGCCTTGTCGGTCCCAATAGGCCTGTAGGCAAATGTGTGCCACCAAGCCGCGTTGCCGAAAGATTGCGAAGCGTCAGACGCCGGCATGATTCAGGAGTTTGCGCGAAGCTTGCCTAACAACCGGCCGCTCTAACGCCGCGATGAGCCGCCACCGCGGAGCCGAAGGATTCGAAAATCCTACGGGACACATCATCCGTGTACATGTCGTATTCCGGATGCCACTGCACACCCACGGCGAAACCGAGAGCGCCGCTGACCCGTGCAGCCTCGATCGTGCCGTCGTTCGCGACGGCCTCGGCAAGCAGGCTTGGCGCCAACCGCTCTATCCCTTGGTTGTGGTGCGAGTTCACCAAGATCTCGCTCGCTCCGGCCAGGCTATGCAGCCAGCCGCCTGGGGTGACCTGCACGCTGTGGGTCTTAGCATTGCGCAGCAGCGCGAGCGATTGCAGCGGCGTCCAGTGATCCATCTTGCCGGCGACGGAGCACAGACTCTGGTGCAGGGTTCCACCCAAAGCAACGTTCAGCTCCTGGAAGCCTCGGCAAATTCCGAGTATCGGAACTGCATGTTGAATCGCCGCACGAATCAGCGGCAGGGTCACACCGTCGCGTTGGGGGTCCTCATGCGTTTCGGTATCATGCGGCTCCGCGCCGTAGTGCCCAGGCCCGATATTCGAGTAGCTACCGGTCAGAATGATGCCGTCGAACAGGCCCAGCAGCCGCTCGACATCACCGCCCGCCCCGTTGGCCGGTATCAATAAAGGGAAGGCCCCAATAATATCAGAGACGGCCTGCACATAAGTATCGGACGCCGCATGGGCCAGTGCCTCAGAAGGCTCGAACTCCTTTCGGCAGCAAGAGATTCCGATGAAAGCTGTCATCTAGTGCTGATGAAAGACGAGTGTTGGAAGCTCGATGCTCTCTCTGCGCGGCGCGGCCTCCGGCACGTTCTCCTCAAGGAACGCGGTATGAGGCGTGAATCGTGCGGCGACGTCCGTCCGCGAGTCCGTGCATTTCAGAAGCAAGACTTCGTCAAGCTGCATCTGAGGAACATAGTACCAGCAATGGTTTGGGCCGAAGCGTACATTGTAAGTCTCGCCGACACGCTTCGGATAAACGAGGTCGGAGGGAACAATGTCGTCCGGGCTGACGGTGGTCGCGTCGCAAATCGCGAGCGGAGCGTCGTATACAGGATGCTTGATCGGCCGCCAGAGGTTGATTATCTGAACCCGGTGTTTCAGAAGTTCTTCGGCCTCGTGGGGCAGAAAGGCGCGCACCCGTTGCGGCGCTGAGTTTGCGGTGTGGTCCACATGCACCCGCGTGGCGGGTTGGCGCGGTCCGTCGGTACAATCGGAGACGCCGGGTTTGTAACGCCGGATCGTATGGTCGAAGATGAAAACGCGGTCAGCGCCGGTGACATCTTTCAGCAGTTGCTCGGCTTCAGCGTAATAGGTTTGGCGCATTTCTTTTTCATCGTCGAAATCTTTCGCGGCGCTCTCATGGTTGATAAGCGCAAGACCCTGGCCGTCGAGCGTGAAGGCCCTGGCATTCGGACGCGCATCATGAACGGCGACGCGGTGCGGTTCGGCGACAATGTTGGATTTCGCGATGCCCGGCGGCGGATCGAAGGCATAGATCCTCGGACGCTCGCGCAGGGGCGCCGTGTAGTTCACCTCGGCCTCGACCGAGGAGTGTTGAACGGTCGCGCTGTCAGTCATCACATGCCTGCCCGGGGCTGCCTCTGGAATAAGGGATGCCGCTTCCCATCATTGCGCATCGTGTTTAGCACTAAGACGCCGGATATCACAACCCGGGTCATAGTGGTGATGTTATAAGCACGCCATCGGATAGTGTGAAGTCGGTGGCCTCGCTCATGCCGGAGAGGCGCCTTTAGGCGGCTTACGCTGGTATTGAGGAGGCCGGACCGTCTCTGCGCGGCGTTCGGCCGGTGCTGACAGGAATCGCCGGGCGCTAGTTCGAGCGCGGCACCCTTATCGTCTTGCGCAGCGTTTCGATGAACGCCCGTAGCTTGGGCGTCTCAGAGGCGTATCGAGGAAAATAAAGGAACAGACAGACCAGGCTCTTCGATGCCGCAGGCCGGCAGGACACATCGCAGCCGGCCCGCCCGCGGGTCGTGCCGGACGAGAGGTTCGAAGATATAGGCAATTCCCACGCCCTGCAGCGCCAGTTCGCGAGCATAGACTGAATCCGTCACGCGCACGCTGCTGCTCACTGAAACCGAAATCTCTCGGCCGCGATCCTGGAGGTCCCAGGCGTAGGCCGCGTCGGAGGCAACTAGCCGGTAGCCGATGCAATTATGTGCGGCGAGGTCCGCGATCTACCCCGGCACGCCGTGAGTCGCCAGATAGGCGGGCGCCGCCACCATGATCGCCTGGAACGACCCTGTTAGGCGAACCGTGACCATGTCCTGCGCGATCATCTCGCCAAGCCGCACCCCCGCATCGAATCCCGCAGCAACGATATCGACGAGGCCTTCATCCAGGGTGACCTCGATCGTCAGATCCGGATAAGGCCCGCTCATCGCCACGATCGCCGGCGTGATTGCCAACGGCAGCGCAAGGCGCGAAGCGTTGAGCCGCAGAACACCCGCAACCCGCCCTTTTGCCGATCGAACGCGCTCGACGCTCTCTTGGATCGTCGCCAGGGCCGGGCCGATCGAGGCGATGAAACCCGCCCCCGCCTCGGTCAGCGCGACGCTACGGGTCGTGCGCACGAAAAGCGGCTGTCGCAGCCTTTCCTCCACTGCCTTGACGGCGTGGCTCACCGCCGAGGGGCTCATGTCGAGCGCCGCCGCCGCTGAGGCAAATCCGCCGCGCTGCGCCACCGCCAAGACGACCGGGAAATGGCTGAGCAGATCGCGATCCATTCATGCAGCATATCGACGTAGCTGTTCGATTTAAACCGGCTGGTAACCGAGCCCGTCCGCCGTAAGATCGCTGTGCACCCCCGCCGGGTCGCGAAGGAGAGACCGCCAATGACCGCCAAGACCTGGTTTATCACCGGCACTTCCTCGGGCTTCGGCCGGGCCTTCGCCGAGCATGCCCTGGCGCAGGGCTACAACGTCGTAGCAACCGCCCGTCAGGTTTCCACCCTTGAGGCGCTCGCCAATTCGGCGCCGGATCGCGTGATGGCTGTCCCGCTCGATGTGACGCGCCCGGATGATGCGGCTGCGGCGATCATCGCGGCCGTCGCACGTTTCGGGCGCATCGATGTGCTCATCAACAATGCGGGTTACGGCGTGGTAGGTGCTTTCGAGGAAACCCCGGACGCCGAATTTCGTGCCCTGATGGAGACTAATTTCTTTGGAGCGATGCACGTGACCCGCGCCGCGCTGCCGACTCTGCGCGCACAGCGCGGCGGCGCCATCGTCAACATCTCCAGTCTGGGTGGGCAATTGTCCTTCGCCGGCTTCAGCGCTTATTCGGCAACGAAGTTCGCCATCGAAGGCGCCAGCGAGGCGCTGGCGCAGGAAGTCGCGCCATTCGGCATAAAGGTGCTGATCGTTGAGCCGGGGCAGTTCCGCACCAGTCTCGCCGGTCAGGCCATGCGGCACATGCCGGTGATGTCAGCGTATGGAGATATCGTCGGCGGCACGCGCTTGTTCGCGCGGGAGATGAACGGCACGCAGAGCGGCGACCCGCGCAAGGCGGCCGCCGCGATTGAGGCCGCGCTCAATGCGCCGGACACGCCGCTGCGGCTGCAACTCGGCGCCGACGCCGTGGCGGCCATTCGTGGCCACAGCGAGGCGCTGCTCAAGGACCTAGCGACCTGGGAAGCACGCACTGGGAACACAGACTTCGGCCCGAGCTAAGGGGGTAGTCAGCTTCCGCAGCAGTGGTCCCTCCGCCGCTGCAATGGAGGGACGCGCTACCGTCGCGGGATGGCTCCTATGCTCGGAGGAGCTCTGCCCGTCGGGCCGGTTTGGGATGAAGGTTACAGCCGTAACCGATTGCGGCTAGAGCGACATCGACCTGAAGCTTGCGACTGGCATCAGTGGGCTTGGTCGAACACGAGAAGGGAGAGGCTGAACATGAACATCTGTCCGTGTCACAGGCAGGCGAAGAGCGACAAAGTTGAGCCGGCCGCGCGAGTGGCGAACTGGGAGGATGAGTTGACCGACGTACTGGCGGCGGCCGAGCTTGCCTTCGAGCGGTTCATGGTTCGCTGTGGAGATCGGATCCTACACTAGGTGAAAGACCTAGTGTCCTGATTCCGAAGTTTCTATCCACATCTCTGCTGGACGTCGACGGTTCTTTGGCAGAAGCGCTGGATTGA
>NZ_LMUG01000034.1:0-473 GCF_009766125.1 Acidisoma sp. S159
CGCGCAGGCGGCGAGCAGGGAGCCGACTGAGACGTCAATTTCGCCGGACAGGATAACCTGATTGAGCGCGAGCGACACGATGCCCACCACTGAGACCTGGCTCACGATACTCAACAGGTTGGCTCCAGCCAGAAAGCGCGGCGTGGTGAGGCCCAACAGGATCGCCATGATCACCAGGAAGGCGAGCGGCGGTGCTTCCGGCCGTTTGATGGCGCGGCCTAGCCACAGACCTTTCACACGACCGCTCCGGGATGAAGCGTGACATCCTCAGTGTGCTCGGCCACAATTCCGGCAGCCGCAGCGCCGATCGCAGCGACAGGGAAGTCGGGACCTTCGAAGCTGCCAGTCAGATGGCCGCGATGCATTACCAGGATCCGGTCCGCCATCGATAACAATTCATTCATCTCCGACGACACCACGAGCACGGCTTTTCCGGCCGCCGCTAGATCGTCAATGATGCGGTATATTTCGGC
>NZ_LMUG01000081.1:0-721 GCF_009766125.1 Acidisoma sp. S159
ACCCTCCATCGTCGCGACTCTCGGGATGCTGCTTGGATTGCGCGGCGTGGTGCTATTGCTGGGCGCTAACGGCATTCTCCTGGTGCCAAATGCGGCCCGTCAATTCGGACTTGGTACGGTCGTGGGCGTACCCACACCCATCGTCTTTCTGGTGCTGGTCTTCGCTGTATTCGACATCGCCAATCGCCATACTGAATGGGGCCGTGACATTCTCGCTGTGGGCAGCAACCGGCGTGCCGCCGATGCCGTTGGCCTGCGTGCGGGCTTCGTTAAATTCCGCTGCTTTGTAGCAGTAGGCCTCGGCTGCGGTCTCGCGGGGGCGGTCTTCGCAGGCCAGATTGGCGAGATCCAGGCTACTGCCGCGACCGGCTTCGAGCTGCAGGCCATCGCCGCGGTGGTTCTCGGCGGCACTAGCATTACAGGCGGCCGCGGTTCGACCTTCGCCCCGGTGTTTGGCGCCTTGCTAGTCGGCGTGATCCTCAATGCCCTGACGCTTAACAGTGTGCCGGGTACCTTCGAACAACTTGTACTTGGGACGCTCATCTTGGCCGCGATCTCTATCGATGCCGTCCGGTTCCGCGCCTTAAGGAGGGCATCATGAGCCCTACAATCGTAGGGCCGTTGACCCCTACCGAGGCGCCTAGGCGCCGCAGACCCTCCCTAACCCGCACGATGGTTCTATTCCTGCTCCTGCTCGCGGAGTTGACCGTCTTCAATCTGC
>NZ_LMUG01000014.1:0-5104 GCF_009766125.1 Acidisoma sp. S159
CGTGAGTATGAGCGTGCCGCCCGCAAGGGTTGCCCCCGAGGCGATGCCGCCGCTCGCCACCACCTCGGTGCCGCCGCTTTCGATCGTGTCGCCGATATCGGTGCCGCCGGCCACCACCACGCTGCCGCTATCGAGTGTGCCCGAGGCAACTCCGCTCGAGAGCACGCTGAGAACGCCGCCCGCGACCAGCGTGGCGCCGCTTTCCAGTCCGCTCGAGTCGATCGTCCCCACCCCGCCGCTGCTGATGATGGTGTCGAGACCTGTGCCGCCCGAGCTGGCGGCGTAGACCCCACCTGCGCTAACAATGGTGCCGCTATCGACACCCCCATTGAGGACGAGGTCGGTGCCGCCCGAACTAATTGTCAGCCCCGCATTTGTTCCCGCCGATGCGATTGCTGTGGCGCCAACAGTTATTGTCGCTGTTGCCCCTGAGTTCGCGATCGTGTCCGTGTAGATGCCACGACCAAATTCGGCCGTTCCGCCGGTCAAGATCGTCGTGCTGGTAAAATTCTGAGTTATTGACAGGTCACTGTTGGCCAGGGTCCCGCCGCTGCCTACCGTGGTGTCAAACGCCGTGGCGCCTGATCCAATGACGACACCATCGACCACCACCGACGACATGGTTCCCCTAAGTGAGATTTCGTTTTGGCCACTGGTAGAAGGATAAATCGTCCCACTTTCAATGGTCGCACCTGGTGCGACAGTCACGTCAACTGGGGCGCTGTCTCCGCTCGAGCCGACGGTGAACCCGTCAAGGGTTCCTCCGCTCAAGACGTGAATATTGCCGAGCGCCGAATCAGATGCCAGAATCGTGACATCGCTTACGAAACCGAAGAAGGACACCCCCTTCACAGCGGAGGTGATCAACATATCAATCGCTGTCGCTCCACCAGTGACGGAATAAGTTGCCCCGCTCTCCACGGTGCTGCCGCTCTGCAATGCGCCGGAGGCAAGGGTGATCACCCCACCGGAGGACAGGTCGAGCCCCAGCCCCGTGCCGCCCAACAGCACCGTCTCGATGCCGCCCGAGCTCAGCGTGACCGACAGCGCCGTGCCGCCTGAGGACACCAGAATCTGCCCTACGCCGCTCAGGATATCGCCCCTCTCGACGGCCCCGCTGCTCACCACCACCGTGCCCTGGTCGACCTCACCGACATCCGACCCGCCGCTCAAAACCACCAGTGAGCCGCCGGCCAGCACCGTCATGCCGCTCACGATCACACCCGAGGACACGAACACCGTCGCGCCGGAAGCCACGGTGCCGCCCCTTTCGATCACCCCAGCCGCGAACACGAGAGTTCCGCCTGAGGACAGGAACGGCGCCAGCGAGGTTGCGCCAGGACCGACGATCTCTACGCCGCCGGAACTGATGGTCGCGGCGATGTCGGTGCCGCCCATGCTGACGGTGACCGCACCACCAGAGACTACCGTGGCACCGCTTTCCAACCCGCCCGAGGCGATCGTCCCGATCCCGCCCCTGATGATGGTGGTGTCGCTCGCGACACCACCGGAGCCGACAACCTCCGTGCCGCCGGAGGTGATGTTCGCGGCGGTGTCGGTGCCGCCAAACTGCACGAGATCGGTCGCGCCGGCGTTGATGGTGAGACTGAGGTTGCTGCCGGCGGAGGCGATCGCCGTCACGCCGCTCGGCACGCTCAGGGCGGCGCCACCGCTGTTGATGGTGTTGGTCATCGTGCCGCCGGCGCTGACGCTGAGTGCGCCGCCGGAGAACACCGTGGCGCCGCTTTCCACGCCGCCCGAGGCGATCGTCTCCGTCCCGCCGCTGCTGATGACGGTGTGGATGGCGACACCACCGAAGCCGACAATCTCCGTGCCGCCGGAGGTGATGGTCGCGGCGGTGTCGGCGCCGCCAAACTGCACGAGGTCGGTCGCGCCGGCGTTGATGGTGAGACTGAGGTTGCTGCCAGCGGAAGCGATCGCCGTCATGCCGCTCGACACGTTCAGGATGACGCCCGCGCTATTGATGGTGTTGATCATGGTGCCGCCGGCGCTGACGCTGAGCCTGCCGCCAGCAAACACCGTGGCGCCGCTTTCTACGCCGCCCGAGGCGATCGTCTCGGTCGCGCCGGTGCTGATGAGGGTTTGGTTGGCGACACCGCCGGCGAGAACGGCATCCGTGCCGCCGGAACTGATCGTTGCAGAGATATCGATGCCGCCGGCCTTCACGAGATCGACGACACCGGCCCTTAAGGTCAGACCGAAGTTGGTGCCGGCGGAGGCGAGAACGATCGCGCCGCTCGACGGGTTCAGCGTGATACCACCACTGTTAATGGTGTTGAGGATGGTGCCACCGGAGTTGACGGTAAGTGCGCCGCCATTGATCAGCGTCGCGCCGCTTTCCAGCCCGCCCAAGGAGATCGTCCCGGTCGCGCCGCTGCTGATGATGGTGTTGAGAGCCGTGCCGCCCGAACTAATCAAGTAGTTGGCGCCGGCAATCACAACGGTGCCGATGTCGACGCCGCCGCTGAAGACGACGTCGGTGCCGCTGGAGGTTATGGTCAGGCCAAGATTTGAACCGGCGGAGGCTTCCGCCGTTCCGCCGGAGCCCGCGGTCGCCGTGGAACCGGCTATGGCGCTGGTGTTAATAAAGATTCCGGCCCCAAAACCAATAGAGGCGCCGCTAGAAACTACAGTGTTGCTGTAATAAGCTGGAGCTGCGCCACCGCTCCCGCCGATAAGATTGGACGCACCTTGCGCAACAACTAGATTGTACGACGTCCCACCATAGGCATATATCAGCCCAGAATCGACAACGGCCGATATCGTTCCCTGCAAGTTAAGAGTGGCATGCGAACTGACCACGGCACCGGAGAGATATCCGCCGGTCAACACTGCGAGGTAAGCCGAAATGGTCCCATTGCCATCTGTAATGTTAGTTAAAGTCCCGCCACTGTAGACCTCAACACCGGGGCCAGTATAGTTGGGAAGAGATGTGGTCCCCGCGGAATAAATCCCTGAATTGACCACGCCGCTGGCGGAACCGCGGATAACTGCCCATCCGCTGGATGTGACCAGCATATTGAGCGCCGTCGCGCCGCTGCCGACAATGTATGTTGCTCCGCTCTGCACGGTGCTGCCGCTCTGCACCGCGCCAGAGGCGAGGATGACTGAACCGCCCGAGAATAGGTTCAGCCCTAGCGCTATGCCGCCAGACAACACCGCCTCGGTGCCGCCCGAGCCCACCGTGACCGACAGCGCGGTGCCGCCGGACGACACCAGCAACTGCCCGCCGCTGCTTAGGGAATCGCCGCCGTCGACCGCCCCGCTGCTCACCACCACGGTACCGCGGTCGATCACGCCGATATCCGATCCGCCGCTCAGAACGACTAGCGAGCCGCCGAGCGCGACCGTCATTCCACTCACGGTCACGCCCGAGGACACGAACAGCGTCGCGCCCGAACCGATCGTGCCGCCGCTTTCAATCGCTCCAGCGGCGAGCACGAGCGTTCCGCCCAACGACAGGATCGGATTGATCGACGTGCCGCCCGACGCCACCGTCTCTATCCCGCCCGCTGCCACGGTAACGCCGTTCACCACCGCGCCACTGGCGACCGCCAGGGTCGCGCCGGAGGCCACTGTCCCGGCACTCTCGAGGGCACCGCTTTGCAGCTTGAGCACTCCGCCTGAGTATAGGATCGTGTTCAGCCCGGTCGCGCCGCCGGAGATCGTCTCGGCGCCCCCCGCGCTGATCAGCATGACACTGGCGGTGCCGCCGGCGTTTACGGTGAGAGTGCCGCCAGAGAGCGCCGTGCCGCCGCTCTCGACGCCACCTGAGGAGATGGTGGCGACCCCGCCACTGATGAGCGTGCTGAGGCCTGTGCCGCCCGAGCTGACGGCATAGACGGCACCGGCGCCGACAGTCGTGCCGCTATCGACGCCACCGTTTAAGACGAGGTCGGTGCCGCCATTCAGGATCGACAGCCCCGCATTCGTTCCCGCCGAGGCGATCGCTGTGGCGTCGGCAGCTATCGTCGCGGCCGCTCCGCTGCTCGCGATCGTATCCTTGTAGACACCGGAGACAAAGGAAACCGAGCCGCCGCTCGAAACCATCGTGCTGGTAAAGCTCGTGTAATAGCCTGGGACGTTGCCAGAGCCGACGTAACCGCTGTTGCCCACTATCGTGTTTATTGCCGTGCCGCCGTAATAGTAGATGTTGTCGTCATCGACCACCGACGACATGGTCCCATAGAAGCTGATTTGGTCGCCGTTGTTGATAGTCAACGCACCGGGATAGATGGTCCCGCTCTCGACGGTTCCGCCCGAGCCCTCATTGAGCACGCCCGTCGAGGTGTTGAAGCCGCTTGTGCCGACCGTGAATCCGTCGAGGGTTCCTCCGCTCGCCACATACTCGGAGCCGCCGCCCGCGATCGTCTCGCCAGTAACAGTGCCGCTAACGGTCACGTTGCCGCTGTCCAGCAGCCCGCTTTCCGACCCGCCGCTCAAAATCACCAACGACCCGCCGACGAGGACTGTGATCGCGCTCACGCTCGCGCCCGATGACACGTACATTGTTGCGCCCGCACCCACCGTGCCGCCGCTCTCGACGCCACCTGAGAAAATGGTGGCGACCGCACCACTGATGACGGTGCTGAGGCCTGTGCCGCCCGAGCTGACAGCATAGACGGCACCGGCGCCGACAGTCGTGCCGCTATCGACGCCACCGTTTAAGACGAGGTCGGTGCCCCCGTTGCCGATCGTCAGCCCCGCATTCGTTCCCGCCGAGGCGATCGCTGTGGCGCCATCATATACCGTCGCGGATCCTCCCGCGCTCACGACCGTATCCGTATAGACACCGACGGTAAGGTTGGCGGATCCGCCGTTCGTGACCGTCGTGCTGATGAGGTTCCGGTTCTCCTGCGTCTGGACTAACGTCTGGATGAGACCGCCGGAGCCCACAGTAATGAGGCTGCCCGAGCCGCCGTAGATGTAGATGACACCGTTGTCGGCGACCGAGGATATGGTCCCGCCTTCGAGGTTGATTTGATCGCCGTTGCTGACATTCGGACTAGTGTCCTGATTCCGAAGTTTCTATCCACATCTCTGCTGGACGTCGACGGTTCTTTGGCAGAAGCGCTGGATTGAC
>NZ_LMUG01000001.1:0-45013 GCF_009766125.1 Acidisoma sp. S159
GCTGGATCTCGCGGATCATCGCCTGGCCTTGGGTTTCCACGCGATCGAGCGGCAGGGCGGCGCCTGCTGGCGCTGGACGGATGGGCAGGCGCTGTTCGACTTCGGACCGAGCGAGGTCGAGCGCGTGGTGACAGTAACGGTCACCGTCATCGCGGCCGCACAGGACTGGGCCGTCGCGGCCTAGCACCGCAGTTTGACTCACGTGTCATGCGTTATTTTTGAGCGGCAGCCTGATGAGCCCGTCGCCAGAGTGACCACGCGATGACGCTGGCGGATCGACGCCTTGTCGAGAAAGACGCTGAGCGACACTCCCGATTTCCTGAAGCGACCACGGACGAGGCCGGGCGGTTTCTGGCTGCGCGAGGTTCTTTTTTTTGGAGGGGGAATCGGCTTATTCGTCTGATGGCGGATGGCGGCCATTATCGCGAAGACAAGCATGACGAGCGAGCCATGGGGATGCCAGCCGTGCCAGGGTCTGGAGGAGTGCTCGGCTTTTTCTATTGGGGCTTCGCGTGCCGCATCGCCGTCCCCCTAACCCGCAAGTCAGGGCCGTATGTCTAACTCGGGGACACGATGCTCCTAACGCTATTGCCCGCAACAAAGGCGGCCAGGGTTGGCCGAAGTGTGCCCTGCTCTTTCAGGTGCCAGAACACGCCGTGGTCAGATGGAACCATTATGACATCGGTGTTGGGCATCTCGCCCAGCCGCTCTGCCACCGCAACGTCATAGGGATCTTTGTCGCCGAGAATTGCCTCGATGGCGGTTGTGCGATTCTGCGCCAACATCTCGATCAGGGAGGGATAAGTAGGTTTTCTTGGCTGCATGTGTCTGAGGCTCATGGATCCTGGCTGCAATAACTCTATCTCAGGCACCGACGCCAAAACACGAGCATGGCCTACCGCCAATCCGGCCCCGATGGCCGCGAAGCCGCCCATCGAATGACCGAGGAACAAGAGCCGCCTCTAGGGTTCCTCATCGCTGAGGCGTTTGCAGAAGTCGAGCAATTCCGAAAATGAGCCAGCGACCGAAGGGACGCCGGCCTGATACCAGTCGTTTCTGCCCGAATTTAAGAACAATTTACTGCATCGAAGGCCGCTGAGATAATGGTAGTGCGACTTGATGCTCAGTGGCTGATTTATGTAGGCGAATATAATCAATAGGATATCGGAGCCGATCTCATCTTCGTAGAAGCAATACTCAGAGTCGAAGTCAGATAATCGTATTTTATCTAAAATTTGTGTCGACACTGTCTCTCTTTCGCGATCCGATGTGCGGTCATTTCTAGACCAATCACAGACCGTAACAACGCAATAATCTTGCGACAAGATTTTAATTTCCGCATCTACTGGGGCATCTTGCTTCCGGAGCCGCCTTCTCGAAACCCTGCACGCAGGGAAACGGGTCACCTCTCTCTCAGGTGAACATCCCGCTCTAGCGGCGCCACAGCCTGCGAACCGCGCCGGACAGGCCGAAGATCGCAAGAGTCATGACCAATACCGACCCCGTTACGATCTCCTGCTCCTCCGGCGTCATGCCCGCCAGGCCGAAGGCGTTCTGGACGAAAGCCAGCACCAGTAGCCCGATGAGCACACCCGGCAGCGTTCCGGACCCACCGAAGATGTTGACGCCGCCGAGAACAACCGCCGTGATCACCGGCAGTTCGAGGCCCATGGCCGTATCGGAGCGTGCGCTGGCGAGATATGCGGTCAGCACTATCGCCGCCACCGCCGAGACAGCGCCGGAAGCGACGAAGACCCCGAGGATGGTTCGGCGCACGTCGATCCCAGAATACCGCGCCGCCTCTCGATTATTGCCGATCGCGTAGATCGCGCGCCCCCAGCGGGTCACATGCAAGAAAATCGCGAATGCGCCGAACAAGGCGAGAAAGAGTAGGCTGCTCCAGGGGACTGGGCCGTTGCCGATGGTTCCGAAGCCGAGCGATTGATACCAGTCCGGGAAGCTGCTGACCCCGCGTTCCTTGAGCATGATCTGCGCGATCCCGCGATAGAGCGCGAGCGTTCCGATGGTGACGACCAAGGATGGCAGCCCGAAACCGACGATGATCAGGCCATTGACGAGACCGGCCAGCGTGCCGACCAGGAGGCCCACCACCATGGCAAGCTCCACCGAAAACTTGTGCTCCAGGCAGACGGCCATGCTGGTGGCGCAAAGTCCGACGATGGATCCGACCGAGATGTCGATTTCACCGGTGACAATGACCAGCGTCATCGGCAGCGCCACAATGGCGACCGGCGTTATGCTCGCCAGCGCGATCGAGATATTCGATGACGTGGCAAAATACCGGGAAACATGCGTACCTAAAATAAGGGTCGCGCATAAAACCAGCAGGAGGAACGTTTCCCATCGCACGAAAAGCCTGAGTGGGAAGCTCACGACCTCACCCCCGTCATGATCGCGACCGGGCCAGCCGGGACCGGCGTTCGCTTCGCTCCGCCCGGCGGGCCAGCCGGCTGTAGAAGATCACCGTTCCCAGGATCGCCGCGCCGATAATGGCTTGCAGCCAGAATTGGCTGACACCGATCAGCTGCACTCCATTTTGCAGCACCGCGAAGATGATCGAGCCGAGCGCCGCCCCAAAGACCGAGCCGCTGCCGCCGAAGATGCTCACGCCACCGACGACCGCCGAAGAAATCGTCTGAAGTTGCAAATCCGGGGCGATCACCGCATCCACCGTTCCGAAACGCGCGCCCCAGAGCACGCCGACAAGACCGCAGAGCACACCGGACAGAATAAAGACGCCCGCGATGTGCCGCCGAACGGCGATGCCGGCGAAACGGGCGCCCTCCGGATTGCTGCCGAGGGCGTAGAGGTTGCGGCCAAACCTGGTGAAGCGCGCCATCCATCCCAGGGCGCAGGTCAAGCCAATAGCGAGCCATACGAGCAGCGACAGGCCAAGGATATGGATCTCGGCGATATGGCCGTAGCTGTCGGGGAGCACGGTGGCGGAGATCTGGCGCCCTCCGGCCAGCGCTATGATGCCACCGCGATAGATCGCCAGGGTTCCGAGCGTCGCGACGATCGCCGGGATGCGCAGCCCCGCGACCAGCAGCGCGTTGCCGGCTCCTAGCAGGCCGCCGACCACGCAGCCGATCAGCGCCACCCAGAGGATGGAAGCATGCGGGTGGACAGATAGCCAGTCGGCGGAGACGAAGGCACCCGTGGCGACCATGGCGCCGACGGACAGGTCGATCTGCCGGGCGATGATGATGAGCGCCTGCCCTAGTGCGACGATGCAGACGAGCGTCGCGGAGAGGGCGACCTGTTCGAGGTTGGCGCTTTCCAGAAAGCGCGGCTCGCGCAGGGTGACCGCGGCGCAGATGATGGCAAGCGCGAAAATCAACGCCAGCTCCCTGACACGCAGCAACCGCGCAAGAACTCCGCCCTGGCGCGAGCGCGCAAGCCGACCCGGCCCGGATCCGATGCCGGTCACGCAGCACGCGGCGGCTGAGCGTCCGATGAACGTGGCGCGTGGGCCGCAGCGAGGAGCAGCGCCTCGCGGTCGAAAGCACCGCGCCTGGATTCCATGGCGATGCGACCGTTGCGGAAGACGAGGATGCGGTCGGCCATTCCCATCAGTTCCTCAGCGTCATCGCTAATCATGATGATCGATAGGCCCTCCGTCGCCAGCTGCGAGATGACGCGATGGATTTCCGACTTGGCCCCGACGTCGATGCCACGGGTTGGTTGATCGAGGATGAGAAGACGCGGACCCGGAATCAGCCACTTCGCCAATAGGACTTTTTGCTGGTTGCCACCGGAAAGCGTGCCGGTTACCTGCTCGATCCCGGTCGCCACGACTCGCATCCGCGCGGAATAGTCGGTAGCAATCTTTTTCTCTTCGTCGCGACGCATCAAGCCGAAATGGCCGCAGAGCCGTCGCAGCACGGGCAAAGTCTCGTTGGCGCGGTTGGTGAAGGGAAGCACGAGGCCCTGATTGTGCCGGTCTTCAGGCACGAGCGAAATACCCAGTCGCATGGCGTCTCGCGGCGAGTGGGGTCTGACGGACGCGCCGGCAATCTCTATTTCGCCTTCGTCTGGCCGAACGATGCCAAACAGCATGCTCGCAACCTCGGAACGGCCTGCACCGACAAGGCCGAAGAAGCCGAGGATCTCGCCGGCGCATACTTCGAAATTCACATCTTCGACGAAGCCAGCGCCGGAGAGTCCGCGAACCCCGATGACGGGCGCGCCGATTTTCGCCTGCTGCTTGGGAAAGAACGCCTCGAGCCTGGTTCCGATCATGGCGCGGACGATCAATTCCGGCGTGAACTCCTCCACCGGTGCCGTAATGACGTGCCGGCCGGAGCGAAGCACCGTCACGTCATCGCTGAAGCCTAGGATTTCGTCTATGAAATGCGTGATGAAAAGTATCGCGACGCCTTCCACCTTCAACCTGCCGACCAACTCAAACAGACGGTCCACTTCACGACGAGAGAGTGCAGAAGTTGGTTCGTCCAGGACCAGCACGCGTGCGTTGATTGAGAGTGCCCTGGCAATCTCGATGGCCTGGCGTTCCGCGACACCGAGAGCCTTTACGGGTGTCAGAACATCGAGAGCGACGCCGAGACGCAGGAGCAACTCATTCGCGCGGCTGATCATGCCGGGCCAATCGATTCGCCCCATCCGGCGCGGCTGCCTCCCGATGAACACGTTTTCCGCAACGGAGAGATCCGGAAACAACGCAGGATGCTGATGGACGACGGCAATGCCTTGGCGTTGGCTGTCGGCGGCGCCGAGCATTTTGATGGGCACGCCATCCTTCAGAATCTGTCCGGCGTCAGGCTGGTGAATGCCGCCCAGCATCTTGACCAAGGTGCTTTTGCCGGCACCGTTCTCGCCTGCCAAGGCGTGAACCCGTCCTGCGTCTAGCGTGAGATCGACGCCGCCGAGCACCTCGATCGCGCCGAAGCGCTTCGTGACTCCGTGCAGTTCCACAACAGGAGGCATCTAGCCGCCCCTAACAGCAAAATACCCGGGAGCCACGTTGCCGCGCGCCCCGGGCAGCGTCGATGACATCAAGATCCGACGGGACACGTGCTCGCCGCGATTCTTCGCGAGCCCTCAGAAGTTGAAGTCCTTGTAGTTTTCGGCGGTGAATTGCACAGGCTCGCCGGTGACAATTTGTCCGTTAGCACCAATCACGTATTTCCCGGGCCACTTGCCCTGAGTGATCGTGATGGACTCGCCGGGCTTGCCCTGGATCTTGCCGTCAACCAGAGCTTTCGCAGCGTAATAGGTCACGTAGCCGAGCTTGATCGGGTTCCACAGATAGAAACCGTCGATCGTGCCGTCGAGCATGTATTTAGCTGTGATACTCGGGACACAATTGCCGGACACCTTGATCGCGCCATGGCCTTTGTTGACCGATTCAAGCGCCCGCGCGACAGCGGGAAGGCCCGGACAGGTCGGCGCGAAGATGCCGGCGAGATGCGGATATTTCGTGGTCAGCGCCACAGTGGCGTCGAAGGCTTTCTGCTCATTGTCGTAGCCGTAGACAGTATCGACGACCGTCAGGCCCTTATATTTGCTGATCTCGTCCTTGAACGCGGCAATCCAGAGATTTTGGTTCGCGGCAGTCGGCTGGGCGGAGACGATGGCAACCTGGCCCTGCGGATTTGGTCCGAGGGATTTGATCAGCAGGACGGCGCCGAAGCGGCCGATGGCATCGCTGGTCGCCTGGTTGACGAAGAAGGGGCGCCCGCCCGAGGAATCCGCATCGAAGGTGAGAACCTTGGCGCCGAGCCGCTCGGCACGCTTCATCGCGGGAACGACGGCATCCGGATCGCTGGGCGCCACAGCGATCGCCGGGATGTGGCGATCGGCAAGGTTGTTGATGATATCGACCTGGGCTTGCGCGCTCGATTCCGTCGGGCCGTAATTCTTCACACTGCCGCCGATTTCCTTGGCGGCGATCTCGGCGCCAGCCAAAGTCGCCTTGTAATATGGATTTGTGCTGGACTTGATCACCATGGCGAGCTGGAAGTCGTCCGCTTGCGCTTTAGGCGACAGCAGCCAGGCCGGGAGCAACGCCGCGGCGGTTGCTGCACCGATGATCAGGGCTCGAATAGCTTTGCTGGCCATCAAACGTTTCCCTTTATTCTTTGTTTTGTCAGACCCGTCCGTACTGCTCGCAGGCTTATAGTGTCACGCTGCTCGCGCGTCCCAGACGACCTGCATCTACCCTCCGACGATCGGGGTGCGCAGGAATTTGCTCTCCGCAGTCCCGGTTCATCAATGCATGTTATCGATATCTTATCAAGAGGCGAGGAAGGTCCGCACGGGTTCCCCTGGCGTTAACCGATCCGCCATTGTTGACCGGCTCGCAAATCTGTTATCGATATCAAGGGATGCGTGACGAATCGCTCACGCTGCGATCATTCTGGAGGGCGACACATGCGGACAAGGGAATTCGGTCGTACCGACCAACAGGTCAGCGAAATCGGTTTCGGTTCCTGGGGCATCGGCGGCGGCCAATGGGTTGACGTCGAAGACGGTGAGGCGCTCGGCGCATTGCATGCGGCGCTCGACCTCGGCGTCACCTTCATCGATACCGCAGATGTCTATGGCGACGGCCGGTCCGAGAAGCTGATCGCGCAGGTCTTGAGAGAACGCGGCGGGCCGCGCCCCTTCGTTGCCACCAAGGCCGGCAAACGCCTGCCCGCGCAGGAGGTGGCCGGTTATACGCCCGAGAATTTGCGGATCTGGATTGAGCGGAGCCTGCAAAACCTCGAGGCCGAGACGCTGGATCTGGTGCAACTCCACTGCCCGCCCACCGACCTATTTTATCATCCGGAGGTCTTCGCTGCCCTCGATGACCTGGTGAAGGACGGCAAGATTCGAAACTACGGCGTCAGCGTCGAGAAGATCGAGGAGGCCATCAAGGCGATCGAATATCCCAACGTCGCCAGCGTGCAGATCATCTTCAACATTCTGCGGCAGCGACCCGCCGAATTGTTTTTCGAGCTGGCAAGAAAGAAGAAAGTCGCGGTCATCGCCCGCGTGCCGCTTGCGAGCGGGTTGCTGTCGGGCAAATTCAATAGCCAGTCCCGCTTCGATCCCGCCGATCACCGCAACTTCAACCGCGATGGCCAGGCCTTCGACGTGGGTGAGACCTTCTCGGGCGTTCCGTTTGAGAAAGGCTTGGAGATCGTCGAGCGGATCCGCCCGCTGGTCGGTGACAAGGCCACGATGGCGCAGTTTGCACTGCGCTGGATCCTCATGCACGAGGCAGTCACGGTCGTGATCCCCGGCGCGCGGACTGTCGCCCAGTCACGCGGCAATGCCGAAGCCGACGATCTGCCGCCTCTATCGCCGGAGATCATGGCGGAGCTGAAGGCGATCTACGATCACGACGTGAAGCCTTATGTACACCAACGCTGGTAGAAGCACCGGCCGCCCCTGCTTTCGTTACGGGCGGACTGGCTAGGATGCATCCGGCGGGCAAGCCGCGCCGGTCTCAGCCGACCATGGCCGACGTGGCCGAGCGCGCCGGGGTCTCGACCATGACCGTGTCTCGCGCCTTGCGAAAGGGCGGCTCGATCGCGGCGGAGACCCAGCGCCGGATTATCGCCGCTGTCGATGAGCTTGGATATGTTCTCGATCAAACAGCCGGAACGCTGTCGTCGAAGCGATCTGGCTTCATTGCCGCTTTGATTCCCTCAATCAACAACTCGAATTTCTCTGATACGGCGCGTGGCGTCACCGAGGCTGTCGAGGGGAGGGATTTGCAGCTTCTCCTCGGCTACACCGACTATCTGGTGCAGAAGGAGGAAAGGCTCGTGGAGTCTATGCTCCGGCGCCGGCCCGAGGGAATCATCGTCACGGGTGGTCGCCATACCGAACGCACGCGACGCCTGCTGCTCGATGCTGACATTCCAGTCGTCGAGACCTGGGACATACCGGCCGATCCCGTCGGACATGTCGTCGGCTTCTCCAATGCGGATGCGGCGGGCAAGCTGGTGCATGATCTGCACGCCCGCGGCTATCGCAATATCGGCTTCATCGGAGGCAGCAGCAATCGCGACACGCGTGGCGCCGACCGCCGCCTTGGCTATACACGCGCGATCGCCGAGCTTGGGCTGCCGCGCAGCCGCGTCATTTCCTTCGGCAAGCCCCCGATCTCGATGGAGCAAGGCGGGCAAGCAATCGTGCATCTCATCTCGCAATGGCCTGATGTCGATGCGGCCGTCTGCGTTTCAGACCTCTCGGCGTTTGGCGCCGTCATGGAATGTCACCGGCGAGGATGGTCCGTACCGGGACGGATCGGCATCGCGGGATTCGGCGACTTCGAGGTTTCGCGCTGCTGCCACCCGCGGATCACCACGGTCTCCATCGACGGTTTCGGCATCGGCCATGCCGCAGCCGAGCTGCTTCTCAGAGCCATCGAAGGCCGGCGCAGGCAGACACCCATAGCACCGGAAGTCATGCTCGTGCCGTTTCACGTCATTCAGCGCGAGAGCACATGATTTCCCTCTCAACACTCAGAACAGCAATCGAGAAGACGCCCTTTGAGCCATGCGAGACAGCATAAGCTGGAACATGTCTCGCTCGAGACCAACCGTCACGGTAGCCTGCCGATAGCGCTCCGCAAGCAGCCTCCATATTGACCTGGGGAACGACTACATCGAAGCTGGCTTCTGGAACCGGAATTGCGAATCCAATCGACTGGAGCGCCTGTGATGAACAACGTTGCGTCCCCCGCAATTGACCCGGTCGAACTCACGCTGGAGCAGACGCAAGCCGCTTTCGCAAGTGGCGCGATCACCTCCGAAGCGCTGACGCAGGCTTTCCTGGACCGCATCGCCACCTACAACACCCATTACAATGCCCTTTGCTTCATGAACCCGGACGCGTTGGATGACGCGCGGGCGATCGACCGTCGCCGGGCGGCCGGCGACACCCTCGGCCCGCTCGCCGGTGTGCCCGTTGTGGTGAAGGACGCCATGGACATGGTGGGTTTTCCTACCACCGCCGGCTGGCGTCTGCTCCACAGCAAAACCGGCGGCGTGGACTTGATGCCCGCCACCGATGCGCCCGTGGTTGCCCGGATGCGGGCAGCGGGAGCCATCATTCTGGGCAAGACCAATATTCCCGTCCTCAGCCACACTGGAAGCCACGCGAATGACAGCTGGGCGGGCCCGACTTACAATGCGGTCAATCGCGAATTCCTGCCGGGCGGCAGCAGCGCAGGCACTGCGACCGCGGTCGCAGCAAGCCTCGCCGTTCTGGGCCTCGCGGAAGAAACCGGCGGATCGATTCAGAATCCAGCGGCCGCGCAGGCCCTTGTAGGAATCAAGCCAAGTTTCGCATTGGTGCCGAATACGGGTGTCGTGCCGCTGTCGAGCTACCGCGACGTCGTGGGACCGATCGCGCGCTGCGTGCGCGACGCGGCGTTGACACTCGACGTGCTGGCCGGCTTCACGACCGAGGACCCGAAAACCGTCGCTGGGGTCGGCCACATTCCCCGTGGCGGCTATAGTTCCAAGCTTAGCACCACAGCGCTGCAGGGCAAACGCATCGGTCTCTACGGTCCCGGCTGGCGAGACATGCCGCTATCCGACGAGACCATCAGCCTCTATGAGCGGGCGAAGGGCGAGTTGATCGCGCAGGGTGCGGTGCTGGTGGACGATCCCTTCCTGGGAACCGGCTTCGTCGAGATCCGTCAATCGACAGTTCCGCACGATACCTACGATGCTCGTGGTCTCGAATCCGTGCCCTACGACCTGACGAAATACCTGGAGCGACTGGGACCAAACGCGGCGCTGAAGACCTTTGCCGAATTCGCGGCCGCGACCGCGAAGGAGAACGCCTTCGAGCCCGGCGGAGTGCTTAGCTTCATGCCCAACCTGCCGCAGTTCAACGACTGCCTCGCCGACCCGACACGGCCGCCCAATCTGTCGGAATTTATCGCGGCGAAGACGGCCTATCTGGAGATCTTCGAGAGCGTCGTTGCGGAACATAAGCTGGATGCGCTGGTCTTCCCGCAGATGCGCAATGCGTTGAAGCCCCTGCATGGCGGTCAGCGCATCGACGAGACGACGGTAAGTGAGATCAATATCGCTGGCCTGCCGGGCGTCACGATGCCCGCAGGTTATTACGCCTCTGGCGCACCCTTCTGCCTGATCTTCGTGGGCCGCATGTGGAGCGAAGCGGATCTGCTCGCCTATGCCTTCGCCTATGAGTCCGCGACCAAACACCGCCGCGCGCCAGTGCTCAGCCGCCCCTGAACCTGTCTCGCATGCCGAGCCGCCAGAGGCCGCGAAGGGTACGCGTGATGGGAATGTTAGTCTTACGCACTTCTTAGGCGCGGCGGGTGTTGGCGATGCCAATTTGTCGCGCCTTGGTACGCGACCCCCGCTCGCACCAGAAGTGACTCGGCCCAGTGTGCCGATACGAACTGGAAGCCGATGGGCATACCGTCCGGCGTAAAACCACCGGGAAGAGTGATGGTCGGATTACCTGACATGTCGAAGGGGCAAGTGAATTGCAGAAGTCCTTGCAGCACCGCTTCGTTGCCGCCCAAGCGGCCCATCCATTCGACGGTCGGCGAGGCCACGCTCTGGACCGGGACGAGCATCAGGTCGATGCTGTCGAATAGCGTTTTCACCCGGCCGGTGAAGGCATGCCGCCGCAGCATGATCTTCTGGCGATTCCGCCAGTCAGAGCCATCATCCTCTGCCCTCGGGTGCAAACCGATGGCTTTTCCGCGCATAGCGAAGAAAACAAGGGCGTCGTAATTCTCCGCAGCAAGAACGTACATCGCACAAGTTTTAAGGCTCGCGGCAACCGCCTCTTTCACCGATCGCACCAGAGACTCTTGAAGCAGAGGCTTTTCGTCCTACCTCCGCCCTCCTTTCCGGCGCTGTCGCCAACACTTGCGCAAACGGATTTGCGGGTATATACACGCGTTATGGTCAATCAGTGTTATTGCATCGCCCTAAGGGCGGCAGCGCGAAAGGCGACGTCGATCTACGATACCGCGCTCGAGCCAACCGGGGTTAACATCGCGCAATTCAGCCTTCTGCGCAGCATCAAGCGGGCGACTGCTGTTTCGCTGACTGAACTCGGTCGGGTGACCGACCTAGACCGCTCGACGGTCGGCCGTAACGTCAAAGTGCTCGAGCGCATGGGCTTGGTAAGGGTCGCCGCTGGCAGCGACCAAAGGGAGGCGACCGTCACTCTGGACGACGCCGGGCATGACGTATTGCGTTTTGGCGCGCCGCTTTGGGCTGGGGCGCAAAGGAAGATCGAGGCAAGTCTCAGCCCGGCAACCGCGGCGCATCTCCTGGCGTCGCTCCAATCGCTCTAACATTTGGACTGATGCGGGTAGCTACCCTAAATGGAGTGAGGCCATGCCGATAGAGAAGATCAACCGGCGAACGGGCCGGTCTGGGCGGGAAATCACGAAGAGCCCGTTCGGCAAGGGTCAGGTGCGGCATGCCAGCTGATGCGGCTGGAAATCTCTCACCGCGGGGCACGGACGTGATCTCGACCCGGCTGGCGGCCTATCTCGCGAACCGCGGCATCCATTATGGCTGGGTGGTCGCCGGGACGACCTTCCTGGCGATGCTCGCAACCTCGGGCGCCATGGGTGCGCCGGGTGTCATGATTGCGCCACTACAACACGAGTTCGGCTGGCAGAACGCTGATATTTCCTCGGCGATGGCCGTGCGGTTGCTGCTGTTCGGCCTCATGGGACCCTTCGCGGCGGCGTTGATGAATCGGTTCGGGATAAAGCGCGTCGTCACGGTCGCGCTGCTTCTCATCGCGGGCGGCATCCTGGGCTCCTTCGTGATGACCCAGTTGTGGCAGCTAGTGCTCTTCTGGGGCGTCGTCATCGGGATCGGCACCGGCATGACAGCGCTGGTGTTGGGCGCGACAGTCGCGACACGCTGGTTCTCGAAACGGCGAGGCCTCGTCGTCGGGCTCATGACCGCGAGCAACGCGACCGGTCAGCTGGTGTTCCTGCCACTCCTCGCGGAACTCACCACGCGGTTCGGATGGCGAACCGCCTTGTTTGTCGTAGCCATCATGCTCCTGGCGGCGATGAGCCTCGTACTCCTCCTCATCCGCGACCGGCCATCGGATGTGGGACTCGCACCTTTCGGAGATGATGGGCCGGCCTGGGCGCCTGAAGCCGCACCGGTCCACGGGCTTCGGACATTGTTGATCTCGCCAATCGCTGCGCTACGCGAATCGGCGCGCAGCCGCACCTTCTGGATATTGTTCGGCACCTTCTTCGTATGCGGACTAAGCACCAACGGCCTCATTCAAACGCATTGGATCACGCTCTGTGGAGATTTCGGGGTTGCTCCAGTTGGAGCGGCCGGGATGCTGGCGGTCATCGGCGTGTTCGATTTCATCGGCACGATCCTGTCGGGGTGGCTGTCCGACCGTTTCGACAACCGCTGGCTGCTGTTCTGGTATTATGGCCTGCGGGGATTGTCGCTGCTATATTTGCCCTTCACGGACTTCTCGCTCTACGGCCTCTCGCTGTTCCTGATGTTCTACGGTCTGGACTGGGTAGCGACCGTGCCGCCGACCGTCCGGCTGGCGGCTGATCGCTTCGGAACCGAACGCGCCAATCTCACCTTCGGCTGGATCTTCGCAGGACACCAGCTAGGCGCGGCAACGGCGGCCTTTGGGGCGGGCGCCATTCGCACTCTCACCGGGACCTATCTTCCGTCGCTCTATGTCGCGGGTGCCTTCTGCCTGTTAGCTGCCCTCCTCGCGATCTCAATCGGCCGCCGCCGATCTGGATCGGAGGCCATCCTCGCCCAGGCATCTTGACCGCTACGGCTCTCTGCTTGGGTCGGCCGCGCATATCAAGGATCTGATGCTGCTTGTTCTTTCGCGTGATCTCTTGCGCGAAAGTAGTGGTTCTCGCGATAGTTAGCGCGTTGGGTCGATGGTCAGCGTCCTAAGATGGAGGTCGAGCCGCCTCGCTGTGGCAAGAAGCACGTCGTCCTGGTTTCGCCGCGCGATCAATTGAACGCCGAGCGGCAAGCCCTTGGGGCCGCGGCCGAACGGCAGGCTGATGGCCGGAAGGCCGAGCAAAGTCGCCAGCCGATTGAAACAGGGATCGCCCGTGGTTCCGTATTCCACCGCTTCCCCCGGTGCCGCTGGCGTGAGAAGAACATCAGCGCCCGCGAACATCCGCTCGATGTCGAAGCGGTCGCGATGTTCCAGTGCGCCCAGATAGTCGGCGCGCTGTATCGGCGAATCTTCCAAATACAATTTCAGCAGCGGGCTCAATTGGTCGCGGTGCTGAAGGAATTCAGTGGCCAGTTCCTGACGCAATTCGTATCTCATCACCGTCGCGTGCAGGTTATCGAGAAGCATTGGCGGCGACGGAACCTCTGTAGCCTTGAGACTTTCCGCGAGACGCTCGATGCCAAGCCGCATGGCAGGCTCCGCCGTCATCGCGTGAACGCCGTGGAAAAAGCCAAAGCGCGCTTGAGCATTTCCCAATGGCTCGCCGCCCAGCGCGTCGTGCACACGGATTGTCGTATCCATGTCTTTCGACAGCCATCCGACCGTGTCCAGCGATGGCGAGGTCGACAGCACGCCGGCGCGGCTGAATCGTCCGAAGGTCGGCTTGTAGCCGACGACGCCGCAAAATGATGCCGGCCTCAGGATCGAACCGGCCGTCTGCGTGCCAAGCGCCGCATCAACGTGACCGTCCGCAACGGCGGCGGCCGATCCGCTCGATGATCCGCCGGCCGAATAGGCCAAGTTATGCGGATTGCGCGTGTGTGGCGGATTCAGGAAGGCGAATTCGGTCGTGACCGCCTTGCCCACGACCACTATCCCGAGCGACTTGAGCGTGGCGACCAAGGCCGCGTCACTGAATGCAAGTCGCCCCCGGTAGATCGGACTACCGAACTCGCATCGCAATCCGCCGACATCGATGATGTCCTTGACCCCGAGGGTAAGACCCGCCAGCGGAAGTCGCGATGGCGCGGAATCGATCTCTCGCGCCTGCGCCTGGGCTCCTTCCGTATCGACCTCAGCCCATGCGTGGATGGTTTCTTCCCGCGCCAGGATCCGGGCGAGACTTCGCCTCACCGCCTCACTGGCCGGGCGTTCCCGCCCCGCCTCATCGTGATCGCTCATCTCAAAAGCTTCCACCGCCGCCTGGACGGAAGGGCGGTGGTGTCAACAGCATCTTTGTCACGGCCTCCGGCGTCGGCCCGGCCGGCAAACCCTTTCGCGGCATCCCCGTCAGGAAGGGCCGAAGCTGCTGGAGGTAGATACTCCAGATGCGGCGTAGCTCGGATACAGGATGGTGGTGCTCATCGACCCGCAGATCGACCCAGGGATATTCTTCCGTGTCGAAGACCAGAATGGCGGCGGACTGCTTGCCACGCTTATCGCCGCCGACGGCCTGACCGGCCTCCAGCACCAGCATCAGGCGTTCCGCGAGTTCGGACGCCTCGCTGGCGAGGAAGGCGCGCTCCATCTCCGCAATCACTTCGGGGCCGGTCAACATATTGCCCTGGATCGCGTAACCGGAGCCGGTGACATGGCCGCACCAGGGCGTGCAATCCGCGCCGGTCCAGCTGGCCGACATGCCGCGCGCATCAACCACGCCGATTTGGCGCAGGTTCCGCGATGCGTCCTTCTCAAGGATGGCGTCGAGCGTCTGCGTCGCATCCTGACCATTGGCGAGCGTCTCGATCGCCTGGAAGCCAAGGTAGGGGTTGACCCAGGCCTGCGTCGTGACAGCGCCGACGCCCGGCCTGACATGGGGACATAGCGAGCCCACCGCTGGCACCGCCGTGCTGACAGTGACGCCCAGCATGCCGGTGCGCGGGCAGCGGGCGGCGATGGAGAAGGTATTAAGCTGCATGGCGCCGTCCTCAAACCGCGAGATGATCTTGAATGGCCGTCTCAGCCCCCGGCCCGACCGCGCCGGCATCGACGATCTCACCCCGCGCCAGTACCGCATAGCGCGACGCGACGGACAGGGCGAACCGCACGTTTTGCTCGATGATCAGGATCGTTAGCTCGCGGGTCGCGCATTCGCGGCGAAGCACCTCGCCCAAGCGTAGGATTACCGACGGTTGCAGCCCCTCGGAGATCTCGTCAATCAGTAAAAGGCGCGGGTTGGACAGCAGCGCGCGCGCCATGATCAGCATCTTCTGCTCGCCGCCGCTAAGCGTGCCAGCCGGCTGACGACCGCGTTTGCCGAGGAACGGAAAGAACGCCGTCACTCGTTCCGTGGCGGCGGCGGACCGACGATCGGATCGCAGGCCCAGCCGCAGGTTCTCACTCACTGTCAGATCCTGAAAGATCGCCTGTTCCTGGGGGCTATAGGCGACCGACTGGGCGGCGCGGCGATAGGGCGCCACGCGCGTGACGTCGCGCCCGTGAATATAAATCTGACCATCTCGCGGCGGCAGGAAGCCCATGATGGTTTTGAGCAGCGTGCTCTTGCCCATGCCGTTCTTACCCAGCACCGCCAGCACCTCACCAGGAGCGAGCGTCAGATTGACACCGCGCAGTACCATGGCCTCCCCATAGCCGCTGGTGACGCCGTCGAGTTGCAGCGCGGCCTCGGCCATCACGCCGGTTCTCCAAGGGCCTGGGGCTCGCCCGTGTAGATGGTCCGGACGAGATCCGAAGACACCACCTCCTCAACGCCGCCGTCGAGCACGATCCGGCCTTGATGCAGAACGATGATGCGCGAGCTGATTTCCCGCACGAAGGCAAGGTCGTGCTCGATCAGCAGGATACAAAGGTCGTGCTTGGCGACCAGTTCCATGAGAATGCCGCCGATCACCGTCCGTTCGGGCTTGGTGAGACCCGCGGTCGGCTCGTCCAGCATCAGCACGGTCGGCTCCATCGCCAGCACCATCGCGAGTTCCAGCGCCTGCTTGGCGCCGTGGCTGAGGTGGCGCACGGTCGTCGCCATCTGAGCCTCCAGGCCGGTGGCCCGCACGACCCGCAACGCGGCTTCCGGCAGCCGGATATCGTCGGCGCGGCGCCAGGGTGACAGCGGCTCGATCCGCGAGCGGGCGACACGTAGCGATTCCGCTACGGTGAGGGCATCGAATACGGTCGGCGCCTGGAATTTGCGGCCTAGGCCGAGGTGCACGCAAAGCTCCGGCGCCCTGCGCCCGATGTCGCGGCCTTGCAGAACCACTTGGCCCCCACTGCGTTCCTGACCATCGCTGATGCAGCGAATCAGCGTCGTCTTGCCGGCGCCGTTCGGACCCACGAGGCTGATAAGCTCCCGGCGGCGCCCCGTGAAGGTAATGTCCTCCAGGACATGTAGGCTGCCATAGGCCCGCGCGACCTTGTGGAGTTCGATGGCCGGCGTTTCGGGCAGGATAGCGGTGCTCCGGACAGGCGCCGGTATCAGGCGTGCGGCGACAGCGATCGCCCCTGCGGGTCGCGACACCATCCAGCGAATAAGCGATACCAGCGCTGGCCCCAAGCCTTGTGGCATCGCCACGATCACCACGATGAAAACGGCGCCGATGATCAGTTCCCAGATGAACGGCAGGCTGCCGCTGAGATAGGCGCTGACGAAATCGACCAGCACAGCCACGATCGCCGGCCCGATCAGGGTGCCGCGCCCACCAAGCGCTACCCAGATGACCAGTTCGGTGCCGAACTGGAAATTGCCGAGATCCGGCGCCACGACATCATTGTATCCCGCGTAAGCGAAGCCCGCGAGCGATGCGACCATGGCGGAAGCGACCAGCAGGCCGCCCTTCACCCAGGCGACCGAGATGCCGAAGTAGCGACAGCGTGTCTCGTTCTCGCGGATCGAGACGAGTAGAGAGCCCATATCGCTCCGCACGAAGATCCAGCCGAGCGCGGTTATCACGACGAGGCCGGCGCCCGCGATGCGAAACCACGCCCCGGCGGAAAGGTCGAAGGTGTCGAATCCCGAAAGGCCGCTGCTGGAGCCGGTGAAGTCGCCGCCTGCGTAGATCACCTGCACGAAGACGATCGACAGCACCAGCGTGACAACGGAAACGTAGAGCGCTGAGACGCGAGCGCCGAAGGCGAGCCAGGCGACCAGCATGGCGACGAGACAGGCGACAACCAAGGCTGCCGCCAGCGCCGCGAGGGCCACACCCGGCGAGATCTCGTAATGGGTAAAAGCGAGACCGCAAGCATAGGCACCGATCGCGAAGAAGGCCGATTGCCCGAAAGAGAGAACCCCGGTGAATCCCCAGAGTATATCGACGGTGACGGCGATGCTTCCATACAAGAACGAACGGATGAGAATGCTGACGGAGTAGCGGTCGAGAACGAGCGGACCGCCGGCGACGAGAACCAAGCCGACGACCACAAGAACTGCGAGAAGGCGGAGGTCGCGCTTCAGGCGCTCCGAAGGCAGCCGGACGTCACGCACGGGCGAAACCCGTTGGCCTGATCCGCAGCAGCAAGGCTGCAAGCACCACAATTGTCAGCGCGCCGAGCACCGGATTGCCATAAGTGCTGACCACCACCTGAGCGCCGCCCAAAACAAGCGAGGCCACGGCCAGGCTGACCAACGAAGTGCCGGAGACCATCACCAGCATGAACGCATTGAGCAGCCAGGGCACGCCCATCAGCGGATCGATGCTAAGCAAAGGTGTGATCAGCGATCCAGCCATCGTGGCAAGACCGGCGCCGACGCTGAAGGTCGCGAAACGGACCAGTGCGCTGTTGATGCCGAGGCTCTGTGCCAGGGTCTCGTTCATGATGACAGCGCGCGCCGCGAGACCGAGACGGGTGCCCTGCAAGATACCGGCGATCGCGCCGCCAATCACGAGCGCCACAACCAGCATCGCCAGGCGATAGAGGGAATAGCTGGTGCCGAGTAGTGCCACCGCGCCCTGCAGGGGACTCAAAACGAACTCCGTGCCACGCCCAAAGCCGATGGTGATGAGCTGCACGACGACGATGCTCAGCCCCCAGGTCGCAAGAATGGCATCCAGCGGCCGGCTGTAGAGCGGCCTCACGATCAGCCGCTCAACGAGCATGCCGAGCAGAATGCCGAGTATCAAGGCCACCGGCGGGGCGGCCCATGGGCTCCAATGGAGTTGCGTCACGATCAGCGCCGCATATCCGCCGATCGTGAGGAAACCACCATGCGCGAAGTTGATGATCTTGAGCACGCCGAAGACCACGAGCAGGCCGACGGCCACGACGAAGAGAATCCCTGCCGTCGTAACGACGTCCAGGAGCAGGTTATTCACGTGACAGGATCCTCGTCGCGACCGTCGAGAGACCAGCTAGGATTTCAGCTTCGGACACTGCTCGCCAGGATCGACATTTGGAAAGCTCTGGATGACGCGCACGCTGCCATCCGCGGCGACCTGGCCGAGATACATGGTCAGCGGCGCGTGATGCTGCTTGTCCATCGCGATGGGACCGCGCGCACCGGTAAAGCTGACCGTCGGCAGCGCATGAGCAACCGCGACGGCATCGAACGTACCGGCCTTCTCGACCGCCGCCTTGTAGAGATAGATGCCGTCATATTCGGGCTCCGACAAATCATTCGGAGTCTTCATGTCGGTGCCGAACATCTTTTGCAGGCCGCCAACGAAGGCTTTGTTTTCCGGGTTGTCCAGCGTCGTCAGGTAGGACTGCGACATATAGGTTCCCGTGGCGTCTGCGCCGATCGTCTTCGCCGTGCCTTCATCTACCCCGAGGTTGCCGAAAAGCACCTGAAGGCCCGCGCCGCGCAACTGCTTCGTGAGTGTGACGTTGGGCGCGCCGCCGGCAGTTGAACTGATCAACGCATCCGGATGCGCCGTGCGAAGCTTACTCAATACGGGAGTCCAGTCGGAAGCATCCATAGGGAGATACTCCTCACCGATGACCTTGCCGCCATGCGCTTCTATGTATTTCCGCGTGAAGGCCAGCATCCCGCGGCCGAACGCATAGTCGCTGCCAACGAGGAAGAAGGTTTTCGCGCCCTTCTCCTTCTGGAAGTAATCGACGATGGGTGGAACCTGCTGTTCCGGAACCCAAGCGTCCACATACAGGAAGCGGTTGCACGAACGTCCCTCGTAGGACGAGGTATAGATGAACGGCACCTTGCCACGCGACACGATGGGAAGGCCGGCGTTGCGGGCGGCACTTGTCTCCATCGTGATGATGGCGTTGACATTCTTTTGCAGCACCAATGAGTTGAATGCCTTGACGGCGCCATCCGCTCCGCTGCCGTCATCGGCAACATCAAGTGCCACTTGTTTGCCTAGAATGCCGCCCTTGGCATTGATTTCCGCCACTGCAAGCTTCGCGGCCTGCACAACCGAGGGCGCCACGACGCTGTTGGCGCCGCTCAAGCCGATCGGAATGCCGATCTTGACATCCTGGGCTTTGGCCGGCGACAGGCCAGTGGACAGCAATGCCGCGAGGGTGATCGCTGACGCCGTCAGAAGCCGACGGCGGAACCTGACTGAGAATTTAGCAGCGGGGTTCATCACTTTTTTCCTGAAATTATCGACGGTTTTCTCGCCTTGAACAAAGAGCGGATTGGTCGCCGGATTGACGAAAGGGAAACGCACCTCATCTGGCGTGATCTTGGAGTCGGTCGACGTGATCACGCACGCGTTGCATTCGATCTCGATGATCTCGCCGGGTTCAATGGTCTCGACACAGGCTTCGCCGCGCGGACGGGCCGGGAGCCACAAGGGCCGAGACCGCCACAGCTCCGGCGATTTTGTAGGCGCCGCGCCGAAAACGATCCTACGAATGAGCCGGTCATCGGTAATCTCCAGGTCGGGTGTGCCGAGCAAGCTTCGCAAGCCCCGTGCCAGAAGGTGACGCCTGACGATCAGAAATTTATCCTCGAATAACGAGCGGAAAACCCTGGCTTCCTCGATGCGGGGCACCGGAGTGCGACGCCGGCCGAGCGGTCTCCTCTCTCGAGGCGCCTGTTCAGATATTGTGCACAATGTGTAGAAAAGGGCAGAAAGGCGGCGCATCCTGGATCGGACAGGGCTGGACGCACTTTCTTGGTCGGTGCACAGCGGGCCGCTGTGATGAACGAGGACGATCACATGGGGGATAGGCGACCAAAGACGGCGCGGGACTACGTTGTCGGCACCTTGAGGGCGGAGATCCTGAAGGGCGAGCACCTTGCCGGTACGCGCCTGAGGCAGGAGGGAGTAGCGTCCCGCCTTGGGGTTAGTACGACCCCGGTGCGAGAGGCCTTCCGCGATTTGCTCGCCGAGGGATTGATCGGGCTGGACACCCATCGGGGCGCCTTGGTGCGTGGTCTTACCCTGGCAGACGTTCGCGAACTCTACGAACTGCGGATCGTGTTGGAGCCGATGCTGGCCAAACGCGCGATCGCGCTTGCGACGATGGAACACCTCGACGAGGCGGATACCGTCCAGGCACGCCTATCCGAGGAGCAGGACCCGGAACGCTGGGCAGCGCTCAACGTCGACTTCCACCGGCTCCTGAACGCCGGCGCCTCGGAAGGGCGGCTGCCGCGGATCGTTGCCAGCCTTGCCGAGGCCGCAGGGTCCTACGTGTCCCTCTCGATGCATGCAACGCCGGAACTGATGACCCTGAACAACGCGGACCATATCGAACTTCTGCGCCTCTACCGGCTGCAGGACGAGACAGGAGCCGCGGCAAAGACCGCCGCGCACCTTGAGCAGACCCTGCGCGCGATCGAGCGCGACGTGCAAAGCCGGCAGATGACGCTAGAGCACGCGACCGTCCGAACCTGATGGGGCTTGGCTCCAAGGTTTTGACAACTGGCCTCTCGCGACCAAGTAGGAAACCTCCAGGCAGCCGAGGGGTGCGTGACAACCGATGACCTCTTTGGCGCTTCTGTTATTCATCCCGCTGTCGCTAGCTCTGAAATATCCGCTCGGTGCAGGCCCGATCTGGCTCTTCGTCAGCGGCGTGATCGCCGTTGCCGTCCTGGCAGATTGGGTTCGCAAGGCAACTGAGCAACTGGCCGAGCGGGCGGGCAGCGCGATTGGCGGCCTGCTCAACGTCAGTTTCGGCAGCATCGCCGAACTGGTGCTGGCGCTGTTCGTTCTCGCCCACGGCCAGGCATCAGTGGTCAAGGCGCAGATCACCGGATCGATCATCGGAACCAGCCTGCTAGGCCTGGGGTTGGCGATGCTGGTAGGCGGCCTTTCGCGGCAACGACAGACCTTTAACCGCGCCAATACCGGCCTGTTGTCGACTTTGCTGATCCTGGTCGTGGTCGCCCTGCTACTGCCGGCGATCTTTGATTTGCGCGCTCATGCCGGCATGCCCGACACGGCGGCAGTGGATGAACGGGTCAGCATCGGCGCCTCCATCGTGCTTCTGCTGCTTTACGGAGCCAACCTCGTCTTCACCCTAGTGACGCACCGGGACGTCTTCGCGGGGGATGAGCAGCGCGGCGCCCCCGCCTGGAGCCTGTCCCGCTCGCTAGCGGTGCTGGTCGTCGGCACCGTCTTCATCGCGCTCGAATCCGAACTCGTCTCGGATGCGGTCGAGGCAACGGCGACAACACTCCAGGTCGCCCCGGCCTTTCTCGGCATCATCGTGCTGGCACTGGTCGGCACTTCGGCTGATCTCTTCGCTGCGGTGGCCTTTGCACGGCAGGATCGCATGAGCATCGTCTTCAGCATCTGTATCGGCTCGGCCATCCAGATGGCGCTGGTGGTGGCGCCGATCTTGGTTCTGGCCTCATGGCTGATCGGCAGCCCAATGAACCTGGTCTTCGATCCGCTGGAGCTGTTCGCCATCGGCGGAACCGCCTTCATCGTCCGCGCGATCGCCGCCGACGGCGAGACGACCTGGTTCGAGGGACTGCTTCTGGTCGGGGTCTATGTGCTGCTCGGTCTGGCCTTCTTCTTCGTCGGATCAGCCTGAGCCATCACTCCACTACCTCGGTTGTGACACGAGGCGCCCCCGATGAGGTCTGGGCTCCGCAGTTATGGCGCTTCCGCAACAAACAGGACTTGGCGGATTCGATCGTCACGATGGATAGCCGGTAACGCAGGCAGCGCAAATCTCGCGTAGTCCCGTGTCCACACTCCGCCAGATCGGCATTCGTCCCTTCAACAACCGTCGTCGACCTCAGATCTTTGGTCGCATTCACCAGAGCGGGCGCATTGTCCGCAGTGGTCGTGATTGCTCGCATGGAGTTGCATCAGGGAGAGTGAAGCGACGGCATTGCGGAGCGAGTGACGGCGGCCGAGCGAAGCCGAGCCAAGTTCGAGACACGAGAGGATTACCTCACGCGTTAGCCGCCCGTACTTGCATGTTCAGGTGTGGACACTTCAGGGTATGAGATATAAAAAACTTTTGCTACCAAAAAATGTCGTTCCTGTTAAACCGTTCGGATGGCACATCGGATCGTGGCGTTCGGAATGCGTTTTGCTGCCTGTGCAACGGAGTTTAGGCTGTGGCCGATGATGAGCGCGTAATTAGCAGAATTATTGACGTTATTCGGACTTTGGAAGGAATGACACCGGACGTACTGGCCAAGGTGACCCCTCAGACAAATATCGTCCGGGATCTCAACCTTGATTCAATAGCTGTGATGGATTTCATCCTGGAGCTTGAGGTCAAGTTCAATACCGTCATTTCGCTGGATATTGTTGCCGGTATCGAGACGATAGGAGATTTGGCTCGCGTGCTCGAACCACAATCGGCGCAGGTCACTCAGTAAAATGCTTGCGAAGTATGAGCACCTTAAGCAAGCCTATGCGCGCGTGCGCGACGAAAGACAGGACCCGTTCAACGTTCATTTCGAAAAGATCTCGTCTCCAACGCAGGGAATAGTCAACGGGCGGCCCGTCCTTCTCCTTGGCACGAATAACTATCTCGGGCTGACCTTCGATGCGAGCTGCGTGGCCAAGGCGACCGAAGCCCTTCGGTTGGAGGGCACGGGCACCACGGGCTCGCGCACGGCCAACGGCACCTATAGCGGTCACAAGATGCTGGAGCAGAAGATCGCGGACTTCTTCGGGCGCGCGGCAGCTATGCTCTTTACAACGGGCTATCAGGCCAACCTGGGCATGCTCACGGCGCTCGCGGGGCGCGAGGACCATTTGCTACTGGACGCGGATAGCCATGCCAGCATCTATGACGGGGCCCGACTGAGCGAGGCCTCGGTCACTCGCTTTCGGCATAACGATCCCGATGATCTCTTTCGCCGCCTTAGAATTCTAGCCGACCTGCCAGGAGACAAGTTGATCGTTGTCGAGGGGATCTACAGCATGTTGGGCGACATCGCGCCGCTGAAGGAAATCGCCGCGGTCAAGCGCGAAACCGGCGCTTATCTCCTCGTAGATGAGGCGCATTCCTTGGGGGTGCTGGGCGAGCATGGCCGCGGCCTCGCCGAGCAAGCCGGCGTCGAAAACGATGTCGATTTCATTGTCGGAACATTCAGCAAAAGCCTCGGCAGTATCGGGGGATTTTGTGTTTCAGATATGCCCGACTTTGATGTTTTGCGATTGGCGTCGCGAGCGTATATGTTTACCGCGTCCCTTCCCCCTTCCGTTACCGCGAGCGTCACGCAGGCGCTTGAGGTGCTTGTGGCTAAGCCGGGCCTGCGCAGCGATCTGGAACGGAATGCCGCGCGTCTCTATGATGGTCTTGCTAAAGCAGGCTTTCTACTTGGCCCAACCGTTAGCCCAATCGTATCGATACGATTCGATAGCCCCGAGATCGCGGTTGTCTTCTGGAACAAGCTTCTGGCTCTCGGGATCTATGCCAATCTAGCCCTGCCGCCGGCGACGCCGGGACGCCAATCGTTGCTGCGGAGCAGCGTCAGCGCTGCCCATACCAGCGCCGAGATCGAGTTTGCGATTAAAACGATCACGACCGTCGGAATCGAACTCGGCGTCGTCCAGCACGCTCGCGAAGCCTTTCTCCCGGCAGCGCAATAGGCGCTAGCGTTGCATCCTTAAGCGGCGCAGACGCCAAAGCAAACTTGGCGCTGCCAAAATCGGATGGCGTCGCTGCCAGGGCGTTACCGTCAGGTGTATGCCGCTGTGGCGCCGGATCTTCCAAACTACATAGTCGACGCCGCCTTCAAACGTGAAGATGGCCTTCATGATCCGCATCAGGTTGAGCGGTTTGCCCCACAGGCGTCGCAAAACCCAGCCGAGCGGCGGTTGCGGCTTCCCCTCACGGACGAATGGCGCCAGACTCTCGGCACGCACCGCTGACAGTGTGCTCTCAAACCATTCGACATTCGCGCCGTAGAGAAGTTCCGGCTGGCTGTGCCTTTCGGGTCGAATTTCCGCCCGATAGGTTTGGGCGAACAACCCTTGCCAGGCATCTGCGGGCGTATCCGATGCTCTGCTCAGCTTGAGTGCCCAAAGAGCCGCGGTCCGGACGGCCTGACTAAGGATCGATTCGATCCGAATCCGGGTCGGCTCATCCCGTGCATAGAGAAGCGACGCCGGCTGGGAAAAGCGTGCCCAAATCGTGGTGTCCCAGGACGTCCGCCGCACACGGGCGCCGAACTGTCGCTCCGACATGATGGCGACTTTGGCGCGAACGCCCTCCTGGCCGGGCGGCGGCGTAAGTAGAACGACATTCGGAGGCAGAAGTCGGTTGAGCAGAGCTGCGATGCGCCGGCCGTGGAACGCGCGGTGTCCACTGTGCAGAACATAGAGATCGAGCAGGCCCGACATATCGCCCGTACGCCGGCAGGAGCCATAAAACAAAACCGCGTTCACGCTGTCTCCATGACGGCGGATGATCTCAGCGGCGAGTGCCTGAATCTCAGGGGGCGGCGGTCTCGCCAGCTCCGCGGCCACCAGATCTTCGATCGACGTATGCGTGCCCGCCTGCATTACGCGGTGATGACCGTTACGCTAAACGGCGCCGAAAGCAGGATCCCGTCAGAGCCTGCGTCGAAAGCCTCCCCATCCAGGATGAACGGCTTTTCCATGCGAATGCGGAGGCTATCGGCGCGTCCCGATCTGTAGCCGCTTCTCGCCATCCACTCGCGTGGCCGTCGCAGAAGGACCGCCCACAAAGCAGCGCTCAGCCGTAGCGGCGGTGCATCGATATTGAGCCAACGGATACCGCCGCGACCATGGCCCCAGAACGGCCAGAGTCCCAGCATCAGACTGTCGAGCGTTGTCGCCAACATCAGGAATCTGCGCGCGCCATCCGGCGATCCGCCATCGATGCAGACTTCCATCTGGACTCCGCCCGACATCGTGCGGCTGCGACCGAACAGGGCTTTGACGACGGTCGCCGCGAAAGCCACGGCAACCGCGAGACCTTGATGAATCCCGCGTCGCTCGATGCTTTCGGCGGCAATTCGCTTCGCTTCGGTAAAGGCGGCGGCGCCGAACAGGAACCCGCATACAGCAGGCCGCGCCGGTTCACCGATCCAGGACACCTGGAGAATCGGGCAGGTCCTTCTTCGGGTCAGATTGTTTGTGATTGCGGCGATAAGCTTTTCGAGCGCGCGTTCGCCGTGTCCTGGGCTACCCAACACGCGTCCTGCCAGATTTGTGTTTCCGGCGGAAAGGATTGCAATTTCCGGCAGCGACGAGAAGTCGCTGGTTGCAAGCGCACTCAAAACGTCGCGCACCGTGCCATCTCCCCCGCTGATCACAAGGATTTCGATCTTGTCGGATGCGAAAGTCCTAAGCACCTCGTGCAGCGCCGCGGCATTGGCCGGAGATGCGCGGCTTATCTCAGGGTGCCGTGCAAGGACGGCGTCCATTTGGACCGGATCCGCTTTGTTGGCATGGCTGCGTGGATTGATGATAAGCCCGATCCGCCGCGATGCAGCCGCATTCGTTTCGTGCGCGGCCATCAACTGCCGGACACTCTCAATGCGGACATCCGTGACGGCGGGACTCATGCTAGGGTGGGGATGGAGGTGGACCGGGGTGAATTTTGAGTAGCGCAATGAGTTTCAGCCTCGCCCATCTGTCCGATCTGCATCTGCCGCCCACCCAAACGGATGTTTCGTGGCGACGGCTGAACGGAAAGCAGTTCTTGGCTTTCCTATCGTGGCGCCGCAAGCGGCATCGCGTGCATACGTTCCAGCCAATGGCTGCGCTGCTCGCTGATCTTGCGTCTTATGCGCCGGATCATATCGCGCTGACAGGGGATCTCGTGAACTTCGCCCTTCCCGCGGAATTCAGGGCTGTCCGGCAATGGCTCGATCAGCGCGGGGCGCCAACCGATATCTCGGTCATCCCCGGCAATCATGACCTCACCGCCCAGGTTTCGTGGCAGGACGGCCTTGGCCAATGGGACGCCTGGATGAGAGGCGATGCCGGCGGCGCCCGAGGCGGAGCCGAGTGCTTTCCATTTCTCAGGCGTCGCGGACCCCTTGCCCTTATCGGCCTTTCCACGGCCGTGACCACACGGGTTTTCTCGGCAGCGGGCCAGCTTGGGCGCCCGCAGCTTGATCGCCTCGGCAAGCTGCTCGCGGAGACAAGTCGGGAAGGGCTGTTCCGGGTAGTGCTGATCCACCATCCCCCGGTCATGAGCCGTGGCGGCGAGCGGAAAGCGTTGCGCGACCGTGCAGCCTTCTGTGCGGTGCTGAAGCGGCAGGGAGCCGAACTTGTCCTACACGGTCATCATCACGTGACGAGTGTTGTTGGTCTTTCCGGGCCGAACGGCACCATTCCTTCCATGGGAGTTCCGGCCGCGCTCGCCACCACCGAAAAGCCCGAGATTGCTGGCTGGCACCTTCATCGCATTTCGCGGACCAATGCCTGCTGGCAACTCACCACCCTCGTGCGGCGCTATGATTCTGCATCGGACAGCTTCCGGCAGGCCGCCGAATGGACGATCGATTTGCCGTTAGCTCAGTAGCGCAACTTGATGGCGATATGGGTCTCCCCCGGACCGACCCGGAATTGAACCGATCGGAACGACGGTGGCGCCAGGAAAATCCGGGCGTTATTGGAAAAGCCATAGCCCTCGGCTGGCATGCCGATCAACGTGCGACCGAAGTGATGATCGTTGTTCTCGTCGTGATAGATGGCCACCGCGTAGACACCCGGCGCCGAAACGACGAAACAGCCGACCGCCTCTGTGGAGGACAGCGGCACGTGCATCAGGGCGAGCTTTCCCTTATGAGCCAAAAACCTGGCCGGATCCGCGCCATAAAGGGTGAAGGTGATATTTCCCGCGACGCTCCTCGCGCCGGTCGCGGTGATATAGAGGCGCGGGCCTGCCGCGGGGGCATTGGTCGCTGCGCAGGATGTGGCGGTTTCCTCGGCCGCATAGGCCTTCCCATAGCCGAACTGGCCGAACGCCAATGCGCAGACCATCACCATCGCAAGCCATCGAAGCCACTTCAGATCTGGCACCGGCTCGTCAGGCATCGGCGTTAAGGGACGGTTGGCCATCGTGGTCGCTCTATGTTCCGCTTGGGCGCCGAGCATCTGCATCGTCCGCACCGCTTGCAACCCACGGCGACACGATATCTCCTAGTCATACGTCCCGCGCGCAGGACGCACCTCGCGCGCTCGCACCTAATCTGTGGTAGGCCACCGGATCATGATTGCGGCGGAATGCCATATTGAAGGCGGAGAGCGTGGACGGCTTTCGAAGCGTCGGGATCGATGATTTGAGGGCCACCCCTGCCAAGCCCCGACGCGGATCCGCCCGAACGATCCCGCGTTATCTGCTTGTTCTCACCGCCGGGCCATTTACGGCGACATTGCTCATCGTGTTACCGGCCCTCTTGATCGAAAGGCTGCTACGGCTTTTCGACCTCATCGCGTCGACCGATGCGCCTGCCGGATCCGTCGGCCGGATGCTGGTCGATCTCGTGCCGCATTACCTCGGTCTGGCCCTTCCCGCGGCGATCTTTATCGGCATTCATTTCGTCATCGCCCGCCTGAGCGCGGGCAGCGAGCTTGAGGCGATGCAAAATGCCGGACTTTCATTGGCCTGGATCAGCCGGCCGTTTCTGCTCCTTGGCGCCATCGCCGCCGCCGGGGGCTTCGGCCTCTATGGCTACCTGGAGCCGCTGTCACGCTACGCCTATCGCGCGGCTTACCAGACTGCCACGGAGGGCACCTGGAATGGGGTCATTCCGCCCGGCCAGATCATTCAGGTCTCCAAGAACCTCATCGTCACGGCAGATGCTTCTGACCCGGCGACCGGCGCGCTGAGCCACGTGTTTGTCTATCAGCGGGCGCCCGATGGAAAGGAGAAGCTCACCACGGGCCGCAGCGGCACGCTCGTCCTTTCCGATGACGGAACGCAGGTCATGCTCAGTCTGAAAAACGGCGAGCAGATGAATGTCTTGCCCGACAATCGGATCGATTCCGTGTCTTCCGACAGCACGACAATGCACCATCCGTTCCTGCTGCACTTCGCGAACTTCCGCGCACGGGGTTTCGATGAACGGGAGATGACGATGGGGGAGCTGTGGCACGCGCGGAACCATCCGCATCCGCCTCAGCCCGTCCGCCGTCTCGACGGCGAATTCCACAGCCGGCTGGTGCGTTCGCTTTCACTCGTGGTGCTGCCCTTGCTGGCCATTTCGATTGGTCTCGCCGCCAAACGAACCCGCCGCCAATACGGAATCGTGGTCGGCGTCATCATCCTGGTGCTCTACGACCACGCCGTCCAGCTGGCTCAGGCCATCGGAACCGCGGGCCTGATGGATCCGCGATTGCCCCTTTGGGGATGTTTCCTGACGTTCACTGTCTTCTGCCTGTGGATGTTCCGGCGTGCCGTTCGTCATACGAGTGAGGGACCTTTCGACCGCATCTTCGATCTGCTCGAGCGGGCGTCCGATCGTATCGCGCGCGCCTGGCGTCGCCCCGTGCCAATGGGCCGACGAAAGATCCGCGCCTGGTAATCCGCCGCTACCTGACAGTGCTGTTGCTCACGCGCCTGCTCGGTGCCCTTTTCGGGCTGGCAGCCTTGCTGCAACTGCTCGACCTGCTGGACAAGGCTGGCACCATATTGGCGCATGGCGGCCTGGCCGACATTGGCCACTACGTCGGCCTTAGGTTGCCGACCACCCTGGCTGAGATGCTCCCATTGGCGACGCTGGTCGGCGCCTTGCTGGCGTTCCGCCAGCTGGCCGGCACTCAGGAGGCTACGACGCTGCGTGGGGCGGGCCTCAGCCTAGGGCAGATCCTTGGGCTTCTGCTGCCAATATGCCTCGCCATCACCATCGTGCATTTCGCACTGCGGACGGAGATCTCGCCTCGCGCGCAACGGGCCTTCTCCGATTGGTGGATCGTGAAGATACCTCCAAGCAACACGGACCCAGCGCCACCGCGCCTTTGGCTGGCCTCACATGGGGACATAGCCTCGATCGATAGGGTGTCGTTGAAGGGCCGGCGCCTGGAAGGCATCATGATCGCCCAGCGCTCCGACCAGGGCGACTTGCTCGTCCGGCTGGACGCGGGTTCGGCCCTTTATGAACATGGGCATTGGACGCTCTTTGCCGTCCGCGTCGCGCGACAGAACCATGCCGAAGCCCGATTTCTCCCGACCCTTGGCTGGCCCCACGGCCCTGCACCCGCCAATATGATTGACCTCGCCCAACCGGTCGACAGCATGACGCTCGGCCGGCTGATTGCCACGCTTCGCGGCCGCTGGGCTGGCTCGCAAAGCATGGATTTCTACCGCACCCAATTGCATGGGACGATCGCCTCCCTGTTCGATCCCCTCCTCATGATACTGTTTGCTGTGCCGGTTCTGCTGGCGCCCCCGAGAGCCTCAGGCGGCGGCGTCTACATGGCTAGCAGCCTCATTCTCGGCCTCGGTTACCTCACCTCTGCCGGCCTTCTCAGCGCTTTGGGAGAGGCCGGGACCTTGCCGCCTTGGCTGGCCGGATGGGCCGCACTCGTGCTGTTTTCAGGCTATGGCGGCCTGCGCCTGATCCAGGCTGAGGGTGACTAGGCGGTCTGGCCCTGCCCAGCGCCTCCCCTCCCGGTTGCTTGACAGCCGATCTCTTTAAGTTTCAATCACCGCCCTAAGGAGAGTTGATGTACCCGCGCCGGCGTAAATACGGACAGAGCTTCGATCTCGAACGAATGATTCTGCGGGATTTATCCAACGTCCACGGAAGCCAAACATCGGACCAGGTGCGTTGCAAGCGCGCTCGTCCATACACGGACAGCCCTCCACCCGATGGCCCTCCCCGCCGGGAGCAATGGATGTGAACGGTTCGACTTCACGCCTGGACGCGATCGAGATCATACCCGTCATCGGCAGCGCCGGACTGAAGCGTTTCATCCGCCTGCCCGACAGACTCTTTCGCGCCGAGCCGCACTATGTGCCGCCTCTCCATTCGGAGCGTCAGGCGGCTCTGACCCCCAAGGGCAATCCCTTCTTCGGCCATGCTGACGTCGCGTTCTGGCTAGCCGTCCGCAACGGCGTGGATATTGGCCGAATCAGTGCCCAGCGTGATCATCTGGCCAAAGTCGATCCGGCCGAGCCGGTCGGCAACTTTGGCATGCTGGTTTCGATCGACGAGCCGGCTGTCTTCGCCGCCCTCCTTTCGACGGCTGAACAATGGCTCATCGAAAAGGGCCTCAAACGCGTAACGGGCCCCTTCAACCTGTCGGTCAACGAAGAAACGGGCCTGCTGGTCGATGGCTTCGATACAGATCCCATGCTCATGATGCCATATGATCCGCCCTATGCGGATCACCACATCAAGGCGAATGGCTACAGTAAGGTCCGTGATCTCTACGCTTATATTTGCGATAGCTCCGCGGCCTTGCCGCCCGCCTCGGCCGCCATGGTGGCACGCGGCTTGCCATCGAACGTCGTCCTGCGGCCGATGCGTTTGAAGGACCTCAAGAGCGATATCGCCGCCCTCGTCGATATCTATAACGATGCCTGGGACGGCCATTGGGGGTTCGTACCCATCACTCAGGCCGAGGTAGACCATATGGCGAAGGCCATGCGGCCGCTCCTCCATGAGCGCCTGATCTGGTTTGCCGAGGTCGATGGCGAACCGGCGGCCTTCGGCCTCTGCCTCCCCAACCTGAACGCGGCCATCCGCGATCTTTCGGGTAAGCTGTTCCCCTTCGGCTGGGCCAAACTGTTGTGGCGATTGAAGGTATCGGGCGTAACGACGGCCCGCGTACCTCTGATGGGTGTGCGCAAACGTTTCGGCAATGGCATTTTGGGGCGGCTTCTTTCGCTTCACATCGTGGAGGCATTGCGGCGCGAAGCGTTGGCCAAGGGCATCACAGCCGTTGAGATGTCGTGGGTCCTGGAAGACAATATGCCGATGCGCCATCTGGCCGAAGCCGTCGGTGGACGCGCCTACAAGACTTATCGCGTCTATGAAAAGTCGCTGGCCGGATGACGCCAGGTGACGGACTGACAGCGCTGATTCTCGCCGGGAACCGCAGGGGTAGAATTGACCCCATGGCGGCGGCGGCCGGCGTCTCTCATAAGGCGCTGCTCCCCGTGGACGGGACGCCGATGATCCTGCACGTCATCAGGGCGCTCCAGGCCTGCCCTGCCGTCCACCGTATCATCGTCTCGACCGAGCCGTCGGATATTCTGGCCGCATTTGCGGAGGCACGCACGATCCTGGTCCGTCCCTCCGCCGCGTCGCCGAGCCGGAGCGTTGCTGCTTCCTTGCTAGAATTTGGAACTCCGCTGCTCGTCACGACGGCGGATCACGCATTGCTAACGCCCGAAATCCTGCAGTCCTTTCTTTCCCAAACGCCCGATGAGGCCGATGCCACGGCCGGCGTGGCGCGATCGGATGTGATACGCGTAGCCTATCCAACTACCCGCCGCACCTGGTTACGCATGCGCGATGGCGACTTTAGCGGCTGCAACCTGTTCCTCCTGCGCACACCGAGTGCCAGCCGAGCCGTGGACTTCTGGCAACGGTTGGAACAGCAGCGCAAGAGCCCAGTCGCCATGGTGCGGATCATCGGCTTGACCGCGCTGTTCCGTTATTTGTTCAAAAGCTTGACGATGCAGGCCGCGGTTCGGCTTTTGGGTCGTCGCGTAGGAGCGAAGCTCGCAATCGTCGAGTTGCCATTCGCGGATGCCGCTGTCGACGTCGATAAACCATCGGACCTGCTGCTCGTCGACAAAACCTTTGCTAAACGCAAAGCGGCGTAATCAGCACCCGAGCCTAACCCACGACCATGTTCTGGATCACAAATCTTGGATTTCAATTACATCTCCGGGCCGACGCCAACTTTCAGCGGCATCGAGCAGCGCCTCGGCAACTTCCTAACCTTGCCGGAAGCGCTCGACTACGCGGCGAGCGGCGAGACAGGTCTCAACTTTTATTCCGTTCGGGGCGAACTGACAGAGGCGCTTCCCTATCGCACTTTGCGGGTCGAGGCGATTGCACTCGCCCGAAAGCTACTAGCGCGGGGATTGAAGCGCCAGGATCCAGTGGCGATCATCGCGGAGACACGGCCCGACTTCGTCCGCATCTTCTTTGCCTGCCAATATGCCGGCCTCATCCCTGTCCCGTTGCCCTTGCCGTTCGCCTTTGGGGGACGTGAGGCCTATGTCGCGCATATCGGACGATTGATCATAGAGGCGAAAGCGACCGCGTTATTCGCACCCAAGGCATTGATCGGATGGCTCTCTCCCTTTGCAGAGGATCAGGGGCTGGCCCTTTGCAGCACGGTTGCTGATCTGGCTGAGGCCCCCGACGCTGATGTGGCACTGCCGGTGATCGGGGTTGACGATACCGCGTATCTGCAATTTTCCTCCGGCAGCACCCGCTTTCCCATCGGGGTGGTGATCAAGCAGCGCGCCCTCATGGCCAATGTGTCTGCGATGCTGAGCCATGGGCTGGAGATTCGGCCGGACGACCGTGCCGTATCCTGGCTGCCGCTGTATCATGACATGGGGCTGGTCGGCTTCCTGCTTACCCCTGTGTCGGGCCAGGTGACGGTCGATTTGCTCGCCACGCAGGATTTCGCGCGACGCCCACAACTTTGGTTGTCACTCATCTCCAACGGCCGCGGCACGATCTCCTACAGTCCGAGCTTCGGCTATGACCTTTGCGCGCGGCGCGAGCAGTCCATCAGCAGGGCCGACCTGGATCTTTCGAGCTGGCGCATCGCCGGTATCGGCGGCGACATGATCCGACCAGCCGTATTGTCCGGTTTCGCAAAACTATTCGCTGCTTGCGGATTTCGGCCAGAAGCCTTCTTGCCGAGCTACGGCATGGCTGAAGCCACCCTCGCGATCAGCTTCGCACCGATCGGGCGTGGGATAGAGATGGACACCATCGACCTCGACCTGATGGAGCAGGTTGGCATCATCCAAGCCCCAGCCGACGAAAATTCCCGCGTCCGAACAGTCGTGCTGTGCGGTGTCGCCTTACCGAATCATGAGATTGAAATTCGTGATGCAGACGGCGCCGTTTTGGCGGACCGCCGCGTGGGACGGATCTTCGCGCGCGGCGCCAGTGTGATGCAGGGATATAACGGCCGACCCGATGAGACGGGCGTCAATCTCTCGGCCGATGGATGGCTCGCCACCGGCGACCTCGGCTACCACCTCGGGAAAACACTGGTGGTTACCGGGCGCGCCAAGGACCTCATCATCATCAATGGGCGCAACATCTGGCCGCAGGATCTGGAGTGGACGGTCGAACGAACTTCCCCCGAGGTCAGGACCGGCGACGTCGCGGCGTTTTCCGTGGAAGAAGATGGCCAGGAAATTCTCCTTCTTGCCGTCGAATCGCGCAGCATCACCGATCCGGCAGCTAGTCGCCGGCTGATCGAGGACGTTAGTGGAACGATTCGGGCGCAGCACGGGCTCGACTGTCGCGTGATCCTGTTAACACCTGGTAGTCTTAGCTATACTTCGTCTGGCAAACTGAGCCGTTCTCTCACGCGGCAGCATTACCTGGCGGAAGCACTTCCACGCGTTGTCGTCTCTGCGTGACGGCGCCGCTCGTCGCTGCCGTCACGGGTGGCACGGGATTTCTAGGACGCTACATCGTCGCGGCCCTCGCGGCCTCAGGCTGGAAGGTCCGGCTGCTGACGCGCCGCGCCCCGCTGCATCCCCTTCTGTCCGAGATCCCGCTTGAACTCGTGCTCGGGGATCTGGGTGATTCCTCCGCACTCTGCCGGCTGGTAACCGGCGCCTCCGTGATCATCCACGCGGCAGGACTGGTCAAAGCACGAAGCGCCCAAGAGTTCTTCGCGATCAACGCTGACGGAACCCGAAGATTGGCGGAGGCAATGGCGCGGAACGCTGTGGCCGCGCGGTTTGTCCTGATCTCGTCACAGGCGGCGCGGCATCCGCATCTTTCCGCCTATGCCGCCAGCAAGCGCGCGGGCGAAGACGCGATAATCGCCATCCTTGGCACCACGTCCTGGGTCATCCTCCGGCCCTGCGTCGTCTACGGACCTTGGGATATCGAGGGTCTCGCCATGATGCGCATGGCACGACGCTCGATCGCGCCTGCCATGACAAAGCCCGAGCTACGCATTGCCCTAATTCATGCGCGAGACGCAGCGACGGCCATCGCGGCGCTGAGCCCCGGCGGACCCAGCCATGCCGTGTTCGAAATCTCGGACGAGCGGATTGACGGCTACGGCTGGGCTGAACTTCTCGCAACGATCGGTGATGCCCTCGGAAATAGGCCCCGCATGCTGCACGTGCCTGATCTGCTGCTGAGTGCTGCAGGTGCTGCAAGCGACGGTCTCGCCACCCTCTCTGGCAAGCCCGCCATCTTCGGCCGCGCCAAACTGCGCGAAATCCTGCACCGGGACTGGGCACCTGACCGCAAGATGCGGCTGCCCGACGCTCTTTGGGCGCCACACATCACCCTCCAGTCAGGCATTGCCGAGACCGTCGCATGGTGGAAATCAGCCGGGTATCTGAGGGTTTAGGGCGAGATGAGATTCCGCCTTATCTGACACTTGCGGACCGCCCCATGAAATCGAGTATCGCATCGGCGCCCCGCTCCGCCGCCCCTGCGCTGCGGTCACCGAGCGACGCCTTCGCAAAGATCTCCTGCCTTGCTCGATAGAAATCATGCCGCTCGGGCGCCGAACCTATGGCCGACAAAAGATCCTTTGGGTCATCAACCACATCCCCGAGATGCCAATGCGCGAAGTTCGGGTCGTCACGCCACTGCACACCGCGTGCGTTCAGAAAGACACAGGGACGCGGCACCGCCAAAAACTCATAGACCTGGCCACTGACATCGCCGACATAGATGTCTGCTGCGTCTGCGTAAGTCATATCCATCAATCGGTCTGAACTCGTGTCGATTATGATGGTGTCAGTACTACGTGCCTCCCACATCGATCTGACCGACACGGACCGCCGCCGGAACATCTTTACATGCGGCGCGACAATCAGGTTGAATCTGGTCTGCCGGCCGAACTGGCCGAGCATCGGCTCGATGAATTTGTGCCAGGACGTGAGCCGCGGCGCCTTATGCGCGTTATAGAGCACCGTTGGGCGTTGATGCTTGAAAAAGGGCCGGTGCTGAACGCGCAATCGCGCACTGACTTCGAGTTTTACCGGACCGATCACAGCATGGTCGGCCGCCGTTACAAGCCCGCTCTTCAACAAACGCGTGGCGCTCTTGTCACCCGCGACAAGTACAAAGTCGAACGCTGCGGCGCGGGCATCAAACCCGCGCGCCCTATCTCCGAAACCATGTGGGCTGTAAATGAGCTTCGGTCTCCTGATACCAAGACGCCGTGCCGAGGCGACCGTGTCTTCGAGCGTGAAGATGGCGTCGTACTGGTCGAGTTCCGAGGCGTTGTCGCGCATCACCATTTCTTTGAACATGCCGAGAATGCGGATCGACTGCATCAACCGGGTCGGCGGCGATCGCCGAAGCCTGCGATAGGCCACTGGTGGCGTTCCGTAAGCCATACGGATGCGCTCAAGGTGTCGCGGCGTTTCAGGATCGTTGTAATAGCTGACAACATTGACGCCCGGGCGCGCCGCAAGTTCGAGTGCGATGGACGCTCCGTGATAGCATTGGTAGGCCTCGGCGATATAGAGGAAGGCAATGTTCATCTTGCAGGACATCTACGGACTGCCCGGGCTGCTTGGCAAACGGTCTTGAAGAAAAGAGACCGGCGCGAGGGTTCGCTCGGGCGCGTCTTCACCAATCTAGGGTGGCTTTTGGGGGGCAAGGCGATGGGCGCGGCCCTAAGCCTGGTCTACCTGGCGCTGGCTGCCCGCTCCCTCGGCCCTGAGGGTTTTGGCCAGTTCGCTCTGGTCCTGGGTGGCGCACAGGCGATTTCCGCCCTCGTCAGCTGTCAAACCTGGCAAATTGTTGTGCGCTATGGCCTGCCTCATGTGAAGGAGGGTCGTGCCGCCGCCGCCGCCCGCCTCGCCGGCTTCTGTCTCTCCCTGGACATGGCAGGCGCTGTCACCGGCTGCGTTATCGCTGCGCTCTCCGTCATGGTGCTCGGCCCGCTGCTCGGCTGGTCCGCTCAATTGTCGCATGCGGGCCTCGCCTTCAGCTTCGTGATTCTCCTCTCGGGAAGGTCCACCGCCGTTGGCATCTTGCGTCTGCATGATCGCTTCGGGGTCGGCGCCTCAGCTGACACGGTGACACCCATCATGCGCTTCGTGGGCGCCCTGACGGTGGTCGCGATCGGTGCCACGGTGCGCGGCTTCCTGGTCGCCTGGGCTGCCGGCGAAATCATGACCGCCATCGTCTACTGGGTCTGCGTCAGGGCCGTGGCACCGGGGTCCTTGACCTTCCCCACTGCGCGCACGATCCGCTTCGCCCTACGTGAGAACGCTGGCATATGGCGCTTCACCTGGATGACCAATCTCAACGTCACCTTGGACTACGGCGGCAAGCAAATGGTGGTTCTGCTCGTAGGCCTCATGGTGGGGCCGGTTGGGGCTGGTCACTACCGGCTTGCCAATCAACTTGCCCAAGCGCTGGCGCGGATTTCCGAAATGGTCTCGCGCGCGATATTTCCGGAGCTCGCGCGCGCCCACACGGCCAATGCGGGCGGCGACTTCAAGCGACTCCTGATGCGTGCGACCGGGCTCGCCTCGCTCGCGGGCATCATCATCACCCTCATTCTTCTGGTACTTGGGCATCCGCTGCTGGGGCTGATCGCGGGCCGGCAATACGCCGGCATCTATCCCCTGCTTCTTCTGCTCGGTGTGGCCGCCGCCCTCGATCTTGCGAGCGTCGTCTGCGCACCGGCACTCACCGCCATGGGAAAGCCCGGACAGGTCCTCCTCGGTCGGGTCTGCGCAAACATCTGCCTGTTCGGATCGCTCGCCGTTCTGGTGCCGTGGTTCGGCACGATCGGTGCGGCCGATGCCACCATCATCGCGTCGGGCGTCACCCTCGTGGTGTTCGGCGTCACCTTATGGCGCGCCGTCCGAATCACCGCCTGACTCCCTGGTCGCCTGAATCGCGAAGGTGCATGTCGATTCTGAGTCCACATAGAAACCTTGCAGCTTCTTGGGCGACCTGGTCGCCGTCTCGGTCGCCTTGAGCACACCGCCCTGGATCGATCCGGTCAGGTTGCTGGTTGCATCGCTATTCTGCATGGAGACTTCGCCCGCGGGGTCGACGGTGCCGGTGAGCGCATGGCTGTGTCGCACCCAGATTCGATTGCCCTTCACCTCGAGTATGATCGCGTGCGAGGCTTCTCCGCATCCTTCGATGATCTGGTCCGGAAAAGCCTCGCCACGATATGTGCCGTCGAAGCCGCTACCGGTGGAGACGCTTGCTGTAGACGCGGTCACAACTGCCGGTGGTGGCGGCGTCCCGCAGGCGTCAACGGTCGCGGCGAGCACCAGCGCAACTGCGAGAGGGATGTTGCAATTCGAAAAGCGCATCTTGGCCTCCGCTGTGCCAGTTCTATCCTACCATGTGCCTGTCATGGGTCACAGCGCGAGCCTCAGGCCGGCCGCATGAATGCCAAAATGGCGTCAGCCGCCCGCTCTCCCGCTCGACGGTCCGTCATCGAGAACGTTTCTGCCGCCGCGGCCTCCTGACGTTCCTTGAACGCGTCCGGATGGGCGATCACCCGATCAAGCGCTGCGGGAAGAGCATCGAACCCGCCGATCACCTCTCCAAGGGCCCAGTGTCCGTAGTCCGGTGAGGCCTGCCAGCCAGACTTGTGGGTGTTGAAAAAGATGGCAGGTCGCGGCCTTTGAATCCATTCATAAATTTGACTCGATACGTCACCCAGATAGATGTCGGCAGACTGCACATAGCTCATGTCGATCAACCGATCGCTTCCTGTGTCGATCAGCATCCCGGCGTTATCGCGAAGGTGCCTCGGCAAACGGGGCCGTAGTCTCGCTTTTCGGTGGATAATCGAGGTGTGAAGCAGTCGCTTGAACAGCATCACATGGGGGGCGAAGATCAGATTGAAGCGATCCTGGACTGCGAACCATTCCAGCACTTTTCTGCCTAGCGAATACCAGGACGACAGCAGCGGGTTGAAATGTGGGTTGTAAAGGACTGTCGGCCTGTCGTTGTCAAAGAAACGCGCGGGCGGCCTGAGGTTTAGCTGATCGAATTTCGGATATCCGACGATCGCATGATTGGATTCCGTCACCAACCCCAAGGCGAGCATCCGGCCCCGCACCTTTCGTCCAGACAGAAGCACTAAATCAAAGCTCTTGGTCGCGGGCTGGAATCCGGCCGCACCATCACCCGCGCCATGCGGAACATAAATTAATTTTGGAGCGGTCAGCCCGAACCGCGTCTTCAGCAATGTCGAGGTCGTCTCCGGTACAATCAGCGCATCGAATTGCCTGAACAGGTCGAGATTCTCCCGGAGGATTGCGATTCGCTTAAAGGGTGCGACATGACGAAGAAGGTGGTCCGCCGCGCGGCTTGCCGCGCTGATCCGCAGACTTCTGAAGTGGACAGTTACATTCGGCGGAATAAGTGCTTGCGCTACCGCACGTTGCGCCTCGCTCGACGTCAAAATCTCGACATCGATGCCTCGCTTCGCAAGTGCTGCCGCGATGGGAATGGTATGCGGCACCTGATGGCTTGCATCGTGGTTATATAGAAAGCCGATCCTCATCGCCGAAAGACATTCGCACGTTTCAAACGCTGCCGTATGATTCCATCAACGCGCCCCAGCTTGCCATGGAGCGAGACGTCCATGCGCTTGACATCGATCAGGGTCACCGATCCAGCCGTCGCGAGCGTATGCAGGCCTTCCGTGAAAGGTGCCATCCATGGTGGCGCGACGAGCATTTCGCCAACGGTCGCCGAAAATTGCGTTTCATCGAGACAATCAATCTCCAGGATGCAAATCGCGGCGCCGTAAGTCGCGCGACAATCCTGCACGGGAAGATTGATGACGCCGTTCCTCGCGAACGGCGTACCTCCGGGGCGGGTGCTGGAAAGATCGATGCGTACTGGATTGAGCGGGTGCAGTTTCCATGGACCCGTCAAGCTATCCGACCACGCCACATGAAGATGGCTCTTTTTGGCGAGCTTGCTATGTGAGGGGGCATAGAACAGCCACCACTTTTCCCCGTAGAAAAATGGTGTCGCGTCGATTGCCGGACCATCCAGCGGAACCTCGCAGACGGGTTCCCATTCGAACGGAAACCGCCGGGCTCGATACAGAGTCAAGGCCCCAGATTGGAACGCCTCAGGAAGCATCCAGATTTCACCATCCGCCTCAAAAACGAAGGGATAGGACAGATGCCAGGGCGTTTTCAAAACCGTGCGGCATTCCAGCAAATTCAGGTCACGATCAAAAATAAGGAGATCGATATGCCCAACACGGTCGCGGTAGTCGAAGGCCTCGGCAAAAACGTGGAGGTGTCCGCCACGCCACAATGCGAAGGGATCGGCTCGAAAGGAACCCGGTGGCATATCCGGAAGCCAGACGACCGAGGACGCGTCGATGCCGCCGCGCAGGATCACCTCGGCGGGCTGCTTCACGATCGCGCATCGCCAGATGTCCATCGGTCGGAGCATCGGCATCTTATAGGGCGAGCGAAGATGACATGGCTACAAGCGCTCATGCTCGCGCAGGAACTCCATGATCGCCTTCGCGGCACGGCGGGACGCGCCCGGACTGCGGTCACCCAGGGACGCAGCCGCCATCGCCACCTGCCTCTCCAGATAGATGGGGTGCCGCGCCTTTGCCGCGCGGATCGCGGGCATGAGCTGCTCCGGCTCGGTGATGACATCGCCAAGATGCCAATGCGCGTAGCTCGGGTTAGTCTCCCACGCAATCCGGTGAGGATTGAGGAAGATGCAAGGCCGCGGCTCGATGAGAAATTCGTAGATTTGACTACTGATATCAGCCACATAAATGTCGGCGGCCCGTGTGTAGCTCATATCGACGGAATGGTCGGATCCGGTATCCACGATGACATTTGCCGAGCTTCGCGCTTCCCATTTCGCACGGAGCCGCCGGCTGCGACGCCGGAAGAATTTAACATGCGGCGCCACGATGAGATTGTAGTCATCGGACGCCGTAAACTCCGCAAGCATCGGTTCTATGAAGGTGTCCCAGGATCGCAACCCAGGCGTGATATGAGAATTATAGAGCACGGTCGGACGTTTCACAGCGAAAAAGGTGTCTTGAGCGTCGTAGAGCAAATTAGCGGTTTCGAGCTTCACCAGACCAATCGCGCGATGATTGTCCGGACGAACGTAACCTGATTCCATCATGCGCGTTGCCGACTTCGGCCCGGGCAGGAGCACCAGGTCGAAGTGTTTTGCCCGGCCGGAAAATCCTACAATTCCATCACCCGCCCCATGCGGCAGGTAGATCTTCCTGGGTCGATCAGCAGCGTTGGATGTCTCGAATAGTCTGTAAGCGGTGTCTTCCACCGAAACGACCGCGTCATACTGTGCGAATGCACGTTCGTTTGATCGGTAGACGGTGTATTTGAGAAATCCAAAGATCTTGAGTCTCTGAACAAATGTCGTAAACAGACTGCGCTTCATACGAATATAGTTCATGGGCGCCGCGCTGTACAGCACCCTTATGCGGTCCAGATGATAAACAGAATCCGGGTCGTTATAGTAGATCGCCACTCGGACATCGGCCATCTTGGCCATTGCAAAAGCCACAGAGGCCCCATGATAGCACTGGTAGGGTTCTGCTACGAAGACGAACGCTATCTTCTTCATCTCAACCAGCCGACCGCTTTAGAGACCGAGCCTCTCTCCATCGGCGTCGCAACACGCCTTGAATGCGGACCGCCTCCCCGTAGAAAGACGCCTCTGTCCGCTTGACGTCGATCAGCGTGACCGGGCCCGCGGAGGCGAGCGTATGCAAACCCTCCGTGAACGGCGCCATCCAGGAGGGCGCACTCACACCCGCACGATCCGTCGCCACGAATCCTGTCCCGTCCAAAGTCTCGATTGAAAGGACGCGAATGGCGCCGCCATAGGTTAATCGGCAGTCCTGAACGGGCAGAATGATCGCGCCGCCCCAAACCATCGGTCTGCCGCCCGGACGAGCACTCGCCAGATCGGCACGCACGGGATTGAGCGGATGAAGGTGCCAGGGGCCGGTCAGCCTATCGGACCACGCCACGTGAAGGTTGCTGCGACGAGCCAAAGCATCGTGAGAGGGCGAATAGAACAGCCACCACCTGCCGCCGTGCCAAAGAGGCGTTGCATCGATCGCCGGGCTGTCGAGCGGGATTGAGTAGACCGCCTCCCAGTCGTCCGGAAAAGAACGCGCGCGATACAGGGTCAGCGTACCCGATTTATAGGCCTCGGGCAGCATCCATGTGTCGCCCTCGGCCTCGAAGACGAATGGATAAGAGAGGTGCCAAGGCGTTCTTAGAATCGGCCTGGTTTCGAGAAATTTGAGATCGCCATCGTAAACGAGCAGATCAATATGGCCGATCCGGGTCCGGTAATCGAATGCCTCGGCAAACACATAGAGGCGCCCATCCCGCCATAGCGCGAAGGGGTCCGCCCAGAAGGTAAATGGGGGCGTATCCGGAAACCAGATTGCAGAGCCTGGGCTAACGCCGTCGCGGACAATCTCCTCCGCCGTCTGCTTCACGATCGCGCACCGCCAAATGTCCAGTGGCCGCGGCATACGACCTCCCTCGTCAACATCACCTTATAGAGGCGGCGAACCACACCTGACCAGAAGCCCCGATCGTATAGGGCGAGGATCGAGAGGACGTTGACGACCAGCCTAAGCTCCGGAAGGAGAAGAGTTACGCCTCTGCGCGGGGCAGGTCCATCACCTCAGTAGAAGAACACCTGCAAACGAGACCAGCCTGAAGATTCGCGTTTGCCCAACCACATCCGACTTGGTTTGAAAGGCGAAATGTCACTCGCGCAATGGCATCGCGATGGGCCGCATTGGCGAGCCGGTAGCGCCCGCCAACTTTATGCAAGCGCCAATAAAAGCAAATTCAAAGACCGCATTGGCGCTCAATTCATCGAGCTGGGCCATCTCCAAGATAGGCACCCCGGCCTCTGCTAACAAATAACAATGAACCGGAAGATAGTTTCCCGGCTCAGTGGACGGAACTTGCTCCAACGTCAAATTATCCGCTCCGATCATAACCGCGCCCCCTTTGCAAAGATACTCCGCCCCTTCGCGCGTGAGCCCAGGAGTATTGGCGCAAAACGCTGCAGCATCGAGCCAATGCTTCATCTGTCCAGTACGGAGAAGCACCACATCTCCTGGACGTAGCTCTGTCTTCTGATGCTTGAGGCAGTTCTCCAAGTCCTTCGCGCCGATGCCGTAGCTAGGAGGGAGGACGTCGAGTCCGTGCATGCTTGCGATATCCAGCATGATCCCCCGCGCCACTACCGGAGGATGTTTCTCCGCGCCGCATTTGTTCCAGCCGCGGCTGCCAAGATTATCATCGATAGTGTAATTGTTCCATATCCGTCCCCTAAACCCAAAATGGTTGAGCGCATCAATATGGGTGCCGCAATGGGTATACATGGAGACCGCATCGCCTGAATAAGCTACCAGATCGTTTGTAGCGTCGTCCTGCTTCATGGAATTCCAGACATTTTCTCCGGGTGGAGTATGGGTCATCCAGATCTGATAGGAAGGATCGCCAGCGGCCGTCCAACTCGGCATCCCGACGAAGTTATCTACTGAAAGATCGTAAACATGGGAGGCATCCGCCCGCCGCATGATTGCATCACGAGACGCGCCATCGATGAGATTGAGCATCCCTACTTCATCTGTTGGCCCGAAAGGGCTCGTCGAGACTTGCCGAAAACTCGCGTTCCATGCCGCGATCTTTAGCTTCATGGCTTCGTTAACAATCTGCGGTGAGCACATGTTACATCCTATCGATCGACTGTGACTTGGAGAGATCTAATGCAACGTGATGAGCTAAATTCCAGACGAACCGGATCAGAATCGCGGGTCATTTACTACACAATCTCTTCGCCTCGCGCAAATTCGCACGACGGGACTACCGCCAGAATCACTTTGACGTTGCGCAGGTTGAGCATCAGATATTTGCACCAGAGCCTGCGCCGGAAGCCTCAGCTCGTCGGAGATCCGGCTTGCGCCTGCACCGGATCCGAAGGACGCGCTCTTCCGGCAGCGGGATGAAATCCTTGTCGCCACCGGGGACCTTCGCGAAGCGGCCTGCTTTCCAATCCGCTTTACCCTGCTCAATCCGTTCGCGCGACGAAGGGACAAAGTTCCAGAACAAATGGCGCGGCCCGTCCATCACCGCGCCACCCAGCAACAGCAGCCGGGCCCCCCTCAGCCCCGCGCGCAGTGCGATGCTGTCATTGGCTCGGAACAACGGCATGCGGCTGGTGTCGAAGTAAACGCCGGCGATTTCGACGCCGCCCTCCACGACATAGGCCGCGCGTTCCTCATGGCTGTCCGGCATCGGCAGGACTGCGCCCGGCTGCAAGCACGGCATCGGCGTAGAACAATTCCGACGGCGTGAGGACCGGCGCGCGCAGGCCCCAGCCATAGCCAGCGATCAGCCGTAGCTTGGCACCGCCATTCTCAATGACTGGCAGGGCATCCGCCCCGTGGTGGAGAAAGCCAGGCGCCACCTCCTTATGCTGCCGTGGCAGGGCCACCCAGGACTGGATGCCGAACAGCCGGTTCGAATGCCCCGGGCGCTCTTCGCCGTCCGCTCAGAATGGGCGATACCTTGCCCCGCCGTCATCCAATTGACGTCGCCGGGCACGATCGACTGGTCGGAGCCAAGGCTGTCGCGGTGCTGGATCGCGCCATCGAATAAGTAGGTTACGGTGGACAGCCCGATATGGGGGTGCGGCCGCACGTCCAGCCCCTTGCCGGTCAGGAACTCGCCAGGCCCCATCTGGTCGAAGAAGATGAAGGGGCGACCATCTGCCGCTGCCTGGCCGGGAGTGCGCGCCGCACCTCGAATCCGCCGATATCGTGGGCTCGTGGGAGGATCACGTTTTCCATGCAGGCCGGCATCGTCTCGTTTGGGCCGGTTTCGCCGCTCATCATATTTGTCCTTTCAACTTTGGCGGCTCGAACTCGCGGGCGCCGACGTGGGCGCGCGCTGGCAGCCGCTCACAAATCATTGGATGCCGCATGTCAATGATTTCGTGCTGGTCTTCAATGATCTCCATATTGCCATGACTGCTGCCCGCGTCGGCGGACTCGCCGAACGTCTCCTCAGCCGTCCGACACCGCGCGTAACCCAAACGCATGCGCGAATAACAATGATTGCCGCTCGTTAGTCCCTAGCGATGCTCCATAGCGCCGGCAAATACGGTAAAGCGGGCCACACGGACCCCGGCCAGTAGGCAGCCTGTTGCGCCAGTGGAGCATCCCACCAAGATCGAAACTGCCGACTTGTGCATCGACTTTGACGGCGTGACTGCGGTCGGCTCCGGCCTCTCGACGTGTCCAGACCAGGGAGCGCTCCGCCACATTTCAGGCCGCGACGCACCAGTCCTGTGCGGCCGCGATGACGGTGACCGTTACTGTCACCACGCGCTCGACCTCGCTCGGTCCGAAGTCCAGCAGCGCCTGCCCATCTGTCCAGCGCCAGCAGGCGCCGCCCTGCCGCTCGATCGCGTGGAAACCCAAGGCCAGGCGATGATCCGCGAGATCCAGCGCCACCCCGTCGAGCGTCACCTCCGCGACGACCGCCCCCAATCGGCGCTGGTCGCCGGGCGCCTTGG